>NZ_KQ410723.1 GCF_001262505.1 Shinella sp. SUS2
ATCTCGACGGCGTCGTTCGCTGGCGTCTGTGCGATCTGGCGCAATGGCTGTGGGAGGAGTTTCGCGTTTCGGTGAGCGAGCAGACGCTCAGCCGCGAAGTCCGGGCCATGGGCTATCGCAAGCTCGCTGTTCGGCCCAAACATCACGCGCAAGACCCTCAAGCCATTGAGGGTTTTAAAAAAGCTTCCCTGCCGCAGTGGCAGAGATTGCCGCTGGAGCGGCCCGAGGAAAACGCATAGAGATTTGGTTTCAGGATGAGGCCCGTATCGGGCAAAAGAACAAGATCACCCGCCGATGGGCCAGGCGAGGAACACGGCCTTCAGCACCGCACGATCAGCGCACAAGGTCGGCCTACATCTTCGGCGCAATCTGCCCCAAGCTCGGCAAGGCGGCGGCGCTGGTCATGCCATGGTGCGACACCTACGCCATGACCCAGCATCTGGCCGAAATCGCCCGACACGTCGATGCCGACGCGCACGCTATCCTCATCATGGATCAGGCAGGCTGGCACATGTCCAACAATCTCGTCGTGCCCGAAAACATCACCATTCTGCCACTCCCGCCGAAATCGCCGGAGCTGAACCCGGTCGAAAACCTCTGGCATTTCATGCGCGACAACTGGTTATCAAACCGCGTGTTCAAATCATACGACGACATCGTCGATCATTGCTGCGATGCCTGGCGGCGGCTCGAAAGCCAGCCATGGCGCGTCATGTCGATCGGACGCAGAGAATGGGCCAATGGGTTTTGATCAGTGAGGGGCCGTATTACATCATGCTCGGCGAGAGCGACGCGCTGCTGCGCGTCGTCGTCTCGGATCTGGAAGACTATCGCCGCTTCCAGTCGACCCATCTCACCCGCAGGAACGGCATCCAAACCGTCAAGACGGACGTGCCGAGCGAGACGATCAAACAGACTTTCGCGCTTCCCTTGTAGGGTTCAGCGCTTGCCCCAGAGAACCTTGAAGCGGGCGTTGCGGCAGACTTCACCGCTCTCCTTGAAGGCTTCCTTCAGCACGGGCTCGTAGGGCAGGCCGCGGTTGGCGACCATCAGCAGGCGTCCGCCGGCCTTCAGCGATTTTGCCGCCATGCGGATCATGCCGGCGCCGAGCGAGTGATCGGCGGCATGGCCTTCGTGGAAGGGCGGGTTCATGACGATGAGGTCGTAGTGGTCGCGCGGCGTCTCGGCCGTCAGGTCGAACCAGTAGTAGCGGGCGGGAATGTTCGGGCAGTTCTCCGCCATGTTTTCCTTGGCGGCTTCCAGCGCCTCGTAGTGCGCCTCGAAGAGGTCGATGCCCTTCACTTGCGGCGCGCGACCGCCGAACATGACGGAGAGATAGCCCCAGCCCGCACCGAAATCGGCGGCGTGGCCGTGGAAGTCTTCCGGGATACGGGTCGCGAGCAGTTCCGAACCCTCGTCGATCCGGTCATGCGAGAACATGCCCGGCGCCGCAGTGAAACGGCCGACGATGCGCACCGGCTTGGCGGCGAGCTTGGAAATGGCCTCGGACGGGTCTTCCGGACGGGCGAACCAGATGGCAAGGCCATGGTACTTCGGCATGTAGTCGCCGGAAAGGCCGAGCTGGTCGAGACGCTTGCGCATCGACTGCACGCCGTCTTCCTTGCTGCCGGCAACGACGATGAGGCCGCCTGTGCGCACCCGGCGCAGCGCCTCGGCGATGCGGTTCTCGTTCTCGCCCTTGTGCTTGTTGATCAGGATGAGCGCGCCGTCGAAGTCCTCGCCCTCGATGACCGGCTTGACCGGCACGCGCACAGCCTCCAGCCCGCGGTGGAGCGCCCGTTGCGGCTGCACGGCTTCCAGTGTCGCGGCAAAACCTTCCGGCGGGCGCTGACCGGCTTCAGCGCCGAGAAAGAGATAGCGTTCGCCCTCTTCCGGCATGGCAAGCGTGCCGGCGGCAAAGGGGTGAAACAGGGTCTTGAGGGCTTCGCGGGTCATGGCGGGCTTTCGGCGGTCGAGCAATTCCAGCAAGGCTCAAGGCGGTTTGCGTTCTGAATTGCGAAACTAATGGGTCTGTCAAAGGAAAGGGGCGCGGAACATTCCGCTCCGCGCCCCTTCTAAAGGTAGAAGGTCCGATTACTCGGCGGCTTCGCCGTCGCCCTTCTTGTCGGCAGCGACTTCCTTGCCGGTCGCCTGGTCGACAACCTTCATGGAGAGGCGAACCTTGCCGCGCTCGTCGAAGCCCATCAGCTTGACCCAGACCTTGTCGCCTTCCTTGACGACGTCGGAGGTCTTGGCAACGCGCTCCTGGGCGAGCTGCGAGATGTGCACGAGGCCGTCGCGCGGGCCGAAGAAGTTGACGAAGGCGCCGAAGTCGGCGGTCTTCACGACCGTGCCTTCGTAGATCATGCCGACTTCCGGTTCCGCGACAATCGAGTGGATCCACTTGCGGGCCGCTTCGATCTCCTTGCCGGAGGACGATGCGATCTTGATCGTGCCGTCGTCTTCGATGTTGATCTTGGCGCCGGTCTTCTCGACGATTTCGCGGATGACCTTGCCGCCCGTGCCGATGACTTCACGGATCTTGTCGACCGGGATGTTCATGACTTCGATGCGCGGTGCGAATTCGCCGAGCTGCGAGCGGCCTTCGGAGATGGCATTGGCCATTTCGCCGAGGATGTGCTTGCGGCCGCCCTGCGCCTGGCTGAGCGCGACCTTCATGATCTCTTCGGTGATGCCGGCGATCTTGATGTCCATCTGCAGCGAGGTGATGCCGTCGGCGGTGCCGGCGACCTTGAAGTCCATGTCGCCGAGGTGGTCTTCGTCACCGAGGATGTCGGAGAGAACGGCGAAACGATCGCCTTCGAGGATCAGGCCCATGGCGATGCCGGCAACCGGCTTTGCCAGCGGAACGCCGGCGTCCATCAGTGCGAGCGAGGTGCCGCAGACCGTTGCCATCGAGGACGAGCCGTTCGACTCGGTGATCTCGGAGACGACGCGTAGCGTGTAGGGGAACTGTTCCGCCGTCGGCAGCATCGGGCGGATGGCGCGCCAGGCGAGCTTGCCGTGGCCGATTTCGCGGCGGCCCGGGGAGCCCATGCGGCCCGTTTCACCGACCGAGTAGGGCGGGAAGTTGTAGTGCAGCAGGAAGCGTTCCTTGTACATGCCGGTCAGGCTGTCGACATACTGCTCGTCTTCGCCGGTGCCCAGCGTCGCAACGACGACGGCCTGGGTTTCACCGCGGGTGAAGAGCGCCGAACCGTGCGTGCGCGGCAGGATGCCGACTTCCGAGACGATGGCGCGAACGGTGTCGAGGTCGCGGCCGTCGATGCGGCTCTTGGTGTCGAGGATGTTCCAACGGACGATCTTGGCCTGGAGGTGCTTGAAGACGGCACCGATGACTTCGGCCGTATACTTCGGCTCGACGCCTTCCGGGAAGAAGTGGGCCTTCACCTTCGCCTTGACGGCGTCGACGGCGGCGTAGCGGTCGGCCTTCTGGGTGATCTTGTAGGCGGCGCGCAGTTCGGTTTCGGCGAGGCCCAGCATTTCGGCTTCGAGCGCGGAATGATCTTCCGGGGTGAAGTCGCGGGGTTCCTTGGCAGCCACTTCAGCGAGCTTGATGATCGCGTCGATGACCGGCTGGAAGCCCTTGTGGCCGAACATGACGGCGCCGAGCATGACGTCTTCGTTCAGTTCCTTGGCTTCGGATTCGACCATCAGGACGGCGTCCTGCGTGCCGGCGACGACGAGGTCGAGAACGGACTCGTCCATCTCGTCGAGATGCGGGTTCAGGACGTATTCGCCGTTGATGTAGCCGACGCGCGCGCCGCCGACCGGGCCCATGAAGGGAACGCCGGAGATCGTGAGCGCTGCGGAAGCGGCAACCATCGACAGGACGTCGGGATCGTTTTCGAGGTCATGCTGGACGACCGTCACGACGACCTGCGTGTCGTTCTTGTAGCCTTCCGGGAAGAGCGGGCGGATCGGACGGTCGATCAGGCGGGAAACCAGCGTTTCCTTTTCCGACGGACGGCCTTCGCGCTTGAAGTAGCCACCCGGGATCTTGCCGGCGGCGTAGGTCTTTTCCTGGTAGTTGACGGTCAGCGGGAAGAAATCCTGGCCCGGCTTCGGCGCCTTGGCGGAAACGACGGTGGCGAGAACGACGGTTTCGCCGTAGGTCGCGAGAACCGCGCCATCAGCCTGACGGGCGATCTTGCCGGTTTCCAGCTTGAGCGGACGGCCCGCCCATTCGATTTCAACCGTATGGGTATCGAACATGTCTTGTCCTTCTTGGCAGATACGCGCACCGCCGCCCGAAAAGGCGCAGGTGGTCTATCCGCTTTCATGACGCATCATGGGCAAGACAACGGGAGGCTTCCGGGTGGTGGCTCGCGAACTCTGCGGGCGAAGGCTCTTTGAGCCCGGCCGACGACAGGCGCGCGCCTGAAGCATCCTGCAATCCTGCCCCATGACAGGTCATCGGTTGGTTCCGCAGGACCGGCCCATCCGGCCTGCTGGAGAATTCCGTTTCACGAGGCGGTCGCAACCGGCACAGGGGGAACGGTCTGGCGAAGCGTCTGCTCCGCAAAAGAAAGCGGCGGGCGCTCACGAAGAACGCCCGCCGAAATTGCTTAGCGGCGAATACCGAGGGCAGCAATCAGCTTGCTGTAACGGGCATCGTCCTTCTTCTTGAGGTAGTCAAGAAGCGAGCGGCGGCTGGAAACCATGGTCAGAAGGCCACGACGGGAGTGGTTGTCCTTCTTATGGCCCTTGAAGTGTTCCGTCAGGTTGTTGATACGCTCGGTCAGGATCGCAACCTGGACTTCCGGAGAACCGGTATCGCCTTCGACGGTAGCGTATTCCTTGATCAGCGCAGCCTTGCGCTCAGCAGTGATCGACATCGTATGTCCTTTCATGAATGGGAACAAAGGTCGCCAAAAGCCGGGATGTCGTCCAGCGATGGCCGTGAAGGCAAGCGGGGAAGGCCCCGCATTGCTGGCGGTGCCTATAAACCATTCCCTCATGAAAGGAAAGAGCCGTCATCAACGCCTCTCAGCGCTGCTCGGCCGGTTGACTGGGTGCGGCCTCGCGTGCGTCGCCGGGCTGCTTGCATTCGATATAGGCGCCGAACACCCAGCCGAGCCGTTCGCCTTGCCGCGCGACGAAAAGCCAGTGCTTAGCACCGATCTTCATCTCGTCGACGATCTCGACCTGCGTACCGTTGACAAGCGTCGTCAGGATCGCACCGTTCGGAGCCGAGCGCACATTGAGCGGCGTGCCGGTCGGGTCGTCGACCGAGCACTGACCATAGGCGGCGAAGGCCGGAGAAGCCGAAAGGGCAAGGAACGCCGCGACGGCGCCTCCGTGCAGAAATGACGTCATGAAAAACACCTGTGGTCGATGTGTCTGAAAAGGACAGGGTTCCTCATTGCGCTGCACCCTGCTGCTGGTGAACGTCCTCGTCACGCAGCCGCGCAAGCGGGATCCTCACCCGCCATTCGATACCGTCGTCATGCACGGCGAAATCGAGCTTCGCATCGAGCGCCATGCCGAGCATGCGCTCCAGCACGACGCTGCCGAAACCCTTGCGGCTTGCGGCAATGGCGTCCTTGTCGATCGCCGCCTGGCTCTCGCGCCAGACGAGGTTCAGGTCCTCGCCGCTCGCTACCCAGCTCAGCGACACGATCCCCGTTTCGTTGGCGAGCGCACCATACTTCGTGGCATTGGTCGACAGTTCGTGCAGGGCCATGCCCAGCGTCTGCGAGGCCTGAGGATCGAGGAGCACGGCGGGGCCGGTGATGCACACACGCTCCGCATCCGCAGGCGTGAAAGGCTTCAGCTGATTTTTCGCCAGTTCCATCAGGTTCACGCCCTGTGTGGCATTGGCGATCATCAGGTCTGTCGAGCGGGCAAGACCGGCCACGCGCTTGCGGAACGTTTCGGCGAAATCGCTGGCATTTTCCGCGCTCGCCGCCGACTGGTTGAGCATCGCCTGGATAACGGTGAGCTGGTTCTTGGAGCGGTGCGCCACCTCCCGCATCAGGAAGCGCACCTCGTTTTCCGATTTCACCCGTGCATCCGCAGCCTCGGCAAGCGCGCGGGAGACGGTCTCCAACTCGGAAATGGCATAGGGGCGCGGAGCGACCCGCTCTCCCTGGCCGAGCCGGCGCGCGTCATGCGCGAGCAGCCGCACGTCGCGCGACAGTACGCGGGCGATGCCGACGGCGCTGATGGCGGCGAGTGCGGCAAAGACAGCCCCGCCGATCGTCAGCCAGAGGAAGGAAGAGACGGCGGGCGCCTGCACATCCGACGACTTCGCCCAGGCGATCATGCGCCAGCCGGCAAGCGAGGAGAATTCAGTGACGACCTGATAGTCCACACCGTCCCCCTTCATGGTGCTGACGCCGAGGCGCAGCGACGGCACGACACGCAGGAAGAAGGGTTGGCCGGTTTTCTGTTTCTCATCGGTCGATGCGATGACTGTGCCGGCGGAATCCAGCACCGCCGCATTCCAGCCGGGCGAAAGCACATCCGGATTGACAGCGCGCCGCAGCGCATCGGCATTCTTTGTCAGCGTCAGCAGGACCGGCTCACCATTGGCAAGCCGCACCGGCATATAGACGTTGAACACCCATTGCTGCGCGGTGCGGCCGAAGAACAGGTCGGAAACCATACGCTCGCCCCGCGACAGCGCCAGGCGTGCCGAAACCGGCTCCGAGGCGACATTGAGCGGCATGCCGTAGGGAACGCGCGTGTTGAGGCGCTGCTTCATCGCCTGATCGATGACGAGGAAATAGATGTCCGTACCCTGCAGCGTCTTGCTTGCCTGGGCATGCAGGGTGGCATAATCGCCCTTCGGCAGACTTTCCGACGTGGACAGGAAATTGAGCGTCGAGAACATGCCCGTGATTTCACGCTCGACGGCGCGATTGACGGCGCTTGTCGAAGTGCGCAGCAGCGATTCGAAGATGCGCTCCTGCGCCTCGGTGGTGCGCTTCAGCACGACGATGGAGAACAGGAAGGCGGGAATGACGACGACGAGGATGAGGCAGACGAGATAGAATGCGACGGGATGGTGCATACGCCGGCGGCTTTCGGCAGGGCCAGCGCCCTCCACCGTATCCTCGGCGGATACCGTTCTGTCAGTCGGCGCAATCGTCAACGGCCAGCCCTTTCACCCCTCGCCCGCAGGCAGCCGGAACGGCAAAGCACCGCCCGGCCCGCCCTCGAACGAACCTCGCCGGCCCATAAAGCCCATAGCTTGTGGTGAAATCAAGTCGGCGGCGATTGGTTCCGCCGACCTTGTTCAGCCGCCGAAGACGCGCTTCGGCCGGAACTCGCCGCCACCGATCTCGCCGATCGCGACCAGCTTGCCACGGGCCGTGGCATAGGCTTCATCAGCAGAAACCGGGGCATCCCGGCCGCGCAGGATGATCGGATTGCCCATACGCAGGCGGTGCGCCTGGTCGTCGTTGATGACGATCTGCGGCAGGCTGGAAAGCGCTTCGCCCGTGTCGATCAGGAAGGCATCAAGTGCCGCCAGCCGTTCGGCCTCGTCGGCGATCTCCTCGAGTGCCGTCAGGTCGGCGAGCGGCACCATGCTGTCCTCGCCGAAAGGCGCGACGAAGGTGCGGCGCAAGGCCGAGATATGACCGAAGCAGCCGAGCTGGCGGCCAAAATCACGGGCGAGCGCACGCACGTAGGTGCCCTTGCCGCATTCCACCTCGAATTCGGCCGTGTTCTCATCCGGGCAGCCGATCAGCGTCAGGCGGTGGATCTCCACCTCGCGCGAGGGGATTTCGACAATCTCGCCTTCGCGGGCAAGATCGTAGGCGCGTTCGCCTGCGATCTTGATGGCGGAGAACTGCGGCGGGATCTGCTGGATGACGCCGGTATACTCGCCGAGGATCGCCCGGATCGCCTCGGCGGCAGGCCGCTTTTCGGAACTCTGCGTTACCTCGCCCTCAAGGTCATCCGTCGTGCGTTCTTCGCCCCAGGTCACCGTGAATTCGTAGATCTTGCGGCCGTCCATCACATAGGGCACGGTCTTGGTCGCATCGCCGAGCGCGATCGGCAGCATGCCGGAGGCCAGCGGATCGAGCGTACCGGCATGGCCGGCCTTCTGGGCCTTGAGCAGCCATTTGATCTTGGCGACGGCTTCGGTGGAGCCGAAATCGAACGGCTTATCGAGGATGAGCCAGCCGGAAACCGGCCGGCCCTTGGGTTTGCGGGGTCTGGACATATTCTACCTGGATTACTTGTCGTCGTCGCCGTCTTCGGCCGAAAGATCGCGAGCGACTTCCGGCGAACGCAGGAGATCGTCGATCTTCTTGTAGTTGTCGAAGCTCGTATCGTCACGGAAACGAACGTCCGGCATGTACTTCATCTGGCGAAGCTGCGGGCCGAGGCGGCCGCGAATGAACTTCGAATTGCGGTTCAGCGCGTCGATCACCGCCTCATGGTCCTTCACGCCGAGCGGCGTGACATAGGCCGTCGCGTGTTTGAGATCGGGCGACATGCGCACTTCCGAAATCGAGATCACGGTCTTTTCGAGAAGCGGGTCGCGCACTTCACCGCGCTGGAGGACCTGGGTGATCGCCGCGCGCACCTGCTCGCCTACGCGCAGCATGCGTTGCGACGGCGCCGAGGATGTTGCTCTGGTCATGGTCGTCACCTTCAAAAAAATGCGAGCGCCGAAACGGTCCGGCGCTCGCACGATGGTCTATTCGCCGGACGCTTACAGCGTGCGGGTGATGTGCTCCACGCGGAAGCACTCGATCGTGTCGCCGGCGCGGATGTCTTCGTAGTTCTCGAAGGCCATGCCGCACTCCTGGCCCATCGGCACTTCGGCGACTTCGTCCTTGAAGCGCTTGAGCGTCTTGAGCTTGCCTTCGTGGATGACGACGTTGTCGCGCACCAGACGGACACCGGCGCCACGCTCGACCTTGCCTTCGATGACGCGGCAACCCGCGACCTTGCCGACCTTCGTGATGTTGAACACCTCGAGGATTTCGGCATTGCCGAGGAAGGTTTCGCGACGTTCCGGCGAAAGCAGGCCCGACATCGCTGCCTTCACGTCATCCACCAGATCGTAGATGATGTTGTAGTAGCGGATTTCGAGACCGGCCCGCTCGGCAGCCGTACGGGCCTGTGCATTGGCACGGACGTTGAAGCCGATGATGGCGGCGTTCGAAGCTTCGGCAAGCGAGATATCGGATTCCGTGATGCCACCGGCACCGGAATGAACGATACGGGCGCGGACTTCGTCCGTGCCGAGCTTTTCCAGCGCGCCGGCAATGGCTTCGATCGAGCCCTGCACGTCACCCTTGATGAGCAGCGGGAACTCCTTGAGGCCGGTGTTCTGCAGCTGGCTCATCATCTGCTCGAGCGAGCCACGCGAACCGGCCTGGCGTGCCACCTGCTTTTCGCGGGCGAGGCGCTGGCGGTATTCCGAGATCTCGCGGGCGCGGGCTTCGTTCTCGACCACGGCGAACTTGTCGCCGGCAGCCGGGGTACCCGAAAGGCCGAGCACTTCGACCGGCATGGACGGGCCGGCTTCCTTGACGTGTTCGCCCTTGTCGTTGACGAGGGCGCGTACGCGGCCCCACTGGTCGCCGGCAACGACGATCTGGCCCGGGCGCAGCGTGCCGGTCTGCACGAGAACGGTGGCAACGGCGCCGCGACCACGATCGAGCTGGGCTTCGACGACGACGCCCTCTGCCGTGCGGTTCGGGTTCGCCTTAAGGTCGAGAATTTCGGCCTGCAGCAGGACGGCCTCGAGCAGCTTGTCCAGGTTCAGCCGGTTCTTGGCCGAAACTTCCACATCGAGCGTTTCACCGCCCATGGATTCGACAAAGACCTCGTGCTGGAGGAGCTGGTTGCGCACCTTCTGCGGATCGGCTTCGTGCTTGTCGATCTTGTTGATCGCCACGATGATCGGAACACCCGCCGCCTTGGCGTGATTGATGGACTCGATCGTCTGCGGCATCACGCTGTCGTCGGCCGCGACCACGAGGATCGCAATGTCCGTCGCCTGCGCACCACGGGCACGCATGGCGGTGAACGCCGCGTGACCGGGGGTGTCGATGAAGGTGATCTTGTGGCCGTTGTGCTCGACCTGGTAGGCGCCGATATGCTGCGTGATGCCGCCGGCTTCGCCAGCAACCACGTTTGCATGCCGGATGGCGTCGAGCAGCGAGGTCTTGCCGTGGTCGACGTGGCCCATGATGGTCACGATCGGTGGGCGCGATTCCAGATCGCCAGCATCGTCGGAAACGTTGAAGATGCCTTCTTCGACGTCGGATTCCGAAACGCGCTTGACGGTGTGGCCGAATTCGCCGGCGATGATTTCAGCAAGGTCGGCGTCGATCAGATCGCCGGGCTTCATCATCTGCCCTTCCTTCATCAGGTACTTGATGACGTCGACGGCACGTTCGGACATGCGCTGCGACAGTTCCTGAATGGTGATCGTCTCCGGCAGGATGACTTCGCGCATGACCTTTTCGCGCGTCTCCTGCATCATGGAGCGCTTGAACTTCTCCTGGCGGCGGCGCATGGCCGAGAGCGAGCGACCGCGCTGTGCGCCATCCTCGTCGCTCGATGCCGTCGTCAGCGTCAGCTTGCCCTGGCGACGGCCGTCATCGGCCTTCGGGCGGGCCGGAGCCTTGGCCGGTTCCGGGCGCTTGACGGCGCCGCGGTTGACAGGCGCGCCACCGCGCGGGCGCTTGTCGCCTTCATCTTCGGCTTCATGGCGGCCACGACCGGCAACCGGCGTGGAAGCCGGAGCGGGCGTGCGGCCGGGCTGCGGGCGGGCTTCGGCAGCCGCCGGAGCGGGCCTTGCGACCGGCTGCGCGACGACCTCTTCCACGACGGGTGCGGGTGCGGCGGCCTCAGCGGCACGGCGCTCGGCTTCTTCCTTCTCGCGGACGAGGCGTGCTTCTTCCTCCGCAACGCGGCGAGCTTCGTCCTCAACCTTGCGACGGGCTTCGTCCTCGGCGCGCTGGCGGGCTTCGGCGGCGTCGCGGATCTGCGCTTCTGCAAGCGCGCGGCGACGGGCCTCGACTTCGTCAGGCGAAAGCTGGTTCAGCACAACGCCGCGCGGACGGTTCTGTTCGACCGGGCGGGAGGGCTGCTGGTGTACGGGGCGCGAAGGCTGCGGCGCGGGACGCGTCTGCTGCGGCTCCGGCTGGCGCTGCACGGGCGCGACGGGCGTCGATGCCTGGCGCTCTTCACCCGGGCGGCTGAAGTGGCGCTTCGTGCGGGTCTCGACCACGACGGCCTTGGTGCGGCCACGACCCATGTCCTGGCGCACGGTTCCCTGCTGAACCCCCGAGGGCTTCAGGCTAAGGGTCTTCTTGCCAGCCACATTGATCGTCTTGTCGTCTTCGTTGTCGGTCATTCCGTTCCGTTCCTAAGATCAGAGCCGGATGCGTATCACCTGGCCCTGTCGTTCAAATGTGTTCATCCAATGCGATTTCGGCCGGCCGAATGCCGGTAACCGCGTCATTGGTTTGTCTGGCGAGCGCCACCCTGTGCCATCATTTGGCTGTCGCCCCGGTATTTCTCGAGCATGATTGCGCGCTTCACTACACCCTCACCCGCCTGCCCTGCAAGCGCTGCGGCATGGATAAAAGCATTACTTCCCAAAAGGCCCTCCAATTCGCTCTCCGAAAAGAGCTTGAAGGAGGGTATTTCCGTTTCGTCGTCCGTCAGAAAGCTCGCAGCCTTCCGCGCCTGGTCTATTTTCCGCACACCATCGGCCGCCGCGTCCGTCGCATGGAAGACGGCAAGTGCAGCCGATGCGCGCACCGCCTGGTCGACCTTCGAGGAGCCGGTGATGAACTGGCCCGCCTTGCGCGCCATGTTCATCATGCCGCCGAGCTGGGCGGCGATAAGCCGGTCCACCTCGGCGCCGAGTTCCGGCCCGGCCTTGGCTTCCGTCTTCAGCGCACGCCCGAAAAGCTTCCTGGCGACCGCCTTGTCGACAATCGCCCGTTCCGCCTTCACCCAGCATCCGCGCCCGGGAAGTTGACGCTTCAGGTCCGGCACGACGCTGCCGTCGGGACCTGCAACGAAGCGGATCAGGTCGTCCGCCTCGCCCTTTTCGCGCGTCACGATGCACATGCGGTCGTTCACGCCATCCTCGTCCTTCTTGCCCATATAGGTTTCCGTTTCCGTCAACGCAAACCGCTGTGCAAGTCAGCGGGCGACATGTCCAACTCTGGAGGACGCCGATCAGGCGTCCTGTTCGCCGCCCTCGACGACCGGCTCTTCCTTGGCGAGATCCTCTTCCGTGATCCAGCCGGCCGCGAGGCGCGCCTGGACGATCATGGCTTCGGCTTCGGCGCGCGAGAGTTCGAACTTCGAGAACAGACCCTCGAACTTCTTCGTCTCGCCATCCTTGCGTTCCGACCAGCCGACGAGGTCGTCGGCAGCGCAGCCGGCGAAGTCTTCCATGGTCTTGATACCGTCCTCGCCGAGCGCGACGAGCATCTGGCCCGTCATGCCGTCGATCTGGCGCAGGTCATCGGAAACGCCGAGTTCCTTGCGCTTGGCGTCCATCTCGGCCTCGATGCGGTCGAGATATTCGCGGGCGCGGGTCTGGATTTCCTGGGCCGTGTCCTCGTCGAAACCGTCGATCGAAGCGATTTCGTCGAGATCGACGTAGGCCAGCTCCTCGACGGCGGCAAAGCCTTCGGAAGCCAGAACCTGGCCGACCATCTCGTCGACGTCGAGCGAATCCATGAACAGGTTGGTGCGTTCGTTGAATTCCTTCTGGCGGCGCTCGGACTCCTCGGCTTCCGTCAGGATGTCGATGTCCCAGCCGGTCAGCTGCGAGGCGAGGCGGACGTTCTGACCGCGACGGCCGATGGCGAGCGAGAGCTGCTCATCCGGCACAACCACTTCGATACGCTCGGCATCCTCGTCGAGAACCACCTTGGCGACTTCCGCCGGCTGCAGGGCGTTGACGATGAAGGAGGCCGGATCCTGCGACCACGGAATGATGTCGATCTTCTCGCCCTGCAGTTCGCCGACGACGGCCTGAACGCGCGAGCCGCGCATACCGACGCAGGCGCCGACCGGGTCGATCGACGAATCGTTCGAGATGACGGCGATCTTGGCGCGCGAGCCCGGGTCACGGGCGACGGACTTGATCTGGATGACACCGTCGTAGATCTCGGGCACTTCCATGGTGAAGAGCTTCACCATGAACTGCGGATGGGTGCGCGACAGGAAGATCTGCGGGCCGCGCTGCTCGCGGCGCACGTCGTAGACGAAGGCGCGGACACGGTCGCCGTAGCGCATGTTCTCGCGCGGGATCATCTCATCGCGGCGGATGATGCCTTCGCCGCGGCCGAGGTCGACGATGACGTTGCCGTATTCGACACGCTTGACCGTGCCGTTGACGATCTCGCCGATGCGGTCCTTGTATTCGTCGTACTGGCGGTCACGCTCGGCTTCGCGCACCTTCTGCACGATGACCTGCTTGGCCGACTGCGCGGCGATGCGGCCGAAATCCATCGGCGGCAGCGGATCGGCGATGAAATCGCCGAGCTTGGCGTCCGGGTTGCGGTCGCGCGCCAGCTCCAGCGGGATCTGGGTCGAATAGTCCTCGGCGTGCTCGACGACTTCCAGCAGGCGCTGGAGGCGGATTTCGCCGGTCTTGGAGTTGATGTCGGCGCGAATGTTCGATTCCGTGCCGTAACGCGAGCGGGCCGCCTTCTGGATGGCGTCGGCCATCGCGGCAAGCACGATCTCGCGGTCGATGACCTTTTCACGGGCCACGGCATCCGCGATCTGCAGAAGCTCAAGCCGGTTCGCACTGACTGCCATTGTCTCAGGTCTCCATGGTCAGGCCGGGGCCTTGGCCTCCGGCATCGTGGAGCGGCGCACCGCTCCGGTTCCGTCCTCTCCATCCCGCCCGCAAGGAGGGCAAACACCCCCGGGACGGAACGTACTCACAAACTCAATCGTCGCCGTCTTCGTCGTTCTGGTTCGCAGCCTGCGCGGCCTTGGCCTTCTTGTCGGCTGCCAGCGCATCACGAATCAGGTCGTCGGTCAGGATCAGCCGGCCCTCGGCAAGCGCCGTGAAGGGAATGACGACCGTCGGTTCGTCGCCGGCGGCGGGCTGGTCCCGCTCCAGGGTGAAGCCGTTCTCGTCAGCCGCGACGATCTTGCCGCGAAAGCGCTTGCGGCTGTCGACGAGGATCGACGTCTCGCATTTCAGCAGATGGCCGAGCCAACGCGAAAAATCCGACTTGCGGACCATCGGCCGGTCGATGCCGGGCGACGAGACCTCCAGATGATACGCCTTGTCGATCGGATCCTCAACGTCGAGCACGGGCGAGACGGCCATCGAGACCCTCTCGCAATCCTCTACCGTCATCGTGCCGTCCGGCCGCTCGCACATGATCTGCAGCGTCGCGCCGTTCTGCGCCGAGAGGCGTACGCGCACCAGCTGGTAACCGATCTGCTCGATGGTCGGCTCGATGATGTCGGCGACGCGCCGGTCGAGACCGGTCTCGACGATCAGCCGCGGCTCGATGACCGCATTTCCTGTTTCACTCGTGTCGGACATGACATGCCCTCCCGGGATAGTCGTTATCATGCACTCGATCGGGGCAATAAAAAAGAGCGGGTCCTCGCGGGCCCACTCTTCATCTGACGATCAAGAATTTGCGGCTGATATAGACCGTGTTTGTCACAATTGCAAGGTCGGCCGGCCTGCTTGCCTGTGGGTGGCCTGATCGCACAGCTTTTGCCGCCACCGGCTTGCCCCTTTTGTCCTATGGACTAGATTGTCGACAACGCTGCATCGAGAATGAGTGCCTGCCCGTGCCAGACCGGAGATCCTCCCTCGCCCCTTTCAGGAACGAAACCTTTCGGGTGATCTGGGCGGCGAGCCTGATCTCCAATTTCGGCGGGCTCATCCAGTCCGTGGGTGCAGCCTGGATGATGGCCTCGATCACCTCCTCGGCCAACATGGTGGCGCTGGTGCAGGCCTCGACCTCGCTGCCGATCATGCTGTTCTCCGTCGCCGCCGGCGCGCTTGCCGACAATTTCGACCGGCGCAAGCTGATGCTGACGGCCCAGTGTTTCATGCTCGCCGTCGCAATCGGCCTGACGCTCTGTACGTGGTACGGCGTCATCACGCCCTGGCTGCTCTTGACCTTCACTTTCCTGCTCGGCTGCGGCACGGCGCTCAACAATCCGGCCTGGCAGGCCTCCGTCGGCGACATGGTGCCGCGCGAGGACCTTCCCGCCGCCGTCTCGCTCAACAGCATGGGCTTCAACCTCACCCGCAGCGTCGGCCCGGCCATCGGCGGCGCGATTGTCGCTGCGGCGGGAGCGGCGGCGGCCTTCGCCGCCAATGCGCTCAGCTATTTCGCCCTTCTCTATGCCCTCTTCCGCTGGAAGCCGAACATCTCGCCGAGCGGCCTGCCGCGCGAGGATTTCGGCCGCGCCATCTCGGCGGGCCTGCGCTACGTATCCATGTCGCCGAACCTCGGCAAGGTGCTGCTGCGCGGCTTCGCTTTCGGCCTTGCGACGAGTTCCATCCTCTCGCTCCTGCCCTTGATCGCCCGCGACCTCGTTTCGGGCGGACCGCTGACCTACGGCATCCTGCTCGGCTGTTTCGGGCTGGGCGCGATCGGCGGCGCCCTGATGAACGCGCGAGTGCGCGAGCGCCTGACGACGGAAACCATCGCCCGCCTTGCCTTTACCGGCTTTGCCGTCAGCGCCAGCGTTTCGGCAGTCAGTTCCTCCGCGCTTTTGACAGGGGCCGTGCTGCTGATCGCCGGCGCCTCCTGGGTCATGGCGCTCTCGCTCTTCAACACGACGGTGCAGCTTTCGACGCCGCGTTGGGTCGTCGCCCGGGCACTCTCGCTCTATCAGACGACCACCTTCGGCGGCATAGCCGCCGGGAGCTGGATCTGGGGCACAACGGCCGACACCCACGGCGCCGAAGCCGCACTCCTCGCCTCGGCTGTGGTAATGATCGCCGGCGCGGCGCTCGGCCTTCGCTTCAAGCTCCCCGAATTGCAGAGTCTCAATGTCGACCCGCTCAACCGCTTCAGCGAGCCGGACCTGCCACTCGACCTGAAACCGCGCAGCGGCCCGATTGTCGTCCTGATCGACTACGAGATCGCGGAAGATGACATACCGGAATTCCTGGAGGCGATGACCGAGCGGCGGCGCATCCGCATCCGCGACGGCGCCGGCCAGTGGGCGCTGATGCGCGATCTCGAGAACCCGACGATCTGGACGGAGACCTACCATGTGCCGACCTGGGTGGAATATGTGCGCCACAATCAGCGCCGCACCCATGCCGATGCCGCCAACGGCGAGAAGCTGCGCCTGCTGCACAGCGGCGCCGAACCGCCCCGGGTCCACCGCATGATCGAGCGGCAGACGATCGTGCCGCATGAGTATGAGCGCTTCAAACGGCAGGCGGATATCCATTGACGCCAAGCGCCATCCCGTTCGAACGGAACGGGATCGGCCTCGGCCCTCCTCACGGATTTACCGCAGCTTCGTCTTGAGCGAGGCATCCGGATAGCAGGTGGCTGTCAGGCCGCTCTTGGCCTGCCAGTCGCCGAGCGAGCGGCGGGTCTTGTAGCCCGGCAGGCCGTCGACCTTGCCGACATCGTAGCCCTTGGCGACGAGCGCCTTCTGCATGGCGAGCACATCCGAGCGCAACATCTTGCCGACATCGCCCCACGCCCCCTTGAACGACCCGCTGCCATAGGCGATGCGGTCACCAAGATTGCCGATGAAAAGGGCGTAGAGGTCGGAGTTGTTGTATTCCTTGAGCACGTAGAAATTGGGCGTGACGATGAATTCCGGACCGTGCGTTCCGGCCGGAACCAGCATCATGCCGGACGCCTTGGCCTCACCGGAAGGAAAACCCTTGCCGGAAATGCGGGTGATGCCGCTCGATGCCCAGGCGGAGATGGGCTTTGCCAGATCCGGTCCCTCCTGCGCGCAGGAAACGCCCGCCGGGATCGAGACCTCGTAGCCCCAGCCGCGCCCCGCCTGCCAGCCCTTCTTGGCGAGGTAGTTGGCGATCGATGCAAGGCTGTCGGGCACCGAACCCCAGATGTCGCGCACGCCGTCACCGTCGAAATCGACGGCATATTGCAGGAAGCTGGTCGGCATGAACTGTGGCTGGCCGAGCGCGCCGGCCCAGGAGCCCTTGAGCTGATCGACGGTCCGGTCGCCGCCATCGACGATATGCAGCGCCGCGATCAGCTCCTTGCGGAACATGTCCTTGCGCGTCGACATGAAGGCCTTTGTGGCGAGCACCTCCACGGCAGAATAAGGGATCTTCGCGCTGCCGAAGCCGGATTCCCGGCCCCAGACGGCAACGACGATCTCGCCCGGCACGCCGAAGCGCTGCTCGATCCTGCGCAGGGTCGCCGCATGGGTCTTGGCAAGTCGGCTGCCCGTTCCCGCCAGCCCCTGCAGGCGCTTTTCGGAGAAATAGGCGCCGGGTGAAGAGAACTCCGCCTGGCTCTGCGCCTGATCCTTCTTCGGCTTGGAGCCGGGCGGCACGAGGTCGGGCAGATCCCAGTTGAGCGCCACGCCCTGCATCGCCGCGCGAAACGTCCTTTCGCTGACGCCGGTCTTTTGCGCCGCCGGCCAGAGGTCGTTGTCGATCCAGGCGCGGAACGTCTTCTCGACCTCCGCCTTGGAGGCGGCCTCGGCGGGTGCCAGAAGGCCAAGCGAGATCAGCGCAGCGCCGAGGACGCCCTTGATGGTTTTGCGGATGATCGGCATGAAGCCTCCTCAGATCGCCGTGCGGGCGCGCAAGGCGGCCGTCAAGGTTCCTTCGTCGAGATAATCGAGCTCGCCGCCGACCGGCACGCCATGGGCGAGCCGGGTGATCTTCACCTCAAGGCCGGAGAGCTGGTCGGTGATGTAATGCGCCGTCGTCTGCCCCTCGACGGTGGCGTTCACGGCGATGATCAGCTCGCGCACGCCGCCCTTCGCCACGCGATCGACGAGGCCGCGGATGTTGAGATCGTCAGGCCCCACGCCGTCGAGCGGCGAGAGCGTGCCGCCGAGCACATGGTACGCCGCGTTCATCGCGCCGGCACGCTCCAGCGCCCAGAGGTCGGACACGTCCTCGACGACGATGATGACCGCATGGTCGCGCCGTACATCCGTGCAGACGGTGCAGGGATCGCTCGTATCGACATTGCCGCAGCACGAGCAGATGCGCACCTTACGGTGCGCCTCGCCCATCGCGTCGGCAAGCGGGCCGAGCAGCTGGTCCTTCTTCTTGACGAGATGCAGCGCGGCGCGGCGCGCCGAGCGCGGCCCGAGGCCCGGCACCTTCGCCAGAAGCTGGATGAGTTTTTCGATTTCGGGGCCAGTGACTCGTTTTGCCATTGCCGGTATCTAGCTCATATCCGGGGGAAACGGAATCCACCTTGCTGGAGGCAGCGTTTGATCAGAATTCTCGCCGTTTGCACGGGTCTTGCCCGTCCGCTTCCGGGCAAAAGCTATAAGACGGGCATTTTCAAGACACCGACCGATGCGGCTGTCGTCGTCGACCGCGAGGGGTTGCTGGGCGACACGATCTGCGACCGGAAACACCATGGCGGGCCCGAACAGGCGGTCTACGGCCTCGGCGGGATCGACCTTGCCTGGTGGTCGAAGGAACTCGGCCGCACGCTGGAACCGGGAAGCTTCGGCGAGAACCTCGTCATCGAAGGCCTCGACAGCCGCAACGTCTCGGTCGGCGACCGGATCGAGACGGAGAGCGTGCTCCTCGAAGTGACATCCACCCGCATTCCCTGCAACACGCTGACTGCCCGCATGGGCGATCCGGCCTTCGCGAAACGCTTCATGCAGGCCGGTCGGCCGGGTTTTTACTGCCGCGTGCTGCAGGACGGCGTGATCCAGGCCGGCGACGCCACAACCTACACGCCCTTCGACGGCGAGCCTGTGACCATGCCGGAGCTGCTGCGCACCTACGGCAAGAACGTCTCCGAAGAAGACCGGCTGCGCTATCTCGCCGCGCCGATCAACGACAAGCTGCGCGCGGCCCTCACCGGGTGATCAGCGGGTGGCGATGGCCGCCGCGGCACCGGCCATGGTGCCAGCGCTGAGACGGTTGGCGATGCGCACGGCGCGCGGGCTCTTCAGGAACAGACGGGCGCGCGAGGCGAGGAAGACCCACGCAAGGTCGATCGCGACGAGCACGACGAACATGGTGACGACCAGCTCGGCCCAGCCGACGAGGGTGACGGCGCCGAGATCGATGATCGCCGGCAGGAGCGCGACGTAGAACATCATGATCTTCGGATTGCCGAGCGTCACGGTCAGGCCGGCGAAGAACAGTTTTACGCCGGAGCGCGCCTCCGGCAGGGCACTGTCGCCGGTTTCCGTCGGCGCGAACCACATCTTCCAGGCGAGATAGAGCAGGTAGGCGACGCCCAGCCACTTGATGGCGACGAAGGCGGCATGAAAGGTCTCGGCGATCGCGGCGAGCCCCAGCACGGCGCAGGTGAGCCAGATGCCCTCGCCGATCCACATGGCGGCGAGGAACGGCAGCACATCCCTTGCCCCGCGCGACAGCACGCGGGCGACCAGCGCCGCAATGCTCGGGCCGGGCGAACCGGCCGCCATCATCAGCGCGCCGGCAAAGACAAGCAGGGTCATCAGGCTCATCGGGTTCCTCCTCGAAAAACCCGAGCCTACAGGATCAGAACGGCAGTTTGAAGCCGGGCGGGATCGGCAGGCCGGCGGTCAGCGCCTTGGTCTTTTCGGCAGCCTGCGCCTCGGCCTTGTCCTTGGCGTCCTTGTGGGCCGCAACGATCAGGTCCTCGAGGATCTCCACGTCGTCTTCCTTGAAGAGCGAAGGATCGATTTTCAGACCCTTGAGATTGCCCTTGCCGTCGAGCGTGACAGAGACGAGGCCGCCGCCGGAGGTGCCGTTCACCTCGAGGGCGGCGATCTCCTCCTGCATCTTCTCCATCTTGGCCTGCATTTCCTTGACCTTGCCCATCATGCCCATGATGTCGCGCATCGGTCTCTCCTCTTTCTGAATGGATGTTGGAACGTTTGTTTTCGCGCAATTCCGCTCCGCATCTCGGCCGGAACTGCTAGTGTTCGATATCGTCGCCGGGCAGGATGTCGCCCTCGGCGGATTCCGCGACTGCCGCAGCCTCCACGGTCTCCGGCTCGTCTTCCGTTTCCTGAACCTTGATGCGCACGTCCATGATCTTGGCGCCCGGAAAGCGCTGCAGGATGGCGGCCACATCGGGGTCCTGGCGCGCATCGGCGACGCGGGCCTCCTGCGCCATCGTCTCGGCCTCGGCCAGGGTCGGCCCGCCCGGCTCGCGCGACAGGATCACCATCCAGCGGATGCCGGTCCATTCCTGCAGCCGGCTCGACAGGTCGTTGACGAGCGATTTCGGCGCATCGTTGGCAAGACCGATCTCCAGACGCCCGGCCTCGACGCTGACCGGCCGTACGAAGGCGCGCACGAGGGCACGCAGGCGGATGTCACGGTTCTTCGTGCAGAGCTCGGCAATATCGGCGACCGACTTCACCGGCACCTTCGGTTCGGCTGTCGGCTGCGCGGCCGGGGCAGTCTCGATACGGCCAACCGGCAGGGATGCGGACTCGGCCTGCGGCACGGGTCGCAGCATCGTCACCGTCCCGCCACCCGACTGGACGCGCTGGACCGGGGCTTCGGGTGTGCGCGCGACGGCGGAAAGCGCGGCTTGCGCCGTCGGCTGGCCGCCATTGCCGCCATATTGCGGCGCGCGGCTACCATTGCCACCACCCTCGCCGCCCGACAGCTCCGCGAGGCGGCGGGCCGCCTCTTCCGGCGAAGGCAGGTTGGCGGCGTGGGCGAGGCGGATGATGACCATCTCGGCGGCGCCCGCCGGACGACTGGAGGCTTCCGTCTCCGGAATGCCCTTCAGGAGCATCTGCCACATGCGCGACAGCGCGGTGACCGCGATGGAATTGGCGAACTCGACGCCGCGCACGCGCTCGACCTCGCTCAGCGACTGGTCGCCGGCAGCATCGGGCACATATTTCATGCGGGTGACGAGATGGGTGAAATCGGCCAGGTCCGTCAGCACCACGGGCGGGCTGGCACCGGCCTCGTATTGCGCGGAAAATTCGGCGAGCGCGGCTGCGGCATCGCCCTTCACGACATGTTCGAAGAGGTCGACGATGCGCGCGCGGTCGGCAAGACCGAGCATGCCGCGCACGGCATTCACCTCGACGCGACCGCCGCCATGGGCGATCGCCTGGTCGAGCAGCGACAGGCCGTCACGGGCCGAGCCTTCGGCGGCGCGGGCGATCATGGCGAGCGCATCCGGCTCGAATTCCACGCCTTCCTTGCCCAGGATGGTGGTGAAGAGGCCGACGAGATCGGAGGCGCCGATCCGGCGCAGGTCGAAACGCTGGCAGCGCGACAGGACGGTGATTGGGACCTTGCGGATCTCCGTCGTGGCGAAGATGAACTTGACGTGCTCCGGCGGCTCCTCGAGCGTCTTCAACAGGCCGTTGAAGGCCTGCGTCGAGAGCATGTGCACTTCGTCGATGATGTAGACTTTATAACGCGCCGAAACCGGGCGATAGCGCACCTGCTCGATGATCTCTCTGATATCGTCGATGCCGGTATGGGAGGCAGCGTCCATCTCGATGACGTCGACATGCCGGCCCTCCATGATGGCCTGGCAATGCTCGCCGGGCACGCGAAGGTCGATCGTCGGGCGGTCGATTTCGGCTGTCTTGTAATTCAGCGCGCGGGCGAGAATGCGGGCGGTCGTCGTCTTGCCGACGCCGCGAACGCCGGTCAGCATGTAGGCCTGCGCGATACGACCGGTCTCGAACGCGTTGGTCAGCGTGCGGACCATCGGTTCCTGGCCGACCATCAGGTCGGAGAAATCCTTCGGGCGGTATTTTCGCGCGAGAACCCGGTAGGCTGCGGGTTTTTCGCTGGACGGATTGGGGGTTACGTCGCTCATAGACCCTGCCGCTAATCGAACTCTCAGTCCCGACAGGACGGCCAGGATCAGGACGGTAAGGTGGGAGGCTGGCACGATGACCCGTGCCGGGGCTCGTTAGGGCTGCTTCCTTCCGGACCTGACCCGGTTGGCGAGTGGCTCGTCCACCACCAACCTCCCGACCCCCATATCGGCAATATTCCATCCGAATGCAAGCGCGGCTGATAAAAAACTGTTGGAGGGAATTTGGATGCCGTGGCATGACTCTAGGAAACAGGCATGCCGGGAGAATCCCTTGAGCGACTTTCAACTCGACGAACGGATCGTACGCGACAGCGATCTTCTCACCAAGATCGGCCTTTGCGAGCTGCGCCTGATGAAAGACAGCCGCTGGCCCTGGCTGATGCTGGTGCCGCAGCGGCCCGGCGCCTGCGAGATTTTCGACCTGACGCCCCTCGACCAGACCATGCTGACCTTCGAGACGACGCTTGTCGCCGAAGCGCTGAAGACGGTGACGGGAGCGACGAAGATCAATGTCGCCGCGCTCGGCAACATCGTCCGCCAGCTGCATGTTCATGTCATCGCACGCAGTGAGGGGGATGCGAACTGGCCCGGCCCCGTCTGGGGCTTCGGCACCGCCGAGCCACGCACGGCCGACGAAACCAAGGCCTTCTCGGCCAAAATCCTGGACGCGCTGACACCATGAAGCCATCGCTCTTCGATCTCTACCGCCCGCACCCCGAACCCAGCACCATGGTGGCGTTCGCAGAGAACAGCCTCGACCGCCAGTCGGAGCACCGCGCGCCGGACTGCCTGGAACAGGCCTTCAAGGCGGAGACTGTGCATGCCTTCGCGATCGCCGGGGGAAAACTCGTCGTCAAACACGACGAGAAGATCATCGACCCGCTGTTTGCGCCCTACGAGCTCGCCGAGCTCGGCCCCGTGCCGGAGGAAGCCATCCTGCTCGGCTACCTGAAGAACGGCGAGCCACGGCTGGCGATCCCCGTCGGAGCCGATCCCGAGACCCTGCAGGAGCCGCTGAAGGCGGCGGACGGGCGCACGCTCTACCGCCAGCAGATGCTCGACGACGACCTGCTCGGACAGTTCGCCCAGGCCTCCAGCCTGATGACCTGGAACGGCAACAACCGTTTCTGCGGCAAGTGCGGCGCGCCGACCCGCTCGGAGATCGGCGGCTACCGCCGCGTCTGCGAGGCCTGCAGCCACACGATCTTTCCGCGCACCGATCCGGTCGCCATCATGCTGGTCATCGACATCGAGCGGGATCTCTGCCTGCTCGGCCGCTCGCCGCATTTCCCCGAGGGCATGTATTCCTGCCTCGCGGGTTTCCTCGAGCCCGGCGAAACGATCGAGCATACGGTGCGCCGCGAGACGCTGGAGGAATCCGGTATCAAGGTGGGGCGCGTGCGCTACCATGCCTCGCAGCCCTGGCCTATGCCGCATTCACTGATGATCGGCTGCTACGGCGAGGCGATTTCCTTCGACATCCGCCGCGATGAGCAGGAGCTGGAGGATTGCCGCTGGTTCACCCGCGAGGAGACGGCGGCGATGATCGCGCGCAGTGCCACGTCCGGGGTTGCGCCCGGCACCACCACTCCGCCGCCCAAGGGTGCCATCGCGCACCGCCTGATGCGCGACTGGCTGGACTGGACGGTCTGAACCGTCAGCGCCAACCGGGATTCGGCCGGTCGCCGGGGTGTTCGCGCAGCCGGACGCGCGGTGCCAGAAGACGGGCGATGACAAGACCTACGCCAAAGGTGACGGCAATCCAGACCGGCAGCGGGTATTTGGCTTGCGCATCGAGTGACGGTATCGCCAGAATGGCAACGGCGCCAACGCCGAAGACGACGACATTCACCATCAACGAGACGAGGATCGTTATGTGGTGATCGTGCGCATGAGCATCTTCTTTCTCGGAAAGGGCCGCCGCCTGCGGCCCGTTCCCTTTGGAAATGCCCCTGCAACGGGCCGGTTCCGGCCCGCCTGACGATCGTCAAGTTTCAGAACGCACTGCGCATCGGATGGGCGCGATAGGTGCCGAGGATGCGGACCTTTTCAGAAAAGAAGCGAAGCTCCTCCAGCGCCCGGCGCACCGGCAGATCGTCCGGGTGGCCTTCGATATCGGCATAGAACTGCGTGGCGTAGAACTTGCCGCCGATCTGGTAGCTTTCCAGCTTCGTCATGTTGATGCCGTTCGTCGCGAAACCGCCGAG
Source organism: Shinella sp. SUS2 (assembly GCF_001262505.1). GTDB lineage: Bacteria > Pseudomonadota > Alphaproteobacteria > Rhizobiales > Rhizobiaceae > Shinella. The sequence goes on from NZ_KQ410723.1 coordinate 24,164, forward strand.
CGCCTTGTAGAGCGCAGCCGGAATGTTGCGCACATTGAAGACGAAAGTGGTGACGATGATCTCGTCTCCATCCCGCTCCACCGGCGCCGTCTCGCGCGACAGCACGACGAAGCGGGTGACGTTGCTTTCCGTATCCTCGACATTCTCCGCGACGATGGAGAGGCCGTAGAGATCGGCCGCAAGGCGCGGGGCGAGTGCAGCCATGGTGCGGTCGCCGGTTTCCGAGACTAGCTTGGCCGCGCCCGCCGTGTCACCCGCGATCACCGGCTTCCAGCCGTTGAGGCGGACGATCTTGCGGCACTGGCCGAGTGCGTGGATATGGCTGTGAACCGTGCGGATCTCGTCCTTCGCCACACCCGGCAACACCATGAGCTGGAAGCGGATCGGCATGAAATATTCGCCGATGATATGCAGCCGCGATTCCGGCAGCAGGTGATGGATGTCGGCGACGCGGCCGGCGATCGTGTTCTCGATCGGAATCATCCCGAGGTCGGCGTCACCGTTCTCGATGGCCAGGAACGCGTCCTCGAAGGTCTGGCAGGGCAGCGGCTCCATGTTCGGGAACATATCGCGGCTGGCCATGTCGGAATTGGCGCCAAACTCGCCCTGGAAGGCGATCCTGTTGGTCTTCATGATCATGGCGGGGTCCGGTCAGAGAGGGGTGGCCGCGAGCATGGCGCGGGCCTTTTCGAGGTCGGCCGGAGTATCGACACCCAGCGGAACGGTGTCAACGATCTCGGCATCGATGCGCATACCCGCTTCGAGGGCGCGCAACTGCTCCAGCGATTCCCGCTTTTCGAGCGTCGAGGGCTTCAGCGCGACGAAGGCTTCCAGCGCCTTGCGACGGTAGGCGTAGAGGCCGATATGGTGGTAGAGCGGACCCTTGCCGTGCGGCGCCGTCGCGCGCGTGAAGTAAAGAGCGCGCAGGCGACTGTCGCTGAGCGGCGAGCCGACGACCTTCACGACATTCGGATTGGTCTTTTCTTCTTCGTCGCGAATCTCGGTGGTCAGGGTGGCGATGTCGGTCGCGGCATTTTCCAGCGGGCGAAGGGCGGCGCGGATCGTCTCCGGATCGATCGTCGGCAGGTCGCCCTGCACGTTGATGATGATTTCGGCCCGCCCCTCGGGATCGCTCTTGGTCAGCGCCTCATGGATGCGGTCGGAACCGGACTGGTGGTCGACACGGGTCATCACCGCCTCGAAGCCGGCGGCCACCACCGCGTCAAAGATATCCTGGTGATCGACGGCAACGACGATCCGTCCGACATTGGCCTCGGCCGCGCGGCGCGCAACCTGCACGATCATTGGCAGGCCCGCAATGTCGGCGAGCGGCTTGCCCGGAAGCCGGGTCGAGGCCATGCGCGCGGGAATGAGAACGAGGGTCTTGTCAAAATTGGCGGAATTCATCTGCAGCCCTTCAAAACCCCCGGGAAAAGTGTCAAAAAGTCTCAGTGCGGGGGCTACAATCACTGTTGCAACGAAGCAGCAAAAGACATAGGTTCCGCGCGATTTCAAGACTGGCCGGCGTGTGTCCGCCGGTTCCTAGGGGAGCGTTTGGATGAACTCTTATGTGAACATGGGCGTAGGTGCCCTGCTCGGCACCGTTTTCGTACTGATGTCCGTGTCGATCGCTTCTGAAGGCATTTTCCATTCGGGCGCTCCCGAGAAGGAAGGCTTCGCGATCGTGGCAGAGGAAACCGGCGGCGAGGCAGCCGGCGGCGGCGAAGCCGCTGCAGTCGTCCCGATCGCCACGCTGCTCGCGACCGCCGACGCGGCAGCCGGCGAAACCGTCTTCAAGAAATGTGCGAGCTGTCACACCACGGAGAAGGGCGGACCGAACAAGGTCGGACCCGGTCTCTGGGACATCGTGAACCGCCCAGTCGCCTCGCATGAGGGCTTCAGCTACTCTGCCGGCATGACCACCTTCTCCGAAGGCCACAAGATCGTCTGGGACTACGACCACCTCAGCTTCTTCCTGGAAGCGCCGAAGAAGCACGTTCCGGGCACCGCCATGGGCTTTGCCGGCCTGAAGAAGAACGACGAACGCGCCAACCTGATCGCCTATCTGCGCACGCTCTCCGACAACCCGGCTCCGCTGCCGACCGCTTCCAGCGAAGGTGCGGATGCAGGCGCGGCGGCTCCGGCAGACGGTGCGACGGCAACCGAAGGCGCAGCTCCTGCTGATGGCGCTGCCACCACGACGGAAGGCGCAGCACCCGCAGAAGGCGGCGCAACGACGACCGAGGGCGCAGCCCCGGCCGAAGGCGGCACCGCAACGCAGGGCACCACCACGGAACAGCCGGCTCAGTAAGACGCCAGCGCATAAGACGAAAAACCCGGCCATCGCGCCGGGTTTTTTTATTGCCGCCACAAGGAAACAGCCTCACCCCAGGAGCCAGGCCCAGAAGGAAACCGTGAAGACGCCGAGCGCCGTCGTCATTGTTATCGTCGATGAGGCAAGCGCGTGGCCGACGCCGAAATGGTTGGCGAGCAGCCACGCATTGATGCCCGTCGGCACCGAGGAGCAAAGCACCATTGCCGCCGTCCATTCCGGGCTGAGGCCGAGCAGCCGGCAGGCGACATAGACCGAGCCCGGCAGCAGCACGAGCTTGAGGCTGGTCATCGCAAGCGCGATGCCGGCATTGCCGCCGACCTTGTACTTGTTGAGCGCCATGCCGATCGAGATCAGCGCTGCCGGCGCCGCCGCCCCAGCCAGCTGGTCGACCACCACCTTGACGGGCCCGGCCAGTGGCACGCCCCCGGTATGGAACAGCGCTCCGGCGACGAGGCCGATCACCAGCGGATTGCGCACCAAGCTCTTGCCGATACCGAGAAGGAGCGTGCCGATACTCTGCGGCTCGCGCGTGCCGTCCTTGCGCTCTGCCCGCTCCATCAGGATCGTGCCGGCGATCATCATGACCGGCAGGTGTACGGAAAGCAGAACCGAGATCGCCACCAGCCCCTCCTCGCCGACGATGCGCGAGACCAGCGGCAAGCCGATGAAGACCGTGTTGGCGAAGGCGGAGGAAACGCCGGCAAGCACGCCGATCCGGCGGTCGCGCCTGAAGCCGAGCGTGGCGACGAGATGCGCGACTGTCCAGGTGAAGGCAACACCGGCGAAATAGCCGATCCAGATGCGCAGGGGCGATTCGCCGGCGAAATCGGCCTCCGCGATGGTGCGGAACAAGAGGACAGGCACAGCGACCCGGAAGACGAACTCTCCCAGCCCCTCCCCCAGCGCCTCGCGCAGGTAACCGGTGCGCACGAGCAGCCAGCCGATGAAAATCAGCGCGAAGATGGGCAGAACATTGAGGGCGACGTCGGACATGAAACCGTCCCGGGAAGCAGGGAAAATTGGCAGGACGAGTACCCTGCAGGCCTCATGGGTATGGCAAAGCCCGGGGAGGGTCCAGCGCGAAAGGGCCGTGCGCAAATGAAAAAAGCGAGGGTTATCCCCCCGCTTCCTCATCCCGGCCTGGCCGGGGAAGTGTTTCACACGGGGTGCCAGTACATCCGTGGTCACCGCGCTTGCGAAACACGACTTTCGTGTCTGACGATGCTTCTATCGGCCCGCTGTTACAGCGATATGACAGAAACGGTTCGTCCGTGATTTGAAGTCTGCGCCGATATGGTTAACAAAAGGTTAACGCGGCGCCTTGCCAAAAAATTTCGCATTTCCGGCGATTGAACAGCGACGCTGAAACGTCTTCCCCCTGGTTCCATGCGCCACCCCCTTTTCCGGCCCCCCCGACGCGCTCCGTCTTTCGATTGACAAGCCGTATCCGGGTCTGGACAGTGGCGGCGGCAACGAGACGGGCAGCGTTAGGAGGACTTCATGTCTATGCGCGCATTCTTCGGTTTCTCGGCACTTCTTCTGGCTGCCGTCGCCTCCCCTCCCCTCCCTGCAGGCGCGCAGGAAACGCGCACCGTGGTCACGAGTGAGAACAGCGATTATTTCGGCTTCGACCTGCGCACCGTGCAGGATGTGACGCTCGACCAGTGCAAGACCGATTGCGTCGACGACCTGTCCTGCCGCGCCTTCACCTATAATCCCAAGGTGAAATGGTGCTTCCTGAAGAGCGACTTCAACCAGCTCAACCATTTCCAGGGCGCTGTCGCCGGCAAGATCGTGCGTGCGGACGCCGCCGCCGATATCGGCGCACCGCCGGCCATGGCCTTCATCAGCGACTACATGATGAGCGACGCCCGCTCCTTGCGCAATTCGCTGTCGCTCGCCGCCGAGCATACCGGCCAGGGTGCGGAAAGCCTTGCCTCGCTCGGCCGCATCGAGACCGCCTCTGGCCGCTTCGACCAGGCGCTGATCGCCTTCAAGGGTGCGCTTTCGCTGACCCCGGACGACTACTATCTCTGGACCGAGACCGCCGAATCCATGTCTCGCGCCTACAACAACAGCTATCTCGCCGGCCAGGGTGCGCTTGCGGCGATCAATGCCTATGACCTCTCCCGCACGACGGAAACCCGCGCCCGGGCGCTGGCCGTGCTTGCCGACACGCTCGACAAGTCGGGCAACTATCGCGCCGGTATCAATGCCTACAAGGCAAGTCTGGAGCTGAAGGAGGACGTCGCCGTGCGTTCGGCCTATCTCGGCCTTCGCGCCCGCCAGGGCTTCCGCGTCGTCAACCACACCATCGATTCCGACAGCGCGACACCACGAGCCTGCGTCGAGTTCTCCGAACCGCTCGTCAAGTCCGGCGCGGACTATGCATCGTTCGTGACGCTGGACGGCGCGGCACCGAAAGCCGTGGAGGCCAAGGACCGGCAGATCTGCGTCGAGGGACTGAACCACGGCCAGCGTTACAAGATCGCCTTCCGCCCCGGCCTGCCGTCCGCGGTCGACGAACCGCTGGAATCGGTCGTCGACCTCGACATCTATGTGCAGGACCGCGCCGCCATGGTGCGCTTCACCGGCGACGGCTTCGTGCTGCCGGGAAGCGTGCGCCGCGGCATCCCGATCGTTTCCGTCAACACCGACAGCGCCGACCTGAAGCTCTACCGCGTCGGTGACCGTGCCATCACCTCGCTGCTTTCCGAAAGCCGCTTCCTCACCCAGCTCGACGGTTACTCCGCCAGCCGCATCGAAAACGACAACGGCGAACTCGTCTGGCAGGGCAAGATCGATATCTCGCCCGAGCTCAACAAGGACGTCGTCACCAGCTTCCCGGTCGACGAGGCGCTGCCGGAGCGCAAGCCCGGCGTCTATGTCCTGACCGCCGCCGCCTCGAACGGCCGCTCCAACGAATGGGATGCCAAGGCGACACAGTGGTTCGTCGTCTCGGATGTCGGCCTCACCACCTATGCCGGCACGGATGGCCTCAACGTCTTCGCCCGCTCGCTCGACAGCGCTGGCCCGCTCGACGGCGTCGAGCTTCAGCTGATCGCCAAGAACAACGAGGTGCTCGGCACCGCGACGACCGATGCGGACGGCCGCGCGACCTTCACCGCCGGCCTGATGCGCGGCACCGCCGCCAACACGCCAGCCGTGATCCTCGCAAAGAAGGGCACGTCCGACTTCGTTTTCCTCGACATGACACGCGCCGGCTTCGACCTCTCGGACCGCGGCGTCACCGGCCGGCCGGCACCAGGTGCCATCGACGTGCTCGCCTGGACCGAGCGCGGCATCTACCGTGCCGGCGAGACCGTGCACGCGACGGCGCTCGCCCGCGACATCGAAGCCAATGCCGTCGAAAAACTGCCGCTCACCTTCGTCTTCAATCGCCCTGATGGCGTTGAGGATCGCCGCATCGTCAGCGACGGTGCCGCGCTCGGCGGCCATGCCGTCGACCTGCCGCTGCAGGAAAACAGCATGCGCGGCACCTGGACCATGCAGATCTTCACCGATCCCAAGGGGAGCGCGATCGGCGAAAAGCAGTTTCTCGTCGACGATTTCGTGCCCGACCGCATCGAATTCGACATGGCGAGCGAAACGAAGGCCATCGAGACCGGCGTTCCCGCGGAGGTCTCCGTCGAAGGCCGCTACCTCTACGGCGCGCCGGGCGCGGGCCTTGAGATCGAGGGCGATGTCGCCCTGAAACCGACCCGCCAGGACGCCGCCTTCCCCGGCTACGTCTTCGGTCTTGCCGACGAGGAGGCCCTTGAGGAAAGCACCACGCCGCTCGAAGGCCTCGACGTTCTCGACGACGACGGCAAGACGACCTTCGAGGTGAACATCGCCGACCTTCCCTCGACCACCCAGCGCCTCGAAGCGCTGGTCACGCTGCGCATGATGGAAGAGGGCGGCCGCGCCGTCGAGCGCAACCTGACCCTCCCGGTCAAGGCGGCCGGTGCGATGATCGGCGTAAAGCCGGAATTTTCCGATGGACTTGCGGAAAACAGCGTTGCCAACTTCACCGTCGTCGCTGTGGCGCCGGATGGCTCTCGGCAGGCGATGCAGGGCATGCCCTGGAAGCTGCTCGCCGTCGAGCGGAACTACCAATGGTATCGCGACGGCAGCTCGTGGCGTTACGAGCCGGTGCTTTCGACCAAGCAGATCGCCGACGGCACGGTCGATGCCGGTAAGGATGGCGGGCGCATATCGGTGCCTGTCACCTGGGGCCGCTATCGCCTGGAAGTGGAAAGCGCGGAGCCCGAAGGCCCGGCGACCAGCATCGAGTTCGACGCCGGCTGGTATGTCGCCGCAACCTCGACGGAAACGCCCGACGCGCTCGAAATCTCGCTCGACAAGGAAAACTATGCGGTCGGCGACACGGCCAAACTGAAGATCTCGTCGCGCCATGCCGGCCAGGTGCTGATCACCATCGGCGCCGAAAGCCTGATCGCCACCCAGACCGCCGCCATCGGCGCCGAGGGCGGCGAGGTGGAAATACCGATTACCAAGGAATGGGGTCCCGGTTCCTACGTCACTGCGACGCTCTTCCGTCCGGGGACGGACCAGGAAAGCCGCATGCCGATGCGCGCCATCGGCATCACCTGGCTGAAGGTCGATCCGGCCGACCGCAAGCTGAATGTCGCACTCGACGTTCCGGAAAAGACGCTGCCGCGCCAGCCGCTCGATATCGCGCTTACCCTTGCCGGCGCAGGCGCCAATGAGGAAGCCTATATCACGGTCGCCGCCGTCGATGTCGGCATCCTCAACCTCACCCGCTACGAAGCGCCCGATCCGGCCGGCTGGTATTTCGGCCAGCGCCGGCTCGGCATGGAGATCCGCGACCTCTACGGCCGGCTGATCGACGGCTCGCTCGGCGCCACCGGGCGGCTGCGCACCGGCGGCGACGGCGGCGAAGGGGCGCTTTCCGGCAATCCACCGACCGAAAAGCTCGTTGCCTTCTTCGCCGGCCCTGTGAAGCTCGATGCGGAAGGCAAGGCCAAGGTCAGCTTCGACATTCCGCAATTCAACGGAACGGCCCGCATCATGGCCGTCGGCTGGACGAAGACCGGCGTCGGCAGCGCGTCGAAGGACGTCGTCATCCGCGATCCGGTCGTGGTAACCGCGAGCCTGCCGAAATTCCTCGCTCCCGGGGATCGCGCCGACCTGAGGCTCGACATCACCAACACCGATGCCCCGGCCGGTGACTACATGGTCGAAGTCACCCACAACGCCTCCGTGATGGTCGAGCAGACCGGTGCGGGCCAGACGCTGCGGCTCGAGCCGGGCGGCAAGACGGCGCTCACCCTGCCGTTGATCGGCGGCGAGGCCGGCGACGGCGTCGTGACGGTCAAGCTCTCGAACGGTTCCGGCATGTCGCTGGAGCAGGCGCTCAACGTGCCGGTGCGCCCGGCCGCCATGCCGATCACCACGCGCCGGCCGATCGAGATCGCCGCCAATGGCAGCCTGACGATCGACGACCAGCTCCTGGCCGACAGCCAGCTTGCCGGCGCCTCCGTCAGCCTCAGCGTTTCGCGCGCCGCCGCCTTCGACATCCCAGCACTCTTGATGGCACTCGACCGCTATCCCTATGGTTGCACGGAGCAGACGACCAGCCGTGCATTGCCGCTGCTCTATCTCAGCGAGCTTTCCAAACAGTCCGGCCTTGCCGAGGACACGGAAACGCAGAAGCGCGTGCAGGACGCGATCTATCGCGTGCTGGCCAACCAGTCCTCCTCCGGCAGCTTCGGCCTCTGGGGGCCGAGCTACGGCGACCTGTGGCTCGACGCCTTCGTCACGGACTTCCTGACGCGGGCCCGCGAGCAGAAGTTCGACGTGCCGGAACAGGCCATGCTGCAGGCGCTTTCCAACCTGCAGAACGCCATCTCCTACGACGTCAACGTCTCCAGCCAGGGCAACGAGATCGCCTATGCGCTCTATGTGCTCGCCCGCAACCGCAAGGCCGCGATCAGCGACCTGCGCTACTATGCCGACACGAAGCTCTCGGAGTTCTCCTCGCCGCTCTCCCGCGCGCACCTTGCCGCCGCGCTCGGGCTCTACGGCGATGCGCAACGCTCGATGACGATCTTCTCCAATGCACTCGGCCTGTCGCGCGACAGCGTGCTGAATGCCAGCCTCTCGCGCACCGACTACGGTTCGTCGCTGCGTGACGGGGCTGCCATTCTGGCGCTTGCCGCCGAAGCCCGCCCGGTTCCCACCATCATTCCGGACCTGACGAAGCTCGTCGCCAAGCAGTGGGAAGACAAGCGCTGGACCAGCACGCAGGAACAGACCTGGATGCTGCTGGCCGCCCGTTCCGTGAAGGATGCCGACAAGGGCCTGGAGCTCGAGATCAACGGCGCCGCGCATTCCGGCGGCTACGCCGCGCAGATGACGGGCAAGGCGCTGATGGAGAACCCGCTGACGGTTGCCAACCGTACCGGCGAGCCGGTCTCGGCCATGCTGACGACAGTGGCAGCCCCGGCCGACCCGCTGCCGGCCGGCGGCGACGGCTTTGCCATCGAGCGCAGCTACTACACGCTGGACGGCGAGGAGGCGAACGTCTCCGAGGCGACGCAGAACGAGCGCTACGTCGTGGTGCTGAAAGTGACGGAGCACAATGACTGGCCGTCGCGCATCATCATAACCGACCTCCTGCCCGCCGGCTTCGAGATCGACAATCCGAGCCTCGTCGACAGCGCGAAGCTGGCGAATTTCGACTGGATCGGCGAGATCGAGCCTGCCCATACGGAGTTCCGCTACGACCGCTTCGTCGCGGCCTTCAACCGCAGTGCGGGCGACAATCGCGAGGTGACGCTTGCCTATGTCGTGCGCGCCGTGACACCGGGCACCTACGACCACCCGGCCGCACAGGTGGAGGACATGTACCGTCCGCAATACTCCGCCCGCACGGCGACCGGCCGCATGCAGGTCGTCAAGGCCGAGTAAGGGGCTGAGCGAGAGGACAGGCCAATGGCGCTCTGGCGCAAGCTCCTGATAGGCTCCCTCGGCGGGGCGGCGTTCATCGCCGCCCTCGCCGCCGGGCTCGACTATGCCGATCGCGCCTATCCGCCGCCGGTCACCATGGCGGACACCGTTTCAAAGGAAGTGCTCGACCGCGACGGCCGCCTGCTGCGGGCCTTCGCGACGCCGGACGGGCTCTGGCGGCTGAAGACCACGGCTGCCGATGTCGATCCGCAGTTTCTGCGCATGCTTGTGGCCTATGAGGACCGGCGTTTTCACGAGCATGCGGGTATCGACCCGCTGGCGCTGCTGCGTGCGGCCGGGCAGTTCGTCACGAATGGCCGCATCGTCTCCGGCGCCTCCACGCTTTCCATGCAGGTCGCCCGGCTGATCGAGCCGCGCGAGAACCGCTCGATGCTGGCCAAGCTGCGCCAGATGGCCCGCGCGGTCCAGCTCGAACGGCGCCTCTCCAAGGCCGAGATCCTCGATCTCTACCTGACGCTCGCTCCGTATGGAGGCAATCTGGAGGGTGTACGCGCGGCAAGCCTCGCCTGGTTCGGCAAGGAGCCGAAGCGTCTTTCCGTCGCCGAAGCCGCCCTTCTCGTCGCCCTGCCGCAGCTTCCCGAAAAGCGCCGGCCGGACCGGCACCGCGCCGTGGCGGAGAAGGCGCGCGAGCGCGTGCTCGCCCGCATGGCCGTTTCCGAGATCATCGGCGAGGGCGAGGCAGAGCGCGCCAGCGCGGAAGCGGTGCCCGACCGCCGCCGCCAGCTTCCCGCCTATGCCGCGCACCTTTCGGAGCTTGCGCTGCGCAAGGATGCCAAGGCCACCGAACACAGGACGACGCTCGACCGCACCGTGCAGGACGGGCTGGAGACGGTGGCGCGCGAGGCGGCCGAGCGGCTCGGCCCAAAGGTCTCGATCGCCATGGTGCTGGCCGATGCCCGCACCGGCGAGATCCTCGGCGAGGTCGGCTCGGCGGACTACTTCGACGGCAGCCGTGCCGGCTGGATCGACATGACGCGCATCCGCCGCTCGCCCGGCTCGGCGTTGAAACCCTTCATCTACGGCCTTGCCTTCGAGGAAGGCCTCGTCGCGCAGGAAACCATCGTCGAGGATCGGCCTGCCGACTTCTCCGGCTATCGTCCGCGCAATTTCGACATGACCTACCAGGGGGACGTCAGCGTGCGCAAGGCACTGCAGCTGTCGCTGAACGTGCCCGCCGTGCGCCTGCTGGAGGCGGTCGGCCCGACGCGGCTGATGGTGCGCTTCCGCCGCGCGGAGGTGCATCCCGAGCTGCCGCCGGGCGAAACGCCCGGCCTTGCCATCGGCCTTGGCGGCGTCGGCATCACGCTGCGCGACCTCACCCAGCTCTACGCGGCGCTTGCCAATCGCGGCCTGCCGGTGCGCCTTGGCGATGGCATCGTGCGCGACGCGGCGGTGATAACGGGCGATCCGCTGCTCGACCCCGTCGCCGTCTGGCATGTCTCGGATGCGCTTTCCGGCGTCACGCCGCCCACCGGCAGCCGCCGCCTCGGCATCGCCTACAAGACCGGCACGAGCTACGGCTATCGCGATGCCTGGTCCGTCGGGTATGACGGCCGCCATGTGCTGGGCGTCTGGGTTGGCCGGGCCGACAACGGCGCGGTGCCGGGCCTCACCGGCTACGGCGCCGCCGCGCCCATCCTGTTCGAAGCCTTCGCCCGGTCCGGCCTCGCCATCACCGCGCTGCCGCGCGCGCCAGCCGGTGCGGTGCGCATTGCGCAATCCGAGCTTCCGGCAAGCCTTCGCCGCTTCTCGACCACGGCAAGCGGCCTTGTGGCCACGACGGCACGCGAACCGGCACCGGAAATCGTCTATCCGCCGGAAGGCGCCCATGTGGAACTCGGCGCGACAACCGGCAAAGACATCTCACCGCTCGTGCTGAAACTCCAGGGCGGACGGGCGCCCTTCCGCTGGCTCGCCAACGGCAAGGTCCTGCCCGATGCCGCGCGCCGGCGCACGACGCAGTGGATGCCGGAGGGGGCTGGTTTCTCGACGCTGACCGTCATCGACGCCGCCGGGCGGGCAGCCAGCGTCAGGGTGTTCATCGAGTAGCGGGGGTTGCCCCTCATCCGCCTGCCGGCACCTTCTCCCCACAAGCGGGGCGAAGGAGATATACCGCACCGATTTCCCCAACCATTACCCATTGGCAGGGCGCGTCCCCCGCATGCGGGGAGAGGGCTAGCGTCAGGGGTAACGCCAGAGCCGCGACGTCACCGGGACGCTACCTTGCCGTATCCGTCAGCACCCATCCCGGCTTGCGCTTTTCCAGAAACGCCGTGACCCCCTCCGCCGCTTCCGGCGTCTCCCAGGTATCGGCCAGGCGCGTCAGGGTCATGTCGACGACCTTGTCGTCGATCGGCGGGGCAAGCGCGTGGGCAAGCGCCTTCGCCGCCGCGACCGCCTCCGGCGAGGTCGCGAAATAGGGGGCGATCTCGGCCTCGACCGCCGCGTCCAGTGCCTCGGCCGGAACGACGGCGCTGAGGAGGCCGATATCGCGTGCGGTCGGCGCATCGAACAGGCGAGCGGAGGTGGCGAAGCGCAGGAAGGCGGCGGGGCCGATACGGGCGGCGACATAGGGGCTGATCGTCGCCGGGATGAGGCCGAGGCGGGTTTCCGTCAGGCCGAAGCGCGCACCTTCCACGGCGATCGCCGCATCGCAGACGCTGACGAGCCCGACACCTCCGCCATAGGCCTGGCCGTTGACCCGGGCAACGAGCGGCTTGGGCAGGTCGCGCAGCGCCTTCAGCATCACCGCGAGCCGGCGTGCCTCCACGATGCGCACCTCGCGCGTGGCCGCGATCTGCTCCTTCATCCAGTTGAGATCGCCGCCGGCACAGAAGCTTTCGCCCTCGCCGGTGAGCACGACGAGGCGCACGGCCCTGTCCTCGCCGAGAAGGCCGGCGACCGCCGTCAGTTCGCGGATCATCGGGCCGGACAGCGCATTGTGCTGCGCATGGCGGCGCAGCGTGAGCATAGCCACGCCGCGCCGGTCGACGGATACGGAAATCGTCTCGAAATTCATGGCTTCACCTCCTCGCCCCTCAAGGGCGCAAAATGCTAGGCGCCCTTGCCGGAGATCCGGCGCGCGAAAGCGGCGGCCAGGGCCAGCTTCTCTCGGTCGAGGCCCGTTTCGAACCCCGCCGCCGCCAGCATGTCGGCGACGGCAAGCGTATCCACATTGCCGCGCGCACCCGGCGCATAGGGGCAGCCACCGAGCCCACCGACCGAAGCATCGAAGACGGCAAGTCCATGATCCAGCGCGACGCGGATATTGTTGAGCGCCATCCCGCCCGTATCGTGGAAATGGCCGGCGAGCCTTTCCGGCGCGGCAATCGTCAGCACGACATCCAGCATGGCCGCGACCTCTTCCGGCTGGGCGCGGCCGATCGTGTCGCCAAGGCTCACCTCGTGGCAACCGAGAGCCAGCAACTGCCCGACCACCCATGCCACGGCGGCGGGAGCCACCGGGCCGTCATAGGGGCATTGCACGACGCAGCTGACATAGCCGCGCAACGGAATGCCATCCGCTTTCGCCGCTTGCGCGACCGGCCGGGCCCGCTCGATGCTCTCGGCGATCGAGCAGTTGAGGTTGGCCTGCGAAAAGCCTTCGGAGGCGGAGAGGAAGACGGCGACCTCATCGACACCGGCGGCTTTCGCCGCCTCGTAACCCTTCATGTTGGGCACCAGCGCCGCATAGGAAACACCTGGCCGGCGCGCGATACCGGCCATCACCTCGGCTCCGTCGGCAAGCTGCGGCACCCATTTCGGGCTGACGAAGCTCGTCGCCTCGATGCGGCGGAATCCGCAATCCGAGAGGCGATCGATCAGTGCAATCTTGTCCGCGGCGGGGATGATCGCCTTCTCGTTCTGCAGGCCGTCGCGGGCGGCCATCTCGACGATTTCGATGCGACGACTCATGTTGCCTCCTCCGGCTCCAGCGCCAAAAGCAAGGCGCCTTCGGCCACCTGATCGCCAACGGCGACGGGCACCACGGCCACCACCCCGTCACGCGGGGCTGCCAGCACCAGCTCCATCTTCATCGCCTCCATGGTCACCAGCGCATCGCCGCGGGTGACGCGCGCGCCCGGCGCGACGGAAACGATGCGCACGAGCCCCGGCATGGGGGCAGAGAGCCGGTCACCACCCGCCGCTGCCTCGCCTTCGTGGCCGGCCTCCTCGGTAAGCGAAAAGGCATGGGCATGACCGCCGAGGAAGACGATGGTATCGGCACCGTCGCGATGAACGGTCGCAGAGAGGATGCAGCCATCGACATCCGCGCGCACGGACCGGCCGTCGCTCGCCAGCAGGCCGATCTCGGTAGCGAAGCCAGCGTGCTCGACGCGGAAACGGTTGACGCCGCGGAAGGTGATCCGCAGCGCATGCTCCGCACCGCCATGGTCGAGAAAGACGCTCCGGGTCGCCTCGCTCCACAGCCGGAAACCGCGGACCTGGCTCCATGGATCAGGGTCGACCGGTGCGTCAAGAAGGCCGAGCGCCGAGAGGGCGGCAAGTGCAAAAACCTCCTCGGCTGCTTTGGGATCGGCCAGCAACCCCTCGCCTGCCCGACCGATCAGGCCCGTATCGACATCGCCCGCAGCAAAGGCCGGCAGGCGGCAGAGACGGGCGAGAAAACCGGCATTGGTCGTCAGCCCGCCGACGCGGCAGGCTTCGAGCGCCGCTTCCAGCCGCGCCAGCGCCTCCCTGCGGTTGCGACCATGGGTGATCACCTTGGCGATCATCGGATCGTAGTATGGGGTGATGATATCCCCGACGCGCACGCCGGAATCGATGCGCGCTTCGCCCGGCAGGTCGAAGACCGTAAGGCGGCCGGTCGCCGGCAGAAAGTCGCGCGCCGGGTTTTCCGCGTAGAGCCGGGCCTCGAAGGCCCAGCCGTCGATGACAAGCTCGTCCTGCCGCCTCGGCAGGGGTTCGCCTGCGGCGACGCGAAGCTGCCATTCGACGAGATCGAGACCGGTGATCGCCTCCGTCACCGGGTGCTCGACCTGCAGGCGCGTGTTCATTTCCATGAAGTAGAAGCGATCCTGCCGCAGGCCTTCCGAAACGTCCGCGATGAACTCGACGGTGCCGGCGCCGCTATAGCCGATGGCCGCGGCCGCACGCACCGCCGCCTCCCCCATCACGGCCCGCATCTCCGCCGTCATACCGGGTGCCGGCGCTTCCTCGATGACCTTCTGGTGGCGGCGCTGGAGCGAGCAATCGCGCTCGAAGAGATGCACGACATTGCCGTGCCCGTCGCCGAAGACCTGCACCTCGATATGACGGGGTTTGGCCATGTATTTTTCGACCAGCACGCGTCCGTCGCCGAAGGCGCTTTCCGCCTCGCGCCGGGCGCTTTCGAGCGCGGCGGCAAAATCGGCGGGCCGCTCCACCCGCCGCATGCCCTTGCCTCCGCCGCCGGCGCGGGCCTTGATCAGCACCGGATAACCGATCGCCTCCGCCTCGCCGGCAAGGAAATCGGCCTCCTGCCGTTCACCATGATAGCCCGGCACAACCGGCACGCCGGCCTTTTCCATCAGCGCCTTTGCGGCGTCCTTCAACCCCATGGCGCGGATCGCGCTCGCCGAAGGGCCGATGAAGACGAGGCCCGCCGCCTCCACCGCCTCGACGAAATCGGGGTTCTCCGAGAGGAAGCCGTAGCCGGGATGCACCGCTTCGGCACCGCTCGCCTTGGCGGCCGCAATAATGGCCGCACTGTTCAGGTAGCTGCCGGCCGCCTCTGCCGGGCCGATGCGGATGGCCTCGTCGGCCATCGCAGCATGCAGGGTCTGGCGGTCCGCGTCGGAGTAGACAGCGACCGTCGCAACGCCCATGCGGCGGGCGGTGCGGATGACGCGGCAGGCGATTTCGCCGCGGTTGGCGATGAGGATCTTTCTGAACATCCTGCCTCCGGCAAACGGATAGGGAGACGCGGGACCGGGGTCCCGCGCGTTATCGTGCGGCAATGGCCTCGACCTCGAGCATCCACTTCTCGTCGAAGATGGCACAGACCACGACGCTCATCGCCGGGGCGATGGCGCCGAGATAGTCGCTGCGGATCTCGCGGTTGGCGGTCGCGTGGTGCCGGTCGGAGAGGAACGTCGTCACCTTGACGAGGTCGGCCTTGGACATGCCCGCCGCCTTCAGCTGCGCATCGATGTTGCGCCAGACGAGGCGGGCCTGTTCCTCGAAGGTTTCCGGCACCTTGTCGTCGTCCGACACGGGGATCTGGCCACTGATGAACAGCAGCGTCTTGAAATCCTCGATCTTCACGGCCTGCGAATAGCCGCCGCGCGGGGCGGGTGCGTTCTTGGCATTGATGGTTTCGCGGTTCATGGCATTGCCTCCTCTACATCCTGAAGACGCCGAAACGAGTGGGCTCGACCGGCGCATTGAGCGCCGCCGAGAGCGAGAGCGCCAGCACGTCGCGCGTCTTGCGCGGATCGACGATGCCGTCGTCCCAAAGCCGTGCTGAAGCATAGAGCGGATGGCTCTGCCGGGCGAACATGTCGATGGTCGGCTGCTTGAAGGCGGCCTCCTCCTCGGTGCTCCAGCTGCCGCCCATGCGCTCGATGCCCTCGCGCCGGACGGTTGCAAGCACTCCCGCCGCCTGCTCGCCGCCCATGACGGCGATGCGGCTGTTCGGCCAGGTCCAGAGGAACCGCGGCGAATAGGCCCGGCCGCACATGCCGTAATTGCCCGCGCCGTAAGAACCGCCGATCAGGACGGTGATCTTCGGCACCTTCGCCGTCGCCACGGCGGTGACAAGCTTGGCGCCATGTTTGGCGATGCCCTCGGCCTCGTATTTGCGGCCGACCATGAAACCGGTGATGTTCTGCAGGAAGAGCAGCGGAATGCCGCGCTGGGCGCAGAGTTCGATGAAATGCGCGCCCTTGAGGGCGGCCTCGGAGAAGAGCACGCCATTGTTGGCGATGATGCCGACCGGAAGACCATGCAGCGCGGCAAAGCCGCAGACGAGCGTGGTGCCGAAGCGTGCCTTGAACTCGTCGAAGCGGGAAGCGTCCACCACGCGGGCGATCACCTCGCGCACATCGTAAGGCGTGCGCGTGTCGGCCGGCACAATGCCG
Source organism: Shinella sp. SUS2 (assembly GCF_001262505.1). GTDB lineage: Bacteria > Pseudomonadota > Alphaproteobacteria > Rhizobiales > Rhizobiaceae > Shinella. The sequence goes on from NZ_KQ410723.1 coordinate 40,598, forward strand.
AGCAACTCTTCCGGGTCGTAAAGCGGTGCGTCGCCTTCGCCGGATTTCGCGAGCGGCGGCTTGTGCGTGTTGAGATTGGCAGCGATCTGGCGGGCGATGGCAAGCGCATGGCGGTCGTCACGCGCGAGGTGATCGGCGACGCCGGAAAGACGGGTGTGCACGTCGCCGCCGCCGAGATCCTCGGCCGTCACCACCTCCCCCGTCGCAGCCTTCACCAGGGGTGGGCCCGCAAGGAAGATCGTGCCCTGGTTCTCGACGATGACGGTCTCGTCACTCATGGCCGGCACATAGGCGCCGCCGGCCGTGCAGCTGCCCATGACGACGGCGACCTGCGGGATACCGGCGGCCGACATCTGCGCCTGATTGTAGAAGATACGGCCGAAATGATCGCGATCAGGGAAGACCTCGTCCTGGTTCGGCAGGTTGGCGCCCCCGCTGTCGACGAGATAGATGCAGGGCAGCCGGTTCTCCGCGGCGATCTCCTGCGCGCGCAGATGTTTTTTCACCGTGATGGGATAATAGGTGCCGCCCTTCACCGTCGCATCGTTGCAGACGATCATGCATTCACGGCCGGAGACGCGGCCGATGCCCGATATCATACCGCCGGATGGCGAGGCGCCGTCATAGAGGCCGTGACCGGCCGTGAGGCCGATTTCGAGGAAGGGAGAGCCGGGGTCGAGCAATTGCGCGACACGGTCCCGCGGCAGGAGCTTGCCGCGGGAAACATGGCGCTCGCGCGCCTTCGCCCCGCCGCCATCCATGGCAAGGCCGGCTGCCTCCTCCACCAGGGCGAGCGCCTCGAGCATGGCCTTGCGGTTCGCCGCAAAGGTTTCGCTGCGGGTGTTCACGGCCGAAGGGATGACCGGCATCACAGCGTCTCCTGGAAAATTTCGCGGCCAATGAGCATGCGGCGGATTTCCGAGGTGCCGGCGCCGATCTCGTAGAGTTTCGCATCGCGCAGCAGGCGGCCCGTCGGATAATCGTTGATGTAACCGTTGCCGCCAAGGGCCTGGATGGCTTCGAGGGCCAGCTTCGTGGCGTTCTCGGCGGAAAGCAGGATGCAGCCGGCGGCGTCCTTGCGCGTCGTCTCGCCCCGGTCGCAGGCGGCGGCGACGGCATAGACATAGGCGCGCGCGGCATTGAAGGCGACATACATGTCCGCCACCTTGCCCTGCATCAGCTGGAATTCGCCGATCGGCCGGTCGAACTGCTTGCGCTCGTGTAGATAGGGGATGACGACGTCGAGGCAGGCGGCCATGATGCCGAGCGGGCCGCCCGAGAGCACCACGCGCTCGTAGTCGAGACCGGACATCAGCACGTTGACGCCGCGCCCGACGGTGCCCATCACGTTCTCCTCCGGCACCTCGCAATCGGCAAAGACGAGTTCGCAGGTGTTGGAACCGCGCATGCCGAGCTTGTCGAGCTTCTGCGCCGTCGAGAAGCCCTTGAACCCCTTTTCCACGAGGAAGGCGGTGATACCGCGCGGGCCGGCTTCCGGGTCCGTCTTGGCATAGACGACAAGCACATCCGCATCCGGCCCGTTGGTGATCCACATCTTGTTGCCGTTCAGCACGTAGCGGTCACCGCGCTTCTCGGCACGCAGCTTCATCGAGACGACATCGGAGCCCGCACCCGGCTCCGACATGGCGAGCGCGCCGATATGTTCGCCGGAAATCAGCTTCGGCAGGTATTTTTCCCGCTGCGCGGCGCTGGCATTGCGCACGATCTGGTTGACGCAGAGGTTGGAGTGGGCGCCATAGCTGAGGCCCACCGAGGCCGAGGCGCGGCTGATCTCCTCCATCGCCACACAATGGGCAAGATAGCCCATGCCGGATCCGCCAAAACTTTCCGGCGCGGTGATGCCGAGCAGGCCAAGGTCACCCAGCTCACGCCAGAGCGGCATGGGAAAGGTGTTGCTGCGGTCGATTTCCGCCGCCTGCGGGGCGATACGGTCGCCCGCAAAACGCCGCACGCTCTCTCTCAGCGCGTCGATTTCCTCACCAAGCCCGAAGCTCATTGCAGCATCGTACATGTCCGTCCTCCCCGGCCGGATGCCCCGGCATCCGCCTGCTTCCTAAAATCGCGGAACCGAACGACCGGCTCCATCGCGGCCTCAGGCGGCCGCTCTGTCTTGTCCTGCCATGTCGAAGACCAGGCGCATCTCCGCCTCGCGCGCCCGCACCCGCTTCACCGCCGCCTCCTTCACCGGGCCGTAACCACGAATTTCGCCGTAAAGCGACATGAGCGCAACGGCGGCATCGAGATTCTCGCGGCGAAGATTGTGCAACACGTGCTCGACCAGTGCCACATAGTCGGCGATGAGCTGGCGCTCCATGCGCCGCTCCGCCGTGCGGCCGAACGGGTCGAAGGCGGTGCCGCGCAGGCCCTTCAGGCCGGCGAGCAGGCCGAAGGCCGGCAGCATCCAGCGGCCAAAGCGGCGTTTCCGCGGACGGCCGTTCGCATCCTCGCCTTTCAGGAAGGGCGGCGCGAGGTTGAAGGCGATGCTGTATTTGCCCTCGAACTGCTCCGCCAACCCGGCCTTGAAGGCGGGATCGGTGAAGAGTCGTGCCACCTCGTATTCGTCCTTGTAGGCGAGCAGCTGGGCATAGACATGCGCGACGGCGCGGACAAGACGGTCGTCCGGCCCGAGGGCCCCTTCCGCCTCGCGCACACGCTCGACCAGCGCCTTGTAACGATCGGCAAGAGCGGCGTTCTGGTAGGCCGTCAGGTGTTTCACGCGATGAGCGACCAGTTCGTCCGGCGCCATGGTCTCCAGCGTCGCGACCGGCTTGCCGGCATGCAGCAGGCGTTCGGCGCGGGCCGGGTCGGCGGCGATCAACCGGCCCCAGCCGAAGGCGGCGAGCGTGGCGTCGACGGCAACGCCGTTCAGCACGATCGCGTGCTCGATCGACTGGCGCGTCAGCGGGATGAGGCCTTTCTGCCAGGCGAAGCCGGTCATCAGGATGTTCGTCGCCATGGCATTCCCGGCCACCTTCTCGGCGATCGTCGTGAAATCGAGAAGATGGGAGGGATCGCGCAGTGCGGTGCGCACCGTGCCCTCGACATCGCGGCGGCGGAAATCGAAGTCGCGCTGGCGCACGAAATCGGCGACCGGCGTCAGCTTGGTGTTGACGACGCCGGTCGTGCGGTGCTGGTCGCACAGCGTCACGGCATCCTTCGAGGCGGCCACAACGTCGTCGGCAGCAAGGAGGAGATCCGCACCGCCCGTGACGATGCGCGGCGAGGAGACGTCCTCGTCGGCCAGACCGATGCGCAGGTGGCTCATCACGGCGCCGCCCTTCTGGGCAAGTCCGGCCATGTCGAGGATCATCGGCGACTTGCCGTCGAGATGGGCGGCCATGCCGAGGATGGCGCTGATCGTCAGGATGCCGGTACCGCCGATGCCGGCAATGGCGATGTTGTAGGAACGGTCGCCGATCGCAACGATGTCGGGCTCGACAACGCCCGACATGTCGGGATTGGCGCGCGCGGCCTTGCGCAGCCGGCCGCCTTCCACCGTCACGAAGGACGGGCAGAAGCCCTTGAGGCAGGAGTAATCCTTGTTGCAGGTCGACTGATTGATCCTGCGCTTACGGCCGAACGCTGTGTCGAGCGGTTCGACGGAGACGCAGTTCGACTGCGTGGAACAGTCACCGCAGCCTTCGCAGACGGCGGGATTGATCAGCAGGCGAACAGGCGGGTCTTCCATCAGGCCGCGGGAGCGGCGGCGACGCTTCTCCGCCGCGCAGGTCTGCACATAGACGATGGCGGAGCAGCCGGGCGCCTCGCGGATATCGCGCATCACCCGGTCCATCTCGTCGCGATGCCGCACGATGACGCCGGGCGCAAGCATCGCCGGCGAATAGGCGTCCGGATGATCGGAAACAAGGTAGATTGGCGCCACACCCTCGTCATGCAGCTGCCGTGTCATCACTTCGGGGCTGAGGGGTCCATCGACGGGCTGGCCACCGGTCATGGCCACCGCATCGTTGTAGAGCAGCTTGTAGGTGATGTTGACGCCGGCGGCGACGGACTGGCGGATCGCCAGGATGCCGGAATGATAATAGGTGCCGTCGCCGAGATTGACGAAAATGTGCTTCTCGTCGCTGAAGGGCGCAATGCCCGACCACGGCACGCCCTCGGCACCCATATGGGTGAAGGTCGTGGTGTCGCGGTCCATCCACTGCACCATGTAGTGGCAACCGATTCCGGCGGTCGCCCGGCTTCCCTCCGGCACCTTCGTCGAGGTGTTGTGCGGACAGCCGGAGCAGAAATAGGGCACGCGTTCGACCGGCGCCATGTGCGCCTTGCGGATCTTCTCGCGCTCCAGGAGATAGGCGAGTTCATTGGAAATGACCGTCTTCAGACCGGCGTCGAAGTCGAACTGCAGGAGGCGGGCGGCGATCGCCCGCGCCACCATGCCGACGGACAGTGCCTCCGAAAGCGGCAGGAACGGCTTGTCCTGATGATCGAACTTGCCGACGATGCGCGGCCGCTCGCCGTGGTGCCAGTTGAAGAGCTGCTGCTTGATCTGGTTCTCGATGATCTCGCGGCGCTCCTCGACGACCAGCACCTCCTCGAGGCCGTGCGAGAACTCGCGCACGCCCGCCGGCTCCAGCGGCCAGGGCATGCGGACCTTGTAGATGCGCATGCCGATCTCGGCCATCTCGGCCGGACCGAGCGAAAGCTCCTTCAGCGCCTGGAGCACATCCTCATAGGCCTTGCCCGACGCGATGATACCGAAGCGGGCGCGCGGCACGTCGTGCGTCACCTCGTCCACCCGGTTGGCGCGGGCAAAGGCAATGGCGGCATACCCCTTGTAGGTCTGGAGGCGCTCGTCCTGCGGCAGCGGCGGATCGGGCCAGCGCAGGCTGAGGCCATCCCGCGGCAACTCGAAATTGTCCGGGATGACGAACTGGCGGCGTTCGCCCGCAAGATCGACGGAAGCCGTCGTTTCGACCGTGTCGGCGATGAACTTCATGCCGACCCAACAGCCGGAATAGCGCGACATGGCGGTGCCGAGCAGGCCGTATTCGATGAATTCATGAATCGAAGACGGATAGAGCACCGGGATCAGCGCCGACATGAAGGCATGGTCCGACTGGTGCGGAATGGAGGACGACTTTGCCGAATGGTCGTCGCCGGCAAAACAGAGCACGCCGCCATGTTTCGCGGTGCCGGCGGCATTGGCGTGCTTCAGCACATCGCCACAGCGATCGACGCCCGGCCCCTTGCCATACCAGTAACCGGCGACGCCATCATAGCGTGCGCCCGGGGAAAGGTGGAGCTGCTGCGTGCCCCAGACGGCGGTGGCCGCCAGATCTTCGTTGACGCCCGGCCGGAACACGATGTCGTGCGCCGCCAGGTGCTTCTTCGCTTTTGCAAGCTGCTGGTCGTAGCCGCCGAGCGGCGATCCACGATAACCCGAGATGAATGCGGCGGTGTTCAGCCCCGCAGCACGGTCGCGCCGCATCTGAACGATGGGCAGGCGCACGAGGGCCTGCGTGCCGGAAAGGAAGATTCTTCCCTCCTCCGCCATATACTTGTCCTCGAGAGAAAAGCTCTGCTTGAGCATGACTTCCTCCTCGATGGCTCTCCTCCATGAAAGCCATCCTCCATATGTAGGAGCCTACCTATGGATTGGGAGGAGCGGGTCCTTATTTTCGCGGCGGAGAATCACGGTTTGAGGATGGCATCCGCAAAGAATGCCCTCCGGCGCAAAGCCATCCTCATTTTCCGTCAGATCGGAACGCGATGCGTGTTCTTCAGCTCATCGAGCGCGAAGCTGGAATTGACGAAGCCGACGCCGGGCAGCCGCAGAAGCGCCTTCTTCAGGATCTCTTCGTACTGGCGCACGCTGCTCGTCAGGACACGCAGCACATAGTCGTGGTCGCCGGTCATGGAGTAACACTGCACGACCTCGGGCATGTGCTTCACCGCCTTCTCGAATTCCAGCAGCGTCGCCTCGTCGTGCTGCTTCAGCCGCACGAAGCAGAACACCGACACCTCGAATCCGACACGCTTCGGATCGACGGCGACGATGCGGCCGCGGATGATGCCCTGCCGTTCCATCTCCTTGATGCGCCGCCAGCAGGGCGTGTGGCTGAGGCCGACGCGCTCGCCGATCTCGGCGACCGTGAGCTCCGGCTCGCTCTGCAGCAGCCGCAGGATCTTGCGGCTCGTCTCGTCCATGCCGCTTTCGCCCATCTCATAGGAGCCCACGGGTAGAGAGGTTGCGCATCAGCGCCGTGATGCCGAAGGTCCAAGGCGGGCATTCGGTGGAAAGGCGCACCGTGTTGGTGAGGGCGCCGAGCTCGACATTGGAGATCGTCACCCGGTCGCCGGTCTTATGGGTAAACCCCTGGCCAGGCGTGTCGCGGTCCTCGACGGGCGCGAAAAGCGTGCCCATGAACAGCAGGAAACCGTCGGGGTATTGATGGTGCTTGCCGATCGTCTGGGCGACGAGATCGAGCGGATCGCGGCTGATCTCGCGCATCGTGCTGCGCCCCTTCAGGACAAACCCGTCCTCGCCCTCGATCAGAAGGTCGAGATCGGCCTTGCGCACGTCGTCGATCGAATAGGTCGCGTCGAAGAGGCGGATGAACGGGCCGATGGCGGCGGAGGCATTGTTGTCCTTCGCCTTGCCGAGCAGCAGCGCCGAGCGCCCTTCGACGTCACGCAGGTTCACGTCGTTGCCGAGCGTCGCGCCCTTGACGCGACCCCGGCTGTCGACAGCAAGCACGATTTCCGGCTCCGGATTGTTCCACTTGGAGATCGGGTGCAGCCCGACCGAGGCGCCCCAGCCGACGGCGGCCAGAACCGGCGCCTTGGTGAAGACCTCGGCATCCGGCCCGATCCCGACTTCGAGATATTGCGACCAGACGCCTTCCTCGATCAGCGCCGCCTTGACCTTTGCCGCTGCCTCCGAGCCCGCCTTCAGGTCGCGCAGGCTGTCGCCGATGATGGCGATGACACGGCCGCGCACCTTCTCCGCCAGCGCCGGATTGCCCGCCGCCTTCTCCTCGATCACACGCTCGATCATCGAGCGGGCGAAGGTGACCCCGCAAGCCTTGACCGCCTGGAGGTCGCAGGGTGCGAGCAGATGGGGCCGGGAGAAATTGCCGGCACCCTCGATGGAGTTCTCCAGCACCGCGTCGAGCGCACCGAGGTTCTCACCGGGCGCGGCATGGGCAACAGCGGCCGGATCGTCTTTCTCCAGCAGGGCCTGCATGGTGGGAATCTCGGAAGACGTGATGTCGCGCAGCCTGCCGTCCTGCAGCACCACGATCGCCGGACCCTGCACATCCGGCCGCCAGATGCGCCCGACAAAAGTCCCTTGCGAAAAATCTCCTGCCGTCACCGTCACGCGCCGCTCCTCCTGAAAACCTCGACAGGAGTTCTAGACCGAAAAGCATGGCGGGGAACAGGGTAGAGACAGGCGTGCGCAAACGAAAATAAGGGGATGGCGGGCGAGACCGCCGCCATCCCGTCCTGTCAGGCCGGCCGGGTGCGCACAGCCGAGACGATAGTGAGTGCTGCCAGCAACAGAACAGCGCCGCTGGCCACGAAGACGCTCGTCACGCCGCTTGCATCGAACAAGGCTCCGCCTGCGGCGGCGCCGGTGGCGATGGCGAAGTTGATGGCGGCAACGAAGAGGCCGCCTGCGCTCTCGGCCTCATCCGGCACCGCGCGGGTGATCCACGTCGACCAGGCGACCGGCACGGCACCGAAGGCAAGGCCCCAGAGGGCGACCATGGCCGCATCGCCGGCAAGGCTGCCGCCGAAGGTGGAGAGCGAGAGAGCGAGCACCCCCATCACGACGGGCATGATCGTCAACGTGAAGCGCATGGAGCGCTCCAGCAGCACAGCGCCAAGATAGTTGCCGAAGAAGGTGGCAATGCCGAAGCCGAGGAGAACAGCCGAGAAACCCTCGACACCGAGACCGGTCACCGTTTCAAGGAACGGCCTGATATAGGTAAAGAAGGCAAAATGACCGGTGAAGACGAGCAGGATCGCGAACATTGCGAAGCCGACGCCCGGCCGTGCCAAGACCTCGACGAGCGTGCCGAAGCGCGAATGGCCGCGCGGCGGAAGCGAAGGCAGCGTCGCAAGCTGCACGACGAGCGCCAATGCGCCGAGTACGGCAGCGCCCAGAAAGACATTCCGCCAGCCGACGATATCACCGACATAGCTGCCAACGGGCGCCGCGAAGACCGTGGCCGCCGAAACGCCGAGGAACATGACCGACAAGGCCTTCGGTACGACGGCCTCCGGCACCAGCCGCATCATGGTGGCCGCCGAAAGCGTCCAGAAACCGCCGAGCGCCATGCCGAGCAGCACCCGCCCAGCCAGCAGCATGGCGAGGTTGGACGCCATCGCCACCAGGAGGTTCGAGAAGATCAGGAGGACAGAAAGGCCAAGCAGCACGAGCCGCCGGTCGATCCTGCGCGTCACCACCGTGATCAGCAGGCTCGTCACCAGCGCGACCGCCGCCGTCGCCGTCACCGCCTGGCCGGCCATGCCCTCAGAAATCCGGAGATCTGCCGCCATCGGCGTCAGCAGGCTTGCGGGGAGGAACTCCGCCCCCACCAGCCCGAACACGCCGAACGTCATTGATATCACGGCCCCCCAGGCCGGCCGCGCGTCCGCGTCGCTTTGCGGCGCTGCGATTGTTGCATCCGTCATCTGACATCCCTTTCCTGTTGCAGTGCGTGCTGCAAAAGGTGGGTTGAAACGCAAGACGCACAATGTCATTTTATCCGCAATGTTTGATCAATCGTCCGGCCTTCAAAAAAACAAGCATGATCCCGTCAGCGAACTCCTGATGGGCATGCGCCTGCGCGGTGCCAGCTACGGCCGGCTCCAGCTCAGCCCACCCTTCGGCATCCGCTTTCCGGCGGGGCCGGAAGCCCGCTTCCATTTCGTCGCCCGCGGCAAGGTCCTGCTGCGCGCGCCGGGCGAGGTCGGGCGCGAACTCGCCTGCGGTGATGCCGTGCTTCTGCCGCGCGGCGAAGTGCACGAGATCGTCACCGGATCGCACATCCAGATCCGTGACTACGAAAGTTACACGCGAAAGCCGCTCTGCGCCGATGTGGCAGCGGTGGAGGCCTGTATCAAGACCGCCGACCGGGAAAACGATACGCTGATCTTCACCGGCCGCATGGAGTTCGAACTCGACACGTTGCACCCGCTGGTCGGCCTCATGCCGCCGATCATGTCGGTCGGCGCGCTGATCGGCCGGCAGCCCGAACTGATGCCGCTGCTCGATGCCATGGAACGGGAAATGGGGGAGGAGCGTGTGGGCTCGGCCGGCATCCTCGCGCGCCTTGCCGACGTGATCGCCGCGTCCATCGTGCGTGGCTGGGTGGAGTGCGGCTGCGGCGATGCGACGGGCTGGATCGAGGCGCTGCGCGACCCGCGCCTCGGCCGCGTCATTGCGGCGTTGCACCGCGAGCCCGGCAGGAACTGGACGCTTGCCGACATGGCCGGGGAAATGGGCAGCTCCCGCTCGGTCTTCGCAAAACGCTTCGTCGAGGTGACGGGCGTCACGCCGCAGCGCTACGTCCTCGCCCTGCGCATGCGCCTTGCCGAGCAATGGTTCCGCCGCGACAAGCTCTCGATCGACACCGCCGCCCGCCGCCTCGGCTTCGGCTCGCAGGCCGCCTTCGCCCGCGCCTTCAAACGCGTCGTCGGCGAACCACCGGGACACACGCGCAAGAAGACGGCGGCGGCGAGCGCTTTGGAAAATGGGACGACGGGGAGGAGAAAGAATGGTGCTGCTAGAGAGATTTGAACTCTCGGCCTCTCCCTTACCAAGGGAGTGCTCTACCCCTGAGCTATAGCAGCATCCGGCGAAACGAAGGTCTGTTCCGCGTGAGCGAGGGCCTATTGCCATAGGTCATCCGGCAGTGCAAGCGGCGATTTCGCGATTGTTGCAACAAATCTGGTGATGGCGGTGCTTTTTTGCCGGGATGGATTTCGATAAGAGGACGGAGATGAACGGCAAAGACGAGACAAAAAGCGGGAAGATCAGGACCGAAGCGGAGATTCGCGCGGAGCGGCTGGCCAAGACGTTGCGCGACAATCTCCAGCGGCGAAAACAGCAGGCGCGCGCCCGCCGGGCCGGCGCGGCGGACGAAACGACCGGACTTCCCGGAGGCAATCCTGCCGCAAAAAAAGACGAATCGGACGGTTAGTCGGGCATGTCTTCAGCCGAAGACGACGGGGGTGGTTTTCCAACCGGCGCGCGCAAAAGGGCGGGCGGCCGGCATGGTCTTCATTTTTCGATCGCGATGCTCTAAAGAGGCCGCCATCTCCGAAAGCCGAAATTCTTTGAGAAAGGCGGGCCCGGCCCGTAATCGCACATGGATCGTATCCGAATTGTAGGCGGCAACGAACTTCGGGGCACCATCCCGATTTCCGGCGCCAAGAATGCCGCGCTGCCGCTGATGATCGCCTCGCTTCTCACCGACGACACGCTGACGCTGGAAAACGTGCCGCACCTTGCCGACGTCGAGCAGCTCATCCGCATCCTCGGCAACCACGGCGCCGACATTTCCGTCAATGGCCGCCGCGAGCGCCAGGGCGAAGGCTATTCCCGCACGATCCACTTCACCTCGCGCAACATCGTCGACACCACGGCGCCCTACGAGCTCGTCTCGAAGATGCGCGCCTCCTTCTGGGTCATCGGCCCGCTGCTTGCCCGCGAAGGCAAGGCCCGCGTCTCGCTGCCAGGCGGCTGCGCCATCGGCACGCGCCCGGTCGACCTCTTCATCGAGGCGCTTGCCGCGCTTGGCGCGAAGATCGAGATCGACGGCGGCTACATCGAGGCGACGGCGCCGGACGGCGGTCTTATCGGTGCGCGCTACACCTTCCCGAAGGTCTCCGTCGGTGCGACGCACGTCCTGATGATGGCGGCGACGCTCGCCAAGGGCACGACGGTCATCGGCAATGCCGCCCGCGAGCCGGAAGTGCAGGACCTCGCCAAGTGCCTCAACGCCATGGGCGCCAAGATATCCGGTGCAGGCACCGCGACGATCACCATCGAGGGCGTCACCCAGCTGTCCGGCGCGCGCCACCGCGTGCTGCCCGACCGCATCGAAACCGGCACCTATGCCATGGCGGTCGCCATGACGGGCGGTGACGTGACGCTCGAAGGCACCGATGCTGCGCTGCTCGATACCGCACTCGAAGCGATCCGCCGGTCCGGCGCCGAGATCACCTCGACGGAAAGCGGCATCCGCATCGTGCGCAATGGCGGTGGCATCAAGCCGGTCGACGTGGTCACCGATCCCTTCCCGGGCTTCCCGACCGATCTGCAGGCCCAGTTCATGGGCCTGATGACCAAGTCGAGCGGCATTTCGCACATCACCGAGACGATCTTCGAGAACCGCTTCATGCATGTGCAGGAGCTGGCCCGCCTCGGCGCGAAGATCTCGCTCTCCGGCCAGACGGCCAAGATCGAAGGCGTCGAGCGGCTGCGCGGCGCCCCGGTCATGGCAACGGACCTGCGCGCCTCGGTCTCGCTGGTCATCGCCGGCCTTGCCGCCGAAGGCGAGACCATGGTCTCGCGCGTCTACCACCTCGACCGCGGTTTCGAGCGGCTCGAGGAAAAGCTCACCCGTTGCGGCGCCGTCGTCGAACGCGTCAGCGACTGATCTTCCTTGCGCGGCAGGCGTTGCAGTCTGCCGCGCGCCGTCCTATCTCGTGGGAAAGACCGGGATGCTGCAAACCGCGGCGTTCCCAAGCATTTTCCGCAATGCCGCTTGCGAAGGCGCTTTCCCGCCCCTTCGCCGGATTGCCCCTGAAGGACGCACCATGGACAGCCTGAAACTGCTCGCTCTCGATACGGAAGACCTTTCCGTCGTTTCCACCCATCTGCAGGACGCCGTCTTCAAGACCGACGGCCTCTCCTATGACGCCCGCCACGGCATCTTTTCCGTCGTCGTCAACCGCTTCGTCTGGGAAAAGGCGGCCGGCCGCGGCAAGGCCTTCGAGCGCCGCCGTGCCGTCGTCGCCTTCAAGCGTGTCAACGCCGTGCGCTCGCTCGGTATAGACCGCAAGGACCAGGACGCCGTCTTCTCCCTGCTCGCCGTGAATTTCACCCAGAAGGGCGAAGGCCCGGACGGCACGCTGGAACTCGTACTCTCCGGCAGCGCCTCCATCGCGCTCGATGTGGAATGCGTCGAAGTTCAGCTTGCAGATACCGGCGGGGCATGGGAAACCAGCTTGAAGCCCCGCCATCCGGCGGTTTGAAGGATTTTTGCCGGCGCTTTGGCCGGAAGACGACAGGACGGACGACTTGGCGATCAGACTTGACTACCAGAGCAGTGATTTCGAAAGCCGGTTCGCTGCCTTCCTGACCACCAAGCGCGAGGTCTCCGAAGACGTCAATGCCGTCGTGCGCACGATCATCGAGGACGTGCGCGCCCGCGGCGACGCGGCGCTGGCCGACTATTCGAAGAAATTCGACGGCCTCGATTTTTCCGTCACCTCCATGCGCGTCTCGCTGGAGGAGATCGAGACGGCCTATGACGCGGTCGATCCGAAGATCATCGCCGCGCTCGAGCTTGCCGCCCAGCGTATCGAAAAACACCATGCCCGCCAGCGGCCGAAGGACGACATCTACGAGGATGACATCGGCGTCGGCCTCGGCTCGCGCTGGACGGCAATCGACGCCGTCGGCCTCTACGTGCCGGGCGGCACCGCGAGCTATCCGAGTTCCGTGCTGATGAATGCCGTACCGGCCAAGGTCGCCGGCGTGCCGCGCCTCGTCATGGTCGTGCCGGCGAAGGACGGCGAGATCAACCCGGCGGTGCTCGCCGCCGCGCGCATCGCCGGCATCGACGAGATCTATCGCATCGGCGGCGCGCAGGCTGTCGCGGCCCTTGCCTACGGCACGCAGACGATCGCCCCTGTCGCCAAGATCACCGGACCGGGCAACGCCTTCGTCGCCGCCGCCAAGCGCCAGGTCTTCGGCACGGTCGGCATCGACATGATCGCCGGTCCCTCCGAAGTGCTCGTCATTGCCGATGGCGACAACGATCCGGACTGGCTCGCCGCCGACCTTCTCGCCCAGGCCGAACACGATGTCGGCGCGCAATCGATCCTCGTCACCGACAGCGTGGTGCTTGCCGACGCGGTCGAGGCCGCCGTCGAGCGGCAGTTGAAGACGCTGAAGCGTGCCGAGACCGCCGCCGCGAGCTGGCGGGATTTCGGCGCCATCATCCTCGTGCCGGACCTTGCCAGGGCCGTGCCGCTCGCCAACCGCATCGCGGCCGAGCACCTGGAGATCGCCACCGCCGATCCCGACGCGCTAATGTCCAAAATCCGCAATGCCGGCGCCATCTTCGTCGGCCGCCACACGCCCGAGGTCATCGGCGACTATGTCGGCGGCTCGAACCATGTGCTGCCGACAGCCCGGTCCGCGCGCTTCTCCTCCGGCCTCTCGGTGCTCGACTACATGAAGCGGACCTCGATCCTCCGGCTTGGCGCCGACCAGCTGCGGGCCCTCGGCCCTGCCGCCGTCACGCTTGCCGAGGCCGAAGGGCTCGGCGCGCATGCCCGTTCCGTCGCCATCCGGCTCAACCTGGAGACATAGGGCATGGGCCAAAAGGGCAGCTTCCGCCTCTGCGACGTGGTGCTGGACGACACGATCGGCCGCGCCACGCCGGATGTGGAGCACGAGCGTGCCGTTGCCATCTTCGACCTTATCGAGGAGAATTCGTTCGAGCCGATCGGCCATGCGGGCGGCCCCTACCGCCTCAACATCTCGCTGCTCGATTCCAAGCTGGTCTTCGCCATCCGCACCGAAGCGGGCGAGGCCGTGGCCACCCATATCCTCTCGCTGACGCCCTTCCGGCGCATCGTGAAGGACTATTTCCTGATCTGCGAGAGCTACTACCAGGCGATCCGCTCGGCAACGCCCAGCCAGATCGAGGCGATCGACATGGGCCGGCGCGGTATCCACAACGAGGGCTCGCAGACGCTGATGGACCGGCTTTCGGGAAAGATCCGCTTCGACTTCGATACCGCGCGCCGGCTTTTCACGCTCGTCTGCGTTCTCTACTGGCGCGGGTGAGTGGATGGAGGGCGTCTTCCCGGCACCACAGGAAGCCCGGTCGCGAACGCCCCGTTCGATACTCTTCATGTGCCGCATGAATGCGGTGCGCTCGCCGATGGCCGAGACGATCGCCCGCAGCGTGCTGCCTGGCACCTATGTCGCCTCGGCCGGCGTGCGTCCCGGCGAACGCGATCCGTTCGTCGATGCCGTGCTCGGCGAAGTGGGCCTCTCGCTCGGCCGCCATGCGCCGCACTCGCTCGACGAACTTGAGGACGATTATTTCGACCTCATCGTGACGCTCGCCCCGGAAGCGCACCACGCCGCGCTCGAGCTCACCCGCTCCATGGCCGTCGACGTCATGTACTGGCCGACGCCCGATCCGACAGTGGCGACCGGCACCCGCGAGCAGATTCTCAGCTCCTACCGCGAGGTTCGCGAGTTCCTGAAGATGCTGATAGAGAAGCGTTTGAAGGCCCCTGGCTAGGCGCATAGCTGCCCTGTTTCCGGCAAATGCAGAAAGCCGGCGCTTCGGTGTTCACAAAGCACTGGGGATTGTGTAGTTTCCGGCAACTTTTTCGAGGCGGGCATCCGGCCTCCCCGAATCCACCCTACAGGAATATCGCTCAAAGATGGCAAAAGAAGAAGTCCTCGAATTTCCCGGCGTCGTGACGGAACTGCTCCCGAACGCCACCTTCCGCGTCAAGCTCGAAAACGAGCATGAGATCATCGCGCACACCGCAGGCCGCATGCGCAAGAACCGCATCCGCGTTCTCGCCGGCGACAAGGTACTGGTCGAGATGACGCCCTATGACCTCACCAAGGGCCGCATCACCTATCGTTTCAAGTAAGCTCCTCCCAACGGGATGTGCGGCCGCGCCTCTGCCCGGCCTGCAGCCCGAGAGCTGAAACCGGCGCACCCCGGAGATCCCATGGCGCAGACCGACACGCTCATCCTGGCATCCGGCTCGCCGCGCCGCGTCGAACTTCTCGCGCAGGCGGGCATTGAACCCGCACGCCTGATGCCCATGGACATCGACGAGACGCCGAAGCGCTCCGAGCATCCCCGCTCGCTGGCGCGCCGGCTCTCCACGGGCAAGGCACAGGCGGCGCTCGCTGCCATCAAGGGTGATCCCGCCTTTGTCGGCAGCTATATCCTGGCGGCCGATACGGTCGTCTCCGTCGGCCGGCGCATCCTGCCGAAGACGGAGATGATCGACGAGGCCTCCAGCGCCCTGCACCTGCTCTCCGGCCGCAGCCACCGTGTCTTCACCGGCGTGTGCCTCGTCACACCGGACCGGACCGTGCGCCAGAAGGTCATCGACACGAAGGTCCGCTTCAAGCGGCTCTCGACCACCGACATCGAGGCCTATCTCGCCTCCGGCCAATGGCGCGGCAAGGCAGGCGGCTACGCCATCCAAGGCATTGCCGGCAGCTTCGTCGTCAAGCTGGCTGGCTCCTACACCAACGTGGTCGGCCTGCCGCTGTACGAAACCCTCGCCCTGCTATCCGGCGAAGGCTTCGACGTGCATGCCGGCTGGACGGACGCCTGACGTGGTGAACGAGAGCGAAAAACCGACGGCCACCGTCGCCCCCTTGCGCAAGGCCGTACCCTGCCCGATCTGCAAGCGCCCTTCGGCGCGCGAGCACTATCCCTTCTGCTCGAACCGCTGCCGCGACGTCGATCTCAACCGCTGGCTCTCCGGCTCCTACGCCATTCCCGTCGCCGACGACGAAACGAAAGCCGACGAGGACGATATGTGACGCTCCTGTCACACGCTGAAAACACAATCTTTTCCACAGCTTGCAAAGCCAGCCATTTTTCCCGCAAAAAACACCCGAGAGGGCTGGACACATTTTTGCAAGATGCTATAACCCCGCTCGCTTCCGGGGCGAAACCAAGCGCCCCACGGATTTCCAAGTGAAATCCAACCAGATGCCCGGATAGCTCAGTTGGTAGAGCAGCGGATTGAAAATCCGCGTGTCGGTGGTTCAAATCCGCCTCCGGGCACCATTAAGCCCTTAAAATCATTGAATTTTTGAAAAGCTCTTTGAGCCAGCATGTGCTGGAAATACGCTAGCACACGTCTAGCACACCCCGCAAAATTGCTCTTTTCCTTCAAGGCCCGGCATGCCTGCCACGGTCATGCGTTCGCACAGTTTTAGCGCAGGCGTGCTAGCAGCGTATCCGTTCCACTTTTCGGACTGTGCCGGTTACTCGCATGTAAAGACGAAAGACGACGGCGTTGGAGCCGTCGACGAGAGCGACGAATTTGTGACCTACGTGTTTCGGTTAAAGGAGAGGATTAGCCGCAAATGGATCACGCCTTAGATGCGGCGACCCTGCCTCCGGGTGCCACATACATTCCCGAATTCCTTTCCCGAGAGGAGGAGGCAATCAAAGATCCGCTCGACGCCGGAGAATGGAGCAATGCGCTTAAGCGCCGCGTGCTGCATTTTGGCTATCTCTATGACTATAGAGCGCGTGCCGTTTTGGCAGACGCTTATCTAGGTAAGCTACCTCCATGGCTTGAAACGTTTGCAAAACGATTGGTCACGCGGGGCTATTTCGTTGATTTGCCAGATCAAGTGATCGCGAATGAGTATTTGCCGGGTCAAGGCATAAGCGCCCACGTCGATTGTGCGCCGTGTTTCGATGACACGATCATTTCGATAAGCCTTTTGTCCCAATGCGAGATGAATTTTCGGGAACGATCCAGTTCCAGATCACTTGCAGTTTTGCTCCATCCACACTCAGGCATATTGCTGAAGGGGGTGAGCCAATATGACTGGACGCATGAAATTCCAGCCCGAAAGTCAGATGTCGTGGACGATACGAAAGTGAATCGCGGCAGAAGGATATCTCTGACGTTTCGAAAGGTTATTCAGGCTACTGGAAAACCTCTTTAAAGCAGCCCTCAGCTCCTTGCGGGTCGAGGGATGCTGTCAGTTTAGCCAACCAGCCGCTTAGCCATACGGGGAAAGCATTTTGCTGGGGGCCGTAAAATGCTTAGTGAGAATTCGCGTTGCTCATCCCCGCGAATTTCGAGGCGTCCCCTGGGCGCCTTTACGCCTCGATTGATAGCTCCAAAATTCGGATATTTGCTGCGGTAGCCGCGGGTTTGAAAACATCTTTTCGTTCCGGCTTCCCCGTCGAAGTCGCGCATGGCCTAACCTATATCATAACAACGGCTTCGACTTTGATCGAGCGAGATAATGCCGGTGATCTTGTAAGGCTTTTTCTTTCGACGATAACCGTAATAGCGGGCAGCTGACTGGATTTTCCGCCAGTCCACCCCGGGGAAGACCTCGCAGATTTCCTCTTTTCTAGCCTCCGGATAGAGTTTCCGTAGTTGCTGTCTCGCTGACCAGTGCCAGGGAGGCACCAAACCTAATTTTTGGCAACGTGTTTGGAATGCCTTTTTTGATCGCGTACCCGACCTGCGTGAATCGCTTCAATCGCTGGTGGCGAGCGGGTCATTGGACACACATTCTGCAAGCTGTCTCAAAGGCTTACGACGGCGACATCCAGGTGATCGGCAGTTCTTCGATCCGGGCTCACCGGCATGGGCGAACGGCTCGAAAAGGGAGCGATCCCATTGCATGGGTCATTCACGCGGTGGGCTGACCACCAAGATGCATGTGCTCTTCAATGTCCCCGGTCGGTCCGATCCGGGTGAAGCTGACCGAAGGCCAGGCGCATGACGGGCGCTCGGCGGCTGACATGTAGGGGTCGATCGGTGCGGGCCAGACGCTGCTCGCTAATCGCGCCTACGACAGCGACGCATTGCGTGATACTTTCACCGCCTGCGGTGCGGTGGCCAACAGCCGCCCCATGCCGACGCAAAGGCGTTTTCCGGCCTTTGACGCTGTGCTCTATAGCAGACGCAACCGCGCCGGACGCTTCTTCAGCAAGATCAAACACTTCCGAGCCGTTGCAACCCGACACGACAAACGCGACGACACCTTCCTGGCATCCATCCAACTCGACGCACTACGAATATGGCTGCGGACTTATGAGCCAGTGGCCTAGCCGGCCGAGCGCGCCGCTTCTTCCATTTCCTCCCAGCTTTCGTCCATCGCGTAGGTCGGCGAGAGGAAGGGGATGCCGATGTGGCCGTAGCGGATGGAGAGCTGGCGTTCGGCGGTTTCCTCGTCGATCCGGGCGATGCGGGCGAGGTAGATGACGGAGGCAAGGCCCGTGCGGTCGGAGCCCGAACGGCAATGGATGAGGATCGGGCGGGGCGCGTCCTTTAGGAGCGTGGCGAGTTCGTCCGCCGCCTTGGGGTCGAGACGCCGGTCGGCCTGCATGGGGAAATCAATGAGGGTGAGGCCGAGACGCTTGGCTGCGGCGACCTCGTCCCTGTACCAGGCCGCCCGCTCGTTCCGCCCCCTCAAATTGACGATGGTTCGGATCTTGTAGCGCGCGGCATAGGCTGCGATCTCGGCCGGCGTGGGCTGGTTCGAGCGGTAGACCTCTCCGGGCACCACGGTGGCGAAATTGCCGGTGAGCTGGATCGCCACGAGATAGATGCCGAGCACGACGCCTGCCGCGCCATAGGTAAGCGCAACCCACTTCAAGAACCGCTTCATGCCTGCCTTCCCTGCCAATTGTGGCAGCAGGATCGGCCGTGCGCCTGACAGGAGCCTGAACGTCAGCCAGCGGCACAAAATCCGCACTCTTCCATCACCGATTTCGATGGGTATGTCAGCGAAACTGGCGTGAATGACGGGCAGAAACCGGCTAGGTCTTGGGCCCGTCATCGTCGTGAAACGTGTTCCAATCCTGCCGGAGTGATCTTCCATGTCCCTCATCGAAAGCCTCAGCCCGCGCTCGCTCCGCGCCCCGGAAAGCGGGATCGTCGAAGTGGTCAACTATGCGCGCGGGCGCGACGGGCTGATCCCGCTCTGGGTTGGCGAAGGGGACCTGCCGACGCCGGACTTCATTGCCCGGCCCGCGGCCGAGGCGCTGCTGCGCGGCGAGACCTTCTACACCTGGCAGCGCGGGATTCCGGAGCTGCGCGCCGCCCTTTCGCGCTACTATGCCCGGCGCTTCGGTGCGGCGTTGCCGGCCGAGCATTTCTATGTCGTCGGCTCGGGCATGCAGGCGATCAAGCTGGCGATCGAGGCGCTCGTCTCGCCGGGCGACGACATGGTCTACCTGACACCAGCCTGGCCGAATTTCGCCGCGGCAGCCGAGCTTTCGGGCGCCAATCCCATCGCCGTTCCGCTCGCCTTTGCCGGCGGGCGCTGGCAGATCGACCTTGAACGCGTGGAGGCGGCGATCACCCCGAAGACCCGCGTTCTGTTCGTCAACACACCCTCCAATCCGACCGGCTGGACGGCGACGCGCGATGACCTTGCCAGCCTGCTGGCCATCGCACGGCGCCATGGCCTCTGGATCATGGCCGACGAGATCTATGCGCTGTACCACTATGCCGGCGGTCGGGCGCCCTCCTTCCTCGACGTGATGGAGGACGGCGACAAGGTCGTCTTCGTCAATTCTTTCTCCAAGAACTGGTCGATGACCGGCTGGCGCGTCGGCTGGATCGTCGCCCCACCCGAAATCGGCCAGGTGCTGGAAAACCTCATCCAGTATTCCACCTCGGGTGTGCCGCAGTTCCTGCAGCAGGGCGCCATCGTGGCGCTCGACGAGGGCGATGCCTTCGTGCAGGCGAATATCGACAAGGCCACGAAGAACCGCGACGTCTTCTGTGACGCGCTGATCGCCACCAACCGCGTCGAGACGCTGAAGCCGGACGGGGCGCTCTATGCCTTCCTGAAGATCGATGGCGTGACGGATTCGCGCCATGCCGCGCTCGACATCGTCGACCGCACCAATGTCGGGCTTGCACCGGGCACGGCTTTCGGGCCGGGCGGCGAACTCTTCATGCGCGCCTGTTTCCTGCGCGATCCCGGGCAGGTCGCGGAGGCGGCCGACCGGCTTGCCCGCTACATCGCCGCGCGCTGACGGCGATCAAAGATGGCCGAGCACGAAATCAGCGCGCTCGGCCACCAGCATTTTCGGCACGACCGCAACCTCGTAGCCGAGCGCGGGATAGGCCTTTTCCAACCGCGCGTATTCGGCAAGCGCGGCCGCAAGATCATGCCGGCGCTCCGGATCGGCGGCGTAGATTTCCGGCCAGGGCGGCGTGAGGAAGACCTGCCTGTTGTAGCGATGCGCCGCGGCCAGCGCAGGCAGAGCCGGCTGCCCGCCCTCCGCATCGAGAGCGACGGCCGCGTCGATCAGACCACGATCGAAGAAGACAAAGCCGGAATGGTGCTGCATTGCCGCCCGATCGGCGAGCGCCATCGCAATGGCCTGCCTGGCAAAGGCGGCGAGATCCAGCCAGGGCAAGGCAGTACCACCAACTGCCAGCTCCGCCTGCACGATACGGCGGCCGGGCTCCTCGACAACGGCGTGGCCGCGCCGGCGAAGCTCTTCCAGAAGCGTGGACTTCCCTCCGCCGGAACAGCCGGAAAGTACGATGAAGCGATCGGACATGATGGTCTTCCTTGTGTTGGGCAGGAGCGACCCGCAAATGCGCCGCAATTGCGGTTGCGTCTTGCCGGCCGGCAGGGTGATATGCCGGCAATTCAGTCGATTCGGGGAATGACATGGCGGTTCTGGTTACGGGCGGTGCGGGTTACATCGGCAGCCACATGGTCTGGGCGCTCATCGATGCCGGCGAGGAGGTCGTTGTGCTCGACCGGCTCTCGACCGGCTTCCGCTGGGCCGTGGCGCCCGAGGCGCGCTTCTACGAGGGCGACCTCGCCGATGCCGCGCTGCTGGCGCAGATCTTCTCCGAAAACAGCATCGACGCGATCATCCATTTTGCCGGGTCGATCATCGTTCCGGAATCGGTTGCCGATCCCCTCTCCTACTACGACAACAACACGGCCAAGTCACGGGCGCTGATCGCCGCGGCCGTCACGGCGAAGATCCCGCATTTCGTCTTCTCCTCCACCGCCGCCGTCTACGGCACGCCCGACGGCACGGAACCGGTGCTGGAAAGCGCGGCGCTGCGACCGGAATCGCCCTATGGTTCGTCCAAGCTGATGACCGAGATCATGCTGCGCGACACGGCCGCCGCGCACGACTTCACCTATACGGCGCTGCGCTACTTCAACGTCGCCGGCGCAGATCCGCGTGGACGCTCCGGCCAGTCGACGGCAGGAGCCACACATCTCATCAAGGTGGCGAGCGAGGCGGCCCTCGGCAAGCGCGCCGGCATGGATGTCTTCGGCACCGACTATCCGACGCCTGACGGCACCTGCGTGCGCGACTATATCCACGTCAGCGACCTCGCCAATGCACATCTGAAGGCGCTGCAGCGCATGCGGGCAGGCGGTGGTTCGATCGTCGCCAATTGCGGCTATGGCCGCGGCTTCTCCGTGCTGGAAGTGCTGGAACAGGTGAAAACCGTTTCCGGCAGGGACTTTCCGGTGCGCTTCGCCCCCCGCCGGCCGGGCGATGCGGTGCTGATCGTCGCCAACCCCTCCGTCGCGATGCGGGAATTGGGCTGGACGCCGGAGCATGACAATCTCGGCTTCATCGTGCGCACAGCGCTCGACTGGGAAGAGCACCTCGGCAAGCGCAACCAGATCTGACGGCTATTTTTCGCCGAGCAGCGCCTTTTCGTGGGCGATGGCGCGGTCGATAAGCCGCGCCCAGATCTCTTCGTAGAAGGCACCGTCGAGGCCAAGGACCTCGGCATTACGGTGCGCGTTGTCGCGCACTTCCCGGACGCGCTCCGGCACGTCGGCAGGGATGTCGAGCCCGGCCTTGATCTCGGCCGCCCGGCCGATGAAGCTCCAGCGCTCGGCAAAGAGCGCCATCAGCGCCCGGTCGACCCGATCGATGTTTTCCCGGATGTCCGCCATCGTCGTGCAGTCTGCGGCCGTCTTCGCCATTGCGGTCTCCCTTGTCGGGACCCCGATAGCAGAGGAATGTTTGGGGGGGAAGCCGGCAGCGTCTCCTGAGACGCAAGGCCACATGCAGGCCCGGGGGTTAAGCGGAAGGAGGGTGCGGTCCTGTCTTCCACTTGCGGGCCTGCATGCTGGCCGAGGCGGAACCTAGGCAAGCAAGCTGGCGCGAGGCTGGACGCTTTTACGTAACGTGAGCCGTTGTTTTTCCTCGGCCATGCGGGGCGTTTTCGAGAGCCGGCTACGTGCCGATGGCAAGTTTGATGGCAAAGCCAAGGATCGTCACCGCCAGCACGCCGCCCGCCCAGAGGCCGACGAACCAGAGCAGTTTACGGCCGGTCGAACCCTCCGTCATCAGTGGTAACCCTCCTCGGGATCGACCTTGCCGCGGAAGACCCAATAGGCATAGGCGGTGTAGCCAAGGATCATGGGAATGAGCACCAGCGCGCCGACCAGCAGGAAGGCAAGGCTCTCCTCCGGTGCGGCGGCCTGCCAGATCGTCAGTGAGGTCGGCACGATGTAGGGATAAAAGCTGATGCCGATACCGGCGAAGCCGAGAACAAAAAGGCCGAGCGCGGCAATGAAGGGCCGCGAATCGTGCTCCGTCCTGAGGCCCTGGACCAGCAAAGCAAAGCAACCGAGCACGAGCAGCGGCACCAGCAGGCTGAAGAGAAGCGTCGGCCAGTGGAACCAGCGGTCGAAGTAGAGCGGCTCCAGGAAAGGCGTCCACAGGCTGAAGACCCCCATGGCCAAGAGCGTGCCGATACCGGCCTTCAGGGCGTAGCCGCGGGCACGCTCGGCAAGCGGACCACTCGTCTTCATCACCAGCCAAGTGGCGCCGAGCAACGCGTAGCCGACGAGGAGCGCAAACCCCGTGGCAACGGAGAAAGGCGTCAGCCAGTCCCACCAGCCGCCGACATAGGCACGGTTTTCCACCGGAATGCCCTGTACCAGGGCGCCGAGCGCCACCCCTTGCGTGAAGGCGGCAACCATGGAGCCGCCGGAAAAGGCGATATCCCAGAGGAATTCGCCGCGCTGGGTGCGCCAGCGATATTCGAAAGCGACGCCGCGGAAGATGAGGCCGAGCACCATGAGGAGCAGCGGCATGTAGAGCGCCGGCAGGATGGTGGCATAGGCAAGCGGGAAGACGGCCATCAGTCCGCCACCGCCCAGCACCAGCCAGGTCTCGTTGCCGTCCCAGACGGGCGCGACGGAATTCATCATCACGTCGCGATCGTGTTTCTCCTTGAAGAAGGGAAAGAGGATGCCGACGCCGAGATCGAAGCCGTCGAGGATGACATAGGCGAGCACCGCGAAGGCGATGATGGCTGCCCAGATGAAGGGAAGATCAATGGCCATGGTGATGGCTCCCGGACTTGGTGGCGACGGCGGCGGCGGGCGTGATACCGGCCGAACGGAGAGGACCTTCCGCAAGATCCGGCATGGGGTCGCGCGGCAGGCGGCCCATCAGGCGCAGGATGTAGAAGGTGCCGGCGCCGAAGACGAGGAAATAGACCACAATGAACGCGATCAACGAAGTGGCGACGGCCGGCGCATCGATGGGCGCGACGGAATTGGCGGTGAGGAGATGGCCGTAGACGGTATAGGGCTGGCGGCCGACCTCCGTCGTTACCCAGCCGGCCAGAACGGCGAGGAAGCCGGCGGGGCCCATCAGGACGGCGGCGCGGTGCAGCCAGCGGTTCTCGCCGAGCGTCCCGCGCCACCGACACCACAACGACCACAGCCCTATACCCAGCATGGCAAAGCCGATGGCGACCATGATGCGGAAGGACCAGAAGACGATAGCGACCGGCGGCTGCAGCTCCTTCGGTATCGTATCGAGCCCGGCAAGCGGTGCATTGAGGTCATGCTTCAGGATGAGGCTCGACAGTTTCGGGATCTCGATGGCGTAATCGACGCGCTGTTCGGCCGAATTCGGAATGCCGAACAGAATGAGCGGCGCACCGTCGGGATGGCTCTGGTAGTGCCCCTCCATCGCCATGACCTTGGCCGGCTGATGCTCCAGCGTGTTGAGGCCATGCATGTCGCCCGCGAAGATCTGGATCGGTGCGACGATGGCCGCCATCCACATCGCCATGGAGAACATCTTCCTCGCACGCTTCGGCGCATCGCCGCGCAGGAGATGGTACGCGCCGACACCACCGACCACGAAGGCCGTGGTGAGATAGGCAGCCAGCACCATGTGCACGAGGCGATAGGGGAAGGACGGGTTGAAGATCACGGCCCACCAGTCAATCGGCACGAACTGGCCGACATCGTTGATGGAAAAGCCAGCCGGCGTCTGCATCCAGGAATTGGCGGCAAGGATCCAGGTGGCCGAGATCAGCGTGCCGACGGCGACCATGAGCGTGGCGAAGAAGTGCAGTTTCGGGCCGACGCGGTTGAGGCCGAACAGCATGACGCCGAGGAAGCCAGCCTCCAGGAAGAAGGCGGTCAGCACCTCATAGCCCATCAGCGGGCCGATGACCGGCCCCGCCTTGTCGGAAAAGACACTCCAGTTCGTGCCGAACTGGTAGGACATGACGATGCCGGAGACGACGCCCATGCCGAAGGCGAGCGCGAAGATCGTCTTCCAGAAATTGAAGAGCGCGAAATAGACCTCGTCCCTCGTCCAGAGCCACAGCCCTTCCAGCACGGCGAGATAGCTCGCCAGACCGATCGAAAAGGCGGGGAAGATGATGTGGAACGACACCGTAAAGGCAAACTGGAATCGGGCGAGCAGTGTTGCGTCCAACGATTCGAACATTGGCCACGTCCTTTCGTAAGGCTGGCGCGGGCCTCGACAGGCCGCGGTCGCAGAAAAGAATGTGGTCCAAAACAGGCAAAGGTCAATTCTGCCCCTCCGCCCACGTTGCCGCACCGCGACAATCGCCCGCGTGCGGCATTTCGGCCGGCGCTGCCTTGGCCAAAAACGAACAAAGCTCCCGGGGGCGGAACCGGGAGCCTTGGCGGCGGTTGGGAGAACTCTCTTCGCTAGTTGGCGACCGCTGTACGGTCGAGGCCAGGATAGTAGTCGCCGTTGGCGGGACCGACCCGGCGGGTTGTGGTTTCCGTCCGGGGATAGACGTAGCCGTTTGCCATGCGGGCCTGGCGCTTGGCTTCGATCATCCGGTCTTGCTTGGCGCTGGGCCAGGTGCCTTCGTAGTAGCTGCCGCCGGCAAGGGCGGCCGAGCCGCCGAACAGCGAGGCTGCGAGCAACGAGACGGCGAAGGTTGTGGTGAGAGACTTGCTCATCGTTTCATTCCTTGATCAGTCTTGGGAGGTGGTCTGGTTGTCACACG
This sequence comes from Shinella sp. SUS2, assembly GCF_001262505.1. Lineage (GTDB taxonomy): Bacteria > Pseudomonadota > Alphaproteobacteria > Rhizobiales > Rhizobiaceae > Shinella. The sequence continues at coordinate 65,885 of NZ_KQ410723.1, forward strand.
ATCGGCGTTCAGCGGTCGTCCCGGTCAAGGCCCTTGTAGTAGTCGCCCTTGGCCGGGCCGACGGCTACCTCGATCGACGCGGACGCTGCATCGCCGTTGCCGACGCTCTGCGTGGTGACGGGGTCGATGGTCTGGCTCTGCGCCTGGTCGCGGTCGACGCTACGATAGTAATCGCCGTCACCGCCTGCGAGCGCTGCGGTGCTGCCGTAAACGGATGCGGCGAGGAGGGCGGTTACAAAGGTCGTGCTCAAGGTTTTGGTCATTGTCTTGTTCCTTTCCATATAGGCATCGTGAAACTGCGGGTCAGTTTCACCGTGGCTGCGCAGATCGCCTGCCATCGGTGGCGACGGGGACGATCCGGCGGATTGCCGCAGGGCGCGCCCGGGTGGCGCTCGCCGGGTTCTTTCCTTCAATAGGGTTCGGCATCGTCATGTCCTTCCGTCTTCCAGAAGCAGCTCCGCCGCCTCCGTGAAATAAAGATGGTCCCTCAATTTGCGGGATGGAAGGGTCTTAAATTGGAAACAGCCGTCAACGTTTTTTGAACAATCAAAACGGCAGCGGCGACGCACAACCAAATAGGTAAAAAACGACAAAACCGTCCAATCGGACGGTTTTGTATCGAAAAATTCTTACGGCCTAAACATTTGATTGATATGGAAAATAATCGCGCACCTCCTCCTGGAAGGGCGTAGGCACACGCGAAGGCTGCGGCAGAAAAAGACTGCATTCACAATTGCGGCATGGAAAACCGCTGCGCTGATTTCAAGAGTTTCACGAATGTGTGAGGAGTAAAAAACCGCGCCGAAATCGCTTCCAGCGCGGTTTGAACTGTGTCGAGATTGTGTCGGACAGCCGGACCTTGCGGCCTCGTCACAAGCCGAAGCCGTCGATCGGACCTAGCCGGCGCGCAGATAATGTTCGACCAGTTCCGTCCAGAAGGCCGCGCCGACCGGCAGGAGGTCGTCGTTGAAATTGTAGCCGGGGTGATGCAGCGACTTGTCGTTTTCGCCCCCCTTGCCGCCAAGGAAGAAATAGGTACCCGGTCGTTCCTTCAACATATAGGCAAAGTCTTCGCTGCCCATGAAGGGGCGGGCGAGATCGATGACCTTGTCGGCACCGGCAAAGCGAATAGCGAGGTCGCGCACGAGATCTGTCTCGGCCTTGTGGTTGACCGTCGCATCGTAGAAGCGCTGGTAGTTCACCATGGCGCTCATGCCATAGCTCTCGGCCTGACGTCCGGCGATCAGGTGGATGCGGCGTTCCAGCTCGTCGCGCACATCAGGATCGAAGGAGCGGATGCCCACGACGATCTCGGCCCGGCTCGGGATGATGTTGCTCGCAGAGCCCGCATGGAACGAGCCGACCGTCACGACCGTCGGGTCGAGCGGATGGATGTTGCGCGAGACGATGGTCTGCAACGCCATGACGATCGACGCGCCGCAGACGATCGGGTCGAGCGTCTCCTGCGGCTCCGCGCCGTGGCCGCCGACACCGTTCACCGTGATGCGCGCCTCATCGACCGCCGCCATGATCGGGCCTTCGCGCAGCGCGAACTGGCCGAAAGGCAGACCCGGCTCGTTGTGCAGGGCAAAGACGGCATCGCAGGGAAACCTGTCGAACAGCCCCTCCTCCACCATGATCTTCGCACCGCCGAAATTCTCCTCCGCCGGCTGGAAGATCAGATGCACGGTGCCATCGAAATTGCGCCGCTCGGCAACCGCCTTGGCCGCCCCGAGCAGCATGGCCGTGTGCCCGTCATGGCCGCAGGCGTGCATTTTCCCCGGCGTCTTGCTGGCATAGGGAAGACCGGTTTCCTCGAAGATCGGCAGTGCATCGATATCGGCGCGGATGCCGATCGACTTTCGGCCGGTGCCGTTCACCAGCGTTGCGACCAGGCCGGTTTTCGCAAGACCGCGCGTAACCTTGTAGCCGTAGCCTTCGAGGCGGCGTGCGATGACATCGGAGGTGCGGACCTCTTCCAGGCCCAGTTCCGGATGTTCGTGCAGGTCGCGGCGGATCGCCACCATTTCCGGCATGGAATTCTTGAGGGTCGTATGGATCGTCATGTCAGGCACCACGCGAAGGGATTTTGCTTTCGAAGTAGCGGAAGGCCATCACCAGGATGGCGGTGAGGCAGAGATAGATGAGCGCCAGCAGCAAGAGCGGCTCATAGGTGAGATAGGTCGCCTGCCGCACCTTGGAGATGACGGCATAGGCGTCGATCACGGTGATCGTCGCGACGAGCGGCGTCGATTTCAGCTGCAAAACGGTTTCACCGTTCAGCGTCGGCAGCGCCCGGTAGACGGCGCGGGGCAGCCAGATGCGGCGGAACAGGGTGAAGCGGCTCATGCCAAAGGCGCGCGCAGCCTCGAGTTCGCCCGGCGGTACGCCAGCGAAGGCACCGCGCATCACCTCGCCCTCATAGGCAGCGAAGGAGAGGGTCAGCGCAGCGACGCCATAGGGCCAGGACTCGCGCAGATAGGGCCAGAGGAAGGAGTTGCGGATTTCCGGAAACTGCGGAAACAACGAGCCGAGGCCGTAATAGAGCAGCCAGAGCTGCAGCAGCAGCGGCGTGCCGCGGATGATGGTGCAAAAGCCCTTTGCCAGCATTTTCAGCGGCCATGGTCCCGTCACCTGCACAAGGCCGATCGGCACGGCGAGGAGGAAGCCGAGGATCGAGGTCGAGAACAGCATCAGCAACGTGACGCCGACGCCATAGGCGAGCGCCCTGGAATAGTTCGGCACCCATTCCCAGCGCATGAACCAGACGATGCAGAAAACGAAGATTGCGGCGATCGCCATCAACACGATGCGATGGGGCTTGAAGAAGCTCTGCTTGCTCGGCAGCGCAGTGAGAGCCATGGCGGAGACGGTCTCGTCGGCCATCACGCAGCCCTCACCATGCCGCGCCGATAGTGGCGCTCGATAAGGCCGATCAGCACGTTCGAGACCAGCGTGATGATGAGGTACAGCACACCGGCAGCGCAGAAGAAGAGCAGGTAGGACTTGGTGCTTCCCGCCGCCTGGCGCGTCACCAGCGTCAGCTCGGAGAAGCCGACGACGGCGAGCAAGGCGGTGTCCTTGGTGGCGATGAGCCAGAGGTTGGAGAGACCCGGAATGGCATGCGGCAGCATCGCCGGCAGCGTGATGCGGCGCATGATCTGCACCGGCGGCATGCCATAGGCACGCGCCGCCTCGATCTGTCCTGCCGGCACCGCCTTGATCGCGCCGCGGATGACCTCGGTGGAATAGGCACCCTGCACGACACCAATGACGAAAATGCCCGCCGCAAGGCCGCTGATATCCACCTGCCCCCAACCCAGAGCGGCGGAGATCTGGCTCAGCACGTCCGTACCGGCATAATAGAGGATAAGGATCAGCACGAGCTCGGGCACGGCGCGCACGAGCGTCGTGTAGACCTCGAGCAGATCCTTGGTAACCGGCCCGCCATAGAGTTTACCCATGGCGCCGCCCGTGCCGAGGACGAGGCCGAGCCCGTAGCCGCCGATAGCGATCTGGATGGAATTCCAGAGCCCCGCCAACATCACGCCGCCCCAGCCGGGCGGTTCGAGAGCGAGCAGGCTCCAGTTGATCAGCGATCCGGCATCGGCCATGAGACTACGTCCCTTCGAGAAAAACGCCGGCGGCTCGCGCCGCCGGCTCAGCAAGAGGACGATCAGCCGCCGTAGATGTCGAAGTCGAAATACTTCTTGGAGAAGGTGTCGTAGGTGCCGTTCTCGCGGATCGCCTTGATGGCGGCGTTGATCTTGTCCTTCAGCTCCGTCTCGCCCTTGCGCAGGCCGACGCCGACGCCGAGACCGAGAACTTCGGGATCATCCTTGACCATGCCCTTCATATCGCAGCAGGCAGCACCCTGCTCGGACTTGAGGAATTCCAGCATCGCGACGGAATCGGCCTGCACCGCATCGATACGGCCGGCGGCGAGGTCGTTGTTGGCCTCATCCTGCGTCTGGTACTCCTTGATCGTCGCGCCGGCGGGCGCGAAATACTTGTTGGCATAGACCTGGTGGATGGTTGCCACCTGCACGCCGAGCGTTTTGCCGGCAAGGCCCTCCGGCGTCGGCTCGAACTTGGCATCCTTCGGGCCGATGACGCCCGGCAACGAGTTGTAGTACTTGTCGGAGAAGTCGATGGTCTGCTGGCGCTCCGCGGTGACCGACATCGAGCCGATGATCATGTCGATCTTGTTGGTGGTCAGCGCCGGGATGATGCCGTCCCAGGCGACCGGCGTGACGACGCAGTCGAGCTTGGCCTCGGCACAGATCGCCTTCATGAAGTCCACTTCCCAGCCTTCCCAGTTGCCCGAGGCGTCGGGCGAGGTGAAGGGCGGATAAGGCTCGGCGGCAAAACCGACGCGGACCTGCTGGGCTGCAGCGCCCGAGATGGCGGCAAGCCCGATCGCGGCGGCAAGGGCGATTGTCTTTACGGCACTCTTCATGATCTTCCCTCTGTTGGTTTTTTGCTTCTCAGTGGATGGAGCTGATGAACTTCTTCAGCCGCTCCGATTTCGGCGATCCGAACAACTCGTCCGGCGGGCCCTGTTCCTCGATGACCCCGTTCGCCAGGAAGACGACGTGGCTCGCCACGTTCCGGGCGAACTTCATCTCGTGCGTGACGAGGATCATCGTACGCTTTTCCTTGGCGAGGTCGCCGATGACGGACAGCACCTCACCGACGAGTTCGGGATCGAGCGCGGAGGTGGGCTCGTCGAAGAGCATGACATGGGGCTGGATGGCGAGAGCGCGGGCGATGGCCGCACGCTGCTGCTGGCCGCCGGAAAGGAAGGCGGGATAGGCATCGCGCTTCTCATAGAGCCCGACGCGGCGCAGCAGCGTCTCGGCGCGGTCGATCGCCTCGTCCTTCCTCACGCCCAGCACATGGACCGGCGCCTCGATGACGTTTTCCAGGATGGTCATGTGCTGCCAGAGATTGAAGCTCTGGAACACCATGCCGAGACGCGAGCGCAGGCGCTGTACCTGCTTGCGATCAGCCGGCATCATGCCGCCGTGGCCGTCGTTCTTCATCGCGATCGTCTCGCCATGGATGGTGACCGAACCGGCGCTCGGCAGCTCCAGCATGTTGATGCAGCGAAGGAAGGTGGACTTGCCCGAACCCGAGCCGCCGATGATGGCGATGACGTCGCCCTCATGCGCGGCCAGTGAAACACCCTTGAGAACTTCAAGCGGCCCGAAGCGCTTGTGCAGGTCCCTGACCGCGATTGCCTCGGCGCGTTCCGTCATCGCGGAGCGGTCTCCGGCGCACGGAAAATCGATGCATGACCCATGCCAAATTCCCCTGTTTTTCAGCGTTCCCGCGGGCATCTTCGGCCCGTCGTGTCCTCTTGTGGAAAGCATCGTGGCACTTGTTAAGAAATTATTCAAGCGTATAATAGGCCGATCGCTGACTTTTCTGGCAGCGCCTGTCCACGATGATTTTCTCCCGGGAGTATTGAATGACCGCCTACGGTTCGCAGGAAATGTCGGCCCCCCTGATGCGTGTTCTGATGCGCCGCCCAGGCGCCAGCCTGAAGGGCGCCGATGCCGCCAAGTGGCATTACGGCCCGACCTTCGACGGCGCCCGTGCGGTCCACCAGTACAAGGCCTTCGCAGCGCTTGTGGAGAAATCCGGCACCGAGATCATCTGGCTGGAGGATGAAGGCGACGGGCTCGCCGACGCCATGTTCACCCATGATCCCTCGCTGATGTCGGACCACGGCGCGATCCTCCTGCGCATGGGCAAGCCGCTGCGCGTCGCCGAAACCGCACTGCACGAAAAGGCCTATGCCGAGCGCCAGATCCCGATCCTCGGCCGTATCGAAGGCGAAGGCACCGTGGAAGGCGGCGACTGCATCTGGCTCGATGCGAAGACCCTCGTCATCGGCCGCGGCGTGCGCACCAATCAGGAAGGCATCGACCAGATCACGAAGATCCTCGCCCCCCACGGCGTCACGGTTCTCGCCTACGACCTGCCGCTCTGGCAGGGCGAGGAAGCCTGCCTCCACCTGATGAGCGTGATGAGCCCGCTGGCGGACGACCTTGCCCTCGTCTTCGCCCCGCTGCTACCGGCCGCCTTCTACCAGCTCCTCAAGAAGCGCGGCATCCGCCTCATCGAGGCACCGGCCGACGAATTCCATGCCAGCAACGGCCTGTCGCTCAACGTGCTGCCGACCCGGCCCTACGAGGTCATCATGGTCGAAGGCTTTCCGGCCACCAAGGCGGCGATGGAAGCGGCAGGCTGCACGGTGGAGACCTTCGAGGCCGACGCGCTTTGCATTGCCTGCGAGGGCGGCCCGACCTGCCTGACGCGGCCGGTGCTGCGCCGCGCCGCATAACGAGGAAACCATGGCCCGCCGGACCTTCCATCGCGCCCCCGAGGCCGAACGCCGCCACGACCTGATCGAGGCGACGCTCGACTGCATCGCGGAGTATGGCCTTGAAGGCGCGACGGTCCGGCAGATCGCCATCAAGGCGGGCGTGACGGCGGGCCTCATCCGGCATTATTTCCAGTCGAAGGAGCATATCCTTCAGGAGGCCTACCGGATCGTCATAGGCCGGCTCACCGAAAAGGCCGAGCGGGTGACGGGTGATCCGGAAACGCGGCTGCGCGACTTCATCGTCATCAACCTGACAGAGCCGGTCGCCAACAGCCGCAGCCTCTCGCTCTGGGCTTCCTTCATCAGCCGCGTCAGCGTCGATCCGGAACTCGCCGCCATCCACCGCGAGGGCTACCTGAGTTTCCGCAACGCGCTGGAGGGCTTGCTCGGCGATTTCCTTGCGGCGCGCGGTGAGGATGCCTCGCCGGAGCGTTGCCGCAGGCTCGCCATCGCGATCAACGGCCTGCTCGACGGCCTGTGGCTCGAGGGCTGCCTGGCCGGCGAACTCTTCGGGGAAAGCGAACTCGTCGAGATCGCGCTGACCTCGATCGAAACCCTGCTCGGGCTGCGCCTGAGACCGGTCGACGCCAACCGCGCCGATCGATAAACGACACTCAATGGAAATGCGGAGGACGGCCATGCGCTATGCATCCATCACAGATCGGCTTGCCAATCTCGGTTCTGAAAAATGGGCCATCCATGCCGAAGCGCGGCGCATGAAGGCCGAAGGCCAGACGATCATCGAACTGACCATCGGCGAGCCGGACGTGCCGCCGGACCCGACGCTGCTGGCCGAAGCCGTGCGCACCATGCATGCGGGTCGCTACCGCTACTCCAACGGCCGCGGCGAGCCCTCCGTGGTCGACGCGCTGGTGCGCAAGTACCAGAAGCGCCGCAACGACGTGACCGCCGCCAACGTGCTCTGCTTCCCCGGCACGCAGACCGCCCTCTTCGCCGTCATGCTCGGCCTCGTGGAGACCGGCGACGCGGTGCTCGTCGGCGACCCGCTCTATGCGACCTACGAGGGCGTCATCCGCTCGACCGGTGCCGAGCGCATCGCCGTGCCGCTGCGCCCGGAAAACGGCTTCCACATGAAGGCGGCCGACCTCGAGGCCGCCATCACGCCAGCCTGCCGGGTGCTGCTGCTCAACACGCCGCACAACCCGACCGGCGCGGTGCTGAGCGCCGCGGAGATTGCCGAGATCGGCGCCGTCTGCCGCAAGCACGATCTCTGGATCGTCTGCGACGAGGTCTATGAACAGCTCGTCTTCGGCGCGACCTTCGCCTCGCCCTTCGACAATCCGGACCTTGCCGAGCGCACCATCGTCGTCTCCTCCATATCGAAATCCCATGCCGCGCCAGGCTTCCGCAGCGGCTGGGCGATCGGTCCGGCGGACTTCTGCACCCGGCTGCTCTCGGTCTCCGAAACGATGCTGTTCGGCGGCCAGCCCTTCATCGCCGACATGACGGCCTATGCTCTCGACAACCCGATCGCGACCGCCGCGACGATGCGCCAGAGCTACAAGGCACGTGCCGCCCGCTTCGCCGAAGCCCTGTCTCTGGCGCCCGGCCTCGTGCCGCTGCCGCCGGAAGCCGGTATGTTCATCGTCGTCGATGTCTCCGAAACCGGCATGAGCGGCGAGGATTTTGCCTGGGCGCTCCTGCGCGAGGAACTGGTCGCGGTCATGCCGGGCTCCTCCTTCGGCGACGAGGCGGAAGGCTTCATCCGCCTCAGTCTCACCGTGCCCGATGCCCATATCGACGAGGCCTGCCGGCGCATCACCGCACTCGCCACCCGTTCCACCATGCCGAAGGAGCGCCGCGCATGAGCACGAAAACCGTTGGGGAAGTTCTCGTCGACCTACTGGAGGCAAACGGCGTCGAGGTCGTATTCGGCATTCCGGGCGTGCACACGGTCGAGCTCTACCGGGGCCTTGCCGCCTCGAAGATTCGCCACATCACACCGCGCCACGAGCAGGGCGCCGGCTTCATGGCGGATGGGTATGCGCGCGTTTCCGGCAAGCCGGGCGTCGCGCTGGTCATCACCGGTCCGGGCCTCACCAACACCATCACGGCGATGGCGCAGGCGCGGCAGGATTCCGTACCCATGCTGGTCATCTCGGGCGTCAACCGGCGCGATTCGCTCGGCCACGGCCGCGGCCTGCTGCACGAGCTGCCGGATCAGCAGGGCATGATGAAGACGCTCGCCCTTTATTCGCACACGCTGCTCAATCCCGCCGACCTGCCGCTCGTCATGGAGCGCGCCTTTGCCGTCTTGCTTTCCGGCCGCCCCGGCCCGGTGCATATCGAAATTCCGACCGACGTGATGGCAAAACCCATCGAAACCGGCCGTTTTCCCGCCGCCGTTGCCACGCGTCCGCGCGCCGATGCGGAAACCCTGCAGCGCGCCGCCATCCTGTGCACCAATGCCTCCCGTCCCGTCATCCTCGCGGGCGGCGGTGCGATAACGGCGGAAGAGGAAATCCGTTCGCTCGCCGAGCGGATCGGCGCACCCGTCGTCACCACCATCAATGCCCGCGGCATGCTTGCCGGCCATCCCTTGCGCGTGCCGGCAAGCCCCAGCCTCAAGGCCGTGCGGCGTCTGCTTTCCGACGCCGACCTCGTCGTCGCCTTCGGTACCGAATTCGGCCCGACGGACTATGACATCAATGTCGACAACGGCTTCCCACGGCTGAAATCGCTGATCCGCATCGATATCGATGCCGCCCAGCTTGCCCGCACGCCGCAATCGGGGCTGTCGATCTTCTCCAGCGCCAAGACGGCGGCAGCCGGCATGCTCGGTTTCCTCGAAGGCCATAAGGCAATCGGCAACGGTGCGGCACGCGCCGAAACCGCCCGCAAGGGCGCGTGGAACGAGCTGACGGCGAAGATGCAGGCGGAAATCGGCGTCATCGACGCCATCTGGCGGACGCTGCCGAAAGCCATCGTCGTCGGGGATTCCACCCAGGCCGTCTATGCCGGCAACTACTATTGCGACGCACCGCGCCCGCGCAGCTGGTTCAACGCCGCAACCGGTTACGGCGCGCTCGGCTTCGCCCCGCCCGCCGCCATCGGTGCGGCCCTTGCCGAGCCGGCTGCGCCGATCATCTGCCTCGTCGGTGATGGCGGGCTGCAATTCTCGCTCTCGGAGATCGGCTCGGCGGCGGATGCCGACGCCCGCGTCGTCTTCCTCGTCTGGAACAATGACGGCTATCAGGAGATCGAGAACTACATGGTCGATGCCGGAATCACACCGGAAGGCGTGAAGCCGTCCGCACCCGACTTCGTCGCCATCGGCACCGCCTATGGCGTGCCCTCCGAGCGCCTCGCCGATGTGCGCGACCTGCCGGCCGCGCTGGAAAAGGCCGGCGGGCGCAAGGGCCCGAGCCTCATCGAAATCCACCAGACGAAGACGGCCGGCGCCACGGCCTGATTCGCAGCGGCACAAGAGCAGCACCGCCGCTGCGCGGACGCCTGCAACGGTTCGGCGGCATGAAAACCCGGAAATATCCGGGTTTTCATGCCGGTGGTGGCACTCCCGGGTCTCCCGGCTTTGCAAACCGTCGTTTATTTGTCATGGATGACGCCGCCGCCGGTCCCCTTTGTGCCGACGGTCATCGGGAACGGACTCGAGTACAGGTTGGCGGACCAGCAGACATTTCCACGACCGGTCTATGAACGGGGCCCACCCCGCGCGCGACCCCCAGCACCCTCGCTCCTCCAGAGGGCGCTCGACCTGGTGCCGATGCGCGACTTCGCGGCTGCGCATATCGGCTTCACCAGCCGGTTCAACCGCGCCGTCAAGCGTCTCGATCGCGAAGGAGGCCCCGCCATCCTCGCCGCCCAGGGGCACTTTCATTTCGGCGAACGGCTGGTCATCCCCATTGCGACCAGCCACCTGACCACGCGGCTGCGCGACAACATTTCCGATCGCGGGCGGCTACGCTGGATCGGCACGCACTTCCTCGACGGCAGCGACTGGAGCCGCATCGTCGAGCCGCTCGAAAAGTCCTCCTCCCATGTCGAGATCACCGAACTCTTCGAGACGCGGCAGGATTTTCGCGCAGGCGCGCGCTATCAGGCCTATGCCAAGCGCATCAAGGATGGCGCAACGGTCAAACGCAACCGCATTGCCATCGACACGATCGAAAAGCTCGACAATTTCTTCGAATATTACCTGGCACTCATCGCAGACATCGAGAAGAACGGCATCGTGCCGCATTCCGATCTCGGCCTGCTCGGCCAGACCGGCCGGCGCCATCGCTGGACACGCACGCTCTGGCAGGATCTCGCCGAGCGCGATATCGGCGTGGCGATCGACGCCGAGGGCCGCCTTGTCCGCCACACCAACGGCAAGCACCGCACGGCAGCAGCCGTTGCGCTCGGCATCGAGCGCATTCCCGTCGAAATCCGGCTGGTGCATGCCGGCTGGCTTTTGCGCCAGGGCAAACGGCTCGGCCTTTCACCGGCCGATGCGCTCCTCGCCACGCTCGAACAGGCCCGCGCTACGGGCTGGCCTCCAACGTAAAAGGCCCGGCGAACCGGGCCCTTCGTATCAATCGGCTCAGGATGCTTCAGGCGGCCGGACGGCTCTTCAGGAGATCGCGGATCTCGGTGAGAAGCAGCACGTCTTCCGGCGGCGGTGCGGGCTCGGCGGCACCGGCGGCCTTTTCCTTATCCAGCGACTCGCGCATGCGGTTCACGCCCTTGATCATCAGGAAGATGATCCAGGCGAGGATGAGGAAATTGATGAGCACGGTGATGAAATTGCCATAGGCAAAGACCGCGCCCTGCTCGCGGGCGGCGGCAAGCGACGTTGCCGTCACGTTGCTGGACAACGCGATGAAGTAGTTGGAAAAATCGAAACCACCCCCGGTCAATGCACCGACGATCGGCATGACCAGGTCGTTGACGACGGATTCGACGATCTTGTTGAAGGCCGCACCGATGATGACACCCACGGCGAGGTCCATGACATTGCCGCGGGCGATAAACGCCTTGAACTCATTGAGCATGAGGGTCTCCTGTTGCTGCGAAGCAAAGGCAACCTAGTTTAGTTTTTGCTGAGATGGAACTGCGTTCCATCAATATCTAGGGGTTTACACACCGGTCCTTTCCACACTCGACCTTCGACGCAATTTCCTTCCTCTCCGCTTTGGCCTATTCTCGCGTGAAAGGCCGAAGGACTGCGGGAGGAAGCATGCCGGGCTCGCTGATATTCGCCCTGGCGCTCGCCTATCTGCTGCTGCTCTTTGCGGTTGCAAGTTACGGCGACCGGAAGGCAAAGCGCACCGGCCGCACATCGAAGGGCCGGCCGCTGGTCTATGCGCTGAGCCTTGCGATCTACTGCACCTCCTGGACCTATTTCGGCGGCGTGGGCCTTGCCACGACCCATGGCCTCGAATTTGCGGGCATCTATATCGGCCCGATCCTGATGTTCACGCTCGGCATGCCGCTCATCCGCCGCATCGTGACGCTGGCCAAATCCGAACGCCTCACCTCGATCGCCGATTTCGTCGCCGCGCGCTACGGCAAGAATCCGGGCGTCGCCGCCGTCGTCGCCCTCATTTCGCTGATCGGCTACATCCCCTACATCGCGCTGCAATTGAAAGCCGTGTCCAGCTCGGTCTCGGCCATGGTCGATACGACCGGCTTCGGCATCGCCGCCTCCGGCGGCCTCATCGACCTGCCGCTGGTCGTCACGCTCTTTCTCGCGTGTTTTGCCATCGTCTTCGGCACGCGCCACACGGACGCAACCGAGCACCAGGACGGCCTCATCCTCGCCATCTCGATGGAATCGCTGGTCAAGCTCGTCGCCATCGCCTCGGTCGGCATCTACGTCATCTTCTTCATGTTCGACGGGCTCGGCGATCTCTGGCAGCGCGCGGCGGAGAACGAGCGCGTCATGCAGGCGCTGACCTACGAGACGCCGGTGGCACGGTGGATCCTGCTCATCGTGCTGTCCGCCTTCGCCATTGTGATGCTGCCACGCCAGTTCCATGTCACCGTGGTGGAGAACCGCACGGCAGGCGAGCTGCGCATGGCGGGCATCCTCTTCCCGCTCTATCTCGTCGCCATCAACCTCTTCGTGCTGCCGGTCGCCATCGGCGGCGTGCTCACCTTCAACGGCCAGGGCGATGCCGACCTCTATGTGCTGACCCTGCCCTTCGCACTCGACCAGCCGCTCCTGACGCTGGTTGCCTTCATCGGCGGCTTCTCCGCCGCCACCGCCATGGTCATCGTCGCCTCGGTGGCGCTCTCCATCATGGTGTCGAACGACATCGTCATCCCGGTCGTGCTCAGGCGCAGCCTCATCGGCGGTGTCGAGCAGCAGGACGACCTCTCGCGCATGCTGCTGCGCATCCGGCGCCTCGCGATCTTCTTCGTCTTGCTGCTGGGTTATGCCTATTACCGCGCCGCGACCGCCAATGCGGGCCTTGCCTCGATGGGCCTGCTCGCCTTCGCCGCAGCGGCGCAGGTCGCCCCGACGATGCTCGGCGGCCTCTTCTGGCGCAATGCCAATGCACGCGGTGCCATGGCCGGCATGATCTCCGGCCTCGTCGTCTGGGCCTACCTGCTGTTCCTGCCGAGCATCGGCGTCGCCGACAATGCCTATATCGCCGAAACGGTGCTCGGCTTCCTGTTTCCCGGCGCGACCATCTTCACCGGCGAAAACGCGGACCCGCTGGTCAACGCCACGCTGCTGGCCATGATGGTGAATATCGGCGCCTATGTCGTCGGCTCCCTCACCCGCAATCCGACCTCGCTTGAGCGGCTGCAGGCCGGCACCTTCATCCGCTCCAAGCCGCGCCTCGAGCGGGCCTTCCGCGGCCGACGCACCAAGGTGACGGTCAAGGACCTCAAGACGACCATCGCCAAGTATCTCGGCGAGGAGCGCATGCAGCGCTCCTTCCATACCTATGAGCGGCAGGTCGGCCGCTGGCTGGAAGACAACTCCCCCGCCGACGCCGCCATCGTGCATTTTTCCGAGCAGCTGCTCGGCAGCGCCATCGGCTCCTCCTCGGCCCGCCTCGTGCTGTCGCTCGTGCTCCAGCGCATCGACGATACGCCGACGGATACGGACTGGCTGCTCGACCAGGCCAGCGAGGCCCTGCAATACAACCAGGACATGCTGCAGACGGCACTCGGCCAGATGGACCAGGGCATCGCCGTCTTCGACAGCGCCGGGAACCTCACCGTCTGGAACCGCCGTTTCCGCCAGCTGCTCGACCTGCCGGAATATGTCGGCCAGGTCGGCTTCCCGCTTTCCGATATCGTGGAAATCCTCGTCGAGCGCGGCGACATCGCCGCGGAGGAGCAGGAGGCCGTGGTGACGCGCACCATGACCTTCGACGAACCCTTCGCGCTGGTGCTGTCCGGCGGCGAGCGCATCATCGAAGTGCGCACCAACGCCATGCCGGAAAAAGGCTTCGTTTCCACCTATACGGACATCACCGACCGGGTGGCGGCCGACCGGGCGCTGAAGCAGGTCAACGAGACGCTGGAACAGCGCGTCGCCCAGCGCACCATCGAGCTCACCCGCGTCAACACGGAACTCGCCGAAGCGCGCGCTGCCGCCGAGGAGGCGAACATCAGCAAGACGCGTTTCTTCGCCGCCGCCGGCCACGATATCCTGCAGCCGCTGAACGCCGCCCGGCTCTATTCGTCGTCCCTCGTCGAACGGCTCGGCGAGACGGAGAACCGCGAGATGATCCACAACATCGATTCCTCGCTGGAATCGGTGGAAGCGATCCTCGGCGCCGTGCTCGACATTTCCCGGCTCGACACCGGTGCGATGAAGGCGCGCGTGCAGACGGTACCGCTGAAGGACCTGCTGAAACGCATCGAGACCGATTTTGCGCCGATGGCGCGGGCGAAGAATCTGAAATTCACCGTGCTCCCCTCCTCGCTCGCCATCCGCACCGACCCGAACCTCCTGCGCCGCGTCGTGCAGAACCTCGTCTCGAACGCCATCAAGTACACCAATTCGGGCAAGGTCCTCGTCGGTGTCCGGCGCAAGGGTGGGCACGCCTATATCCAGGTGCTAGATTCCGGCATCGGCATTCCCGCCTCGAAATTCCGAACGGTCTTCAAGGAATTCGCCCGTCTAGACGAGGGCGCGCGTACGGCACCGGGCCTCGGGCTCGGCCTTTCCATCGTCGACCGCATCTCGCGCGTGCTGTCGCATCCGGTCGAACTGCAATCGACGCAGGGGCGCGGCACCAGCTTCAAGGTGCGCGTTCCGATCGATGCCGCCGCAAGCCGCCACGTCGCCGATAAACCCGCCGCTGTGCCCGTCAGTGACGAGCCGCTCAAGGGCCTTCGTGTCCTCTGCGTCGACAACGAGCCGAAGATCCTCGACGGCATGCGGCTGCTTCTCTCGGGCTGGGGCTGTACCGTCACGCTTGCCGAATCGGTGGCCGCGGTTGAAGCCTTGGCCGCAACCACCGTCGATGCCGTCATCGCCGACTACCACCTCGACGACGGCACAGGCATCGCCGCGATCGGAAAGCTTCGGGCAGCGCTTGGCCGCGAGGTTCCGGCCCTTCTCGTCACGGCCGACCGCACGCCGGACGTGCGCGCGGAAGCCGAACGCGACAATATCCTCGTGCAGAACAAGCCCGTGCGTCCCGCCTCCATGCGGGCCTGGCTGACGCAGCTTTCGACGACGCAGCGGGAGGCGGCGGAATAGGCCTCAGGCGGCGGCCTGAGCACTGCCGATCTTGCCGAGCTGGATGACCGCCTGGGTGCGGCTGTCGACATTCAACTTCAGGAGGATCGCCGAGACATGCGCCTTGATGGTCGCCTCGGAGACACTCAATTCATAGGCGATCTGCTTGTTGAGCAGGCCTTCGGCGAGCATGGCGAGCACGCGTGACTGCTGTGGCGTCAGCGTACGCAGCCGCGCGATGAGATCAGCAACCTCGCTGTCCTGCTCCGGCCCGCGCACATAGCCGCCGGGCGTATAGATGTTGCCTTCCAGCACCGAGCCAATGCCCTCGCGGATATCCTCGATGGAGGCGGATTTGGAGATGAAGCCGGAGGCGCCGAGATCGAGCGCTCGGCGGATGGTGGCCGGGTCGTCGCTCGCCGAGACGATGACGACCGGAAGGCTCTGGAATTCGGCCCGCAGCGAGATCAGGCCGGAAAGGCCGCTGACGCCGGGCATGGCAAGGTCGAGCAGCATGAGGTCGGCGTTCGGATTGCCGGCGGCGGCCTTGCGCGCCGCCTCGAAATCGCCGGCCTCGACGATGTCGGGATTGCCCGCCATTCCGGTCAGCGCCTGTTTCAGCGCACCGCGGAACAGCGGATGGTCGTCCGCGATGATGATCGTGAGTGCCGATGCCATGCGCTCCCTCCCAAGAGTAGACGGACCCGCGACGGACGCAACACGACCTCGGCCGGCGAAGGATGTCCGTTAGGTCTTTTGCGGGACCGCGTCTTTCCCGGGGGTGGTTTCCTCCTCACCCTCCTCCAGGTTTTTCACGATGCCCATGAACCTTTGCATCATCTTTTCCATGATGGTCATGGTCCGGTCAATCTCTTCATCCGTGGGTAGAGACGGTTTTGCGGTCGTCTCGCCCGTCACACCACCTTTTTCCAGCGCTTCGACACGCTTGGTGAGCAGGTCGAGCTCCTTTTCGAAGGCGGCGCGCTCATCTGCCGCCATGCGGCAGACGATCTGGCCCTCCTGCTCCCGGCACAGCGAAACCTCGCCCGTCGCCGTGTCGAGGCGGACAAAACCGCCGTCCGTCTTCTCCATGCGATAACGTCCCTCGCCCTCGGCCTGGGCCGAGCCCGCCACGAGGGCGACAACGAAGATGAAAGGCAGAGCGTGAATTCGCATGCAAAATCCTCCAAGAGCCGGTTTGCGGACCTGTCGCCGGTAGACATTCGCCGTTCTTTGCGGCAAGCGCTACCGTTGAAAAACAGCAGCCAGTGGAGGAACGGACGAGATGGCCAAAACAATCTACAAGATCGTTCCGGCAAGTCTGTGGCAGAAGGCGAAGGCGAACGGGATTTTCGAGGGCGCCGCCATCGACCTGTCCGACGGCTTCATCCACTTCTCCACCGCCACACAGGCAAAGGAGACGGCCGCCCGCCATTTCGCCGGCCAGGATGATCTCATTCTTGTCGCCGTCGATGGTGATACGCTCGGCGACACGCTCGTCTACGAACCCTCGCGTGGCGGCGATCTCTTCCCCCATCTTTATGCCGTCCTTCCGCTGTCCGCCGTGCTCTGGGAAAAGCCCCTGCCGCTCGGTTCGGACGGCGCCCACCAGTTTCCGGAGATGCCGCTCTGATGTCGCTCCTGTCCACGCTCGGCCGCAAGGGCCTCTTCCTCTTCGATCCGGAAACCGCCCATGGCCTCTCGATCGCCGCGCTGAAGGCCGGCGTCGTGCCAGCCTGCCCGGCCAAGGCCGATCCCCGCCTCGCGCAAACCGTCGCCGGCCTTGCCTTCCCCAATCCCGTCGGCATGGCCGCAGGTTATGACAAGAACGCCGAGGTGCCCGAAGCCCTCCTGCGCCTCGGCTTCGGTTTCACCGAGATCGGCACCGTGACCCCACGCGCCCAGGAGGGCAATCCGAAGCCCCGCATCTTCCGCCTGGTGCAGGACGATGCCGTGATCAACCGTCTCGGCTTCAACAATGCCGGCCATGCAGCGGCGCTCGAGCGCCTGAAGACCTGCCGTCGCGATGCGCTGATCGGCGTCAATATCGGCGCGAACAAGGACAGCGCCGACCGCATCGCCGACTATGTCGCCGGCATCCACACCTTTTACGACGTGGCGCGCTATTTCACCGCCAACATCTCCTCGCCCAACACGCCCGGCCTGCGCGACCTGCAGGCCAAGGAAAGCCTGCATGCCCTGCTGTCGGCCGTGCTCGCCGCACGCGCCGAGGAAGCGACGAGAAGTGGCCGCCAGGTGCCGGTCTTCCTGAAGATTGCGCCCGACCTTACCGAGGAGGGTCTCGACGACATCGCCGAGGTCGCCCTCGCCCATCCGCTCGACGGCCTCATCGTCTCCAACACGACGCTGTCGCGAGTTGGCCTCAGCGACACGCGCCAGGCCGGTGAAGCAGGCGGCCTTTCCGGCAAGCCGCTCTTCGAGAAATCTACCGTGGTGCTCGCCAAGATGCGTCGGCGCGTCGGCGAAAACCTGCCGATCATCGGCGTCGGCGGCGTCTCCAGCGCCGAGACGGCGGCGGAGAAGATCCGCGCCGGCGCGAACCTCGTGCAGCTCTATTCCTGCATGGTCTATGCCGGCCCGACCCTGCCCGGCGAAATCGTGACCGGTCTCTCGCGCATTTGTGATCGCGAGCAGATCGCCTCGATTTCCGCGCTTCGTGGCACGCGCACCGCCCACTGGGCCGAGCGCGCCCTCTGAGCGCCACACGGGAACCATAGTCGTCCTTGAGGGTTTCGTTCCTGCGGGTGGAGTGTTCGGCAAAAGCTGATTCGCATCGACGGTAGCCTGCACCGATCCCGCCTATAACGGCCAAAAAGGCCAGGAAGGGACGATACCATGGACGACCACGACGAACGGATCCGGCAAAGGGCCCACGAAATCTGGGAAGAAGAAGGCCGCCCGGAAGGCCGTGAATATTCCCACTGGCTGCGCGCCAGGGCCGAAATCCACGAAGAGGATGGCGGCGGCCCGGCCCGGCCCGAAAGGCCCTGGACGATAGCAGGTCTCGGCATCGGCCTCATACAGCCGGTCTGACGATCAACATCCGGGTCGGGGATCAGCTCCGGCCCGGCCTGGAAAACTGCCGTTCTGCAAGCCCCGGCAGGCGCAGAGCCAGGAAAATGCCCCGAAAGGCAAGAAACAGGTTGAGCGACAGCCAGAGCCCGTGATTGCCTAAAAGCGGCACGAAGACGGCAAGCGACAGCAGATACCCGACAAAGGCCAGCAGCATCATGTTGCGCATGGCCGTCGACCAGGTCGCACCGATATAGACCCCGTCCATCTGGAAGGCGAGAGCACCGACAACCGCCGTCAATGCGGCCCAGGGCAAATACTTCGCCGCCTCCACCTGCACGCTTTCTGTGGTCGTCAGCAGGCCGATCACATCCGTTCCAAAGGCGAGGAAGAGCAGCGTGGTGACGAAGCCGAGGCCGAAGGACCAGAACACGGTGAGCTTGACGGCCCGGTCGAAGGCCGGACGGAAATTCGCACCGAAGGCCCGGCCGACGAGCTGTTCGGCGGCGTTGGATAGACCGTCGAGATAATAGCCGGCGACGAGGAAGATGTTCATCAGCACCGCATTGGCCGCCAGCATCAGCGGACCGAACGAGGAACCGATGCGCGTCATGATGGCGAAGGAACCGATCAGCACGAAGGTCCGGATCATGATGTCGCGGTTGAGCGAGAACAGGGCCCGAAGCCTATCCCGGGCAAGGACCTCCGCACGGGAAGGCCGGTACGCCCGGTTGAAACGGGAGACGACGATGGAGAATCCGGCAAGCGCACCGATCGCCTCGCCGGCAAAGGTACCCCAGGCGATGCCGGCAATGCCCCAGCCGAACCAGAGGCCAAGCACGATCGACAACACGATATTGGTGCCGTTGATGATGGCCTGCAGCATCAGCCCCATCAGGCTCTGCCCGCGGCCGAGCACGAAGCCGAGCAGGGCATAGTTGGCGAGCGCCATGGGCGCGGCAAGCACGCGGATCATGAAATAGGTCGACGTCACCTCCGCGACGCCGGGCGACGGCGCCATCAGGAAGACACCGGCGGACAGCAGGAGCGGCGACAGCAGGGCTATGGCGAGCCCGCAACAGAGCGCGATGACGAGTGCGCGCCAATAGACCGCCTGCTCTTCCCTTGGATCGCCGCGGCCGAAGGCCTGGGCGACGAGGCCGGTGGTGGACGCGCGCAGGAAGTTGAAACTGCCGAGCAGAAGGTCGAAGAGCACGGCGCCGATGGCAAGGCCTGCCAGCGCATCCGCAGAACCGAGCCGTCCGGCGACAGCCGTATCGGTCAGCCCCATCAGCGGCGTCGTCAGGAAGCCGAGCGTCATCGGGATGGCGATCGACAGCACGAGCCGGTGCGTCACCTCGAAGGGGCCGGCTCCCTCATTGCCGTTTGCGGTCGCTGCACTCACGATCCTTCCCCCTTACGCCACCCCAACCTGCCACTCCCCCGAGCGACCGGCCGGCTCTTTCAGCTTGACAACACCATCGCCCAGTAGGGCCGGTTGCCGGACGCCGGATTGGAGACGACCGCGACGCCCAGCCCGCGGTAGTTCGCCCCCAGCATGTTTTCCAGATGTTTCGGCGAACGATACCAGGCCTCGAAGGCTTCGGCCGCGTTGTCCTGGCCGACGGCGATATTCTCCGCTGCCGGCAGCGGCACCTCCATACCCTTCATGCGCTTCAGGAAATTCGCGCCGAAGCCGATATTGTGTTCCATCTTGCCCGCACTCGCCATGCGGCTTGCCTGGTCCATGGCCGCACGCTGCGCCGCCGTGTCGAGCGATAGCGGCACAAGGCCGCGCTCGGCCCGGATCTTGTTGACGAAGGAGAGCGAAGCCGGCGTCTGGTCGCTACCGGTGCCGGCCGAAGGGCTCAGCACGCTGGTGGTGGAACAGCCCGCAGCCAACATGGCGACGGAGGCCGCGGAGGCGGCAAGAAAGGCGCGACGGGATACCATGATCAGCGACGATAGCTCAGAACACGGATGAGGATGAAGACAGGCACCACGATAACGGCGCCGAGCAACAGGTAGTCGCCCAGCCGGCCGAGCGTCTTGAAGCCGGTATTCCAGAGGTCGACGATGAAGTCGCGGACGGCAAAGAGGATATCGTCCGGATAGAGCCCGAAGATCGACATCAGGAAGCCCACGGCCACCGACAGGATCAAGAGCTTGATGATCACGCGGATCGGTGTATCGCCGAGGAACCCGTTCACGCCATTCGACATCAGTTGATTCTCCAAAAACTCGTGTCCACTCCAGATAAGCCGTCACCGGTTCCGCGGCAAGCAAGGCGTCCCCGCGAGAATTCGCTTGCCTTTTGCCGCGGCCCTGCCATGTAGCGCCGTCTGTTTTCCCGTTTCCGAGCCCCCATGACGAGCCCGCACTTCTCCTCCGGCGATCTCATCGCCGACCGCCGCGCCGATTATGCCCGCATGTTCGCGGAATCGGGCGAGTTCGCGGAGGCTGCGGAACTCATGGAACAGGCGCTCGAACAGGTGCCCGCCTGGGCTGCCGGCTGGTTCCGGCTCGCCGAATATGCGGAGAAATCGGGCCGGAAGGAGGCGGCGGCCGCCGCCCTCGCGAAGGTTGTCGCCCTCGACCCGGCCGACATCTTCGGCGCCGGCCTGAAACTTGCCGTGCTGGGCGTTGCCGAAACGCCCGCCGCGCCGTCCACCGCCTATGTCGAGCGGCTCTTCGACGACTATGCCGACCGCTTCGACACCGCTCTCGTGCAGCGGCTCGACTATACGGTGCCGCAGACACTCGCCCGGCTGGTGCGCCGGCATGCGGGCGAGGATGCGCATTTCGGCCTCGTCTCGGATATCGGCTGCGGCACCGGCCTCTTCGGCGTGGAACTGCGCGCCAGCGCCGGGCGGCTCGAAGGTTTCGACCTGTCCGCCGGGATGCTGGCCAAGGCGGCGGAGAAGGCGGTCTACGACCATCTCGCGCAGGCGGACCTGTCTTTGCCCGCCGAAAAGAGCGGGCTTTTCGCCGCTGCGCCGGAGGAGCGGGCCGACCTCGTCAGCGCGGCCGACGTGCTGATGTATCTCGGCGACCTCGCCGAGGTCTTCCCGAGCGCCGCACGCCTCTTGAAGGCCGACGGCCTCTTCGCCTTTTCCGTCGAGGATGGCGGGATGGACGACACGCCGCTGCTGCGCCCGTCGCTGCGCTATGCCCATCCGGAACGCTTCATCCGCAAAAGGGCCGAGGAGAACGGCCTTGCCATCCTCGCCATGGAGAAGAGCGTGATCCGGCAGGATGCCGGCCAGCCGGTGCATGGGTTGCTCTTCCTTGCGAAGCGCGAGGCTTAGCCGAAGGCAGCGCTTGCGCCGAACATGGCGCCCTATACAACAGAAGAAACCCTCGGAGATCTGGCATGGACGGCGACAAACGGCGTTTCGGCTTCTGGAACCCCACCCCCACCCGCCATACGCCGCTGGAAGACGCGCAGGGCCTGTTCGCCAGCAGCATGATTGCTGCGCTCGGCCTTGCCCTGATGGGCAGCGCCGGACTGGTGGCGAGCGGCACCGCCGGCGTCGCCTTCGTGCTGCATTACCTGACGGGCGTGAGCTTCGGCCTCTATTACACCGTCGTGAACATCCCCTTCTACGTCCTCGCGCTGAAGCGCCTCGGCTGGGCCTTCACGATCAAGACGGTGCTGGCGGTGACGATGACCTCGCTGATCACCGAGCTGCAACCGCATTTCGTGACCATCGAGAGCATTGACCCGATGTGGACGGCGGTGCTGGCGGGCATCCTGCTCGGCTTCGGCCTGCTCGGCCTCTATCGCCATCGCGCCAGCCTCGGCGGCATCGGCGTTCTCGCCGTCTACATGCAGGAGCGTTTCGGTATCCGTGCCGGTCTCGTGCAGCTCGCCTTCGACGTCGTCGTGCTCATCGCGGCTTTCTCGGTGGCCGCGCCCTTCATCGTGCTCTGCTCGGTGGTCGGCGCGCTGGTGCTCAACCTCTTCCTGACGGTCAATCACCGCGCCGACCGCTACATCGCCATGTGAGGCTATTTTTCCAGAGACCGCTTCACATTCGACCAGCGGTCACTAGCTTAGGCCGGTGAGCATCATCGATTCTGCCGCCGACCCCAGCCTCCTGCCCTCCACCTTCGCCGCCTGGTTCTCGGCCAAGGGATGGCAGCCGCGTGCGCATCAGATGGAGCTGCTCACGCGGGCGACGGCGGGCGAAAGCCTGCTGCTCATCGCCCCGACCGGCGCCGGCAAGACGCTCGCCGGCTTCCTGCCGGCCCTTACCGACCTCACACGCCGCGGCAGGATTCCGCCCGGCAGCGCCTTCACCGGCATCCACACGCTCTACATCTCGCCGCTGAAGGCGCTCGCGGTCGATATCGAGCGCAACCTGATGAAACCCGTCGAGGAGATGGGCCTGCCCATCACCATCGAGACGCGCACCGGCGACACACCGCAGGCCAAGCGCCAGCGCCAGCGCCTCAATCCGCCCGACATCCTGCTGACGACGCCCGAGCAGGTCGCCCTGCTCATCGCCAACGGCGAAGCGCCGCGCTTCTTCAAGGACCTGAAATACGTGATCTTCGACGAGCTGCATTCGCTCGTCACCTCCAAGCGCGGCCATCTCCTGTCACTGGGGCTCGCGCGGATGCGGCAGCTTGCGCCTGGCCTTCGCACCATCGGCCTGTCGGCCACCGTCGCCGAACCCATGGATCTCCGCCGCTGGCTGGTCGAGCAGCGGCCGGGCGAGGCGCGGCATGCCGGCCTCGTCACGGCGCCGGGCGGGGCGCGGCCGATCATCACCATCCTCAAGAGCAAGGAGCGCGTGCCGTGGTCCGGGCACTCCGCAAAATATGCGATGCCCGAGGTCTACGAGGCGATCCGCGACCACAAGACCTCGCTGCTCTTCGTCAACACGCGCAGCCAGGCGGAAATCCTCTTCCAGGAGCTCTGGAACATCAACGAGGACACGCTGCCGATCGCTCTGCACCACGGCTCGCTCGATGTCGGTCAGCGCCGCAAGGTTGAAGCCGCCATGGCGGAAAACCGCCTGCGCGCCGTTGTCGCCACATCGACGCTCGACCTCGGCATCGACTGGGGCGACGTCGATCTCGTCATCCATGTCGGCGCGCCGAAGGGCGCCTCGCGGCTTGCCCAGCGCATCGGCCGCGCCAACCACCGCATGGACGAGCCGAGCCGGGCGATCCTTGTACCCGCCAACCGCTTCGAGGTGATGGAGTGTCAGGCGGCACTCGACGCCAACTATCTCGGCGCGCAGGATACGCCGCCGGTGGGCGAAGGCGCACTCGACGTTCTCGCCCAGCACGTCCTCGGCATGGCCTGCGCCGCGCCCTTCGACGAGGATGTGCTTTTTGCCGAGATCACCGCCGCCGCACCCTATACCGATCTGCCCCGGGAAAAATTCAGCCGCATCGTCGCCTTCGTCGCCACCGGCGGCTATGCGCTGAAGACCTATGAGCGCTATGCCCGCATCCGCAAGACGCAGGACGGGCTGTGGCGCGTCTCCAATCCACAGGTCGCCCAGCAATACAGGCTTAATCTCGGCACGATCGTCGAAATGCCGATGCTGAACGTGCGCATGGTCAAGCGCGGCGCCAAGGGCGCGATCGGCCGTGGTGGCGCCTCGCTCGGCAAGGTGGAGGAATACTTCCTCGAAATGCTAGCGCCCGGCGATACTTTCCTCTTTTCCGGCAAGGTGCTGCGCTTCGAGGGCATCCGGGAGAACGAGTGTCTCGTTTCCCAAGCGTTTTCGCTCGACCCGAAAGTGCCGGCCTATGCCGGCGGCAAGTTCCCGCTCTCCACCTATCTCGCCGATCAGGTGCGCGGCATGCTGGACGATCCCGACCGCTGGGGCGGCCTGCCCGAGCAGGTGCGCGACTGGCTGGCCTTGCAGCGGGACGTCTCCGCCCTGCCGAAACGCGACGAGCTGCTCATCGAGACCTTTCCACGCGGCAGCCGGCACTACATGGTCGCCTATCCGTTCGAAGGGCGGCTGGCGCACCAGACACTCGGCATGCTGCTGACGCGCCGGCTGGAGCGGACCGGCCGCCGGCCGCTCGGCTTCGTCGCCACGGACTATTCGCTTGCCGTCTGGGCGCTCGACGACCTCGGCTACAGCTTTGCCGTGGAACGCCCATCGCTGGCAGAGCTCTTCGACGAGGACATGCTGGGCGACGACCTCGAAGCCTGGCTCGACGAAAGCTTCATGCTGAAGCGCACCTTCCGCAATTGCGCCGTGATCGCCGGACTTATCGAGCAGCGCCACCCGGGCAAGGAAAAGACCGGACGGCAGGTCACCGTTTCCGCCGACCTGATCTACGACGTGCTGAGAAGCCACGAGCCAGACCACATCCTGCTCGAAGCCACGCGCAACGATGCGGCGGCAGGGCTTTTGGATATTCAGCGATTGGGCGATATGCTGGCACGAATCAAGGGTCACATCACCCATCGTCGGCTCGACCGCATCTCACCGCTCGCCGTGCCGATCATGCTGGAAATCGGCAAGGAACCGGTGGCGGGCGAGGCACAGGATTCCCTGCTGGCGGAAGCGGCGGAGGACCTGATCGCCGAGGCGATGGGCGAGGCCGTTATCTGAAGGTCCATCTAGAGGGATTGAACGACAGGCATGCAGAGGCTCGCGCTGGCATCGGCGAAGATCGAGGATTTCGGCGCCGTTTCGGCCCGCACCGTTGTGGCGGGCGTCGAAGCGGTGTGTGATCCGCTGGGCGCGCTCTACCTGCCGGAAACCCGCCTTCTCGTCGTCTCGGACCTGCATCTGGAAAAGGGCGCCGCCTTCGCACGGCGCGGCATGATGCTGCCGCCCTACGACACGCTCGCCACGCTCAAGGTACTCGAAGCCGTCATCCTCAGACACGATCCGGCGATCGTCGTCAGCCTCGGCGACAATTTCCACGACCGCGTCGGTTCGGCCCACCTGCCGGACATGTTCCGCACGAAGATCGCCGATCTGGCACGCGGGCGTGACTGGATCTGGATCAACGGAAACCACGATCCCGACGGGACGGTGGACCTGCCCGGCCAGTCGGCCGACGAGCTGCACTATGCGGGTCTTGTCTTCCGGCACGAGCCATCACTGATTTCACCTGCCGGCGAGATTGCAGGGCACCTCCATCCGGCCGCCACCGTCATCCGCCGGGAGAAGGCCGTGCGCCGACCCTGTTTTGCGACCGACGGGCGACGCCTGCTGATGCCCGCCTTCGGCCTGATGACGGGCGGGCTCGACCTGCGCCACAAAGCGATGACCGGCCTTTTCGAGCGGCCAAACCTCGTCGCCCACATGCTCGGTCGCGATCGCATCTATTCCGTACGCTTCGCCAACCTTGTCGGCTGAGCGCCCCGGCGTGCCAACACCGCGCGCGTTTCGCACTGCGGCTTCACACCGGACATGATCTCAGCGGCTTGATGGGTGCCCGGACCGCTTGTAACATGCAAGCAGTTCCTGGAGAGCCCGATGAAAGACCCCCGCCGCTCCGGCTGCCCGATCAACCTGACGCTTGAAATCCTCGGCGACCGCTGGAGCCTGATCGTGCTGCGCGACATGATGTTCGGCAACCGTCGCCACTTCCGCGAGCTCCTGACGAAATCGGAGGAAGGCATCGCCTCCAACATCCTGGCGGACCGGCTGCGCCGCCTCGTCGAGGAAGGCATCGTCAGCAAGGCGGACGATCCGAGCCACAAGCAGAAGGCGCTCTACAGCCTCACCGAGATGGGCATCGCTCTTGTGCCGGTCTTCGCCATGATGGGTGCCTGGGGCCGGCGCTTCCTGCCGGTGACGGAGGACCTGTCGATCCGTGCGGAACTGCTGGAAGAGGGAGGCCCACCTCTGTGGGAGGCCTTCATGGAGGAGCTGCGCGCAATCCACCTCGGCGCGCCGCGCCCTGCCCGCTCGGTCTTCAACGAGCTGCAGACCGCCTATACGGCGACAGTTGCCCGCAACATGGCTGCAACCAGCGCTTGACGAAAGCGTTGCGGTTGATTTCCATCAAGGCAGCGCCGGACGCCGGTTCTAGTCTGGGCAAAAAAGGAGGCTGCACCATGTACAAGCATATCCTCGTTCCCACGGATGGGTCCGACATGTCTTCCGCCGCCATCGACCAGGCGCTCCAGCTCGCCAAGACGCTCGGCGCCAGGGTGACGGTTTTGACGGTAGCCGAACCGCTGCACTTCCTTCCCGTGACGCCCGGCGCGACCGTCAATCTCAGGACGGATTACGAAGCGCATGTGAAGGAGGATGGCATCCGCATCCTCGGTGCAGTCGAGGCAAAGGCGAACACCGCCGGCGTGGCAGTGGAGACACTGCAGGTGACGGCGGGCGATGCCTGGCAGGCGATCGTCGACACTGCCAAGGCAAAGGGCTGCGACCTCATCGCCATGGCCTCGCACGGCCGGCGCGGCGTCAGCGCCTTCCTGATGGGCAGCGTCACGACGAAGGTACTCAGCCACGCCAAGGTGCCTGTCCTCGTCTACCGCTCCTGACGCTCAGTCCTTGCGGAAGACGACGCTGGCGAGCCAGCCGGTCAGCAGCGCAAGGATGACGGAGAAGGCACCATAGGCCAGCGAGTTGTTGTAGGCGGCATTGGAGATCATCTGCTCGATGCCCGTCTTCATCACACGCAGCGGCAGCGCCTTCTCGGCGATGAAGACGCCGTCACGGAAGAGGTGCGCCCGCACGACATGGGTGCCGTTCGGCACGCTGGCCGGCAGCTTGACCGTTGCCTTGAACAGGCTCGCGCTGATGAACTGTACGCCGCCCGGGTCGCGCTGGTAGAAGCCGCCGCTTTCCTTGAGGCGCCGGAAGGCCTCGCGGAATTCCGTGATTTTGCTGCCGTCGCCGACATAGCCGATCGGCGACAGGCGGATATGCTGGATGCCGACGCCGACGCCGTTGAGCATGGCCGGTTCGGCAATCGTCTCCACGTCCCGGGTACTCGACAGCGAATAGGATTCCGGCACAAGCTCGAAGGTCATCGAGCGGCGGTTGACCCAGATGCCGAAGACCCGCTCCTTGACGCGCACCGTATTGTTGTCCTTCGGCCCTTCCAGCGCCACGACGATATCATATTTGCGCTGGGCGAGCAGAGACGGATCATAGCCTTCGATGGCGCCGAAGATCGTCAGATCCGCGCCGCGGAAATCCGAGGAGATCGCAATCTCGTCCGTGGAGATGCCGATCTCAAGCTTTTCCGGGAAATCGACCGGCTTGTCTTCCAGCACCTGGGCGGCGGCGGGAAGGACGAGGAACAGGCCGAGGAGCAGGGCAGCGACGGCTCTCATCGATAGACCCCCTCGCTCACCACGGAATAGATATCGGCCGGCGCAACGACGAGATCGACGGCAAGGCGGGCCCCGACGGCGAGGACGAGCAGCGCCAGCAGGGCGCGCAGCTGTTCGCCGCGCAGCTTCTGGCCGACGCGCACGCCGTACTGCGCGCCGATGACGCCCGCCACCATCAGGATGAAGGCGAGCACGATATCGACCGAGTAGTTCGTGGTCGCCTGCACGATCGTCGTATAGGCCGTGACGAAGATGATCTGGAACAGCGAGGTGCCGACGACGACATTGGTCGGGATGCGCAGGAGATAGATCATGGCCGGCACCATGATGAAGCCGCCGCCGACACCCATGATGGACGTGAGGATGCCGATGCCGAAGCCGAGGCCGACGACCGGGATGATGGACAGGTAGATCTTCGACTTCTTGAAGCGCATCTTCAAAGGCAGGCGATGCACCCAGCTGTGCTGGCCGGGCCGGCGCAGCGAGACCGGCTGGTTTTTCGCCGCGCGGCGCAGCGCCCGGATGCTTTCAAGCAGCATCAGGGTGCCGACGGTGCCGAGCAGCACGACATAGAGCAGCGAGATGACGAGATCGAGCTGGCCGATACTGCGCAAGAGCGAGAAGATCCAGATACCGACCGTGGCGCCTGCCAGGCCGCCGAAGAGCAGCACCGTGCCAAGCTTCACATCCAGCGTGCCGCGCCGGAAATGCGAGAGCGCGCCCGATATTGAGGAGGCGACGACCTGGTTGGCGCCCGTCGCAACGGCGACAATCGGCGGGATGTTGTAGAAGATGAGGAGTGGTGTGATGAGGAAGCCGCCGCCGACCCCGAACATGCCGGAGAGGAAGCCGACGGCCGCGCCCATGCCCAGAATGATGAAAATGTTCACCGAGAGCTCTGCAATGGGCAGATAGACAGTCACAACAATACCCCGATCGGCAAATTTCCGCTTGCGCGGGCTCATAACATCCGGCGGCCGCTGTCCGTTTCGCCTGCCGTCGCGGCTCCCCTCCGGCAGGCTGCGCATATACGGAAGCGCCCCGCCGCATGAAGGAGAGCCCCTCCGGCGGCCGGTTGCGCCTTGCATCACGCAAGGATCGGTCACGGGGCGCTGCCTTCGGGCGCACCCTGTTCATTTGTACAGTTCCGGACGCAAAACCGCGTTTTGCATGCCAGCTGGAACTGCGCTTGCCACCTTCTTCAATGATAACGTTTCTCGAGCGCGTATCATCTTGGGGCGGCATGAAAATTTCTACCGCATCATTCCTGAAATCGGGGCCGATTTAAGGATGAAATCCTGCGGCAAATACAAAATGCCACAGCGTCCGTAGCACATCGTGAACGGTGTGCCGCGCTGTGGTGAGCGTCATGCCCGCAGGGTAGGGACAAGTCAACCGGAGAAGCCGTTTTCGAGGCCCCTCCGGCAATCCGTCGATCAGCTCGGCTGCTTGTTGCGCTTCAGGAGTTCCGTCACCAGCGCATCGTCGATCTCGCCGGTTTCCTTCTGGCCGACGGACTTCTGGAAGGCCTTGATGGCGGCGACCGTCTTCTTGCCCATCGCGCCATCAGGCGTACCGGCGTTGAAGCCGTTGTTGTTGAGGATCGCCTGGATGTTGCGGATCGCCTTCTTCATGTCGACGCTGGCGGTCTTGGTCGGCTTGCCGACCCATTCGTCGGGCAGGTCCGCCGAGTTGGTCTTCTCGTCGAGAGGCTGCGCCTTCCACAGCTCCACCTTGGCCTTGGCGCTGGAAAGCTGCTCGGGAGCCATGGCATTGGCCACCTCGTCGCGCTTCAACCCCGCATCGCTGTCGCCGTCGCGGGCAGCGATGGCAAACCACTTGTAGGATTCTTCCAGGTCCTGCTTCACGCCGTTGCCGCGCGCATAGAGGATGGCGAGGTTGAATTGGCTGTCACGCACACCAAACTCGGAGGCTTTCTGGAACCACTTGGCGGCAGCGTCGAAGTCCGGCTGCTGGGTGCCGACACCCGTCGCCAGCAGGACGGCGAGATTGTGCATGGCGCTCGCATTGCCCTTGTTCGCCGCGATCTCATAGAGTTCCCGGGCACGCGGCAGGTCACGCTCGACGCCCTGGCCCTTCTCGTAGAGATTGGCAAGGCGGTACTCGGCGGGCGCAAAGCCACGGGCAGCGGACAGCTCGTACCAGCGGGCGGCTTCCGCAAGATCCGTCGCAACGCCACGGCCTTCCGTGTAACGCGCGCCAATCTCGAACAGCGCCAGCGCATCGCCCTCCGTCGCCGCCTTGGAGAGCGAGGCCGGGGTGATTGCTTCCGGAACCACGATTGCGGCTGTCTGCGTCTGGTCGACCGGCTGGGTCTCCTCGGCGACGGCGGTTTCCGGCGCCGTCACCGGCTCGAAGCCGGCAGTGGCCGCACCATCGGTCGTTTCAGCCGGAGCCGTCAGAGCTTGGCTGCCGGTGGCGGATGTCTGGGTCGGTGTCGGCTCGGCGCCGGCATTCGTCTGCGTATCACCAAGATTGCGCGCATCCCCGCTCTCAACATTGCCGCTTTCGACGGGAGCCGGATCCGTCACGACCTCCTCGCTGACGACGGGCGCTGCAGCGGTATTGGCGGTCACAGCCTCGCCGGTGCCCGTCGTGGTCTCAACCGGGGCCGTCTCGTTCGTGACGTTGGCGGTCTGCTCGACAATGACCGGAGCCTCGTCGCCGGCCAACAGCGTGTTGATCAGCGGATAGGACATGATCGCCAGCAGCACGGCGCCGACGGCGAGCAGGATCGGCCGGCGGTGGCGCGACAGCGCCGAAGCAGGCTTCTCGCCCTTTGCCAGCTTTTCCGTCTTCTTGGCGGGCGCGACGCGGGAGATTGTATCCGTCTCTTCGGCAGCAAGCCGGGCAGCACGGCGGGCAGCAGCGATCTGAATGGCCACACGATCGCCTTCGCCACCTGCCGTCGTTTGCGTGGCCGAAGCCTGGCCGGCACGAACGCGTTCAAGGATACGGCGGACGTCAGGCACGCCGGAGCCCGGCTCCAGCAGCTGGTTCGCCTCTTCCGGCGCGAGTTCGTCCGTGGGATCGATCGAGGGTGTCGGATCGATCTGCTGGCGTTCGACCGGCAGAGCGGTTTCCTTGCGGCCGGGCGCAAAGCGGCGCTTCAGGCCGGCGAGCAGGCCGGTCTTGGGCTGAGCTCCAGCCGGCTGGTCGGCGGAGAGAGCAACGGGCTCGTCCGTTAGTGCCTCTTCCGGGGCCGGACGCTCCGGAACGGGAATGTTCTCGACCTCGATCTCGGCGAAGCGGCTTTCCTCCTGCGTCGCCTCGGCTTCGGCCTTGCGGGTCTCGCGGGTGCCGAAGCCGTCGTCGTCAAAAGGGTAGTCGTTGCCGTAGATGCTGGAGGCGGGGGCGGCGTGGCGCTCCACATCCATCGCCGGCATTTCGGCGCGCGGCATGGTTGCCTCGCGGCGACCGAAGGTTTCGCGCGGGGCGTCGAGCTGCTCGAGGCGGCCGGCGATCTGCACCAGCGTGTCGTGCAGCGCATCGAAGGTGCGCGCAGTGCGCTCCTCGCTCGAGCGGGTCAGTTCCTCCAGTGCGCGCAGGTCATCGGCAAGGCCGGCGATCGCTTCCATGTCAGTGCTGGCCGCCGCCGTCGGGCCGGCGTGGCGGTAGGCCTCCATCACGGCTTCCGCCGCCTGGCGGGCGGCCTCGACGATGTATTCGTCGTTGGTCGCCATGTAGTCCTCGATCGTCGCGAGACGGCCCTCGAATTCGGAGGGGACTTGCGCGACGGCGGCGGACGGCGTGCTGATCAGCGTGGAAAGATGCGCGATCTGCGCCTCCAGGCCACGCAATGCCTCGTGATCGCCCACCGGCGCGACGCTGGTCGCATCGAGGCGGTCGGCAATCGCCGAGAGGCGATCCTCGATATGGGCGAACCGGTCTTCCTGGAACGGGCTGCCGGTCGGTGCGTCGAGATTGTCGATGCGCCGGGCAAGCGCGTCCAGCCGCTCGGCGAGCTGGTCGTTGACGCTGCCCTGGTCGAGCGCGTCGATCTTGCGGGAAATGTCGGAAAGGTAATAGGCAAGCTCATCGTTGCCCTGGGCGGGAGCGACCTGCTGGCTTTGCTCCAGCATCTGCGAGAGCTGCTCGATACGCTCTTCGAGACGAAGCGCCGTGCGTTCGTTCGACAGGTCCTCGATGCGGCTCGCGAGTGCTTCGATGCGCAAGGAGAGGCCCTGGTCCGGTGCGGGCGCCGGGCGCTGGGCAATGAAATCGAGCTGGTCGGCGAGATCGGCGATGCGGCCTTCGAGGCGCTGCATCATGCCGTTGTCGGCCATGGCCGACTGCTGCATGCGGCCGGCCGCGGCAATCGCCCGGCTGATCTCGTCGAGGCGGGCGTCCAGCCCTTCGAACTGCGAGGTGACGGCCGAGACGAAGCGGCCATCATCCGGCTGCGCCTGGCGTGCCAGCATGTCGATGGCGCGGGCGATGGTCTCGATCTTGCCTTCCAGCGCATGGATGGCCGGCGTGGCGCTGACCGCGCCGATCTGGCCCTTCAGCTCGTCCAGCCGATAGGCAAGAGCCACCAGTTCGTCGTCGCGCGTCTGGTCGAAGACGGAGAGCCTCTTCTCGACGCCGTTCCAGCGATCCTCCATGCGCCGTACGGAATCCTCGCGGGCAAGCCCGTCGAGCACGGAGCGCAGTTCGTCGAATTCGACGCGCAGGCCTTCTGCCTGACCGGCCGTCTGGCCGGACTGGTGGCCAAGCTGGTTGATGCCAGTGGAAAGCCGCAGCAGCTCCTCGCGCAGGTCGTCATTGTTGTTGCGGCCCTCGGCCATCTGGCGGATGCCTCGGATTTCCGAGCGCAGCGACTGCATCTCGCGTTCCAGCCCGTCGGCGATATCCTTCTTCAGGTCCTGACGCAGCGAGACGAGTGCCTTGGCGATGTCCTCGACGGAATTGTCCGCGCGGGCGGGTGCGGTCTGCTGATGACCATAGGCCGGATGCGCCTGCTGGCCGCCATAAGCGGCCGCCGTTTGCTGGCTGCCATAGGCGGCACCAGTCTGCGGGCCGCCATAGGCGGTATGGGCCTGCTGGGCAGCGGCATAGTGGTCGGCCGAGAGCGGGCGGCGCTCCAGGCGATGGGCAACGCGTTCGCGGCCGCCTTCGATGGCACGCTGGCGCTGCACGATTTCGGAAACCGGATCGTCGCGCAGCGGGATCGCGCGCGCCGGCTCCTGGCGGGGTTGCTCACCGCGCGGCGCGAAACGCTCCTCGCCGCGTCCGCGCGCCTCGCGCCCGCCCGCCATCAGGCCTTCGATACGGGCTTCCAGCCCCTCGATGGTGCGATTGAGCGCATCGAGCGAGGATCTTTCGCCGTGACGCTGCGGGTTTCGCGATCCGTTCATCTTCGCCTCGCTTTGGCAGCCGAGCGGCCTGCCGGGAGATACTTCTGAAGGCGCTGCCGCCCGGCTGCGCCCTTTCTTCCACTCCGGCGGATCTCCGCCGTCAAACACTGCATGTGCCATGGGAAACAGTATCGCCCCTGTCTGTACCGGACCATCCGTCCGGCCGTTACAAAGGGAAGTCCAAATGATTCCCGATCCCACGCCCTCAGGCGTCACAATTCATGAAACATGGTAAACAAGGGGTTAACTGCCCCGGAAATTTTTTAACGATTTGCTCATAGAATGATCTTCGGGAGGAAAGGCGGCCGTTTGCGGCACAACCACAGGCTCCGAAGGAACCGTCCGTCGCCGCACCGCCCGCCCGCAGCCCTCCCGACCGACGAAATTTCTTTGCGGCCCTGTTTTGACGTTTACGCAAACGTCAAAATTTTATAGTATCCGATCTCAAAGAGCGGACTCGCGTCCGCGGGACAGGTGAGGACTTCGAGCATGCCGATCTACAAAGCCCCCGTGAATGACACGCTTTTCATCCTGAACGACGTGCTGGCGCTCGAGCGCTACAACAACCTGCCCGGCTTTGCCGATGCAACGGGGGACATGCTGGAGGCGATCGCCGGCGAAGCGGCGAAGGTGGCTGAAGAGGTGCTCTTTCCGGTCAATCTTTCCGGCGACCAGGAAGGCTGCAAGCGTCACGACGATGCCACGGTAAAGACCCCGAAGGGCTTCAAGGAAGCCTTCGACCTCTACCGCCAGGGCGGTTGGATCGGCCTTGCGGTTCCCGAGGAATTCGGTGGCCAGGGCCTTCCCTACGTACTGCACACTGCCGTCGGTGAATATATGTCCTCGGCCAACATGGCGCTTACCATGTATCCCGGCCTGACGCAGGGCGCGATCGCCGCGATCCTCGTGCACGGCTCCGACGAGCAGAAGGCCGCCTATCTGCCGAAGATGGTGGAGGGCGCCTGGACCGGGACCATGAACCTGACGGAGCCCCATTGCGGCACCGACCTCGGCCTGCTGCGCACCAAGGCCGTGCCGCAGGCTGATGGTTCCTACAAGATTTCCGGCCAGAAGATCTTCATCTCGGCCGGCGAGCACGACATGTCCGACAATATCGTCCACCTCGTTCTCGCCCGCATCGAGGGCGCGCCGGAGGGCACCAAGGGCATCTCGCTTTTCATCGTGCCGAAATACATCCTGAAAGACGACGGCACACCGGGCGACCGCAACACGGTTTCCTGCGGTGCCATCGAGCACAAGATGGGCATTCACGGTAACGCCACCTGCGTCATGAACTACGACGAGGCGAAGGGTTTCCTCATTGGCGCGGAGAACAAGGGCCTCAACGCCATGTTCGTCATGATGAACGAGGCCCGTCTTGGTGTCGGCCTGCAGGGCCTGTCAATTGCCGAGATCGCCTATCAGAACGCCGCCAACTATGCCCGCGAGCGCCTGCAGGGCCGCTCGCTCTCCGGCGTCAAAAACCCGAATGGCAAGGCCGATCCCCTCATCGTGCACCCCGACATCCGCCGCACGCTGATGACCATCAAGGCCTGGACCGAGGGCGGCCGCGCCTTCACGCTCTGGACCGCGCTGAAATCCGATATCGCCCACCGCTCCGCCGACGAGAAGGAACGCCAGGCGGCCGACGACATCCTCGGACTGATGACCCCGATCCTCAAGGGCGTCCTGACCGACAAGGGTTTCGATCATGCCGTCATGGCCCAGCAGGTTTTCGGCGGCCACGGTTACATCGAAGAGCACGGCATGAGCCAGTATGTGCGCGACGCGCGCATCGCCATGATCTACGAGGGGGCCAACGGCATCCAGGCGCTCGACCTCGTCGGCCGCAAGCTCGGCATGAACGGCGGGCGCGCCGTCATGACACTCTTCAAGGAGATCGGCGATTTCTGCGAGGAGAACCGCAATGACGAGAGGCTTGCCTTCTTCACCAAGCACCTGAAGAAGGGCTTGAACGACCTTCAGGCCGGAACCATGTGGTTCATGCAGAACGCCATGGCCAAGCCCGACAATGCCGGCGCCGGCTCGACCGACTACATGCACCTCTTCGGCCTCGTCACCGTCGGCTACATGTGGGCGAAGATCGCGAAGGCCGCCGAGGAGAGCCTCGCGGCGGGCGCTGGCGAGCGCGAGAACTTTTTGAAGAACAAGCTGGTCACGGCCAAATTCTTCATGGAGCGCCTGATGCCGGAAACTGGCCTGCGCAAGACCCGCATCGAGGCCGGCGCCGACACAACGATGGAACTGGCAGCCGAAGCGTTCTAGCCTCAAGAATCAGACGACCCGTTGCGAGTTTGACGGCGTTTCAGCGCCGCTAGGGAGAAGAGACCAATGACCGACGTCTTCATCTACGATCATGTGCGCACCCCGCGCGGGCGCGGCAAGAAGGACGGCTCGCTGCAC
This sequence comes from Shinella sp. SUS2, assembly GCF_001262505.1. Taxonomy (GTDB): domain Bacteria; phylum Pseudomonadota; class Alphaproteobacteria; order Rhizobiales; family Rhizobiaceae; genus Shinella. Next base: position 101,074 of record NZ_KQ410723.1, read on the forward strand.
GAAGTGCCGTCCGTGCGCCTCGCCGCCAAGGTGCTGGAAGCGGTGCGCGATCGCAACGGGCTCGATACATCAAAGGTCGACGACATCGTCATGGGCTGCGTCGATCCGGTCATGGATGCCGGCTCCGTCATTCCGAAGGCCGCCGCCTTCGAGGCCGGCTACTCGACCCGCGCGCCGGGTATGCAGATCTCCCGCTTCTGCGCCTCCGGCCTCGATGCGGTGAATTTCGGCGCGGCGAAGATCGCGCAGGGCGCCGACGACATCGTCATTGCCGGCGGCGTGGAGTCGATGTCGCGCGTCGGTCTCGGCATGTCCGGCGGCTCCTGGTTCATGGACCCCTCGGTCAACTTCCCGGCCTATTTCATGCCGCAGGGCGTCTCCGCCGACCTCATCGCCACGAAATACGGCTTTTCCCGCGACGACGTCGACGCCTATGCCGTCGAAAGCCAGAAGCGCGCGGCGCACGCCTGGCAGAACGGCTATTTCAAGAATTCCGTCGTGCCGGTGAAGGACATCAACGGCCTCACTATCCTCGCCCATGACGAGCACATGCGCCCCGGCACGGACATGCAGGCGCTCGCCCAGCTCCAGCCGTCCTTCCAGATGCCCGGCGAGATGGGCGGCTTCGAGGCCGTCGCCATCCAGGCCCATCCGGAAATCGAGGGCATCACCTACGTGCACCATGCCGGCAATTCCTCCGGCATCGTCGATGGCGCTGCAGCCGTGCTGCTCGGTTCGAAGGAAGGCGGCAACATTCTCGGGAAGCAGGCGCGCGGCCGCATCAAGGCCTTCGCCAATATCGGCTCCGATCCGGCACTGATGCTGACCGGCCCGGTCGACGTGACGGAAAAGCTGCTCGCCCGCACCGGCATGCAGCTTTCCGACATCGATCTCTTCGAACTCAACGAAGCCTTCGCCGCCGTCGTGCTGCGCTATATGCAGGCCTTCGACATCCCGCACGACAGGATCAACGTCAACGGCGGCGCCATCGCCATGGGCCACCCGCTCGGCGCGACCGGCGCGATGATCCTCGGCACCGTGCTCGACGAACTGGAGCGCCGCGACCTCAACACCGCCCTCGTGACGCTCTGCATCGGCGCGGGCATGGGCACGGCAACGATCATCGAGCGGGCCTGAGGGCGCGCCGATGAAAGCCCCTCACCCCGCCTCCGCTTCGCTCGGCGCGCCCTCTCCCCGCAAGCGGGGCGAGGGGGAACGGCGACGTCGCGGCATGTCCCTTCTCCCCGTTCACGGGGAGAAGGTGCCGGCAGGCGGATGAGGGGCAAACGGCCGCTCCGTACAAGATTTCAGGGAAGAGGAATCCCACCATGAGCTACAAGAACTTCACCATCGAGACCGATGCCGACGGCATTGCGCTGGTCACCTGGGACATGCCGGAAAAATCGATGAACGTCTTCACCGTCGAGGTGATGGACGAACTCGACGGGATCATCGACCAGATAGTGGCGGACAGCGCGGTCAAGGGCGTCGTCATCACCTCCGGAAAATCCTCCTTCTCCGGCGGCGCCGATCTTTCGATGATCCAGGCGAGCTTCGATCTCCTCAAGGATGCACAGGCGAGGAATCCGGCGAGCGCCGTCGAAAAGCTCTTCGAGGCCACCGGGCGCATGACCTGGCTGTTCCGCAAGCTGGAAACTTGCGGCAAACCCTGGGTCGCCGCCATCAACGGCACCTGCATGGGCGGCGCCTTCGAAATGTCGCTCGCCTGCCACGGCCGCGTCGCCTCGAGTGCCAAGTCGGTCAAGATCGCGCTTCCCGAGGTCAAGGTCGGTATCTTCCCGGGCGCCGGCGGCACCCAGCGCGTGCCACGCCTTGCCAATGCGCAGGACGCCCTGCAGATGATGACGACCGGCTCATCGCTGACCGGCGCGCGCGCCAAGGCGATGAACCTCGTGCATCAGGTGGTGGAGCCCGACCAGCTCATCCCCGCCGCCAAGCAGATGATCAAGGACGGCTTGAAGCCCGTCCAGCCCTGGGACGAGAAGGGCTTCAAGGCGCCGGGCGGCGGCATCTGGACACCGGCCGCAGCCCAGCTCTGGCCTGCCGCGCCCGCCATCCTGCGCCGCGAGACGGCCGGCAACTATCCGGGCGCGCTCGCCATCCTCAAATGCGTCTATGAAGGCCTGCAGGTGCCCTTCGATACGGGGCTCAGGATCGAGCAGCGTTACTTCACCCATATCCTCCAGACGACCGAAGCCTTCTCGATGATCCGGTCGCTGTTCGTCTCCATGCAGGAGCTTGGCAAGGGTGCCCGCCGGCCGGCCGGCCAGCCGAAGGCAGAATTCAGGAAGGTCGCCGTCGTCGGCGCCGGCTTCATGGGCGCCTCCATCGCTTATGTGACGGCTGCCGCCGGCATCCCGGTCGTCCTTATCGACCGCGACCAGGAAGCGGCCGACAAGGGCAAGAGCGTTTCGCAGGGGCTCGTCACCGGCGCGATAAGCAAGGGCCGCATGACGAAGGAAGACGGCGAGAAGCTGCTTTCCCTCATCACCCCGACGCTCGACTACGCGAGCCTTGCCGATGCCGATCTCGTCATCGAGGCGGTCTTCGAGGACCGTAACGTCAAGAAGGAGGTCACGGAGAAGATCGAGGCCGTGCTGCGCGAAGACGCCATTTTCGCCTCCAACACCTCGACGCTGCCGATATCAGGGCTTGCTGGGAATTCGAAGCGCCCGGAGCAATTCATCGGCATCCACTTCTTCTCGCCGGTCGACAAGATGATGCTCGTGGAGGTGATCCTCGGCAAGGAGACGGGCGACCGGGCGATCGCCACCGCACTCGACTATGTCGCCGCCATCAAGAAGACGCCGATCGTCGTCAACGACACACGCGGCTTCTATGTCAACCGCTGCGTCTTCCGCTACATGGCCGAAGCCTATGACATGCTGATCGAAGGCGTGCCGGCGGCGATGATCGAGAATGCCGCCAAGATGGCCGGCATGCCGGTCGGCCCGCTGTCGCTCAACGACGAGGTCGCCGTCGACCTTTCCTACAAGATCTTCAAGGCCTCCATTGCCGACCTTGGCCCGCAATCGGTCGATCCACGGCATATGGAACTCGTCACCAAGCTGGTGGAGGGCGAAGGCCGCCTCGGCCGAAAGGCCGGCAAGGGCTTTTACGACTATCCGCCGAAGCCCGCCAAGAAGAAGCTGTGGCCGGGCCTGAAGGACCTCTACCCGCAGCAGAAGCCCGACGACGTCGACGTCAAGGTGCTGAAGGAGCGCCTGCTCGTTACCATCGCGCTGGAAGCCGCGCGCACCATGGAAGAGGGCATCGTCACCGATCCGCGCGAGGCCGATGTCGGCTCCATCCTCGGCTTCGGTTTTGCTCCCTATACCGGCGGCACGCTATCCTACATCGACGGCATGGGTGTGAAGGCTTTCATCGCCCTCTGCGAGACGCTCACTGCCAACTATGGCAGCCACTTCCAGCCGACACCGCTGCTGAAAGACATGGCTGCCAAGGACGAGACCTTCTACAGCCGCTTTGCGCCGGAGGCAAAGAAGGTAGCCTGACGAAGGCTGATCGAAATGAAAAGGATGGCGCACTGCCATCCTTTTTCGTTTCAGCCCCTCGATCACATGCGTAGCGGTGAAAATAAAACAATCGAAACCGTAAATTTAATTCTAAACGAAGTCAGCGATTCTTCTGCTTTTTCGATGCTTTCCGGGATCATTTTTCAAAAAATCCCGCCCAGCCATTGCATATTCGTGAATAGACCTTATATGAGTTCCGTCGAAAACTGCTTGCGACCTTTGTCTTCGAGCTTCCAAGCTCTGTCAGATTTCCTTTCAAGATCGATCAAAATGGACGAAACATCGTTCAATTACACTGGAGATGGAAAGGTTATCATCATGAATTCGGGCACCGTAAAGTGGTTCAACAGCACCAAGGGTTTCGGCTTCATTCAGCCTGATGACGGCACGACGGATGTGTTCGTTCACATTTCTGCCGTCGAGCGCTCGGGCCTTGGCTCGCTCGCCGAAGGCCAGAAGATCAGCTACGAGATCGTCCGTGACCGCAAGTCCGGCAAGAACTCGGCCGACAACCTTCGCGCCGCATAAGATTGTCATTCCGCCTGCCGACCACGGATGTACTGGCGGCGGAGCGTTGAATGACGGGAAGAGGTCGGGGTAACGCCCGGCCTTTTTGTTTCCATAGCTTCGGAGGAGAGTGCTATGGGTCAGAAAACCTATGCCATTGGCGACCGAGTGGTTCTGAAGGCCAGCCGGTCCCGCTCGGTGACGGGAGAGCAACGATGCCGGACCATCGGCATCCTGCCCGCCGACCATGGAGAAGCCCAGTATCGGGTGCAGATCGACAACGAGAATTTCGAGCGACGCATCGTAAACAGCGATATTGATAGCGATGAAAGTGGTAGCCCCGCGTCAAGCGGAATAACGACAACCGTCGCTGGCAAGAGCGGTCCGTGGCCAAATCCGTCGAGCATGCGCGTCGGTAAGTGACGCTATCGCTTGCGAAGCAAGCGGTGACGGCAGTTGAAGGAGAGTGGCGGTCGCCTAGGTGGCTTGAATCACTCCTTGCAGAGTGATGGTGCCACGGCGGCATATCTACACCCAGTGCGGCGCAAGCCGCGAGAGAAAGGACATATCGTGCAGGTTCTCGTCAGAGACAACAATGTCGACCAAGCGCTTCGTGTGCTGAAGAAGAAGATGCAGCGTGAAGGTCTGTTTCGCGAAGTGAAGGCGCGCAGCGCCTTTGAGAAACCATCCGAGAAACGGGCGCGCGAGAAGGCGGAAGCCATTCGCCGCCAACGCAAGCTCGCCCGCAAGAAAATGCAGCGCGAGGGGCTGCTGCCCGCACCCAAGCGTGCGGTGCGCCCTGCCCGCTAACCATTCCCCGTTATAGCGCCGGGTGGCGCATTCCGCCGCCCGGCTCGCCCTGTCGGACATCACTCCAGAAAGGAGAGATCATGACCGCGACCAAGGATAAATTCTTCAATCCCGCCAAGCTTTCCGCCCAGGAGAAGGCAGCCGCGACCGACCATACGGCGCGCACCATCATCGCTGCCGAAGCAACCGAGCGGGAAAAGAAGACCGCCCGGCTACGCGCCCTGCGCATGCAACAGGAACCGGTCGAGGCGCCGCCGAAGCCAACCCGCAAATCCAGCAAGCGCTCAGCCTCACCAACCATCTGAGCCGGCCGTCAACAAGGATGGCCCGTCGCGCAGGCACCGGCCGGGCGGCGCAGCGTTTCTCCTGTTTCCTGCGGAACAGCGGGCGGCCGGGCGATGTGCGACCTTCTGATCACCGGATGAGAGAGGCTCATCCATACCAGAGATCAGGAGAGACCCCATGCGCAAGATCATCGTTTCCGCCACCGTTGCCCTCGTCGCCGCCGTCTCCTTCGCGGCGCCCTCGCAGGCCGGCTACTACAGCTACGGCTACGAGCCCTATTGCTTCATCAAGAAGGTGAAGTCCTACGACTACTACGGCAACGTCATCATCAAGAAGATCAAGGTCTGCAAGTAAACATCGCCCAGACTGACCTCCCCAAAGACCCGGATGTCCCCTGCATCCGGGTCTTTTGCCGTCCGGTATCCCGCTCTACGCGGGACGTGCGGCGTCGGCCATGCGCACCAGCAGCTCGGCACGCGTGCCGACAGTGCGGCTGGCATAGGCGAGCTTGGCGCCGAGGCTTGACGCCATGGCACCGATGATCTTGGAGCCGAGACCGGTGCCGCGTACCGGCCCCTCCCCGCGCCAGCCGATGCCGTCGTCCTCGACGAAAAGCAACGCGGTTTCCGGGTCGAGGCGGGTGAAGCCGACGCGCACCTCGCCGCCGGTCTCGCCATAGGCATATTTGAAGGCATTCGTGACGAGTTCGGTTACGATGACGCCGAGCGATACGGCGCGGTCGGTCGGCACGTGCAGCGGCTCCAGCATCCGGTTGAGCCGCACGTTGCGGCCATGGCCCTTCATCGACGTGTCGAGCTCGGAGAGCAGCGTCGAGAGATAGGCCCCCATATCGACATGGCGCACGTCTTCCGACGTGTAGAGCCGCCGGTGAATGCCGGCAATCGCGGTGATGCGGGCCTGCGTTTCCGACAGCGCCTCCTTTACCGCCTCGTCGGATGCGCTCGACATCTGGAGGCGGATAAGCGCGGCGGCAAGCGCCAGCGAATTGCCGACGCGGTGGTTCACCTCCGCCAGCAACACCTCGGCCCGCTCCTTGGCAGCGCGGATCTCCTGTTCGGCACGAAGCTTCGCGCGCTTCAACTCGGCATTTTCCAATGCCTGGCCAAGTGCATTGGTCAGCAGCGGCATGAAATCGTCGCCGACCGACTTGATCACATAGTCGGCAGCGCCAGCCTTCAGCGCCTCGATGGCAACCTGGGCATCGTTCGACCCCGTCACATAGACGACAGGCACCGCCCCCGGCGCATCGGAAAGCTCCTTCAGGAAGGAAAGGCCCGTGCCCGATTTCAGGAAGTGGTCGAGCACGACAGCGGCGAAACCGCCGTCGGTGAAAAGCGCGCGGCCATGCTCCACATCCTCGGCATGCAGCACCTCATAACCAAGACGGCCGAGCGCACGCTGGGCGAGCCGCGCGAGGATCGGGTCGTCGTCGATATAGAGGATGCGGACCGAGGCTTCCTTCATTTACTGCGTCTCGGGGATCTGGATCACGGAGAAGAACAGGCCGAGCTGGCGGATCGCATGAGCGAAGCTTTCATATTCCACCGGCTTGGTGATGTAGACGTTCGCGCCGAGATCGTAGCAGCGCTGGATCTCCCGCTCATCGTCCGTCGTCGTCAGGATGACGACCGGCAGGCGCTTCGTGTGGGTATTGGTCTTGATGCGCTGCAGGATATCGATGCCGGACATGTCGGGCAGGTTGAGGTCGAGCAGGATCAACAGGAACCTGCCGGCGCTCGCAAGGCCAGAGCGGTCCTTGCCGAGCACGAAATCGAGCGCTTCCGTGCCGTTGGTGAAGGGCACGACCTCGTTGTGCACGCCGGCGCGGCGGATGTTCTTCTCGATGAGGCGCGCATGGCCCTCGTCGTCCTCGATCATGACGATGGTGACTTCCTTGCCCAGTCCGTTCATGCCTGCATACTCCTGACTACTTTGCTGAGGTCGGGCGGAAGACGGAGCACGAAGGTCGTCCCCTGCCCGAGTTCGGATCGGACGATGATATCACCACCAAGATTGCGCATCAGTGAACGCACATGCGCCAGGCCTATGCCTTCGCCGGGCTTGTCCTGGGCGCCCGAGCGGCGGAACAGTTCGAAGACCCGCTCGTGGTCCTCCGGCGAGATGCCACGGCCGTTGTCGGTGAACTCGATGACGGCACCAGCCCGGCCGCCGTTCTTCGCGGTCACGGAGATACGCAGCGGCCGGCCCGGCGACTGGTACTTGATCGCATTGTCGAACAGATTGCCGAAAACCTGCTCCAGTGACAGCCGATCGGAAATGACGGTCGGCAGCTTTTCGTCGATGGTGACCTTGCCATCGGATTCGCCGACCTGATGGCCCACCGCCGCCGCACCCGTTTCCACAAGCGCCTTGATGTCGACGCGCTCGATGCGCAGCTCCCGCCGCCCGTCGCGCGAAATCTTCAGGATGGCATTGATGAGGCCGTCCATCTTCTTGGTGGAGGAGCGGATGAAACCGATCGCCTCCGGCAACTCCTCCGAAGCCGCGCGGCGCGCTTCAAGAATGTCCCCTTCGCTCGGCGCCTTGCCGTCGGCCAGCACATAGCCCTGGATGGCTGCAAGCGAGGCCTGCAGCTCACTGGTGAAGCCCATGATGTTGACGAGCGGCGCGCGCAGGTCGTGCGTCACGATATAGGCGAAGCGCTGCACTTCCTGATTGGCGCGGATCAGCTCCTCCGTGCGCTCGTCGACCCGCTTTTCCAGTGTGGCGTTCAGCGTCTCAACCTCGCGGCGGGCGACGACGAGGTCGCGTGTATATTGCATGACGACGGTGGCTGCGCCGCCCAGTACGCCGATAATCGCGATCGCGCCGATGATCGTCGTCCATTGCAGCGCGCTGGCGGACGAGAGCGTATCGACGACGCTCTCCTCCAGATGCCGGTCCGCATCATCGAGGATGAAGCCGACCTCAGTGCGAAGCTCATCCATCAGGACGCGGCCCCGATCGGTCTTAACCTCTTCGACAGCCTCCGCCTGCCGGCCCTGCTCCATGAGGGCGACGGTTCCGGCCAGCTCCGCCAGCTTCTGCTCCACAAGTTTACTGACCCGTGCTGCCCGCTCGACATATTCAGGCAAGCGCTCCGTCTTTTCTAGGAAGACCTTTTCCCGCTCGGCGACGGCGCGCAGAGCGTCATCGTAAGGACCTCGGAAGGCGGTGTCGGCCGTTATGATGAAACCGCGCTGGCCCGTTTCCGCGTCCTTGACGATGGAGAGCAGGTCGGCAGCGGCGCTGCGCGCCTCGCGCACTTCGATAAAATCCGCGAAATAGTCCTGCACCTTGCTGACGAGCCAGAGCGACGTGCCGACAATGCCGAGCAACGCGAACATGCCAGCAATCAACAGAATAACCGTCGAGCGCACGAAGGCGGCGTTCGAAATCGGCATCTAACCCCCCGGTTCAAGCCGTCTACAGGACGGCGACAATATCGTTGTAATGTTCGCTTGCAACCAACCAACGTGACGAAAACGGAATTCTTTTGGTTGTTTCGTCACTTAAGGGGCTAGATCCTGACACGGAAGCGCCCGGCGAACCGTTCGCTGGCAATGATGACCATGCCCGCGGAAAAGATCAGCGTGGCACCGATGAAAACATTCGAGCCCGGCACGTCGCTCCAGATGAGATAACCAAGCGCGAAGGCCCAGACCAGCGAGGAATATTCGAAGGGAGCAAGCACGGAGACCGGCGCTCGGCGCATCCCCTCGAACATCGCGAACTGCCCGATGCCGGCAATGACCCCCGTTCCGGCCATCAGCGCCAGGTCGAGCAGCGCGACCGGCTGCCAGACGAAAGGCAGCGCGAAGGCCGTGAAGAGGAGGAAAAAGAAACTCGATATGGTCACCTGCACTTGCGTTCGTTCATGCAGCGCCGTCTTGCGCAGCAGCACCGTTGCAACCGCCCAGAAGATAGCCGCCTGCAGGGCGAGATAGACGGGCAGCGAAAGCTGCACTCCCTTGGCCGCAACCCCGCAGGCGATGACCACGCCGACGAAGCCGATCACCACCGCGAACCACCGGTATCCCGGCACCTTCTCGCCGAGGATCGGCACCGAGAGGATCGTCATGACGACCGGCGAGGCGTAGTACAGCGTGGTGAGTTCCGCCAGACCGAGATCACGCGCGGCGGTATAGTAGGACAGCCAGGCGGCAAGCAGCAGCAGATTGCGCAGGAAGAGCGGCTTCAGCACAGGCGAGCGGCGCGCGCTTTGCACGAGCGGGCGCCCGCCGAAGGCAAGACAGAGCGCGAAGATCGTCAGGCTGCGCACGAACAGGATCTGCCAGACCGGCAAGGCCGCGACGAGCCATTTGACCGTCGCATCCTGCAGGGAAAACATGAAATAGGCGAAGGACGTCAGCAGAATGCCGGAAGAGACGGTCTTTTGCACGGAATGGACCTCGAAGGCGCGGAAGCGCTGCGCTGTGCCTTGATAGCGCGGCGCCCGATGCAGCGAAAGAGGCTGAAAATCAGGGGGCAAGGAAATTTTTCCCACCACTTTGAACCGCGCCACGAAAAGTCCGTTTTGCCTGCAAGTTTCGACGTGCAAGCGGGGCCACACAGGTATATGCGCGAGCCATGGACTCCAAACGCACCGGCTATCTCTTCACCCTGCTTGCCATCCTGATCTTCAGCCTGCAGGACGCGATCTCGAAACATCTCGGCAGCCTCTACCCGCCGGTCTTCATCGCCATGCTGCGCTTCTGGGCCTTCGGCGCCTTTGCGATGGCGCTGGGCGCCCGCAGCCCGGGTGGCCTGAAGGTCGTGGCAGCGACGAAACGGCCGGCCCTGCAAATCCTGCGCGGCGTCCTCCTTGCCTTCCAGATCGTCGTTACCATCACCGCCTTCACCAAGGTCGGCCTAGCCCATTCCCAGGCGATCCTGGCATCGGGGCCGATCTTCGTTGCACTCCTGTCGATGCCGCTGCTCGGCGAGCGGGTCGGCTGGCGGCGCTGGACGGCGATCGGTATCGGGCTTTGCGGCGTGCTGATCATCCTCAATCCCGCCGGCAGCGCTTTCGACATGGGCGTGCTGCTGCCGCTCATCTCCGCGCTGATGTTCGCGGTCTATGTCATTGCCACCCGCCTCGTCAGCCGCGAGGACACGGCCTCGACGAGCTTCTTCTACACCGGCGTGGTCGGCGCCGTGGCGATCTCGCTTGTCGGTCCCTTCTTCTGGACGAACCTCACACCGGGCGACTGGCTGTGGATGGGCCTGCTCTGCATCACCGGCATGTCGAGCCATTATTTCCTGATCCGCGCCTATGACCTGCTCGATGCCGCCGCCGTGCAGCCGCTCACCTATCTGCAGGTCGTGCTGGCGGCGATCATCGGCGTCAGCGTCTTCGGTGAAACGTTGAACCTCAACATGGTGCTCGGCTCGGCCATCGTCGTCGGCGCCGGCATCTTCACCATCTGGCGCGAGAGCGTCGTGGCCCGGCGCCGGGCGGCCGAAAACCGGATCGGAAAGAACACAGGAAAATAATCCTTTTTCCTTTACTCATTCACCCTCCTTGGATATGCTTCCGATCAGTCGGACCGGCCCTTGCCGGTCCGTTGCCTTGGCAGGGTTTTTCAGCATGTTCTCCCACGACCGGATCTGGGCAGCGATAGACGCCCTTGCCGAGCGCAATCGGCTCTCTCCGTCCGGCCTTGCCCGCCGCGCCGGGCTCGACCCGACATCCTTCAACAAGTCGAAGCGGCAGGGTGCCGACGGCCGCCAGCGCTGGCCATCGACGGAATCGATCGCCAAGGTGCTCGACGCAACCGGCGCCTCGATCGACGAGTTCTTCACGCTGGCCGACCCGGCGCGCGACGCGGCTCTGCCGCATGGCGCTTTTCCGCCGCAGACCGGCACCATTCCCCTGCTCGGCTTCGCCCAGGCCGGCGCGGGCGGCTTCTTCGACGATGGCGGCTTTCCCGCCGGCCAGGGCTGGGACGTGGTGGAGTTTCCGGCTTCGCCAGATCGAAAGCCCGGCGTCTACGCGTTGGAGGTGCAGGGCGACAGCATGCTGCCGCTCTACCGCGACGGCGACGTCCTGATCGTCGAACCGGGCGCGCAGGTGCGCCGCGGCGACCGCGTCGTCGTCAAGACGCGCGAGGGTGAGGTCATGGCCAAGGTGCTGCACCGCCAGACGCCACGCACGATCGAGCTCGTCTCGCTCAATCCCGAACACCCGAACCGCAATTTCGACATCGACGACGTGGACTGGATCGCCCGCATCATCTGGGCCAGCCAGTAGGCCGCATCAGCCGCCGTAGAGATTGACCGGGAAGTAGCGCAGATAGATTTCCTGCAGGCGGCCGCTGCGCGAGAGCGCCAGCAGCGCATGGTCGATGGCGCCGGTTATCGTCGCGTCCTCCTTGCGAAACATGATGGTGAGGCCTTCGCCAAGGAAACGCTCCGACAGGTAAGGCCCATCGAACAGACGGCAGCAGCCGGCCGATTCCGAGCCGCTCGTCCAGAAGGCGAGCTGCATCCCGTCCCCGAAGACCGCCTCCACCTTGCCGCCCTTGAGGCTTGCCAGCAGGGCGGCCCGATCGGCAAAGGCTTCCGCCTGCACGCGCGGGAAAAAGGCCTTCAGCATCGCCTCGTGCGCACTCGCCGCGACGACACCGACACGCTTGCCATCAAGCGCAGCCGCGGTCGCGCCGGCGGGCGGGGTCTTCTTTGCCACGGCGAAACGGGCCGGCGGGCGCATGAAGGGGCGAGAGAAGACAAAACGCTTGCGCAGCTCCGCGGTGACGGCGACACCCGCGGCCACCGCCTCGCCATTGCCGTCGATGAGCGCTTTTTCCAACTCCGGGAACGTCACAGCCTGGATCTGACATTTTTCGGTGAGCGCCAGCTCCCGGCAGATCTCCCGCACCAGATCGACATGGAAACCGGCGAGCTTGCCGGTCTGGTCGATGAAGTTGAACGGCGGGAAATCCACGGTTGTCAGGAAGCGCAGCCGCACGATGCCGGACAGATCCGGCCGCGCGATGCGCTCACGCGTGTCGAATAGGATCGGCAGGTCGACCGAGGCAGGCTCCTGCGCCACGACATCCTGCGGCTGCACCGCCGCCAGCAGCAGGCCGAAGGCAAGGAGCCCGTAGATTTTCAGGGGTGCAATTTTGATATGCCGCATTACAATCAACCTGGGGTTTAAAGGGGGCGTAGCTGCCTGCGCGGCTGCGGGGCTGCATGCGACTGGCAGAATATCCCGACGACATCGGTTTCGCTACCGCAATCGGCATCCGGCCGGCACCGCTGGCGCCACCCCGCGACGATACCGTACCCTCCCGCCTGATGACGGAGGCCCACCTCTTCCGGCGCCTGGGTCTATCGAAGCCCCTCATCTCCACCATGCTGGTGCGTGCCAACCAGCACGGCACATCGCTGGAAACGGAGCTTTTGGCAAGCGGCTCGGTCTCGGAACATGTCTACTACGAGGCGCTGGCCGAGATCCTGGACATCCCGTTCCTCGACCGGCTGGATCCGGCAGAGGTCGAGGATCTTCCCGGGGCCGATAGCCAACTCATCGACCCGACCGTAGTACGGTTGCGCCATCCGTCGCGTCCGCCGACCACGGCAATCGTGCCGAGTGCCGAGCGGCTCGACTATCTCGGCGAACGGCTGGCACACGCCCCCGCGCTGCGCAGCATGATGGCGGCGACCACACCCTCGGCTCTCCGGGCCGCACTCTGGCAGGCCGGCCAGCAGAGGCGGCTGCGCGACACGGTGGAGGAGCTGCACGCCACCATGCCCGAGGCGAGCGCCCGTATTACGTTGCGCGGCCGGCAAGGTTTCTACACCGGCGCCACCGTCACTCTGCTCCTTACGCTGGCTGCGCTTGCCCCCAGGCTGGCCACGCTGGCGTTGCACATCGTGGTGACCCTGCTCTTTTTCTGCACCTTCCTGATCCGCCTTGTCGCGCTCGTTGCCAAGTGGCGGCAGGAGCGCCGGCCGATGCTGCCGCCTCCATCGGTCCGGCCGCGACCGACCTACTCCATCTTCGTGGCGCTCTATCGGGAAGCGGCCGTGGTGCCGCAGCTCATCGATACCCTGAACCGGATCGAATGGCCGGCTGCGCGTCTCGACATCAAGCTCATCTGCGAGGCGGACGACCAGGAAACGCTCGATGCGCTCGCTCTCACCCGCCTCGGCCGGCAGTACGAAATCGTCGAGGTGCCACCTGGCCGGCCGCGCACCAAGCCGAAGGCGCTCACCTATGCGCTCGGCGCGGCACGCGGCGAATATCTCGTCATCTACGACGCCGAGGACAGGGTCGATCCCCTACAGCTGGAGGAAGCCTGGCGGACCTTCGAGGCGGGTCCGCCGGACATTGTCTGCCTCCAGGCGCCGCTCGTCGTCACCAATGCGCGGGAAAGCTGGCTGAGCGCACTTTTCGCGCTCGAATATGCCGGACTCTTCCGCGTGCTGCTGCCGCACCTTGCCGCCGCGCGCCTGCCCGTGCCGCTCGGCGGCACGTCCAACCATTTCCGCACGCGCGTTCTCCAGCAGGTCGGCGGATGGGACCCCTACAATGTTACCGAGGATGCCGATCTCGGACTCCGCCTCTACAGGCTCGGCTACCGCTGCGGCACGCTCACCCGGCCGACCTACGAGGAGGCCCCCATCGGGCGAGACGCCTGGCTCGGCCAGCGCACGCGCTGGTTCAAGGGCTGGTTGCAGACCTGGCTGGTGCTGATGCGCCATCCCTCACGCCTCGTTTCGGAGATGGGCCTCTGGCCCAGCCTCGTCTTCCAGGTGCTGATCGGCGGGCTCATCCTCTCGTCGCTCGCCCATCCGCTGATCATCGCCTATCTCGGCCTCATCACCTGGTCGCTGTTCTTCCAGCCCGCGTTTACGGTCGGGCCGCTCGAGTTCACCCTCTTTACGCTCGATATGATCAACATCTTCGGCAGCTACGCCGTCTTCATCGCGCTCGGACGGGGTGGCATGGCGGAGAGCGAACAGGCCGCCGTGGGCAGGCACTGGATGATGACGCCGGTCTACTGGCTGCTGCTATCGGTCGCCGCCTGGCGCGCCGTCGGGGAGCTGCGCCACAATCCCTTCTTCTGGAACAAGACGGCTCATCGGCCGGTGCGGCCGCAGACAGGAAAGGAAGCCGGATAATCCTCTCGAGTGCGGCCGGCAGCCTGCAAAAGCCTACCCCTCACCCGATCCGTCTGCCCAGGGAGGAACGGAGGGACCGGATGAGGAGCCCCGGCTCGGCGGCCAGGAACGCTTTGACATTGTTCCGAACGAAAAATCGCTTCACGCGTTTTCTGGACCTGCTTTAGTTGCCGCCTTCCGTCCAGATTGCCACATCGACAGGCGCAAGCTGCCGGCCACCAACGAGGAAGGTCGCATCCGCACCAGCCGGCACGAAAGCGGAGCTGCTGCCGTAATTGAAGGCGAAGTGCAGCCGGCCGCGGCGGGCGAGCCTGAGATCACCGAGATCGGGCAGGCTTCCGACGCCAGCCCAGCCGAGTGTGTCGCCCATCAGCTTCGCGAGAAATTCGCCGCGCGGCAGCGTGCCGACATAGCGCGCGCGGTCATTGCCGATGACAGCAGGGGAGCCCGGGCGGTGCTCGCCTTCGAAGGTCGCCAGCACCGTCTCGTTCGTGCGGATGAGTTCCCGCCAGCCAGTCACCGGATGGCTCGCATTGCCGTAGAGCACGGGCTCGCTGTGATAGTCCGGCAAGGATTCGACGCGCGTCACCCGGAAATCGAGGAGATCTGCGAGCGGGCCGGGCGGCAGGTCGGCGGGAATGTGCATGTCCCGCGTCTTGCTGCCGCTGCGCGGACCAAACAAAGTCTTGGCCTTTGACGCCTTCAGCCGGGCAAGGAAGGCAGCATCCGGGATGACGAGGTCAGGCGCCAGCACCAGGCTGTAGCCAGAGAGATCGGAATGCTGGCCGATGAAATCGACATCCACACCGAGGCGCGCGACGGCGGAATACCAGTCGAGCGCGATGGCCGAAGCGGCATACCCGCGGCCCTGCGGAAGGGCGCGGGTTGCGAAACGCGATTCGTAGTCGAGCACGATCGCGACAGCGGCCTTTTCCCGAACCTCGCCCCTCGGCAACCGCGCCATCTCCTCGGCGACCTGCGCTACCTCGATATACCCCTGGTCCACCTCGCTGTTCGGCAGCAGCAGGCCGGCATGGAACTGCTCCTGCGCGAACGGCGCCTGGCGCCAGCGGAAATAGGAGACCATGTCGACGCCATGCGCATAGGCGAGCCAGGTCCACAGCCTTACCATGCCGTCGGCTGGCGACTGGTTGTGCGCCGCCCAGTTGACGGGACCCGGCTGCTGCTCCATCACCCACACCCGGCCGCGGCCGACGGCGCGGTAGAGGTCGTGGTTGAAGGCCGGCTGGTCCGGATCGCCGACGCGCAGGTAGCGCGCCTTCTCCTCGGCGCTGAGGCGACCGTTGATCAGCCCCCCCATCGGATAGACATCCCAGGAGGCAATATCGATATCCTCGCCCACCTTGTAATGGTCGAAGTCGGTGTTCTGCGACATGAAATTGTGCGTCACCGGGCGGCCCGGCGAATGCTGTCGGATGATATCCGCCTGCGCCTTGTTGAAGGTCTGCACCTGGTCGGAGGAGAAGCGGAAATAGTCGACGAGATGGCTCGGCGTCGGCTCTTCCACGAGGTTGTTCGGCAGATCCACCTCATCGAACGTGTTGTAGTGCATGCTCCAGAAGGTCGTGCCCCACGCCTGGTTCATCGCCTCGGCCGTGCCGTAGCGCGCGGCGAGCCATTGCCGGAAGGCCAGTTTCGCCTCATCGGAATAGCTGTGGATCGTATCGTGGTCACCGTATTCGTTGTCCGTCTGCCAGGCATGCACGAAGGAATTCTCACCGTAACGGCGCACCATGGCCTCGGTGATGCGGGCGGCCTCCAACCGGTAGCGGCGGCTGGAGAAACAATAGTGCCGGCGCGCGCCGAACTTGCGCACCACCCCACGCTCGTCGACGGGCAGAATATCCGGATACCGATCGACCAGCCATTTCGGCGGGGCGGCCGTCGGCGTGCCCAAGATGACCTTGAGGCCGGCGCAGCCGAGCACCTCGATCGCCTCGTCCAGCCACTCCCAATGGAAGACGCCGGCCTGCGGCTCGATGTGCGACCAGGAGAACTCGCCGATGCGCACCCAGGCCAGGCCCAGCGCCACCATCCGGCGGGCGTCCTCGTCCCATTTCTCCCGCGGCCATTGCTCCGGATAGTAGCAGACACCAAGCTCCAGCATGCCGGCCGGCGGCCGGGCAGCGTCGAAGCGGTTCTGTTGCGTGAGCGGCTTGTGCACCGGTATCGTCCTTCATTCTCCGCGGTGCCGGCTGGGCCGGGCCGCTTTCATCACGATCGCAATATAAACGTTTATATCGCCATTCAAAATCTTGCAGTGGGTGCTACCAGAGTACCGTCCTGCCGTCGTAGGCCCTGAAGCTTCCGGTCTCGGCCATCGTCGCGCCGTCGATCAGACCCTTCAGGCCAAGAGCGCTTTCCGCAACCTCGACCGCCGCTTCCGCGCCCCCCATGTTCGTCTTCACCCAGCCGGGATGCAGCGAAAGGACCGCGATGCCGTCGGACCGGAAATCCTGTGCCAGCTTGACCGTCGCCATGTTCAGCGCCGCCTTGGAGCAGCGATAGGCATAGTCGCCGTCCTCGTCGTCGATCGTGCCTTCCGCAAGCGAACCGGCGCGGCTGCCGATATTGACGAGCACCCGGCGCCGGCCGGCGAGAAGATTGGACCTGAGCGCCCGGGCGACCAGCAGCGGAGCGAGCGCATTGATGCGCACGACCTCCAGAAAGCCGTCCGTCTCCAGCGAGGCAAGGCCGCCCGTGTCACCGCGGATCGCGGCATTGTTGATGACGATATCGATCGGCACGCTTGCCAGATGGTCGCCGAGCGCGGCAATCGAGGTGGCATCCGCCACGTCCAGCGGCGGGGCATCATCAGTTCCCTGTCGCGTGCAGGCGATGACGCGGAAGCCGGTAGCCGTATAGAGGTCGGCCAGCGCGCGGCCGAGCCCCCGCCCGGCACCGGTGATCAGCACCGTTCCTGTGTCAGCGGTGTTTTGTGTCATACTTCTTCTCGATGAGGCTGATGAGGCTGGCAGCGGCCAACGTCAGCAGGATGTAGAGGATCGCCGCCGAGTTGTAGGGCGCAAACGGCAGGAAGCTCGCCGACTGGAACTCCCGCATGCGCTGGGTGATGTCGCGGATCGACAGGATCGAGAGAAGCGAAGTGTCCTTCAGAATGGCGATCAGCTCGTTGCCGAGCGGCGGAATGACGATGCGGAAGGCCTGCGGCAGGATGACGAGCCGCGCCGTCTGCCAGCGGTTGAGGCCAAGACTACCTGCCGCCTCGATCTGACCGGCCGGGATGGCGTTGATGCCCGAACGGAAGATTTCCGCAAGATAGGCGGAATAGGCAATCGCCATAGCAACGATACCGCGAACCAGATTCGGCGGATCGAAGACACCGGCCGTCGCATCCTTCAAGGCGCCGGAAAGCGGCAGGCCGACATAGAGCACAATGACGAGCATCGGAATGCCGCGGATCGTATCGACGATGAATTCCGAGCCGATGGACAGCGGATGGCGGCGATGCAGGAAGCCGCCGAAGGTCAAGAGGCCCGCCACGATGGCGATGACGGCAAAGGTGATGCCCGCGGCGCGGTCGCGATCGTTCAGCGCTTCGACCTGCCAGAGGCGCGGCCAATCGGCAGGCGCGGTGGCGGCGGGCAGCAGCGCGCCGCTGACGTCCTCCTTTTTACCGACGGCCTCGATCGCCTGCGCGGGCGTGACAAAGGTGCGCACCGGCGTCTCGGTAACCGGGCCACCCTCGTACTGCCCGAAGCGCACCGCGCCGATAAGGCCGGACGGGGTGCCGGTGATGATGCCGACCTTGCCCTCCAGCGTGCCGACCAGCACGTAGTTGTCGCGCGGCTGCATCAGGAACCAGGTGGAGAGCACGGCGAAAGCGAGAGTCATCGCCGCGAAGAAATAGAGGCTTTGGCGCGTATATCGCAGCTTCAGAAGCCCCACCCAGACGAGGCCGAGCATGGCCGCGAGGATATAGGCGGCGATGGCCGCGCGGATGGTCGTGGCGAGACCGGAAGCGAAAGCGAGATGCGCGAAGAGGAAGACAAAGACGAGGCCCGTGCCATTGACGAGGCCGAGCAGCCAGGCCCCTGCCCGGCGCAGGCGGCTTTCCGCTGGCACCCGCGCGCGACTGCCGGCAAAGGTAAGGCCGAGACCCGCGACGAGCAGCACGGCATAGGCCGGCCACAGCCAGGCCTCCACATCGCGCACCATCAAGTCGGCCGCCTCTGTCAGCTGGCGGGGCGTCGCGCCCTTGACGACGAGAGTGGACTTGAAGGGATCGACGCCGTTCGCGACGACCGAGGCGATGAAGGGATGGGCGAGATCGCCGGCAAGAATGGCCGCCGTCGCGAGAAGCCCGACAAGGCCGACAACCATCGTGAGACGCGGCCGCGCCATCGCACTGCGGGACAGGACGAGCACCGCAAAGCCGGCGGAAAAGGCAACGGTGAGCAGCAAGAAACCCGGCACGAACACGCCCGAGCCCAGCTCCACGCCCAGGATGGCACGCAGCGAACGCTGGTAGTCCGCGGAAGAGGCGAACAAATAGACGATGAAGGGCAGTGCAGCGAGGATGACCAGATTGCTGGGCCTCACGCTTCTGACGAACGACATTTTGGCCTCCGGCATCATGATCAAGAAGGATTGCCGAAAGCGCCCGCACCGCGCTTCCGGCAAAAGCCTCTTACTTGAGGCCCCAGTACTTGGCGATGAGCTGGTCGAGCGTGCCGTCGTCCTTGATCGCCTTCAAGCCCTCGTTGAAGGCGGCGACATTCTCGTCACCCTTGCGGAAGACCAGGCCGAGCGGGTCGGATTCGAGGTCCTTGATGGAGGCGACAAGGTCACCGGCAAATTCGCGCTCATAGGCGGCGGCATTGGCCCCGTTGATCACCACGCCGTCGACGTCCTTGTTCTTGAGCGCGATAATCGCCGCGCTAAAGCTGTCATAGGCGACGACATTCTCCTTGCCGACCACGCCTTCGGCAACCTGCGCATCCGTCGTGTTGGCCTGGGCGGAAAGCTTCTTGCCGTCAGCCTTGAATTTTTCCAGCGTGATGCCCTGATCCTCGGCCCGCGTCAGCACGGCCTGACTGTTGACGATATAGGGGTCGGAGAAATCCATCGCCTTCTTGCGCTCGTCGGTGATGGAGACACCCGAGGCCACGAGGTCGAAGCTGCCCTGGTCAAGCGCAGCGAAGATACCGTCCCAGCCGGTCGTCACGAATTCGGCCTGGCAGTTGATCTTGGCGCAGATGGCGTTGACCACATCCACATCGAAGCCGACGATCTGGCCGGAGGCCGGATCGACGCTTTCCATCGGCGGCGACGTGGTGTCGGAACCAACCTTCAGAAGCTTGCCGCCAAGATCGGCTGCATGCGCAGCACCCGCCGCGAAGACGGCAAGCGCGAGTGTTGCAACGAATTTTTTCATCTCTTCCTCCTCAACCGTCGGCGCCCGCCATGCGCGGAAGGTGCTCGACAAATCCCCTGAACGGACCACGCGCCCATCCGCAGCACCTCCTGCCACACATGGACCTCATCCTCGCTCCGTAAAATTGGTAACAAGGAATATAAACGTTTTCAAGATAAAATATAAACGTTTTTATTTCCGACCATGCATCGCGTGCGCCAAGATCGAAACAACGCTGGGCCTTGTCGCCATCATGGCTTCCGGCCAAGCGGATCATCCCAAAACCGGCAGGCCGAGACCACAACGGAAGCTGTAAAACCACACGAAAAAGAATCTGCTTGAATGTCGCGCAATGCCCTGAGAAACCGGGCTGGAGCGGGTAGCGGGAATCGAACCCGCGCGTTCAGCTTGGGAAGCTGACAGGCTACCATTACATCATACCCGCAAGGCAGCGCGACGGCGCAGTCATTCAACAGTTCGCCGGACGTGTCAAGCGAGGGGGCGGAGAAGCGTTGGCCGGCCGGCCGATTTCATGCTGCGCCGCGATGCCGGGCCGCTATCGCTCCGACCAGCCTGTGTTAGGGTGCCGCGGCGACACGCCCACCGCGACAAGACAGGACACGATGATCAAGTTCAAGACCTCCACCGGAACCGTCTCGGTCAACAACTGGGGCTACGAATTGCAGGGGCTGAACGGCAATGCCCTCGACCCCACCCTGCTCGCTTCGGCAACGCACGACCTCCTGGTAATCGATGCCTCGCGCGACGGAACCGATGCCGGACGGTTTTCCGCCGACGACCTCACCCGGATGAAGGACGGCATGGGCGGGCGCTCCGTCGTCGTCTCCTATACCTCGATCGGCGAAGCCTCCGATTTCCGCGACTACTGGCGTGACGGCTGGACGACCACGGGCATCGCAACGGGCAAACTGACCGACAAGGCACCCGACTGGCTGGGACCGGTCAATCCGGACTGGCCGGAAAGCCGCAAGGTCCGCTACTGGGATAGCGACTGGCAGAAGATCATCTTCAACGACAAGAAGACCGGCGAGGTGGACGCCATCGTCAAGGCCGGCTTCGACGCGGCCTATCTCGATATCGTCGACGGCTATTATTTCTGGGGTGCGGAAGTCTCGGCCAAGGACCGCGAAGCGGGCGATCCGAAGACCGTCAAGCAGGCGGCGCAAAGCATGGTGGATTTCATCGTCGCGCTGACAGACCACGCGCGCGAGACGAATCCCGATTTCTTCGTGATCCCGCAGAACGGCGCCTGGATCCTCAACGATCTCGGGTCCGACACTGCGCGCAAAAAAGCCTATCTCGACGCCATCGGCGGCATTGCGGTGGAGGACCTCTACTTTCGCGGCGACAAGGACGAGAACAATACGCTCCGTCCGGACGAGGAGACCATCGCGATCCTCAAACGCGATTTTCTCGACAAGGGCAAGCCGGTCTTCGTCGTCGATTACATCAACGGCGAAAAGCGGGTCGCCGACTTCAATAAACTGGCGCTGGAGGATGGCTTCATTCCCTTCGCCTCGCCCGATCGCGATCTCGACCGGCTGGTCGGCACCCATGACGGCGACCCGGCCTACATCAAGCCCTCGGCGAAGGCCGATGTGCTGCGCGGCTCCAAGCTCGCAGACACGATCCATGCGCTGGCGGGCGACGACAGGATCGACGGCCGGACCGGAAACGACTCGCTCTATGGCGGTGCAGGCAGGGACACGCTGACGGGTGGGGCTGGCGCGGACCGGCTCAAGGGTGGTGCCGGGGCCGATATTTTCGTCTTCAAGTCCATCAAGGAGACGACGGTCGCCGCCTCCGGGCGCGATACCGTCCTCGATTTTTCCCGGAAGGACGGCGACAGGATCGACCTGAAGGCTATCGATGCCAACACGAAATCCGGCAGCGACCAGGCGTTTGCCTTCATCGGCGCGCAGGCGCTCCACAAGAAGGCGGGCGAGTTGCGCTATGAGGCGAAGGGCGGCGACACCTTTCTCTCCGGTGATGTTGATGGAGACGGCAAGGCGGACTTTTCCATCCGGTTCAATGCCACCCTCGCCTTCGCGAAGGGCGATTTCATCCTCTAACCCTTTGCCAGCCGGTCGTCCGAACGCTCGATCAGTTTCGGCATGATGAGGGTCTGCAGCGCCTCGGGCGCTTCGCCCTCCATGCGGCGCAGGATGTAGTTGCCGAGCATTTCGCTCGGCTCGTGGATCGGCAGGAAATAGGTGGTGATCGGCGGCGCGAAGTACTGGCTGACATTGAGGTCGTCGGTCGCGTTGATGACGGCATCGCGGCCGTGCACGAGGCCGCGCGCGTGGAAACCGGAGAAGGCGCCGAGCGCCGAGGCCTCGTTGGCGCAGATGTAGGCGGTCGGCGGGTCTGCCAGCTCGGACATGTGCAGCACGTTTTCGCGGCCAAAGGCAGGGGTCAGGTGGCCGTGCGCGATGAGCGCGGGATCGAAGGCGAGGCCGGCGGTTTCCAGCGCCTGACGATAGGCTTGCAGGCGCGTCATCGCGTAGCTGAGCTCGGCCATCGGGTTGATCAGCGCGATGCGGCGATGGCCGCGTTCGGCAAGCCGCGCGACGGAGTGGCGGATCATCTGCTCGTTGTCGGCATCGACATAGGCATGCGGCGCGTTGCGGATCGTCGTGCCGTAGGTGACGAAGGGGAAATCCGCCTTCTGCATGATGCGCACGCGCGGATCGTCGGCCCTTGTGCCCGACACGATGATGCCGTCGGCCTTCTTCAGCGAGACGATTTGCTGGATGGTCGCAAGGCTTTCTTCGAAATTGCGCACGGCATAGAGCGAAACGCGGTAGGGGCTTTCCTCCAGCGCCCAGGAGATACCGCTGAGAAGCTGGGCGTATTCGACGCCTTCCCATTCGTTCTGCTTGGGGCCGGGCGCGGTCATGATCGCGGCGACCTGGTAGGTCTTTCCGGTGCGAAGCTGCACACCATGCATGTTGAGCTGGTAGCCGACGCGCTCGGCGGCGGCGACGACGATGGCGCGGGTTTCCGGCCGCACCTGCGGGCTGTCGTTCAGCGCCTTCGATACGGTGGCGATCGAAAGGCCCGTTTCCTGCGCGATGGTCTTGATCGTCGGTCTTTGCATCGCGTCTCGGCTCGCTACGGCTGGTCCTGGCTGAGGGAGGCGGCGAGGAGAATATAGGCGGCGGATGTCCAGGCGAACGCCCGGTCCCGCAAGCCCCTCCCCGACCGGGCATCGAAGTTCTCGGCCATACCGTTTTTGGAGGCAAGAGAACAGAACTTTTCCGCGATCGTCGTCGCAAGTTCCATTTCCCCTTGCCGGCGAAGGCCGTCCCAGAGCAGCAGCGTCGTCGGCGCCCAGATGGGGCCGCGCCAATAGCCGTCGTCCTCGTAGAGCGGGCTTTTAGGACTTTCCGTCGCCGGCCCCCATTCGGTGATGAAACCACCGTCCGTTAGCCGGGCAAGGAGTTTTTGCACGATCGCGCGCGGCAGGCGGTCGCCGAGGAGAAGCGGCATGAACTGAATGAGGTTCTGGTCGGGCAGCACGCACTGCGGATCGTCGGCGAGCCGGGCGCAAAACGTTTCGCCGGTCCAGAGGGTTTTGATCAGCAGGCTTTTCAAACCTTCCGCCTTCGCCCGCCAGGCGGCGGCGCGGACAGGCTCGTCTTCCAGAAGGGTGGAGAGCGTGTCGCAGGCGAGGATCAGAAAGGTCGGCAGATCGGGAGAGACGACGGGGCCGCCCTCGGCGAAGAAGGTGGCGTTGTCCCAGCCGCTATCGTTGCCGTGGAAATAGCCCGGCAGGTTTCCTTCGCCGGCGCGGGCGTGGGTGAGCCAGTAGTCGACCTGTTTTCCGATTTTGTCCCTGAGATAGGTTTTGCGTTCGGGCGTCAGGAAGCCGGGATGTTCGGCCTCGATCAGCGAGACGGCCCAGCCGTGCACCGGCGGCTTGGTGAAGGCGAAGAGCACGTCGCGGTCGTTGATGTAATCGGGCAGCAAGCCGGAGGCATCCTGATGGTCGAAGATGACGGCGAGCTGGTCAAAGGCGAGGCTTGCATCGGCTCCCGCGACGCCGAGCGCGGAAAAGGCGTTGTCCCAGCTCCAGATGTTGATCATGTGGTTCTTGGACATGTAGATCGCCGGCCGCGTCAGCACGCCGCCGGCCGGCACGCCATTCGCCCAGAGCAGGTAACTGGCGAGACGGTGCGCCTCCCCCTGCCCGGCGAGGGCTATTGGCATGCGCGTGCGCCAGCCGGCAAAATCCGCCGATGCGCCCGCCAGCGCATCCCCATAGCGTCCCGGATGCTCCGTGCACGGCACCGTGCGGAAGAAATCGACGCTGGCCTCGAAGGTTTTGCCGGAGAAGGAAAAGCTCACCTTTTCCGAATGGTCGCGCTGCCAGGCGCCGGTGACGTCGAGCGTACCCGTGACGGTGCGCGGGATGAATTTGACGTTTTCGACGGCCGCGACGAGGCACTGTTCGCCCTGCGGCGTGCGGTAGACGTAATCGTAACGCGAGCCTTCGAGGTGGAAGCGCACACCGGCCGCGACGCCGGCGACGTGTAGCCGCTCGCCCTCACCGATGACGAAGGCGACTTCGCCTTTGCCGATCCGCGCGACAAGCTTTTCAGGCGCGAGTTCGAAGATCGGCGTCGCCGGGTTGCCGGCCGCATCGAAAAACGCCACCCGGCAGAGGCGGCCGAGCGAGGGACGCTCGTCGCCGCCAGCGACAAAGCGGAGGTAGAGGGCACGTTCACCCTCGCCACCCGGTACCGCCATCATCGACAGGGTGAGGAAACGGCCCTTCCGGCTGAACGGGATATGGTCGATGTCGAAGAGCATCGTCACCCCTTGACCGAGGAGCCGACGGCGCCGTCCATGATGTAGCGCTGCGCCAGGAAGAACAGGGCGAGCGGCGGCAGGCAGAGCACGACGGTGATCGCCGCGATCGATGTCACGTCCACCTCATGCAGGCCCTTGAACATGGAGAGGCCGAGGGTGAGCGTGTACATGGACTGGTCGTTTAGGAAGATCAGCGGGCCGAGATAGTCGTTCCAGGCATTCATGAAGTGGAACGTGCCGACCAACACCAGCGCCGGCATCATCAGCGGCAGGTGAATGCGCCAATAGATATCGAAGGCATTGGCCCCGTCCATGCGCGCGGCCTCGTCGATCTCGACCGGCACCGTCATGATGTACTGGCGCAGCAGGAAGACGAAGAAGGCATCGGCGAAATAGGCGGGCACGATGAGCGGCTTCAACGTGTTGATCCAGCCGAGCAGGTTGAACTCCATGTAGAGCGGGATCATCTTCACATCCCACGGGATCATCATGGTGGCGAGCAGCAGGATGAACAGCGGATCACGGCCGGGGAACCGGAAGCGCGCGAAACCGTAGGCGACGAGCGACGACGAGATGAGCTGGCCGATGGTGGAGAAGGTGACGACGATCAGCGAGTTCGTGAGGTACGTGCCAAAGGGCTGCTTGTTCCAGGCGATGAAGAAGTTTTCAAAGTGCCATTCGGAGGGCCAGAAGACCGGAGGGAACTGGTAAAGGTCCGCCTGACTTTTGACGGCCGTCATGAAGGTCCAGTAGAAGGGCGCGATGAACAGCGCCGACAGCAGGATCAGCGCGGAGTAGAGCAGCGTCTTACGCATCGCGGTCGCCTCCCTTCACTTCGCCCTCGTAATAGACCCAGGCCGAGGACCAGCGCATGACGAGCAGGCTCAGCACCAGCACGATGAGGAACATCACCCAGGAGCCGGCGGCGGCATAGCCCATGTCGAAATACTTGAAGGCATTGTCGTAGATATACATGGCGAAGAAATAGGTGGAGCCGAGCGGGCCGCCCTTGGTCATCAAAAGCGCGATCGTCAGTTGCTGGAAGGCGGCGATGATCGAGGTGATGAAGGTGAAGAGCAGCATGGGACCGAGCATCGGCAAAGTGATGAACAGCATCTGTGCCCAGCCCGGCACGCCGGAGACGGTCGCCGCCTCGTAAAGCTCCTTGGGAATGGCCTTCAGGCCCGTCAGCAGGATCAGCATGGTGCCGCCGAACCCCCAGAGGCTGGCGATGATGATGGCGACGATGGCAAGGCCGGGTTCGCCGAGCCAGTTCGGCCCGTCCACGCCGACGAGCGACAGCATGAAGTTGAGGAGACCATATTCGCGACTGTAGATCCAGCTCCAGATCGTCACCAGCGCGACGCCGGAAATGACGCTCGGGAGATAAAAGGCCGTGCGGAAGAAGCCGCTGGCAAAGGTCGCGTGATGCAGCATCAGCGCGATGAGGAAGGACATGACGATGTTGAAGGGCACGTAGATCGCGGCAAACTTCACCGTGATCCAGAGGCTTTCCCAGAACTGCGGGTCGTCGAACAGCATCGTCCGGTAGTTGTCGAAGCCGATGAAGGTGCGCTCGCCGACGACCGGCCAGTCATGAAAACTCATGGTGAGCGAGAAGAGCAGCGGACCGAGGGTGAAAAACAAAAAACCCAGGATCCACGGGGAAATGAACAAATAGGCCGTCAGATGGCGCGAGAAGGCGGATCGCCGTTTCTGCACGACCTCGGGTACGGTTGTAGCAATGGTCACGTTTCACTCCCCCGGGACTTCGCTTTGGAACGAAAAGGGCGCCTTCTGCCCCTTCTCCCGGTAGAGAGAAGGGGACAGCAAGGAGGCGGGATTACTTCAGGAAACGTTGCGAGCGCTTCACGGCGTCGTCGAGATGCGCCTTGGCGTTGCCCTGGTCGATCATCGTCGCCTCGATGGCGCGGGCGAGGTTGTCCTGCACCTTGCCCCAGTTCCGGTTCTTCAGGAAGGCGTGTGTCTCGGTGTTGGAAGTCGCGAGGATATCGAAGAACGGCTTGTAGACCGGGTCCTTGGTCATGCCCTTCCCTTCCGCCACGCTGGTGCGGACCGGAAGGTCATTGGTGCGCATGGCGACCGCCTCCGGCGAGGAGAAGAACTTGACGAACTCCCAGGCAAGATCCGGCTGCTTGGCATCCTTCGCGATCGACATGGCCGAAACACCGAGCGCCGAATGGGCCGGCTTGTCGCCGAATTTTGGCAACGGCGCGACACCGTAGCTGAAGCCGGCGGAATCGATACCCGACTTCGACCACATGGCACTCTGGAACATGGCGATCTTGCCACCCTTGAAGAGCGTATCGCCGGACGTGTCGTCACCGACATGCAGCGTGGCAGCTTCTTCCTTCTTCGCCATGTCGCCGAACATGTCGAGCACCTGAACCGCCGCTTCGCTGTTCATGTTGCCATCGATCGTCTTGCCGTCGTCAGAGATGTACTTCGTGCCGTTCGACCAGAGGAATTGTTCGAAATCATAGGGATCCGGCTTCGCGTCGACCGCAAAGCCGTAGACCTTGTTCTCCTTGTTGCGGAACTTCGCCGCCTTGGCGCGCAGATCGTCCCAGGTCCAGCCGTCCTTCGGCTCTTCGACACCCGCCGCCTTGAACATGTCCTTGTTGTAGAACACGACCTGGGTCGTGAAACCCGCCGGCATGCCATAGGTCTTGCCCTCGACGCGGGTCGTGTTCATCAGACCTTGCGGAATGTCGTCCGGCTTGATCTCGGCGGCGTCCCTGGCGATCAGATCGTCGAGCGGCATCAGCGACGTGTAGTATTGCGGGAAGTTCCACATATACATGACGTCGGGCGGGCTGCCCGCACCGAAAGCGGCGACGAGCTTCTGGTCGTAGCCATCGGCATAGGGCTCAACTTGCACCTTTACGCCCGGATGCTTCTCCTCGAACTTCTTCGCGATGGCCTGCTGGATGGCAAGGCTCTCATCGGAATCCCAGGTCGCGAAGCGCAGCACGTCTTCAGCATGCACCGACACGCTGCCCGCCAGCAGGAAGGCAGCCAGCGAACCGGCGATGACTATCGTGTTCTTCCTCATTCCATTTCCTCCTTTACCGGGTCAGGCGACCCGCTTCCCCTTTTCGTTGACGATGAGCGCCTCGGTCTCCGCATCGAGGCGGCGGTGCACTGCCCGGCCTTCCGCGTCGAACAGGTAGCAATGCTGCGGCGGCAGGCAGAGATGGACCGTTTCGCCGTTGGCGACCGGATGCGTGCCGCGCACCACCGCCGTCATGTCGCGGCCGTCCTCGAGGCTCAGATGGACGTGGCTTTCCGTACCGAGCCGCTCGACGAGGCGCACAGTGCCGGCAAGCTCCCCTTCACTGGCCGGGACGATCTCGATCCTGTCCGGCCGGATGCCGAGCGTGACCTTGCCGGCAATCGCCGGGGTGGCGTCGGCTTCGAAGACGACCGGCTGCTTCAGGCCGCCGCCCGACAGCGTGATGTGCGTGCCTTCCTGCCCCGCGACCTCCGCCTCCACGAAATTCATGCGCGGCGAGCCGATGAAGCCGGCGACAAAGAGGTTGGCGGGCTGATAAAACAGCTCCAGAGGCGTGCCGAACTGGCTGACCTTGCCCTTGTCGAGCACGACGACACGATCGGAGAGCGTCATCGCCTCGACCTGGTCATGCGTCACATAGATCATCGTTGCGCCGAGACGGGCATGCAGCGCGGCAAGCTCGACGCGCATGGTGACGCGCAGGCCCGCATCGAGGTTCGACAGCGGCTCGTCGAGCAGGAAGAGTTTCGGCTCGCGCACGATGGCGCGACCGATGGCGACACGCTGGCGCTGACCGCCGGAGAGCTGGCGCGGCTTGCGGGCCAGCAGCTCCTTGATGCGAAGGATATCCGCGGCGCCTTCGACGCGGCGGTCGATCTCGTCACGCTTCATGCCGTTCAGCGCGAGACCGAAGGAGAGGTTTTTCCGCACGTTCATATGCGGGTAGAGCGCATAATTCTGGAAAACCATGGCGATGTCGCGCTTGGCGGAAGGCACATGGGTGATATCGCGCTCGCCGAGGCGGATGGCGCCGCCATCCAGCTCCTCGAGACCGGCAATGGAGCGCAGCAACGTGCTCTTGCCGCAGCCCGAGGGGCCGAGGAAACAGACGAATTCACCATCGGCGATTTCAAGGTCGATACCCTTCAGCACCTCCAGAGCGCCAAAACCTTTTCGGAGATTTTCGATGCGGATCGATGCCAACGGCGTCCTCCCTGTCGGCGAAACGTCCGGGCTCCCCAGCCCTTGTTAAACGTTTATATCATAATAAAAACGTTTAACTTAATTTGTAAAGCAGAAAATGAAATGCGAGAAACACCCTGCCGGACTGATGGTCACGGCAGGGGGCCGGCCACGATACGACCGGCGCAAGCTCTTGTGAAATTGGCGTTATCCGACGCGGAAATGCTTCGACAGCTTCAGGCCCTGCGCCTGATAGTTTGAGCCGAGGCCGGAACCGTAGAGGCCTTCGGGCGCACCCAGCATGTGCTCGTAGACGAGGCGGCCGACGATCTGACCGTGCTCCAGGATGAAGGGCACTTCATGGCTGCGCACTTCCAAGACGGCGCGGCTGCCGGAGCCGCCCGCCGGGGCATGACCGAAGCCGGGATCGAAGAAACCGGCATAATGGACGCGGAATTCGCCGACGAGCGGATCGAAGGGTGTCATTTCGGCGGCATAGAGCGGCGGGACGTGAACGGCCTCGCGGGAGACGAGGATATAGAACTCATCAGGATCGAGGATCAGTTCGTTGCGGCCGCGGCTGAACAGCGGCTCCCAGAAATCGAAGATGTCATGCTGGTTCTTGCGGTCGACATCGACGACGGACGTGTGGTGCTTGCCGCGATAGCCGATGAGCCCATCCGGGCCGGTGCCCTTGAGGTCGATGGAAAGCGCGATGCCGCCGCCGGAGACGTTCGGCGTCTCGCTGGCGACAAGCGTGTCCGTGCCGTGGAGGGCGAGCAGCTCGCTTTCACCGAGCAGGGCATTGCCCTTGCGAAAGCGAACCTGCGACAGACGCGAACCGCGACGCACGACGATGGGGAAGGTGCGTGGCGAGATCTCGAGATAGAGCGGGCCGGAATAGCCGGCTGGAATCTTGTCGAATTCCTGCGCGCGATCGGTGATGACGCGGGTGAAGATGTCGAGGCGGCCGGTGGAGCTCTTCGGATTGGCGGATGCCGCCAGTTCCGCCGGCAGGTCGAGGCTTTCCATCAGCGGCACGATATAGACGCAACCCGTCTCCAGAACCGCGCCGTCGGTGAGGTCGATGACGTGCAGCTTCAGCCGGTCGAGCTTGTCGGCAACGAGGTGGGACGGGCCCGGCAGGAAACTCGCCCGGACGCGAAAAGCCTTTGCGCCGAGCCGCAGGTCGAGACTTGCAGGCTGGATCTGGTCGTCATCCAGCGCAGCCTCGCTCTTCAGCCGGCCACTTTCGAACAAGCCGCGAATGGCGCTGTCCGCCAGAATGCCCGTGCTGCGCGTTGCAGAACCACTCATCGTCATACCGTCCCGTCACAGCAGCGGGCCAGATGCTCCGGCCGCCTGCTTTTCGTATCGTTTCTTCCGAAAGCCGATGCCCACGTTTCGGAACAATACCCGGAAGGCCCGCACAAAACCAAATGCCGCCAATTGACGCAAGCGCGGGGGCGCAGTATTAGCAGATTATCCCGTGGTGATTTGGCCGGCCGGCTTGCAGCCACGTAAAACAAGTAGCTAAAAAGGCCGGGTTCGAAACCGGCCTGCTTTTGCGGCCGGTTTTTTTGTTTGAAGGCGACGATCACATGAGCAAGTCCTGGCGCCCGGCCACCCAACTCGTTCACGGCGGAACCACCCGTTCCCAGCACGGTGAAACCGCAGAAGCAATCTTCCTCACGCAAGGCTTCGTCTACGACACCTCGGCGGCGGCCGAAGCCCGCTTTAAGGGCGAAACCGACGGTTTCATCTACGCCCGCTACGGCAGCCCGACCAACGACATGTTCGAAAAGCGCATGTGCATGCTGGAAGGCGCCGAAGATGCGCGCGCCACCGCGTCAGGCATGGCCGCCGTTACCGCCGCAATCCTCTGCCAGCTCAAGGCCGGTGACCATATCGTGGCCGCCCGTGCGCTCTTCGGTTCCTGCCGCTGGGTGGTCGAGACGCTCGCGCCGAAATACGGCATCGAATGCACGCTGGTCGACGGCCGCGACCTTTCCAACTGGGAAAAGGCCATCCAGAAGAACACCAAGGTGTTCTTCCTCGAAAGCCCGACCAACCCGACGCTTGAAGTGATCGACATTGCGGGCGTCGCCAAACTCGCCAACCAGATCGGCGCCAAGGTCGTGGTCGACAACGTCTTTGCGACACCGCTCTTCCAGAAGCCGCTGGAGCTCGGCGCACATGTCGTCGTCTATTCGGCCACCAAGCATATCGACGGCCAGGGCCGCTGCCTTGGCGGCGTGGTGCTTTCGGACAAGCAGTGGATCGACGAGAACCTGCACGACTACTTCCGCCACACCGGCCCGGCCATGTCGCCGTTCAATGCCTGGACGCTTCTGAAGGGCATCGAAACGCTGCCGCTTCGCGTCAAGCAGCAGACCGAGAATGCGAGCCGCATCGCGGACTTCCTCGCCGACCAGAGCCAGGTCGCCCGCGTGATCTATCCGGGCCGTAAGGACCATCCGCAGGCCGACATCATTGCCAAGCAGATGACGGGCGGCTCGACGCTCGTCTGCTTCGAGTTGAAGGGCGGCAAGGACGCGGCCTTCGCACTGCAGGACGCGCTGGAGGTCGTAAAGATCTCCAACAATCTTGGCGACGCCAAGAGCCTCATCACCCATCCGGCGACGACGACACACAAGAACCTCACCGACGAGGCGCGCGCCGAGCTCGGCATTTCGGCCGGCACGGTGCGCCTTTCGGCGGGTATCGAGGACAGCGAAGACCTGCTCGAGGATTTCGCGCGGGCACTTTCCAGGGTCAAGGCCTGAGCCCTTCGCCAGAGCGATGGACAAATACGGAAGCACCGGCCGAGGAGGCCGGTGCTTTCTCTGCTTATCCTTGACGAAACCACATTCGTGTAGAATAGCAGAAGCTAATCAGTTCAAGGCTTGCCTATGTATCGTGCGCTGACCCGCGACATCGAAGTGACCGTAGAGCCGTATTACCTGGCCGACCAGTCCGACCCCGACGACAGCCGCTATGTGTGGGGATACCGGGTGGTCATCGCAAACCATTCCGACGTCGCCGTCAGGCTGATGACACGCTACTGGCACATTACCGACCAGAACGGCCAGGTCGATGAAGTGAACGGCCCCGGCGTCATCGGCGAGCAGCCAGTGCTGCGCCCCGGCGATACTTACGAGTACTCTTCTGGCTGCCCGCTCGAAACACCCTCGGGCATCATGTTCGGCCGCTACCGTATGGAAGCGGAGAACGGCGAAGCCTTCGACGTCGCCATTCCCGCCTTTTCGCTGGATACGCCCGGGCAGGCGCGCACCCTCAACTGAGGGCGGAGAAAATCCCCCTACTGCGGCAGGACTTCCGCCGCCTCGAAGCGGTAGGTCGTCGAGCAGAACTCACAGGTAACCGCGATCTCGCCCTTGTCGTCGGCGGTATGCGCGATTTCCTCGGCACTGAGACCGGCCAGAACACCCTTCAGCTTCTCGCGCGAGCAAGAGCAGCGATCGAAGACCTGCTGCGGCTGGTAGACGCGCACGCCCCGCTCGTGGAAAAGGCGGAACAGCAGCCGTTCGGTGCCGACATTGGGATCTGTCAGCTCGTCTGCGTCGATCGTTTCGACCATGGCCTTGGCTTCGGCCCAGTTGTCGTCATCGGCGATCTTGTGCCCGGCCTCCTCGCCGTCGCCGCCCGGAAGATCGGCCTGGCGCATGCGCTCCGGCGCCTGAGGCAGGAACTGCGCGACCATGCCGCCCGCTCGCCAGCGATGGCGCGCCTTGCCAGCGGCATCGCGGTCGTAGAGTTCGGCAACGCCGAGGCGCACCTTGGTCGGAATCTGCTCCGACTGGCGGAAATAGACGCCGGCGATCTCCTCCAGCGTATGTCCGTCGAGCGGCACGATGCCCTGGTAGCGCTGGGTATGCGCGCCCTGGTCGATGGTGAAGGCGAGAATACCCTTGCCGAGAAGCTCGTGCGGCTCCGTTGCACCGGCGGCAATCGCAGCGTCAAGCGCCGCCTGGTCGAAGCGGGCGTAGGCGCGGACATTTTCCGGAGCAGAGAAATCGGCCACCAGCAGATCGACAGGGCCGTCGCCCTTCGTCTGGACGATCAGCTTGCCCTCGAATTTCAGCGAGGTGCCGAGCAGCACGGTGAGCGTGATCGCCTCGGCAAGCAGCCGGGCGACGGGCGCGGGATAGTCGTGCCGACCGAGAATGCCGTCGAGCATCGGGCCAAGCTGCACGGCGCGGCCGCGCACATCAAGGCCATCCACCTGGAACGGCAGGACATGGTCATCGCCGGTAAAACCGGGTTCACCGAGTTTCAGGGCATTTTCAGCCATCATCATTCTGCTCCTTGCACGCTTCGGCCCCGCCGAGGCCATGGGCCCGGCCTGCTGCCGACAGGCGTTCTACCGTGATATCGCACTCGCTCTTGCCCGATCATTCCACACCGGGCAGGCATGCGCCAGAGAAAGCGCCTCGCGACGCTCCGTGATGGCCCCTAGATCGTGCCGCTGGCGGCATTTTTCAAGATGAGCGTCAGACGACGCCGAAGCACCAGGCGAGGATCGACTTCTGCGCATGGAGGCGGTTTTCCGCCTCGTCGAAGACCACGGACTGCGGGCCGTCGATCACCTCGTCGGTCACCTCTTCGCCGCGGTGGGCGGGCAGGCAGTGCATGAAGAGCGCATCCTTGCCGGCGCGCTCCATCAGCTGCTTGTTGACCTGGTAGGGCTGGAAGATGTTGTGGCCACGGGCGCGATGCTCCTGGTTCATCGACACCCAGCAGTCGGTGACGACGAGGTCGACGCCGTCGACGATCGCCTCGGGATCATGGCCGAGCAGGATGTCGCCGCCATTGTCGCGCGCCCAGTTCAGGATCTTGTCGTCCGGCTCGGAGCCCATCGGCACGGCCATCTTCATCTTGTAGCCGAAGCGGGCGGAACCCTCGACAAAGGAATGCAGCACATTGTTGCCGTCGCCCGTCCAGGCGAAGGTCTTGCCCTTGGTGGAGCCGCGATGCTCCTCGAAGGTCATGATGTCGGCCATGATCTGGCAGGGATGCGTCATGTCCGTCAGCGCGTTGATGACGGGCACGGTGGCGTGTTCGGCAAGCTCCAGCATGCGTGCATGGTCCGTCGTGCGGATCATGATGGCATCGACATAGCGCGACAGGACCTTCGCCGTGTCGCCGATCGTCTCGGCGCGGCCAAGCTGCATTTCCGTACCCGACAAGAACAGCGTCTCGCCGCCGAGCTGACGCATGCCGACGTCGAAGGAGACGCGGGTTCGCGTGGAGGGCTTCTCGAAGATCATCGCAAGCATCTTGCCGGCAAGCGGCTTGGCTTCCGTGCCAGCCTTGCTGGCAGCCTTGCGCGTGTGCGCATCGTCCATGATGACGCGAAGATCGCTTTCCGAAACGGCGGAAAGATCGAGAAAATGCTTGGCCATGATATGTCCTGTCTGTCCCGGGATCCTTTTGTGGCTGCAGCGCCTCTGGCGCGCCATCACGACGCACGGCGCTGCAGGCCTATGCGGCCTTGGCAGCCGTGAGTTTTTCCGCAGCGCGCTCGATGCGGGCAAGCCCCTCGCGCGCTTCCTCCGCGGTCACGGTCAACGGCGGCAGCAGTCGCAGCACATTGTCGCCGGCCGGCACGGCAAGCAGGTTTTCCGCCCGCACGCCCTTCAGGAGATCGGCGACCGGGATTTTTGCCTTGATGCCGAGCATCAGGCCCTCGCCGCGGACATCCTCGATGACATCGGGGAAGCGATCCTTCAGCGCGGCCAGCCCCTGGCGGAAGACAAGCGCGACATCACGCACATGCTCGAGGAATCCGTCTTCCAGCACCACGTCCAACACGGCGTTGCCGACGGCCATGGCAAGCGGGTTGCCGCCATAGGTAGAGCCGTGCGTACCGGCAACCATGCCGGCCGCCGCCTCGTTCGTGGCAAGGCAGGCACCGAGCGGGAAACCGCCGCCGATACCCTTGGCAATCGCCATGATGTCAGGCGCGACCCCTGCCCATTCGTGAGCGAAGAGCCGCCCCGTGCGACCGACGCCGGTCTGCACCTCATCGAGGATGAGCAGCAGGCCGTATTCGTCACAGAGCTGGCGCAGCTCCTGCATGAACTCCTTCGACACCGGGCGCAGCCCGCCCTCGCCCTGCACCGGCTCGATCAGGATACCGGCCGTTTCCTCGGTGATCGCGTCCTTGACGGCCGTGATGTCGCCGAAGGGGACCTTGAGAAAGCCCGGCGCCTTGGGGCCGAAGCCCTCGATGTATTTTTCCTGACCGCCGGCGGCGATCGTCGCGATCGTGCGCCCGTGGAAGGCACCCTCGAAGGTGATGATGTGGTACTTGCCGGGATGGCCCTTGGCAAAATGGTAGCGCCGGGCGGTCTTGATCGCACATTCCAGCGCCTCTGCACCTGAATTGGTGAAGAACACCTTGTCGGCGAACGTGGCCTGCGTCAGCCGGCTGCCAAGGCTTTCCTGGCCCGGAACCTCATAGAGGTTCGACAGGTGCCAGACCTTGTCGGCCTGTTCCTTCAGCGCGGCGACGAGATGAGGATGCGCATGGCCGAGCGAGTTAACGGCAACACCGGCGGCAAAATCGAGATATCGCTCGCCATCTTCGGTGGTCAGCCACACGCCCTCCCCGCGCGTGAACCGGAGCGGCGCACGCATGTAGGTTTCATAGAGCGGCGCGACATCGGCCATGCGCGGATCCTCCGAAAAGAGATGCGGAAAAACAGAAATGCAACTTGACTTTTCCAAGCCTCAGAAAAACCAAAAGCCGCCTTTCGGCGGCATGCCGCACTATCAGCATTTCATGTTGGGATGTCAACAAAATCGCACCCGAAATGGCGCTGAACATCCCGCAAGGTGAGGATTCGCGACACGCATGGAAGGTGTCTCTATCGAGTCACACCCGACCAGCAAGTTGGGGAAAACTCCGAAATCGATTCGCCCGGATTCCGGCGACTCTTGTCACAGAGTCCACCGGTCTCTAGGTTAAAGACCAATTACTAGACTGCATGCGGCGGAACTAGTCAGCAAGAGAGTTAGGGCGTTCAGGTTCCGGACCCGTCCGGAGCACGACGAGGGATTCCCGCATCCTGAACGCCGAGCGGAGACAAAAACATGAACTGGACAGACGAGCGCGTCGAGAAACTCAAGAAGCTCTGGAGCGAGGGCCTGAGCGCGAGCCAGATCGCGGCGCAGCTCGGCGGCGTCAGCCGCAATGCCGTCATCGGCAAGGTGCACCGGCTGAATCTGCCCGGTCGCGCCAAGGCCGGCGGCACCCAGACCGCGACACGCGCCAAGCGTCCGGCTCCGGCGACGCCGCGTCCGTCGAACTTCGCTGCCCGTCCCGTCGCCGCCCGCCCGGTCGCCCGTCCGGCCGGCAACGCCATTGTCAAGGAAGAGATCGACGCCGATTTCGAAATGCAGGCAGAGACCCTTCCGGTTCCGGCCAACCGCAACAACGTGGTCGTACCGATGTCGCGTCGTCTCGAGCTGACCCAGCTCACCGAGCGCACCTGCAAGTGGCCGATCGGAGACCCGCTCAACGACGACTTCCACTTCTGCGGCAACGAGTCCCCCGACAATTCGCCCTACTGCACCTACCACCAGCGCCTCGCCTACCAGCCCTCGGCCGAGCGCCGCCGGATGCGATAACATCTACCACGGCAGAAAATGCGATGCGGGCCCGAAAGGGTCCGTTTTCGTTTGAGATGGCGCTGCCTCTACTATTCCCCCAAAACGCAAACAGGCCCCTGAGGGCCCATTTCCGTCCTTGGGAGGAATTCCGTTCGCTCAGGTTTCCAGCGAATAGC
This sequence comes from Shinella sp. SUS2, assembly GCF_001262505.1. Taxonomy (GTDB): domain Bacteria; phylum Pseudomonadota; class Alphaproteobacteria; order Rhizobiales; family Rhizobiaceae; genus Shinella. Next base: position 137,653 of record NZ_KQ410723.1, read on the forward strand.
CGGCGCCGCGGACCGTACGGATGACGTCCTGCATGTTGGCGAAGTTGAGCGCCTTCCGCAGACGCCCGACATGCACGTCGACGGTGCGCTCGTCGACATAAATGTCATGGCCCCAGACCCCGTCGAGAAGTTGCGAGCGCGAGAAGACGCGGCCGGGCGAGGTCATCAGGAACTCCAGAAGGCGGAACTCCGTCGGGCCAAGGCGAACCTCGCGGGTGCGACGATGGACGCGGTGCGTCTCGCGGTCGAGCTCGATGTCGCCGCAGCGCAGCACCGTCGAGACAACCTCGGGCTTGGCACGGCGCAGCATCGCCCGCACGCGGGCAACCAGTTCCGGCGTCGAGAAGGGCTTGACGACATAGTCGTCCGCACCGGTGGCAAGCCCGCGCACGCGCTCGCTCTCCTCGCCGCGCGCCGTCAGCATGATGATCGGCAGGCGTTCGGTTTCCGGGCGCTGGCGCAGGCGTCGGCACAACTCGATGCCGGAAACGCCCGGAAGCATCCAATCGAGGATGAGGAGATCCGGCATGCGCTCCTGCAAGCGCATCTCGGCCTCGTCACCGTTCAGGATCGTATCGACCTCGAAACCTTCCGCTTCCAGATTGTAACGGAGGAGAACGCTCAGGGCCTCCTCGTCTTCCACGACGGCAATTCTGGGCACCATGGAGTTGAACCTTGCTCTTTACTCGGACGCGTCGGCGACATCGGCCGCGACGACGGAGGTCGAGGTATCGTCCTTCGGACGCTCACCCTCCGGCTGCGAGCCTGTTGCCATGTAGTAGATGGTTTCGGCGATGTTGGTCGCGTGGTCGCCGATGCGCTCGATATTCTTGGCGCAGAACAGGAGATGCGTGCAGGGCGTGATGTTGCGCGGGTCTTCCATCATGTAGGTCAGGAGTTCGCGGAACAGCGAGGTATAGATCGCATCGATCTCGTCGTCGCGCTCGCGGATCGCCTTGGCCTTCTCGATCGAGCGGGTGGCATAGACGTCGAGCACTTCCTTGAGCTGCATCAGCGCGAGCTCGGCGAGATGCTCCAGGCCGCGGGCGAGCTTGCGGGGCATGCCCGAACTTTGGACGGCGATGACGCGCTTGGCGGTGTTCTTTCCGAGATCGCCGACGCGCTCCAGTTCGGCCGCGATACGGATCGCGCCCATGATTTCGCGCAGGTCCGCCGCCATCGGCTGGCGCTTGGCGATGGTGACGATCGCCTTGTCGTTGATCTGGCGCTCTGCCGTATCGAGGATGACGTCCTCGGAGATCACCTTCTGGGCCAGCGCCGCGTCGGTCGTGACGAGGGCGCGGACGGAATCGGCGACCATCTGCTCGGCGGTGCCGCCCATTTCGGAGATGCGGCGGGAGAGGTATTTCAGTTCTTCGTCGTAGATGGAGACGATGTGGCTCGATGACATGGCTCAGTCCTTAATGCGCTCGGGTTCCAGGGATGCTCGGCGACGAAGGCGTCAGCCGAAGCGGCCCATGATGTAGTCCTGCGTGCGCTGGTCATCCGGGTTGGTGAACATCTTGTCGGTGTCGTTCTCCTCGACGAGGTTGCCGAGGTGGAACATGGCGGTGCGCTGCGAGACGCGGGCCGCCTGCTGCATCGAGTGCGTCACGATGACGATGGTGAAGTTCGCGCGCAGTTCATGGATCAGTTCCTCGACCTTGGCGGTCGCGATCGGGTCGAGCGCCGAGCAGGGCTCGTCCATGAGGATGACTTCCGGGCTGACGGCGACGGCGCGGGCGATGCACAGGCGCTGCTGCTGGCCGCCGGAAAGGCCCGTGCCGCCTTCATGCAGACGATCCTTCACCTCGTTCCACAGGCCGGCCTTCTGAAGGCTCTGCTCGACGATGGCGTCCATATCGGCCTTCCCCTTGGCAAGACCGTGGATACGCGGGCCATAAGCGACATTCTCGTAGATCGACTTCGGGAACGGGTTCGGCTTCTGGAAGACCATGCCGACGCGGGCACGCAGCTCCACGACGTCGATGTTCGGATCGTAGATATCGTCCGTATCGAGCGTGATGCGGCCGGTGACGCGGCAACCGTCGATCGTGTCGTTCATGCGGTTCAGCGTGCGCAGGAAGGTCGACTTGCCGCAGCCCGACGGGCCGATAAGGGCGGTCACCGTGTTTTCGCGAACATTGAGGTTCACATCGTAGAGGGCGCGCTTCTCGCCGTAATAGACCGAGACGTCCTTGCCGATCATCTTGTAGGAAATGTCGTTCATTTTCTTGTCCAGCGCTTTCTCGACTGCTGCTTCTGACATCATGTTCATATGACCGGTCCTTCTACCAGCGCCGTTCGAAACGGCGGCGCAACAGGATGGCGCCAACATTCATGAGGATGAGGAAGATGAGGAGCACGATGATGGCTCCGGAGGTGCGCTCGACGAAGGCGCGTTCCGCCTCGTTGGCCCACATGTAGATCTGCACCGGAAGCGCCGTCGCAGGGTCCATCGGCGTTGCCGGAACATCGGCGACGAAGGCGACCATGCCGATGAGAAGCAGAGGGGCAGTTTCACCGAGTGCGTGAGCAAGACCGATGATCGTGCCTGTCAGGATGCCGGGCATCGCGAGCGGCAGGACATGGTGGAACACGGTCTGCATCTTCGAGGCACCGAGGCCAAGCGCAGCCGAGCGGATCGATGGCGGCACGGCTTTCAGCGCGGCACGGGTCGCGATGATGATCGTCGGCAGCGTCATGAGGGTCAGCACCAGGCCGCCGACGAGGGCCGCCGAGCGCGGGAAGCCCGCGAAGTTGACGAAGACAGCAAGGCCGAGAAGACCGTAGACGATGGACGGCACGGCGGCGAGATTGTTGATGTTCACCTCGATAAGGTCCGTGAACCGGTTCTTCGGAGCGAACTCCTCCAGATAGATCGAGGCAGCGACACCGATCGGCAGGGAGAGCACGAGCACGATCAGCATCATGTAGAGCGAGCCGATCGCTGCGACACCAACGCCGGCAGCCTCCGGACGGCTCGATGCGCCATTGGTGAAGAGGCCGGTGTTGAAATGTTTGGCGAGCGCGCCGCTTTCGGCGAGCGTGTTCATCCAGCCGACCTGCTTGTCGGAGACCTTGCGGTTCGTTTCCGGCACGGCGAGGTCGATCTGGCCCTTGAAGGCGGAGTCGAGGTCACCATGGGCAAGGAACGTCACGGTCTTCGTCGTGCCGATGATCGCGGGATCGGCGGTGACGAGATCGCGCAACTGCACGCGGACGCTGTCCGAAATCATGCCGTTGACCGCCTTCAGGCCGGCCCGGTCCTTTTCGTCGACGCCCAGCACCTTGGCGAGCGCATTGCGGGCAACGATCGGGTAGTTCGCCGTAACCAGCTTCTGCGGGTTGGTGGCACGCTCGTTGTTCTTGTCGATGACCTGTTCGGAGAACTCGACCGGAATGGTGATCATCGTCTGCTGAAACGCGGTGTAGCCCTTGGAGACGACCGAAAACAGCAGGAGGAACAGGAAGAGCAGACCGAAGGCAATCGCAGCCATGCCGTAGAGGCGGAAGCGGCGTTCGGCGGCATAGCGGCGACCAAGGCCGATATCGCGGCGTTCGGGTTTGGCGGCAACGCCGAGGGCGGCCATCGAAGGGCTCGTGGAGACCTGGCTCATTCGTACTGCTCCCGGTATTTGCGCACGATGTAGAGGGCGTAGATGTTAAGGCAGAGCGTGATGACGAAGAGCGTAATGCCGAGCGCGAAGGCCACCAGCGTCTGAGGCGAGGTGAATTCGAGGTCGCCCGTCAGCTGGTTGACGATCTTGACCGTCACCGTCGTCATCGGTTCGAAGGGGTTGAGCTGCATGCGGGCGGCAACACCGGCGGCAAGCACCACGATCATGGTTTCGCCGACGGCACGCGAGGCGGTCATCAGCAGCGCGCCGACGATGCCCGGCAGGGCGGCCGGCAGGATGACGCGCTTGATGGTCTCCGACCGCGTCGCGCCGAGGCCGAGCGAACCATCACGCAGGGCGCGCGGAACGGCGGTGATGATATCGTCCGACAGCGAGGAGACATAGGGGATCAGCATGATGCCCATGACGATGCCGGCGGTCAGCACGCTCTGCGCCTGGATGAAGTTGGCATAGTTGCCGGTGACGAGGCCGTTCAGCTGGGCGGAGATGTCGCGCAGGAACGGGCCGACCGTGATGAGGGCAAAGAAGCCGTACACGATGGTCGGGATGCCGGCGAGCACTTCGAGCAGCGGCTTGGCGATCGAGCGGACCGTGCGCGAGGCGTATTCCGACATGTAGATGGCGGCGAAGAGACCGACCGGCACGGCGACGAGCATGGCGACGAAGCCGATGTAAAGCGTGCCGGCAAGCAGCGGGATCAGGCCAAACTGACCGGAGGAATCCGTGGCACCGGCAGCAGCGAAACGCGGATCCCAGGTCGTACCGAAGAAGAATTCCCAGGCCGGAACCATGTTGAAGAAGCTGATCGCCTCCGTCGCCATCGAGGCAACGATGCCGACTGTCGTCAGGATCGCGATCGACGAAGCAACGATGAGGCCGACCAGCATGACGCCTTCGACGCGGTTGCGGGCGCGGAACTTCGGCGCGATCGCGCGGTAGGCGAAAGCGCCGCCGGCAAGTGCGGCAACCACGACCAGGATCGACAGGAAGGTGCTGCTTGCCGTCGTCATGCGGTTGAGATCGTCGGCAGCCGTCAGCATGTAGGGCGCAGGATCCGCGGCGAGCGGCACGCCCTTGCTGCCGAGCACCTGGCGGGCGGCGGCACCGTCCTTGAACAGCGCATCGCGCTCCTCGGCGGAGAGCAACTTGAAGCCGCGGGCGATGGCGCCGATCATGTTGTAGTTGAGGTTCTGCGTCGCCTGCGGCTCGGCCTTCACCTCATCGGGAAAGCCGGCGCGAACCGTCGAGCCGATATAGATCGGGCTCGCGATGATCCAGACCAGCAGGAGGGCGATGGCCGGAAGCATGGACCAGATGGCGACGAAGGAGCCGTAGTAACCCGGCCGGGAATGAAGATTGGAAAGTTTGCCGCCGGCAAGCGCGTTGGCGCGCCAGCTGCCAATAAGATAGCCCACCACGCCGATCACGGCGACGACGAGCAGAAGAAGGGAAATACTCATTGAGGAAATTCTCCCGGCGAGACCACCCGCCCCGACCTTTCGACAGACGCGGGCAAAACCGCCCGAAAGAGAGCGGCCGGCGCGGCCTCTCCTGAGAGAAACCGCGCCGGCCGAAGCCAGTTACATGATCTTGCCGTCGACGAAGGCCTTGCGGATCTCTTCGCGCTCGGCATCCGGAGCGGCGACGAGGCCGTATTCAGCCAGCGGGGAGTCCGGGCCGATCATGTCGTCGCTCGTGAAGAACTCGACATATTCCTTCAGGCCCGGGATGACGCCGAGATGCGCCTTCTTGACGTAGAAGAACAGCGGACGGGAAACCGGGTATTCGCCGGAAGCGATCGTCTCGGTCGACGGAACGATGCCGCTGACGGTGGCAACCTTCAGCTTGTCGGCGTTGTTTTCGTAGAAGGACAGACCGAACACGCCGATACCGGACTTGTTGGCGGCGATACGGGCGAGCGTTTCCGTGTAGTCGCCGTCGATGTCGACAGCCAGACCGTCCTTGCGAACGGCGACGCACTTGGAATGCTGTTCCTTTTCATCGGCAACGGCAGCCTTGATGACGTCCTGGGCGCCCGAGTCCTTGCAGCCCTTGGCGAGGATCTTCTCTTCGAAGACTTCGCGGGTGCCGTGCTTTTCGCCCGGGATGTAGGCGGCGATTTCGGCGTCCGGCAGGTCCTTGTTGACTTCCGACCACTTCTTGTAGGGGTTGGCAACAAGCTTGCCGTCGACGACGACTTCGGCGGCGAGCGCCTGGTAGAGATCCTTCGGCTCGAGCTTCAGGTCGGCATTGCCGCTGTCGGTGGCGAAGACGATGCCGTCATAGCCGATCTTGACTTCCTGGATCTCGGTCACGCCGGCCGCCTTGCAGGCCTCAACTTCGCTGTCCTTGATCGGGCGCGAGGAGTTGGCGATGTCGATGGTGTTCGGGCCGACGCCCTTGCAGAATTCCTTCAGACCGCCCGAGGAGCCGCCGGATTCGACGATCGGGGTCTTGAAGTCGGGGAAGGTCTCGCCGAACGTCTCGGCGACAATCTTGGCATAGGGAAGAACGGTGGAGGAGCCGGCGATCTGGACCTGGTCGCGCGCAACGGCAACGCCTGCGAATGCGGCGGAGGCAACGAGCGCCGCAACAGTGAGCTTAAGAGATTTCATCTGGGTTCTCCCGAAGAGGACATGTGTGGTGCGCTGTTCTGCGCTCTCTGCCGTTGACCGGCGGCTCTTCTCTAGCCCCCGTTCGCCCTCTCTTTTATGTCAGTTTGACGAAACATTTGTGACACATCAAGCAATTGAAATTGCTTGTCTATTTTTATCGACACGACGAAAGCGTCGCCCTTTGTGTCAGAACTTGACGGTAAAGACCGTGCCCTTGCCCACCTCGGACTTCACCACGAGACGTGCCCGGTGGCGGGTGAGGATGTGCTTGACGATGGCCAGACCGAGGCCTGTGCCCTTCTTGGACCGGCTCGCTTCCACGTTAACCCGGTAGAAACGTTCGGTGATGCGCGGCACGTGTTCCGGGGGTATGCCGGGGCCGTAGTCGGTGACGGAGAGCTCGACCGGGACAACGCCGCCACCGGACAGAACCACGTCGACCCGCTTGCCTTCCTGGCCGTACTTGCAGGCATTCTCGATGAGGTTTTCAAAAACCTCGACCAGCTCGTCGCGCTCACCCGGCACAGTGACGGGATGTTTGGGCAGGTCCAGCACGACCTCCACGCCGAGGTCGGAGGCGAGCGGCTGCAGGCTGTCGCGCACATGGCCGAGCAGCGGCACGAGATCGACGGTCTGGTCCGGCGTCAGGTTCGAGCGCAGCTCAAGGCGGGAGAGCGACAGCAGATCGTCGACAAGGCGGCTCATGCGCGTCGCCTGTTCGTGCATGATGCCGAGGAAGCGTTCATGCGCCTTCACGTCGTTCTTGGCCGGCCCCTGCAGGGTCTCGATGAAGCCGCGCAGCGAGGCGAGCGGCGTGCGCAACTCGTGGCTGGCATTGGCGACGAAATCGGAACGCATGCGATCGATGCGACGCGCCTGCGAGACATCCCGAAAGGTCAGCAGCCAGAGGGGTTCGCTCATCCGTTCGGCAAGCGGCGCAATGCGCACGACATAGACGGTCTCCGACGGCAGGCGCTCGGCGTGCTCGGTCTCGCGTGGCTGGCCGCTGGCGATCGCGTCACGCACCATGTCGAGAATACCGGGGGCGCGGATGCGGCCGGCGAGGTCGCTACCCAGCGGAATGGCGCCGAAGATCGCCTCAGCCGCGCGGTTCTGCAGCTTGACTGTCTCCCGACCCGAAAGCAGCAGGGCGGGCGCATCGAGCGCGCCAAGGACCGCTGCGATGGCGGAAAGATCGTCCGCGGGCGGTACGACGACCTGAACCTCCGGCACCGGTACCGTGGAGGCCGCCATGGTCCGGCCACCGGTCTCCACCATGCGCCGCTCCGTGCGCAGCAGGCCAGCGATGACGAGCAGGAGGACGGCGAAGGACACCCAGCCGAGATGCAGGCCCGCAAGCCACATCATGAAGCCGACGAAGACGGCCGAGGCGATCAGCACCCGTTCGCCCCACAGTTGCGCCGCCAGCCAGCCGAGACCCGTCCGCTGATCCGTCACCGCCACCCATTCCCTCGCAAGCATCCTATCCTCCGCGGCCTCCATCGATTCTCCATGGATAGCGCGGCTTCATGACATGTTTTTCACGGTGCGCTTGAATTCGCAATCCGGTTGTGACCACCTTCTGCGACGCGGCATGCGCCGCACCTCGATTTGAAGGAGTGGACGATGGCGGAAAATGCCGAAAGCCGGGCCGTGGAACTGGATATCGACGGCAAGAAGCGGATCTTCGATATCGACGACCCGAACCTTCCCGACTGGATCGACAATAAGGCCTTCGGCTCCGACGACTACCCTTACGAAAAGAAGCTCGACGACGACGAATACGAGGAAACACTCGAACAGCTCCAGATCGAGCTGGTCAAGGTACAGTTCTGGCAGCAGAAGACCGGCAAACGCATCATGGCGGTCTTCGAGGGACGCGACGCGGCGGGCAAGGGCGGCGCGATCCATGCCACCATGTCCAACATGAACCCGCGTTCGGCCCGCATCGTCGCGCTGACCAAGCCGACCGAAACCGAGCGTGGCCAATGGTATTTCCAGCGCTATGTCGCGACCTTCCCGACGGCGGGCGAGTTCGTGCTGTTCGACCGCTCCTGGTACAACCGCGCCGGCGTCGAGCCGGTCATGGGCTTCTGCACGCCAGAGCAGTACGAAAAATTCCTCAAGGCGACACCGCGCTTCGAGAAGATGATCGTCTCCGACGATATCCAGCTCTTCAAGTTCTGGCTCAATATCGGCCGAGAAATGCAGCTGAAGCGCTTCCACGACCGCCGGCATGATCCGCTCAAGGTCTGGAAGCTCTCGCCGATGGACATCGCCGCGCTCAACAAGTGGGATGACTACACCGAAAAGCGCGACCGCATGCTGAAGGAAACCCATACGGACCAGGCACCCTGGACGGTGGTGCGCGGCAACGACAAGCGCCGGGCTCGCCTCAACCTCATCCGCCACATCCTCACAACGCTCGATTACGAGGGCAAGGACGAGAAGGCGATCGGCGAGATCGACAAGAAGATCGTCGGCGCGGGGCCAGGCTTCGTCAAATAGACAGCAGCCGGCTCATTCGCCCGGCAGGATGCGGACGGCATAGAGGTTCACGCTCGCATCCCCGCCGGTAATGTCGCTGTTGAGCAGCAGCTGGCCTGGCTCGCTCGGCGAGAGCGAGCCTTCGAACTCCACCTGAAACAGGACGTCGGTACGCTCCGACACCGTGAAACGGTGACGTCCGCAGCCCCCCATCGTGCCGAAGTCGCATTCGACGGTCACCTGGACCGGCTTGTCACCGACCGCCTGCAGCGTCATGGCGATCGTCGATGTCTTGCCGCCCATTTCACCGAGAACATCCGGTGATACCGCGATCTCGACCGCGCCGTCACGCTCGGGATTGGTGGACGTGACGCGCACCGCCGGACCTTCGCTCGTGCTCACCGCCTCGAAACGGCCGGCCGGCCCCGCCGAAAGCTTTTCCGTCTCGGCCGGCGCGAAGACCGCGCGCCAGTCGGCGGTAAAGCGGCTCTGCGTGTCGAGCGCCTTCTTGATCGGGTCCTCCCCCGCAAAATCCTCGCCCGAGACCGTCGCCGGCGGCGTGGAATTGTCCGCGCCGTTCTGCAACTCCTCGAGCAGACCGCTCGTCTGCACCCACCAGGCCAGGGCACCGAAGGCGGCAATCAGTGTAGCGACCACCAGCAGGAAGGAGAACAGCCGACCGCGGCGCTTGCGCGGCTTGGCGGCGCGTTCAGGCTTGAAATCCGTGGCTTCCGCCGCAGCCGCAACGTCGCCGGCGCTCGCCGCCTTGCCGCCCTTGCCAAAGCCATCCGCACGTTCCGGCCGGATGGCACCGATATCGCTGGTCGCGGGCCGTTCGGCCTCCACGCGCCGTTCCGTCTCGACACGCGGCCCGGTATCGAGCACCGGCTCAGGCCTTATCTCACGTTCGACGCGCATCACCGGCTCCGGCCGCGTCTCGACGACCGGATCCACGCGAACGTCATGATTGGGAATGGCGGCAAGCCCTGCGCGTTCTTCCGCCTCGATCTGGTGAATGGTCGCTTCCAGCCGGTGGCGCTGGGCGGTGATCGTCTCGGGATCACTGATCTCCTGCTTGCGCAGGCCCGCCTCAAGCGCATTGCGCGCCGACTGGTAGATGCGCGCCCGAACCTCGGCATTGGCGCGCTCGGAGCGCGCCAGCGCGTTTCTGATTGCCGTTTCCAGTCCGCTCACATCCGACCCTTCTGCGGGAACCGCCCAACACGCGGCGAAGATACACCTGTGGAAAGAGCCCTACTTTCCGGCTTTCGTTAGCTTTTGCGTAACGTTTGCCGGGAATTTGCGCAAGCCTTCCCGCGGAAACTGCCCGCCCTTCACCGGGGAAAAGCGATGGCGGGACGCCGCGCACTCCGCCGAGCCGGACCTTTACGCCGTCCCGGCCGCAGACCCCGCCCCCTTTTTCTTTCCGGGGGATTCCGGCATCCGTCCGCACATGTGTGTCGCCGCCGGCAGGGAGGCAGCCATCGCCCCTTTTCAGAACACCATCCCGCTGCTATGGTTTTGACGTTTCCGTAAACGTCAAAAATACAGGACATCCCTCATGGCCCTGCCCGCGATTCTCAAGGACAAGCTGCGCCTGCCCGTCGTCGGCGCACCGCTCTTCATCGTCTCACATCCCGCGCTGACCCTCGCACAATGCAAGGCCGGTGTCATCGGCGCCTTTCCGGCCTTGAATGCCCGCCCGGAATCCCAGCTCGACGAGTGGCTTGCACAGATCACGGAAGGCCTTGCCGCGCACGACGCGAAGAACCCCGATCGCCCCGCCGCCCCCTTTGCCGTCAACCAGATCGTCCATCGCTCCAACACGCGGCTCGAGCATGACCTTGCCATGTGCGTCAAATACAAGGTGCCTGTCGTCATTTCCTCGCTCGGCGCCGTGCCGGAGGTGAATGCAGCGATCCATTCCTATGGCGGCATCGTGCTGCACGACGTCATCAACAACCGCCATGCCCAATCGGCGATCCGAAAAGGTGCGGACGGGCTCATCGCGGTTGCCGCCGGCGCCGGCGGCCATGCCGGCACGCTCTCGCCCTTCGCCCTGATCCAGGAAATCCGCGAATGGTTCGACGGCCCTCTCCTGCTGTCCGGCGCGATCGCGACGGGTGGCGCGATCCTCGCGGCCGAAGCGATGGGCGCCGACATGGCCTATATCGGTTCGCCCTTCATCGCGACGAGCGAGGCCCGCGCCAGTGAAGCCTACAAGCAGATGATCGTCGACAGCGCCGCAGCCGACATCGTCTATTCCAACTATTTCACCGGCATCCACGGCAACTACCTGAAACCTTCGATCACCGCGGCAGGTCTCGACCCAGACAATCTGCCCGAAGCCGACCCCTCCAAGATGGATTTCGACAAGGCAACGACGGGCGCAAAGGCCTGGAAGGACATCTGGGGCTGCGGCCAGGGAATCAGCGCCGTCAAGGCGGTCGCCCCCGTCGAGGATCTCGTCACGCGGCTGGAACACGAGTACCGCACCGCCAAAAACCGCATCCTTGCGGCCTCAGCCCCCTGATTTTGCTATATTGCACGGGAAAAATGCGGAAGTTGAAACTCCCCGCTTGAAATCTCTTCCCATTGCGGTTATCAGCGCACCCATTCCGGTCCCGACACGCTTCGGGACCCGGCAAGGCCGCTTTAGCTCAGTTGGTAGAGCACGTCATTCGTAATGACGGGGTCACGTGTTCGAGTCACGTAAGCGGCACCACTTCCTTCTCCCCCCGATCTTTCCGTCATAACACGGGCACGCATTAATCGACGCTCTGCGGTCAGAAGACCGTTCATCTGCTTTGCACCGCAAACGGCCTCCACTTGGGGCATCACCCGGCATCTGCGTGCCATAGCCCGCTGCAAGTGAAGGGCCGATCCGCCCGCGCCAGACCAAAATGGACGGAGACGCCTTCAGCGTGCCCTCGTAACCTCTGCCGCCAGAACAGACGCATCAGGTCCGGGCGAGCCAAGAGGGACACGCTATGATCATTTCAAGCAGCGCGGAAACACAGGTCAACACCTACACTTTTAGAACGCAGGATTGCCAGCAGGCGGTCGCGCTGTCAGATGGCGGCTGGGTTGTCACCTGGAGGTCCGATAGGCAGGACGGTTCCCTTTCAGGCATCTACCAGCAGGCTTACAATGCCGATGGCACGACACGCGGCGCTGAAAGCCGCGTCAACACGGAAACCGTCGGCGACCAGAGCCACCCCGACATCACCGCGCTCGCAGACGGTGGATGGGGCGTCACATGGGTGGTCTCTCAGCAGAACACCAGCAGCGCCGAGATCCACCAGCGGGCGTTCTGGATCAATGAAGCGCCCATAGTGCAGACCATAGCCGCCCAAACGGCGACGGAAGCCCGGCCGTTCAAATTCACCTATGCGGCGAACACGTTTGTCGATCCCAATGCCATGGACAAGATCACCATCACCGCGACGCTCGCAAACGGCGACCCGCTGCCGTCCTGGCTGGTCTTCAATGCGGCGACCCGCACGTTTTCCGGCACGCCTGGCTACACCAATATCGGCGCGATCGGCATTCGCGTGACGGCAACGGATATGGAGGGCGAGACCGCTGTTTCCAGCTTCACCCTCACTGTCGAGAAGGAGACCCCGCCGGCCAAGACGATCAAGGGAACCTCCGACGATGACACGCTTGTCGGCGGCAGCCAGAAAGACGCGCTCTACGGTTACGGCGGCGACGATATTCTCGATGGGAAGGCCGGCGCCGACGATATGCGTGGCGGCATCGGCGACGATATCTACATCGCCGACAATGCCGATGACTATGTGGAGGAAAAGAGCGGGGAAGGCATGGATCTCGTCAAGGCCTCCGTCGATTCCACGCTCGGCGCCCATGTCGAGAACCTGAAGCTCACCGGCACGGCATCGATCGACGGAACCGGCAACGAGCTTGCCAACACGATCACCGGCAATGCCGCAAGCAATACGCTCTCCGGCGGCGCGGGCGACGACAAGCTCCTTGGCAACGATGGCGACGATGCGCTTTTCGGCGGCAGCGGCAACGACGTGCTGGCCGGTGGCAATGGGGGCGATGCGCTCTATGGCGGCACGGGCAAGGACGCGGTCTATGCCGGCGACGGCGGTGACAAGGCCCATGGCGGCAGCGGGGACGACCGCCTCTATGGCGGGGCCGGCAACGATGCGCTTTCCGGCGGAAGCGGCAGGGACGCACTGTACGGCGGCGCGGGCAGGGACAAGCTGAGCGGCGGGGCTGGGGCCGACAAGCTCCACGGCGGCGGTGGGGCCGACATGTTCATCTTCACGCCCCTCAAGGACAGCACCGTCGCCGCAGCCGGCCGTGACACGATCTTCGATTTCAGCCGCAAGGAAGGCGACAGGATCGACCTGAAGGGCATCGACGCCAGCACGACAGCCGGCGGCAACCAGGCCTTCAGCTTCATCGGCGCGGATACGTTCAGCAAGACGGCTGGAGAACTGCGCTACGAGAGGAAGGACGGCGGCACCTATGTCTATGGCGACGTGAACGGCGATGGAAAGGCGGATTTCTCGATCCGTATCGACAGCGCCATCGACTTCACCAAGGCCGATTTCCTCCTTTGATCGCGGCGGGGGCCGGCTGGCTCCAGGAAGGGGTTGCTGGCCTTTCCGGGGCCGGCCGGCGTTGCAGACGAAGTCGGCGGCGCTGCGCCGGCATCGTGCGCTCACATCTCGGCCTGCGTCAGCGTCGTGCCGCTTCCCTGCTTCTTCAGGCGGCTGGCGGCCATGGCATAACCGCCGGCCGCGCCGTCGATGAAATGCATATGGTCGCGCCGCATCGCCGTCGGCACGAAACAGGTCATCAGCGCGGAATCCTGGCGATGCAGGCCGAACCGGCAGATGCCGGCATCTGCGGCTTGCTCCAGCCGCGTTTCGATCTGGCGAAGCCGGTCCAGATCAACGTCAATGGTCATCTTGAGGCCGTCGTCGAACTTGCGGAAATCAGCGTTGCGGGCAATGTCCTGCTTGTAGATTTTCGGGTCGAAGCGGCCGAGCGTCAGGCCGAGGCGAAACAGACCGACCGTGAGAAAATATTGCCCGAGGATGAAAAGCCGGTGCCGGATGCGCCGATCCTTCGGCGCGGTTTTCGTCTCCACCGACAGGCCCACCGCCGACAGGCCGATCTCCGGGCCCTCCGGCGGCACGGGATGGCCCTCCCTTTCCTCACCGGATGCGAGCGCGACGATGTCGAGCACCATCGCCTGAAAGGCCGGCACGCTGGCCGAGCCGACGGGAACGGCGATGATCGAGACGATGGAACCGTGCCGGGAGCGGATCGGATTCCAGCGGCAGGAGAGCCCCGCGAGGTCCGGACGGGCGCCAGGCGAGGCCGGGGGAACGGCATAAAGGCCCTCCCTCATGCGGGCCTCGGCCCAGCTCGATCCGCCACCGGCAAACATCGCATAGGAGAGGTCGGGCGTGACCTGGAAACGGGCGACGCGGGCTTCGACACCCGCCGCCGCGATATCGGCAACGGGAACGAGCGCAGCACGCAGCGTCAGCTGCAGTTCTTCGCCGACCCAGCTCTGCACCGCCGAGAGGGCGCTGCGGGCCCTCTCCACGCCCGAAGGCGGAACGGCGACGACCGCGCCGTCTCCGCCGAAGACGAAGGGGAGGTCATTGCTGCCCACCGCATTGAGAATGGCCGAGATGACGCTGGCGCCGGCCATGTTGACCGCCTTGTAGCGCCCCGCCTCGATGGCACCGGTGGAATCGACGATATCGGCCGTCGCAAGCGCCCAGTCGGATGGCAACGCCCGATAGTTCCTGCCATCCGCCACGCCGGCGAAATCGACAAAGACGGGAAGCGTATTGAAGAACGTTTCGCTGGAAGGTTTGTTCATGTGGCGAGGCTAGCATATTCCCGCACGGCAGACGACGGCCCGGGCTTTGACCGCATCCGCAAACCCATCGGCACGATGGGTTTGCGGGCGGAAGAAAGGCGGAACTGCAGAACTGCACCCCGATGCAGACCTTCAGTCGCTCTCGTTGCATTCGGTGATTTCGCAGACGGATTCCTCCGTCGTGCGGTTCGCGCATTCGTTCAAGGCTCGTTCGCGCGCAGGACCCTCGTTGTCGTAGTCGTAGCTGTAGCCGTAGGTCCCCTCTTCGGATACGGCAATGCAGCCCCAGGCCAGTGCCGAGCTGTGGGATACGGCAAGAGCCGTCGCAAGGACCAGGGCCGCAAGCCCTGTCCGCTTCATGGATGTCATGTGGAAGTCCCCCAAGTTGCGCGATATGCGCGGAGGAAGACTATGGCTGCGGCGGGGAAACTTGCAAGCGAATACGCGGCAAGCTTCCCGTCATTTCAGGCCAGCTTTTTTAATCCCAAAACGAATCTGGCGGCGTTGGCGTGCAGGGCTGCTTGCCCGCATCAGCCGACATTTCGCTCCTGGTCGGACCGTGGCGGCACCTCCGCATGGGGGTCGAGGATGATCGCGGAGGGCGGCTCCGTCGCGTCGACCTCGCGAATCCACTCGCGCCAGATGGCGACGAGGAGAGCCATGAGGACCGGGCCGATGAAAAGGCCGAGGAAGCCCATGGTCTTCACCCCGCCGATGAGGCCGAAGAAGGTGGGCAGGAACGGCAGCTTGATCGGGCCGCCGACAAGGCGGGGGCGCAAGGTCTTGTCGACGATGAAGAGTTCGACCGACCCCCAGACGAAGAGCGCAAGGCCTGCGACGGGCGAGCCGCTGGAGACGAGATAGACCGAGACCAGCGTGAAGGAGAGCGGTGCGCCGCCGGGAAAGAGCGCCATGATGCCGGTGAGGACGCCGAGCGTGACGGCCGAAGGGACGCCGGCAACCCAATAGGCGATGCCGAGCACGATGCCCTCGCCGATGGCGATCAGCGTCATTCCTGTCACGGTAGAGCTGATCGTCGCCGGCACGATGCGGGAAATGCGCTCCCAGCGCATCGGCAGGATACGCTCGCCGAGGCGATCCACCTGGCCGGCGAAGGACTGGCCATCGCGATATATGAAGAAGAGTGCGATCAGCATGAAGAGCATGGCGAGCAGCAGGCCGAAGGCCTTGCCGCCGGCGGCAAGTGCCACCCGGTAGATATTGCCGATATTGGCGCCGCTGACGATCTGCGTCAGTTCGCCGATCGCGCCGGGATGATCGAGGAAACGCGTCCACTGCATGTCGAGCCAGCCGCCGACGACCGGCAGCGCGCGAATCCAGTCCGGCGTCGGCGCGCCGGTGCTGTTCGTCTCGACGGCCCAGCCGATCCACTCGCGAACCTCGTGGAAAGCGTAAGTCGCAGCGAACATGATCGGCCCGACGATAAAGGCGAGGATCAGGAGGATGGCGATGGAAGCGGCGAGCGTGCGGTTGCCGTTCACCTGGGCGAGCAGGCGTGAATAGAGCGGCCAGCTTGCAAAGGCGATGACGAGGGCTGCGAGCACCGGCACCACAAAGCCGTGGAAGAAATAGATGCCGGCGAAGACGATGAGCACGAGGAGCCAGCGCGCCGCCGAGATGGGCGATATGAGCGCGACGCTGCTCGGGCGCGCCGCGCCGAGAAACCGAGGCTCACTTCTGCGATGTTCCTGATGCAGCAAACGCGTCTACTCCCATGAGGCCCACGCTTGGGGCCGGGCAACCTAGATAATGTGTAGCCCAAGAATGTTAAACATATACGCGGTTTTTTCGGCGAAGGCGCGCTGAGACGCCGCAGGCACAGCAGAATCGTGGCGAGCACAGCGGGAAGCGCCCGCATTTATTGACGTTTACGTCAATGTAATATAGCTATGTCTCTTGATGGCGCCTTTCAAAAGCATCATCTTGTCCCTACGAATGGTTGGAGGACCGTTCGCGCCGACGGGACGGATGACGCCCCGCGCGCAACGAGGAGGAGCATGCATGACCGCCACGATCGAAGCCCCTTCCACTGAGCCCTCCGGCCGGTTCTGGCTGGCCTCCTATCCGGAGGGCATGGCAGGGCAGATCGCGCCGCTCGGCCACACCTCCATCGGCGCGCTTGTCGAAAGCTGCTGCGCGCAATACGCCGACCGCCCGGCCTTCACCAGCATGGGCAAGACACTGACCTTCCGGGACTTCGAACTGGCCTCGGCGAAGATCGCCGTCTGGCTGCAGGCACGAGGGCTGGAAAAAGGCGACCGGGTCGCGGTGATGATGCCCAACATCCTGCAAAATCCCGTCATCATCTTCGGCATTCTGCGCGCCGGCCTCGTGGTGGTGAACGTCAATCCGCTCTATACGCCACGCGAGCTCGAGCACCAGCTCAAGGATGCCGGCGCCAAAGCGCTGTTCGTGCTGGAGAATTTCGCAAGCACCGTCGCACAGGTCGTCGCGCGGACGGCCGTCAAACACGTCGTCGTCACCACGATGGGCGACATGCTCGGGCTGAAGGGACTGATCGTCAACCTCGTCGTGCGCCGGGTGAAGAAGCTGGTGCCGGCATGGTCGCTGCCGGGACATATCCCCTTTGCCCAGGTGATGGCGGAAGGCGCGCGTGGCCGCATCAAACCGGTCAGCATCGCGCCTGACGATACCGCCTTCCTGCAATATACCGGCGGCACGACTGGCGTCTCCAAGGGGGCGACGCTGACCCACTCCAACCTGCTCTCCAACATGGAGCAGATCAAAGTGTGGATCGAGCCGACCTTCCGCACCAAGAAGCGGCCGGACCAGCTCGTCTTCATCTGCGCGCTGCCGCTCTACCACATCTTCGCGCTGACGGTGAACGGGCTGATGGGCATCGCGCTCGGCGGCCACAACGTGCTGATCGCCAATCCACGCGACATCCCGGCCTTCATCAAGGAGCTGGCCAAGATCCGGGTGCACATTTTCCCGGGCCTCAATACGCTGTTCAACGCGCTGATGAACAATCCGGATTTTTCGAAGGCCGACTTTTCCGAACTGGTGCTGACGCTCGGCGGCGGCATGGCGGTGCAACGGCCGGTCGCCGAACGCTGGCAGGCGATGACGGGCTGCGCGATCACCGAGGGTTACGGCCTTTCGGAAACCTCGCCTGTCGCGACCGCCAACCGCTTCGACAAGCCGGAATTCACGGGAACGATCGGCCTGCCCCTCCCCTCCACCGACATCGAGATCCGCGACGACGATGGCAGGACACTCGGCCTCGGAGAGGTCGGTGAAATCTGCATTCGCGGCCCGCAGGTCATGGCCGGCTACTGGCAGCGGCCGGACGAGACGGCCAAGGTGATGACGCCGGATGGTTTCTTCCGTTCCGGCGATATCGGCTTCATGACGCCGGAAGGCTTCACCAAGATCGTCGACCGCAAGAAGGACATGATCCTCGTCTCCGGCTTCAACGTCTTCCCCAACGAGGTGGAGGAAGTCGCAATGTCGCTTCCGGGCATCCTCGAATGCGCAGCGATCGGTGTGCCGGACGAGCACTCTGGCGAAGCGGTGAAACTCTTCGTCGTGAAGAGGGACCCAGCACTGACGGTGGCAGACGTGAAAGCCCATTGCACGGCGAACCTCACCAATTACAAGCGACCAAAGTTCATCGAGTTCCGCACCGAACTGCCGAAATCCAATGTTGGCAAGATATTGCGCAAGGATTTGCGGGGCTGAACGAGCGAGAGTTAAACCGATTTAATTTTTTCGGGAGAGTGACCTTTGCGGTCTTGATTTGGATAGGACAAAGCGACTAGCTAGCGGCATCGTCAAAAGCCAAGGACCACGCCGATGAACGCGCTTGTCGAAAAGCTGAAATCCATCGTCCGCGACACCAACGCCACAGACATCCGCGCCGCCTTTGCGGCCGACCCGCAGCGCTTCTCGCGCTACAGCACCACACTCGGCGACTTCCTCTTCGACTATTCCAAATGCGCGGTGAACGACGCCGTGCTAGACGCGCTGGAGGCGCTGGCGAAGGATGCCGGCGTCGAAAAGAAGCGCGACGCCATGTTCTCCGGTGAGATCATTAACATCACGGAAGAGCGCGCCGTGCTGCACACCGCGCTGCGCAACCGTTCGAACACACCCGTCCTCGTCGACGGCACGGACGTCATGCCGGACATCAACGCCGTGCTCGACGCCATGGGCGCTTTCGCCGACGGCATCCGTTCCGGCACGCTGAAGGGTGCGACGGGCAAGACGATCACCGACGTCGTCAATATCGGCATCGGCGGCTCGGACCTCGGCCCCGTCATGGCGACGCTGGCGCTGGCGCCCTACCACGACGGCCCGCGGCTGCACTTCGTTTCCAACATCGACGGCGCGCATATCGCCGATACGCTGAAGCTTCTGGACGCGGAAACGACGCTGTTCATCGTCGCCTCCAAGACGTTCACGACGATCGAGACGATGACCAATGCCGCGACGGCCCGCAAATTCATCGCCGATGCGCTCGGCGACGCCGCTGTCGGCCACCATTTCTGCGCGGTCTCCACGGCGCTCGACAAGGTCTCGGCCTTCGGCATCGGCGCCGACCGCGTCTTTGGCTTCTGGGACTGGGTCGGCGGGCGCTATTCGATCTGGTCGGCCATCGGCCTGCCGCTGATGATCGCCATCGGCAAGGAGAACTTTGCCGAATTCCTCGCCGGTGCCCATGTCATCGACACGCATTTCCGCGAGGCGCCGATCCGCGAGAACATTCCGATGCTGCTCGGGCTCATCGGCTTCTACAACCGCAATGTTCTGAACTATCCCTCGCGCGCCATTCTGCCCTACGACCAGCGCCTGTCGCGCTTCCCGGCCTATCTCCAGCAGCTCGACATGGAATCGAACGGCAAGTCCGTGACCCTCGACAGCGAACCGGTCAAGTACAAGACCGGTCCGGTCGTCTGGGGCGAACCCGGCACCAATGGCCAGCACGCCTTCTACCAGCTCATCCATCAGGGCACCTCGATCATCCCGGCCGAATTCATGATCGCCGCCAACGGCCATGAAGAGAACCTGCGCCACCAGCACCAGCTCCTCATCGCCAATTGCCTGGCGCAGTCCGAAGCGCTGATGAAAGGCCGCACGCTCGAGGAAGCCAAGGCGCAGCTCACCTCCAAGGGCATGGAGGAGGCCAAGGCGGACAGGATCGCGCCGCACCGTGTCTTCGATGGCAACCGGCCGTCGATCACGATGGTCCATGACAGCCTGACGCCGTTCGCGCTCGGCCGCCTGATCGCGCTCTACGAGCACCGCGTCTTCGTCGAAGGCGCGCTCTTCAACATCAATTCCTTCGACCAGTGGGGCGTGGAGCTCGGCAAGGAACTGGCGACCGGGCTGCTGCCAGTCGTGGAGGGCAAGGAAAGTGCTGCCGGCCACGATTCGTCGACGGCTGGCCTCGTCGCCGCGCTCCTGAAAGCGGCGAACTAACGAAGGCTGAGACGGCGTGCCGCGAATGCATCGCGCGGCACGCGGATGAGATTGCTGAAAAATTCGCGGCCGCAGGCGCGCCAGCTGTAGGTCATGGCGCGGCCGCGCGCGGCGTCCTTCGGGACATCGAGGGCGGCGAGTGCGGCTTCGCGAAGATTTTCCGACAGGGCGCCGCCCTCGCCCAGAACGTCGCGCGGCGCCGTCACCGGGAAGGCGGCGACGGGAACGCCGCTTGCCAGCGCCTCCAGCATGACGTTGCCGAACGTATCGGTGCGGCTCGGGAAGACGAAGACGTCGGCCGAGGCATAGACCGACGCCAGGTCCTCGCCGGTCTTGCGGCCGAGGAAATGCACATCCGGATAGCGCTGGCGCAGCGTTGCGAGATCCGGCCCGTCGCCGACGACGACCTTGCTGCCCGGCAGGTCGAGACCGAGGAAGGCCGGCAGGTTCTTCTCCACCGCAACCCGCCCGACATTCAGGAAGATCGGCCGCGGCAGACCGAGGTCGCGGCGCTTGGCCGGATCGAACAGTTTCGTATCCACACCGCGCGACCAGCGCTTGATGCGCACGAAGCCGCGCGCGGCCATTTCCGCGGCGAGCGATTTGGTCGCCACCATCATGCCGTCACCGGCATTGTGGAAGCGGCGCAGCCACCAGTAGCTGACGCTTTCGGGAATGGGCAGGCGTGCACTGATGAACTCGGGAAAACGCGTGTGATAGGCCGTGGTGAAGGGTAGCTGGCGTTCGAGGCAGGCG
Source organism: Shinella sp. SUS2 (assembly GCF_001262505.1). Taxonomy (GTDB): domain Bacteria; phylum Pseudomonadota; class Alphaproteobacteria; order Rhizobiales; family Rhizobiaceae; genus Shinella. Next base: position 158,490 of record NZ_KQ410723.1, read on the forward strand.
GCACGCGCCGCCATGCCGAGCGGCCCCTCGGTGGCGATGTGGATATAGTCGGGCGCAACCTTCTCCATCTCGGCGAGCACGCGGCGCCTGGAGGTGATCGCCAGCCGGATCTCCGGATAGGACGGCAACGGCACCGTCGTGAATTCCTGCGGGGTCAGGAAGACGACATCGACGCCCTCTTCCGCCATCGAGCGGGCCAGCTCTTCGAGCGTGTGCACGACACCGTTCAATTGCGGGCGCCAGGCATCCGTAACGACGAGGATGGTCGGAGCCCGTCCATCGGAGCGGGCAAAAGGGAGAGAATCTGGAGCGGTATGGTCGAGCATGGCCCCTTTGACCATGCTGCGGTGACAGATGAATGAAGGCTCAGGCGAGCCCGATTTCCTTCGCCCAGGGCGGGTTCGCGCCGGCGCGAGAGACGGTGACGGCCGCCGCCTTGGCGCCGAGCGCCAGCACCTTGGCGATCTGCTCCTCGGAAAGCTTCGCCACCTGATCCTTGGTGAGGAGGTTCTGCATCTTCAGCGAGGCCAGCACGCCGGCATCGAACGTATCGCCCGCACCGACCGTATCGACCACCGTGACGCGCTCGCTCGGCACGGCGACCTTGTGGTCGGCGGTGTAGCCGACCGCGCCTTCCGCGCCACGCGTCACAACGACCAGCTTTGCACCGTGGTGCAGCCAATGGCGGGCCAGCGCATCCTCGTCCCCCTCAAGCCCGAACCAGGCAAGATCTTCGTCGGAGAACTTTACGATGTCGGCCATACCAGCCATGCGGCGGATACGCCCCATATGGGCGTCCTTGTCCTTGATGAAGCCGGGGCGGATGTTCGGATCGAGCGAGATAACGCGCTTTTCGTGCTCACGGGCAAGCAGTGCCTCGTAGGTCGAGCCGCAAGGTTCCGGGATCAGGCTGATCGCGCCGAAATGCAGGGCCTCGCAATCGTCGCCAAGCGCCGGTAGCTCGGCCTCGGTGATCATGCGACCGGCAGTGCCCTCGTCGTAGAAGGCATAGGAAGCGTGGCCATGCACGAGCTTGACGAAGGCGACCGTGGTCGGGCGCGACAGCGTTGCGCAATAGCTGTAGTCCACGCCGCTTTCCGCCAGCGTCTTGCGCAGGATGTCGCCCATCATGTCGTCGGAAAGGCCGGTGAAGAAGCCCGTCGGCACGCCGAGACGGCCGAGCGCGATCGCCGTGTTGAAGATCGCCCCGCCGGCATAGGGCGCATAGGCGTCCTCGCCCAGCGTCGTCGTCCGCGGCAGCATGTCGATCAGCGCTTCACCACAACACAGGATCATACCGGTCCTCCCAGGAGATTTTCAATCGATTTAAACGATCCCGGCGAAAAGCGCCAGAGGCTTTTACGACGTCGGCAGTTCCGCGACACCGCCATGGGCGGCGGACCAGGCGAGCGGCGCATCGAAAAATGCGGCGACGGAGGCGAGCGTTGCGTCGTCGAAGAGTTTTTCCGCGCGCGCCACGGCGAGTACATCCTGCCAGGTGGCGATGCGGTGCAGCTTGACGCCGCCATTGGCGTAGCGCGCTTCGGCTTCCTTGAAGATGCCGTAGTAGAACAGCGACATGCCGTGATCGACCACGCCGCCGGCGGCACGGATCGCATCGATGAAGGTGAACATGGAGCCGCCGACAGTCACCAGGTCCTCGATGACGAGCACGCGCGCGCCCTCCGGCATCACGCCTTCGATCTGTGCATTGCGGCCATGGCCCTTCGGCTTCTTGCGCACATAGACCATCGGCAGAGCGAGGCGATCGGCGAGCAGCGCGGCGAAGGGAATACCTGCCGTCTCACCGCCGGCAATCACGTCGATCCGCTCGAAGCCGACCTCGCGCGTGAGGGTGGCGGCGGCGAAATCCATGATCGCGGAGCGGATGCGCGGATAGGAGAGCAGTTTGCGGCAATCCATATAGACCGGCGAGGCCATGCCGGAAGCGAGCTTGTAGGGCTCCTCCGGGCGAAAATGCACCGCCTTGATCTCCCACAGCATGCGGGCCATCAGCTCCGCCATCACGCTCTTGTCCGGATAGGAATTGGAAAACATCGGCATCTCCCCACATGGCTGTTCGCCCGTGCGCATAGCAGCAAGAGCCTCCGCTTTCCAGCGGTTCGGGATTTTTCCCCGTAGCCCGGCAACAAAAAACCCTCCCCGGAAACCGGAGAGGGCTTTTGGAGGATCGGTGTATTCCGCTTAAGCAGCGACGGTCCTGGCAGCGCCGGAGCGGGCGTCGATCGAGTAGGCGCCCGGGCCGAAGGCGGCGAGCACGAGGAAGCCGCCGGCGATCGTGATGTTCTTCCACATCATCAGGCCGTTGAAGAGGGTCAGAAGACCGTTTGCGCCTTCCGGAAAGTCCGGAACGTTGATCGCGCCGCTGTGGAACACGAGTGCCGTGAACACGCTGAAGGCGGCGAGAAGATAGGCAGAGATCCGCGTCTGGAAGCCGACGAGAATGAAGAGGCCGGCGACAAGCTCGAAGAGGCCGGCGAGATAGGCGAGCGCGGTCGCGGCCGGCAGGCCGGCGCCGGCGATCATGCCCGCGGTGCCCGAGGGATCGATCAGCTTGGGATAGCCCGCCGTGATGAACATGAGGGCGAGAAGGATACGTCCGACGAGGACGACGACGTTCTGTTGCATGGTAAGCTCCTGAGGCTTGGCGTTTGCGTTGGCAAAGAGATATCAGCTTTCGGTCGTCAAACTAGTCAGGCGATCAGACTACAGATCGTTCTCTTTTTGTGAACGATGTGCCTGTTCCCGGCGAAACAGAGAGGCGGCGCCCGCCATGCGACAAGGGGGCGTCACATCCTGCCTCTCTCCTTCCGGAGCCTTCATGCGCCCCTATCTTGCCGCCCTCGCCATCGCCGCCGCCTCTTTCGTTTTCACCGCCCCCGGCCATGCCGGCACGTCCTATGGTGAGGGCTACTACGGGCACTATCAGCAGACCTGCATCACCAAGCGCATCCGCATGGAAAACCCATATGGCAAGACCATCACCAAACGCGTCCGTATCTGCCAGTAGGCGCTCTCCCAGCAATCCCAAGGACCTGCCCGGAACTCTCCGTTCTTTTCTGTTGCAAGCGTCCGGCGGCTGGGCGAAGATTTCGGCAAGGCGGCGCGTTTCGTTTTGCATCAGCGCGGTCGGGGGCATCAGGATATGAACGAGATCAACAAAAGCGCCGCGTTCTGGCGTTCCTTTGCGATTTTCGAAGGGTTCAGCAAGGAAACGCTCGGCGAGATCGCCGGCATCGCCACCTATCGCAAATGGTCGGCCGGCACGGTGATCTTCCAGCGGGGCGATGAAGGCACCTATCTCATCGTGCTCGTCACCGGCCGCATCAAGCTTTCGCTGATCACCCCGCAGGGCAAGGAACTGTCGCTGCGCCAGCTTGAACCGGGCTCGGTGCTCGGCGAAATGGCGATCCTCGACGGCCAGCCACGCTCGGCCGATGCCACCGCCGTCGTCGCGACGGAAGGCTACGTCATTTCCAAGCGGGATTTCCTGGAAATCCTGATGCGCAACCCGACGGCAGCGCAGGCGATCATCCACTATCTCTGCACCAAGCTGCGCGAGACGACGGAGCAGCTCGAGACCATTGCGCTCTACGATCTCGACGCCCGCGTCGCACGCTTCTTCCTGGCGACGCTGCGCAACATCCATGGCGAGGAGCTGCCGGAAAGCGCAAATCTCCAGATTTCGCTGAGCCAGACGGAGATCGCCAGCATCGTCGGCGCCAGCCGGCCGAAGATCAACCGTTCGATCCTCGCGCTCCAGGAGGCCGGCGCCATCCGCCGCAACGACGGCATCATCCATTGCCATATCGGCCGGCTGCAAAACATCGCCGAGCCGGATGACGATTAAGCAGCCGGGAACGGCCGATCATGATCGCCAAGCGATACCGCCCCCTTCTCGCCGGCCTCATCGCGAGCCTTGCCGGAGCGCTGGCGCTGTTTTCGCTCGGCGAGACGGCGCTGGAGCGGCAACGTGAATTCTATTTCGACGCGCTGACGCAAGGCGTACCCCCTGAGGGGAGCGACCGGATCGTCGTCGTCGACATCGACCGAAAGGCGTTTCAGTCCGCGCCGAACCGCGACTGGACGCGCACCGAGACGGCCGATCTCATCGACCGCCTCGCCGCCGCCAAACCCGCCGCCATCGCTTTCGACTTCATCTTCAGCACCGATTGCGCCCCGGAAGAACCGGCAAATGCCGCGCTCGCCAGCGCAATCGCCAAGGCGCCAACCATCCTCGGCTTCCTCATCGGCGAGACGCCCGACGGGGCGCCGCATCCCGTGCCGGCGCTTGCGCTGCAACGGCCTGTCGCGGTGCCCGACCTCTGGTTCATCGACGGCACGGAAAGCTCCTGCGCCTTCCTGCAGGACAAGTCGTCAGCGGCGGCAGCGGCCTTCCTCGTCGGCGACGAGGACGCCGTGGTGCGTCGCGTGCAGGCCTACGCGATCGTCGGCAATGCCGCCTATCCGGCACTCGGCGTGGAGGCAGCGCGGCTTGCGGCCGGTGCGCGCACGCCGGTTCTCGGCGGCAATCCCGTCTGGCTGCGGCACGATGCCCGTATCCTGCGGCTCGACGAGGACGGCAGCCTGCGTTTTGTGGCGAGCGATGCGGAGACGATCCGCGCGCGCACCTTTTCCGCCGGTGATGTCGTGGCCGGTGCGGTGCCGGCAGACAAGATCGCCGGCAGGGTCGTCCTGATTGGCAGCAGCCTGCCCAATCTCGGGGGGCTGAGGACCAGCGCCTCCATGCCGCTCGAGCCGTCCGTGCAGATCCATGCGGATGTGGCGAACGCCATCCTCACCGACCACATTCCGACGCGCGATCTCGGGCTCCTGCCGTTCGAGGCGGGCGTCGCCTTCCTCGCCGGTGCGGCGGCAGCCTTCGCGGCGGCACGGCTCCGCCCGCTCTTCGCCGCTCTTGCCGGTGTCGCGCTGGTCGGCCTCGTCTTCACGGCCTCGGTTCTGCTTTATGCCCGCACGGCGCTGCTCTCCGATGCGATCGGGGTTGCGCTTGTCGTCGCTACTGCGGCGCTGGTCACCGGCCTTCTGCAATTTGCCCATGTGCGCCGCGCCGAAGCAACGGCACGGCAGCGCTTTGCGCAATACCTGCCGCAATCCGTCGTGGCGCGCTACATCGACAATCCCGACCTCGGCCGCGTTGCCGGCGAGGAACGGCAGGTGACGGCACTCTTCACCGATATCGAAGGGTTTTCGACGCTGGCGCAAAAAATCGGCCCGCACGACCTCGTCAAACTGCTCGACATCTATTTTTCCGAGGTGAACGCGCTCGTCGCGCAGCATGGCGGCATGGTGGACAAGGTGGTGGGCGACGCGGTGCACGCGCTCTTCAACGCACCCGACGATCTTGACCGCCACGTCGACAAGGCGCTCGCCTGCGCCGACGAGATCCGCGCCCTGACCGAAGAGATGCGCCGCCGCCCCCTCTTTATCGAACGGGAGTTCGGGCGTACGCGCATCGGCGTCGAGACGGGCATGGCTGTGCTGGGCGAGGTCGGCGCCGGCGGCAAGCTCGACTATACCGCCCATGGCGATGCGGTGAACCTTGCCGCGCGACTTCAGGACGCCAACAAGTTCCTGGGAACGCAGATCTGCGTCGGCCCGCGCGCGGCCGGGGAAACCAGCCGCACGCTACGCGCCATCGGCGAACACGAGATCCGCGGCTTCGGCACGATGGCGCTGTTTACATTGGATTAGCGCAGAAGGGATGGCACGCCGTTGCCGCTTATCACCTTCTCCCCTCGGGGAGAAGGGAAGAACGGCAGCCCTCTCATTCCCCGATACCCGATCAACGGACGCCGGCGCTCGCATAGGCCTCGCGGATGCGGGCCTCGCCCCATTGCGTGACCTCGCCGGGAGCTGCGCCCGGCGCAGCGATCTCGACGCCTTGGCCGGGGCCGACCTCCTTGGAGACGCCGCCGCCGGAGACCTCGACGAGCCCGTGTTCGACGAACACGGCGAAGGGACCGCGGCTGGGACCGGCGAAAAACTTCGTGCCGCGCACGCCGATCATGCCGAAGGCGGTGCGCACGGTAAGGTCGATCTTGGCGAGGCCCTCCGGCCGGTCGAAAATCATCTGCCCCGTGCCGAGCTCGATCGTGCCGCCCTGCCCGGCGATAAAGGTGTCGATCAGGAGCTCCGTCTCGCTGCCGAGCAGAAGATTGGTATCCTCGCCGAGCTCCAGCGCGGCAAAGCTCTTCTTGCCGGTCGTCACGAAATCATGATCCATCAGGCTCGCGCCAGCCTTCAGACCCTCCAGCAGGTTTGCCTGCTTGCGGTTGACCTCGCCGGAGATCTCCACCGCCTTGCCGATCACGGCGTTCGCCTGGGTAGCGCGGATACCGATGCCCGTCAGCGCGAGCGCGCCCCCGGCCATGAAGAGCCGGCGGCTGAGACGGACCGGACGAAAAACCTTGAGCGCTTCCATTGACGTGCCTTTCACGCGCAGCCGAACCCGGCGGCATGGAATTGAACCTGAGCATCCGCTGCGCCTTCCGGCTGCGAAAATGCTCTCCCTCTTCTCTATACGCAGTTTCCAAGGCAAATCCGCAAGGTGTCCTACCGGAATTTTGCGGGCGCGGTGGATGTACCTCGCCTGCAATTCTTATGCTCCGCTCTCTTCCAGCTTTCTGTTCCCGCGGAAACAGCCTTGGTTTGCCAGACCTCTATGGTGCGGTCATCAACGAAGGGAGACGGATCATGTTCATGCGATCCAATGGAATGAAGACGGCTGGCCGCGCCCTTTTCTTCGCGGTCCTTCTGTCCGGCGTCGCCGGCGGCGCGTCGGCCAGCACGATCGAAGCCCAGTGCGACGCGGCGGCCGGCAGCCAGTACGATATGACGCGCAACACGGCCTTCGCGCCGGTTGCCCGTGAGGACATCCGGATCGGCACGGCGCTGTCGGCCTGCCGCGAAGCCTATAATGCCGGCGGCGGCGCTCGCATGGCCTTCCAGCTCGGCCGCGCGCTGGAGCGCGCCGGCCAGGATCTCGACGCCATGAAGCTCTATGCGGAGGCCGCCGCGCTCGGCCATACCGTGGCGATGGTCAATTACGGCGCGATGCTCGGCAAGCGCGGCGATCCCGTTGCCGAGTTCAATCATTACAAGAAGGCCGCCGAAATGGGCGACATGCTCGGCGCCTACAATCTCGGCGTCGCCTATCGCGACGGCATCGGCACCGACATCAACGGCGAGGAAGCCGCGCGCTGGTTCGACAAGGCGGCGGCAAATGGCGACGAGACCGCCGCCTTCAATCTCGGCGTGCTCTTCGACGACGGCAGCCTGATTGCCGAAGACAACGCACGCGCTGCAGCCTTCTATCGCCTCGCCGCCGAAAAAGGCGTCGTCGACGCCATGATCAATCTCGGCCTGATGCTGGAATCCGGCGAAGGCGTTTCGCAGGATCTTGCATCCGCCGCCGGCTATTTCAAGCAGGCCGCCGACCTTGGCGACAGCTACGGCAACTTGAAATTCGGCCTGATGCAGCAAAGCGGCAAGGGCATCGTCAAGAATGTCGAGCAGGCGGTGAACAGCCTCGTCGCGGCCTTCGAGATGCGCGACGTCGATCTGGAAATCATCCTGCGCGATACACCAGAACAGCTCAGCGCCGACGCCCGCCTCGCCATCAAGCAGGTGCTCGCCGAGCGCAAGCTGATCGCCGGCGCCGAGAATGCCGAGATCGACCCGATCACCCTCGGCGCCATCGAAAAACACTACGCCGCGAAGTAAACGGCGAGGTCAGACGATCTCGCCGGCCTGCGGACCCCAGGTGTCCGTCATGGCAAAACCGTTGGCGAGCGGATCGGTCGGATCGAGCGCGATCTGGTGCAGGCCGAAGGTCCAGCCGCGGCCGGTGATGGTGGGGATGATCGCCGTGCGGCCGGCAACGACGGTTTCTGCCGCCAGCCCCACCTCGAATTCGGAGCCGATGATCGAGCGCGAGCGGAACGTATCGCCGACCTTGGCGAGACCGCGGGCATGCAGGACCGCAAGATTGGCGGAATTGCCCGTGCCGCAGGGCGAGCGATCGACGCGGCCGGGCCACATGGTTGTCGCGGTGCGCACCAGTCCATCCGGATCACGATCGCGGAACATGACATAGGCGACGCCGTTGATCTCGGGGATCTCGGGATGCACGACCGTCATCGATTTGTTGATCAGATCCTTCAGCGCCATGCCGGCATCGACCAGTGCGCGGGCATTGCCCTTCTCGATCTTCGTGCCGATCTGGTCGACATCGACCAGCGCATAGAAAATTCCGCCATAGGAGATGTCGAAGCGCACGCGGCCCCAGTGCGGCGTGTCGATCTCCACGTCCAGCGCCTCCACGAAGGACGGCACCATGGTGAGCTTGACCTTCTCGCAGCGCCCGTCGCGGCAGGTCGCCGTGGCCTTGACGAGACCGGCGGCCGTATCGAGCACCACCACCGTCTCCGGCTCCTTCATCTCGACAATGCCGGATTCCAGAAGCGCCGTGGTGACACAGATCGAGTTGGAGCCCGAGGAGGCATGCGCCTGGTCGGCCTGGAGGATGATGAAGCCTGCATCTGCCTCCGGACGCTTGGCGGGAACCAGAAGGTTTACCGAGCCGGTCGCCGCCGCGCGCGGTTCCAGGCAGAGGAAACGACGCAGGCTGTCGTCAACCGTGTTGATGTGGTTCAGCTGCTCGGCGATCGTGTTGCCGGGGATTTTCGGCACGCCGCCGATCGCCACCTTGCCGATTTCGCCTTCGCAATGAACATCCAGCAACTGGATCGTGCGCTTCCATCTCATGTCGGTCTGCTCCGTCTCGGCCAGGCTCGGCCCTTTTTTACTCTCTGATATATCAGATTGCCGTGCATTCCAACAGCTTTTCACGCGACAGGTTCACACGCTACGAAAGGGCATCCGGCAATCGCCGGATATCATCCCTGCTGCGAGACCTCTTCATGACCAAGCTCATCGTCTTTACCGACCTGCATATGGTGCCCGAGGGGTCGACCATTATCGGCCTCGATCCCTACAAGCGCCTGCTCACCGGCATCGAACACGTCAACCGCTACCATGCCGATGCCGACCGGGTTATCTTTACCGGCGATTTGACGCACCGCGCGGACACGCAATCCTACGAGCGCCTGCGCGATCTCCTGTCACTGCTCGTGCCGCCGGCCGCCATCACCATCGGCAACCACGATTATCGCGAGCGCTTTCTCGAAAGCTTCTCCTATGTGAAGCCGGACGAGAATGGCTTTGTGCAGCAGGTGATCGATTTCGACGACTGCCGCGTGGTGCTGCTCGATACGCTTTTCGCCCCACCCTACGATTATCCGCGCAGCCATGCCGGCTATCTCTGCGAAACGCGCCTGACCTGGCTCGACAATACGCTTTCCGGTGCCGGCGGACGTCCCGTCCTCCTCTTCATGCACCACCCGCCGCACAAGACCGGCTTTACCGGGATGGACGCAATCCGGCTTTCCAACGAGGGCGCCTTCTACGAAATCGTGCTGAAACACGGCAATGTGCGCCACATCTTCGCCGGCCACGTGCACCGTACGATCGGTGGCTCGCACCGCGGCATTCCTTTTTCGATCCTCAAGAGCCCCGTGCACCAGCAGCCGATGCCCTTTGACGCGCCGAACGCGTCGCTCTCGGTCGACGAGCCCGCGGCCTATGGCATCGTCGTCGTCACGGAAGACGGCCTGCAGGTACACAACGAGGACTACGAAATCGCACGGCGCGATTCGGAAATTGCCTGAGGGAGAGGTTAACGCGCGTTACACATCGTGATGCGCCGCCGCGTCCTGCACGGAACCGAAGACAGAAAGTGACGTTGTCTCTGCCGAAGGGGTGGGAAAACCACATTCGAAGGAGAATGACATGCGTAAATTTCTGATGGCCGGCGCCGCACTGGCGCTCATCGGCGCCACCGCGGCCCATGCAGATGACGGCGACAAGGAAGTCCTCGGCGGTGCGGCCGGCGGCGCAGCGGGCGCGGCCGCCGGCGCCGTCGTCGGCGGCCCGGTTGGCGCCATTGTCGGTGGTGCCGTGGGCGTTGCCATCGGCGCGGAAGCCGCCGTACCGGACGATGCCCGTGTCTACGTGCTGGAAAACCCGACACCGCCCGTCATTCTGGAAGGTCAGGTGACGTCGGACACGCGTTTTGACGACACCGTCACGCTGACGCCGATCCCCGAGCACCCGGACCTTGCCTATGTCTATATCGACAATCGCCCGGTGATCGTGCGAACCGATAGCCGCCAGGTGATCTATGCACCGGAGGTCGAAACGACAGCCAGCATCTCCGCCGACATTCCGGAAGCGGCGATCACCTATGTCGAGCGCCATCCGCTGGAGCCCGTCGTGCTGGAAGGCCCGGTGGAGGCCGGTGCGCTCATCCCGGATACGGTTGAGATCGTCGAGGTGCCTGAGAGCCCGAGCTACGGTTACATCTATATCGATCAACGTCCGGTTCTGGTCGACCGCAATACCCGTGAGGTCATCTGGGTCCGCTGACCCCACGGGATTTGCGAAGCGAGGGCGGCTCCTGCGAGAGCCGCCTTTTCATTGCCCGGTCGCCGTCACCGCAGTGTCTTCCACGGATTGGCCGAAGCGCAGCCACTGGTCGTTGTAGTTCTTGCGCGTCACCGGATCGAAGACCGCGATGGGCGTGGAGACGGCGATGCTGGCGACGCTGCCCACCGTCTGGGCGGTGCCGAGCGCCACCGCACCGAGCCGGTCGCCGAGACCGACCTCGGAATCCGTGACGGTCTGGCCGGCGATCAAGCGGTTGCCGATCAGCCGCACCACTTCCGGGCTTTCGGCAAATTTTCCATGGTTGAGGCTGTCACCCGATTTCAGCGCCGTCAGGTCGAGCACGATGATGCCCTGCTTTTCCAGCATGCTGCGATAGGGTTCCTGCGAGGGGTCGATCTGGCCGAGCCGGTCGACATTGCCGGAAATGCGCCGCGAGAGCGTCAGTGCCCGATCATCTTGCGAGACGAACAGCGTGAATTGCGGACGCTCCTTGCCGATGGCGCGCAACTGCTGGCCGAAGACGTCCACATCAAGATCGGGCGAGGCAAGGATCACCTGCTGGATCTTTTTCGGAACGCGGCCGTCGCGGATCGCCATCTGGCGCAGCGTCTCCACCGCAAGCCAGGTGCCCATGGAATGCGCCATGATGGTGATCTCGCCGACCTCGGGCGAGTTGACCGCAGCGCGCAGCAGTTCCTCCAGCGCGTCACGTGAGTAGTTGGTGCTTTCCTTGTCGTAGGAATAATCGAAAATGCTGGCGCGCGAGGGCCAGGTGAAGATCACGGGCGCGGCATCGGTCTTCGAATCGTGCACGATCTGCGCGAAGCGATAAACGGCATCCTCATAGCGATTGTTGAAGCCGTGTACGAAGACGAGCACGCGCCGGCTCTTCGGCAGGTGCCCGTCAAGCCAGGCACGGCTCTTCTGGGCACTGTCGACCGGCGTCACGCTGACAGTCGAAAAATCCTTTTGCGGATTGGCCGGCAGCTTTTCCGGCCATTGCACCTGGCCGACCTTGCGCTTGTCATCCGGCGGAATGGAAACCCTGATGTCGCGCATCACGAGTTCGGAGCCGCGCTCGCCGGAGAACAGCACGCCCGGCTGGTGCGAGGGCGCGCGCGTGGTGGCGACGAGGAGATCGACCGTCGAGACACCCGCCGGCGCTTCGCCGCTCGGCACGAGCACACCTTCCGGCCGGCCGGCGCAGCCCGCAAGGGCAAGCAGTCCGGCGAAGATCACGCGACGCAATACGCGCGGCATTTCGCGGTTCATCATGCCCCGCTTCCTTCCGCTTTCTGGTTTCGCCGGTGCAGGCAGCACCGCTTTCACCTGCTTAGCCGAGCGGCGCGCGGTTTTGAAGAGCGGCAAGCACCCTGCAGGGCGTACGGCGGCAAGGCGTGGCATATCGGTCACGTCGCCTGCCGGTGACCGAGCATGGACTTGCTGGCGACAATCAATCGTACCCAGATCAAAAATGGACGGAGACCACGGGAGGTCCGTGCTCCAGCCTACCCGGGATGAGCGGCCATTCGGCCGCCGGACGACGGGACCCGAGACCGCGATACGGGCAGGGACCTTGTTCAAAAATTGACAGGCAAGGAGCGCTTTCATGGCAATGGTCGGAGGCACGATCACGCGTGTAAACACGCAGTTGGATTTTCTGGAGAGGGCCTCATCTGTTACCGGCCTCAGCGACGGCGGCTGGGTCGCTACCTGGTCGTCCGAGAACACGTCCACTGGGCGGACTGAAGTTTACCAGCAGGCCTTCAATGCAACCGGAACGCGCAAGGGCGGTGAAACCTGGATCGACGGATCGATGAACGGCAATGATACGATGTGTGGCGGCGAGGGCAATGACAGCCTGAGTGGCGGCGATGGAAACGACCAGGCCTATGACGGCAAGGGTTCCGACAGCCTCTCCGGCGGCAGGGGCCGTGACACGATGGGCGGTGGAGAGGGGACGGACAGGCTGTTCGGCGGCCAGGGCGCCGATATCCTTGCCGGCGCGGGCCGCGATGTGCTGGCCGGCGGCAAGGGGCGGATGTGTTCCTGTTCACCGCCAAGAGCGATTCCGGCACCAATGCCAGGATACGGGACACGATCACCGACTTCAGCCAGAAGGGAGGCGACAAGATCGACCTCGGCAGGATCGGTCTCGACAACGGCAACGGGGAAGACCCGTTCTTCACCTTCCTCGGAAAGGGGGCTTCACCGGCAAGGCCGGGGAACTGCGCTACGAGATCAAGGGCGGCAAGACGAGGGTCCTCAGCGATCTCGACGGCGATGGGATGGGGATGGGGATGCTGATTTCTCGATCCTGCTCGACGGAACAATCAACCTCAAGGCAACCGACTTCATTCTGTTACGGCGGGAGGCGGCCGCCATGCGAGAGCGGGTCGAAACGCTAGCGATCTCCTGCCGGCTGGTATGGGCACGCGAAAGACCGAAGGCTTCCGCGAGGGAAGAGATGGTGCTCACGTCCGTCAGCATGTTTCCCGCCTCCGGAACCGCCCCCTCTTCGAGACCGGCGATGAACCGGTCCATCAGCAACCCTCCCGCATCGGCCCAGGTGAAGATGGTGTAGAACGGGCCGGGCCTGTAGAGATCAGTGTCCGAAACCAGGGTCATGCCGACGCGTGGCGCAAGATGCGTCAACAGCCGCTCGGGTTCGGCCAGGAAGCGCGCGCTCCGGCATCGGCCATCGATAAGATCGAAGACATGAAGATGCAGGCCATACCACTGCGTCAGGATCGACAGGGTCAGGGCGGACGGGACGACCTCTTCTCCCATGCCCACCGGGAGAACAACTTCGTATTTCAGCGCCTCGTCGAAAAAAGGCGTAGGCGGTGTTGCGGCTGGCAATGCCGTGCTGGCGCGCCAGGAGGCCGAGGCCACGCCGCGTGAGCCCCGCACCGCCGCACCGGGCCGCCAGGAAATACTGCGCCAGGCCCGCATGGCAGAGCAGCCACCGTTGCTGGGTGGCGAAGAGCGCGGCCGTACGCGGCGCAGCCTCGTGCGCGGTAAGGAACCCCCGCGCCATGAAGCGGAGAGCCAGCGGGAACGCCCGCTCCGCGATCAGCCTATCTGCGGAACCCGCTTGCTGCACTGCTGGCTGCAGGCAAATATCTGATACCTCCAGGGGGACCGGCATGGTGGACCGCCTTCCCGCCCGAGCAGACCGAAGTGGGCCTGCCGCCGGGACAGCCGGCCGCTCATCGTTTTCTCTCATCAAACGGCTTGGCATCACGTCTCCCCGGGCCCCCGCATGGCGCTTCGGCTTCCGGCCTTCACGGTGTGATAGGTCTCAAGCCGTGCGAATGTCCTGACGGCGCGGGGGCGCAGTTCTGAAATTTTCTGATTTTTTCTGAAACGGGGCCGATGGCGCCACGCATGCAAATCCCAGGCAAGCAGACAGGCGGAAGCATCCACCGGTTGACGGCGGCACCGGCGCTTCTCTATTTTGCGCCGGACCGCGACTGGGGATCGTGAGGAGCCGGTGTTGTTTTTTTCGGGATTCGCTCTGGATCCGGACCGCGCCGAGTTGCGTGGTCCAGACGGCGCTGTCATCCGGCTGCGCCCGAAGGCCTTCGAGCTCCTGCGGCTGCTCGTAGCCAACAGCCACCAGCTTCTTCCCAAGCGGGTCCTGCTGGACACGGTCTGGCCCGGCGTTCATGTCGGGGAAGACAGCCTCTTCCAATGCATTCGCGAAATTCGCGCTGCGCTTGGCGATCACGAGCGGCAAATGGTCAAGCTCGTATCGGGCCGCGGGTATCTGTTCGCGGTCGATGTCTCCACCGCGACCGACGCCAAGCCGGCCATCCAGGCCTTGCCGATCGAGGCCTCCGGCGTATCCTCCCGGTTTCTCCGGACACGCAGGACCACGGCACGCATGATTGCAGGGGGCGCCACCGCCGCCCTGCTGCTCGGGGCTTTTGCCATCGTGAAATCCGGCCTTTTTTCCGATCGATCAGCCCCGGTGGTCGAGGTCATGTCGTTCGTCGATACGACGGCCGAGCCGCGCGAGGCAGCCCTCGCGCGCGGTGTGTCGGCGCAGCTGATCGCCGGCCTCTCCCGCATCGACGGCCTCCAGCTCATTGCCTCGGCGGGACAGGCAACAGCAGCCAGGACCGCCCCGACCCATCTGGTCCAGGGCGAGCTGCGCAAGAGCGCCCAATCCTGGATTCTTCAGACCCGCTTGATCGATACGGCGAGCCGCGAGGTCCTGTCGGTTGTCGAGGCCAAGGTCGATGCACAGCAACCCGATGCGCAACGGGTGCAATCCCGGCTTGCCGCCAGCGTGGGATATACGCTGGCCCTGAAGCTGGGAAGGCTGCGTGAGGACAGCCCTACACCCGGGAGCAGCACGGCCGATATCGCGATCCAGCAGGCGGCCGCATCGATCAACCAGACGACGAAGGAGCGCTTTGCAACGGCGCGCACGATACTCGAGACGTATCTCGCCGGCGATCCGGACAATATCGACCTGCAGGTTGCACTGGCGACGCTGCATCTGCGCGGCATCCAGATGACCTGGTACAGCCCTGTGCAGATCAACGCAGCGGAGAATGACGCACGCAAGCTGCTTAAACAGGCCGTGGCGGCGCAGCCGCTTTCCGGATCGGCCATGGGCGCCTATTGCCGGTTCCTGACGGCGACGAACCAGTTCGCCGAACGCCTTGTCACCTGCACCAAGACCCTCTCGCTCAATCCCTGGGATGGCGCCGCCCTTTTTCAGCTCGGCCTGACGCAACTTCAGCTCGGCCGTTTCGAGGATGCGTTCGCGACCTTCCTGGAGGCAGACGGCTTCGACACGCCGGATGTTTCCCGCTGGACGTGGCTTCTGGGCGCGGGCCTCGTCTGCATCGTCCAGGACCGCAATGAGGAGGCGCTCGGCTGGCTGCGGCGTTCGATCGCGATCACACCCGCCTCGGGGCGGGCTCACATGCTTCTCGCCGTCGCCTACCACCGTCTTGGCCGGGATTCCGAGGCCAAGGAAGCGCTCGCGAAGGGACTGGCGCTACGACCGGGAACGACGGCCACCAACATCGCCCTGCGCAAGGACAATGCAAGCGACGCTTATCTCCGCGCTGCCGGGAAAATCAGCAGCAACCTGGTCGAAATCGGCCTGCCGCCGTAACGCGACCATAGTGCCATGGGTGATGTCGGGCGTTCGGCTGCGGCGCGACAAAACCTCGTTCGCCGTGCCAGTTTACAGCATCAAGCCACATGGCCCTGCAAACCGCGGAGACTTCATCTTAATCTAGATTTTTGGAAAAGAATGGCGCACCCGAAGAGATTCGAACTCCTGACCCCCAGATTCGTAGTCTGGTGCTCTATCCAGCTGAGCTACGGGTGCGCTGGCAGTTGCGGGTGTATTGCCCGGCTGCGAGGCGGTCTCTAAAGGGTCCTCCGGCCTATTGCAAGCGTCTTTCGCAGAAAAAATGTACTTTTTTCATCGGCCCGTCACACAGCACCGGCAAAACCCCGGATTATGAGGCGCGGTGGCGGAACGCATCGAGGGGGACGGGACGATCCGGCAGTTCGATGCGGAACAGCGTGCCGGGCGTCTGCTTTTCGACCAGCGCGATCGTCCCCCCATGGGCGAGCACCAGCTCGCGGGCGATCGCAAGGCCAAGACCCGTGCCCCCTGAACGCACGGAGCCGCGGAAGGCGGCAAAGAGGTTGTCTCGGGCCTTTGCGGGCATGCCGGGGCCGTTGTCGTCGATGGCGATGGACACGACGCTTCCGGTGCGCAGACCTGTGACAAGCACGGTGCGCCGCTCTGCGCCGCTGTCCTGCGACAGCGCCTCGACGGCGTTGCGGCACAGATTGTGGATGACGCGGAAGAGCTGCTCGCTGTCGGCGTCGACCTGGAGGCCCGGCTCGACCTGCGCCACGAAATCGATGTCACTGCGCGAATCGAGCGCCAGCACTTCGGAAACCTCCTGCACCAGCGGGCGCAGCGCGACGAAGCGGCGGCGCGGTTCCGGCTCGCGCATGCGGCCATAGGAGAGCACCTCGTTGGTATAGCCCACCGCCCGGTCGATGCTGCGCAGAAGCTTCGGCGCCACGCGCTTGACCACGGGGTCGTCGACATCGGACAGACGGTCGGACATCAGCTGGGCCGAGGAGAGGATGTTGCGCATGTCGTGGTTGATCTTCGACACGGCGAGACCGAGATCGGCGAGGTTCTTCTGCTCCTTCAGCGTGCGTTGCAGCGTCTGCTGCATGGCCGCGAGATGGATGCCCGCAACGGCGATCTCGTCGCGACCGCCGGAGGGTTCCAGCACACGCGCCGGGTTCGAGGGATCGGCGGCGAACTCCTGGATGTTCGCGGTCATGCGGCGGATCGGGCGGATCAGCAGCCGATTGAGCGCGAAGAAGATGGGGCTTGCGGTAACCAGCGAGATGATCATCGACAGGGTCAGGACATTGCGGGCATGCCCGAGCATGGCGCGGCGCAATGCCCGCTCATCAAGCAGGAGTTCGATACGCGTGCTGGTTTCCCCAACCGGACCGAAAACGCGGATGACGCGCTCGCCGCCGAAAAGCAGCGTCTCAAAGGCATCATAGACGGATGCGAGCGTCGAGACGTCGGAGAGGTCGTATTGCGCGTCGATGCTCGGCGGCATGTCGACGGCGGCAACCATGCGTGAGGCATCCTGGCGCCTCAGGATGATCGCCTTGGTGCCGGTCGCCATCAACGCCTCTTCCTGCACGGGGCGCGGCAGCTCGTGATCCGGCAGGCCCTCGATGACGACGCTCGCGGCGGCGGCCGTATTCAGGCGGTCGCGCAGCCATTGAAGACGCATGTTGGCGACCGACGGCACGAAGATCAGCACTTCCGCGATCAGGACGAAGATGGCCGTGACCAGGAGGAGCCGCCCCGACAGACCGGACAGAAAGCCGACTGCCGGCACCGGCTTCTCGGTCAAGGACGGTGTCCCGTCTCTGTCCACCATGTTTCAACTCCCAGGCAGGCCGCGGCGCGGCAAACGCATCGTGACCGAAGGTCGACGACGTATTTCAGCCAATCATAGGAGATTGCGGCAAATTTTCCAACGTTGCCGCGGAAACGACAAAAACGCGGCGATCCTGCGATCGCCGCGTTGAAAGGCTGAATCCGGCTACGAAATGCCGCAGCGCTCCCGAACGCGCCGGGAATGACCGATCAGAACTCCTCCCAGTTCTCCTGTGCGACCGCTGCCGCTGCGCCGCCGCGATTGCCACCGAAGGCGCGGGCGACATTGCCCATCATGCGGCGGGCGGGCGATTCGACCGGTCGGGTCTCGGCGCGCACGGCCGCCACACGCTGCACGGCATCCCCCGTGCGGAAGCGGGCAACGAGGTCGGCCAGGCTGTCGGCTTCGCCCTTCAGCTTGTGCGTCGCAGCCGAGGTTTCCTCGACCATTGCGGCATTGTGCTGAGTGACCTGATCCATCTGGTTGATGGCGGTGCTGATTTCCTGGAGGCCCGTCGCCTGCTCGCGGGCGGCGGTGGCGATCGCGTGGATGCGGTCGTTGATGGTGACGACGCGGCTTTCGATATCTGAGAGGGCCGCCCCCGTCTCCTGCACATACTTGACGCCAACGGACACTTCGTCGCCCGACTTGGTGATGAGGCCCTTGATGTCCTTGGCGGCGCTGGCGGCACGTTGGGCAAGCTCGCGCACTTCCTGCGCGACGACGGCGAAGCCCTTGCCCGCCTCGCCGGCACGCGCAGCTTCGACGCCGGCATTCAGCGCGAGAAGGTTGGTCTGGAAGGCGATCTCGTCGATGACGGAAATGATCTGGCTGATCTCGTTCGAGGCCTGCTCGATGCGGCTCATCGCGCCGATGGCATTGCGCACGATATCGCCCGACTGCTTGGCGCTCTGCGTCGCCTCGCCAACCATCGATGTCGCCTCGTTCGCCCGTTCCGTCGAATTCTTGACGGCAGCAGTGATCTCTTCGAGGGCAGCGGAGGTTTCCTCGAGCGCGGCGGCCTGCTGCTCGGTGCGCTTGGAAAGATCGTCGGAAGCCGTGCGCAGCTCGCCGGAATTGGCGTTGATCGCATCCGTCGAGGCACGCACCTCGCGCATGGTGCGCTGCAGGGTGGCCAGCGTGGCGTTGACGTTCTGCTGCAACTCGGCAAAGGCGCCGCGGAAGGAACCGTCCATGGTCTGCGTCAGGTCACCCTCGGCAAGCGCGCCGATGACGCGGCGGGTTTCGGCAATCCCCTCCTCCACGCCGGCGACCAGCTCGTTGACGCTGCGGGCAAAGCGGTTGAGGTCGTCGTTCTGGTAGTCCTTGCTGATGCGCGAGGAGAAATCGCCCGCCGCTGCGGCATGCACGACGGTGGCGATCGAGGACTGCAGGTCGGCGCTCTTCTCGCGCAGGATCTCTTCCTGGGCGTTGAGATCGCGCACGGTGATGGCGTTCTGGCGGAAGATGGCGACGGCTGCGGCCATTTCGCCGATCTCGTCCTTGCGGCCGGCATAGGGCACTTCCGTGTCGAGATCGCCGCCGGCAAGGCGGTTCATCGTCTCCGTCACCTTCTGGATCGGACGGCTGAGTTCGTTGGTCGCGATATAGAAGGCAACACCGCCACCGAGAGCAAGGCCGACGCCGACAGTGCCGAGCACCAGAGTCAGCATGAGAGTTTCAAAGGCAGCGATCTCAGCCTTGATGGCGGTGAGGTTCTCGTTGTCCGTCTGGACGACGGCGTCGATCTCCTTCTGGAAGGCCTTGCGGTTCGCACGGTTGAGCTCGTTGTTGCCCTGTTCGTTGGCCGCGACGATCGAGACCGTTGTGCCGAGGCTCGCCGTTTCCATGCGGAAGGTGCGGAATTCGGCTGCACGCGCCACGACGGCGTCAAAGGCGGCCTTCTGCGTCTCCGGCACGATCGGGCGCCATTCGTTCAGCGTCTTGTCGATGCCGTCGAGTTCCTTGGCGATGCCTTCGGCAAATTTCTTGGCGCCGTCGGTGTCCTTGGAGGCATAGATGCCGCGAGCTTCCATGACGACGGCAGTGACCTGCCGGTTCAGGTGCTCGCCGAGGAAGGCGCGGTCTGCGGCATTCTCGTATTCATGGAGCTTGTTGCTGTATTCCGAGACCACATGGACGGCAATGCCGCCGATGAGGACGGAGATGAGGCCCATCAAGCCCACAATGAGATAGATCTTGCCGCGTATCTTCACGTTCGCACTCCAAAGAACGGTGGGTGGCAAGAGGGCACGACCCACCTCACCTTCGCGAAGGACGGTAAACGCTAAAGGTTAATTAGACTTTGATACAACCGCCCAAATATTGAGCGTATTCACAACCGCTAATGCATTGATGCAAGAGAGGAAACCGGGAAATCCGGGGGGAATTACCTCACGTAACGTGACAAAAACATGACAAAGCACAATTTACATGCAACTTTTGAGTGCTATTCCGTTAACGATTGTGACAGCCGCGCGCACCAGCGACTGCGCAATTGACTTTCGACCGTTTTTGCCCCTATAAGCCGCGCACGTCCGGAAAGCATGGCTTCCCGCGAGGGCAATCCTATGCCGGACTTCAACGCTCCTTGCGTAACGCAAACCCAAGAAGGGCCGCACACCGCGGTATTAAATAAATGTCGAAGCGTACCTACCAACCCTCCAAGCTTGTTCGCAAGCGTCGTCACGGTTTCCGCGCCCGCATGGCAACGAAGGGCGGCCGCAAGGTCCTGTCCGCACGTCGCGCCCGCGGCCGCGCACGTCTCTCGGCCTAAGGCCGTGCCTGCCCGAACAGAGGCGACGGGCATATGACGAAAACTGTTGAGAAATCTGCTGTCGGGCGGCTGAAAAGCCGTCCGCAGTTTCTTTTTGTGCGCGAGGGCGAGAAACGCAAGGGACCACTGTTCCTTCTCGAAGTGCGCGACCGGCAGATGCCGGACGAAGCGCCCCGCGTCGGCTTCACCGTCACCAAGAAGCACGGCAACGCCGTGGAACGCAATCGCATGCGCCGGCGCCTGAAAGAGGCGGTGCGGCTATCGGCCGGGTTTGCAATGGAGCCCGGACACGACTATGTGGTTGTCGCCAGACGGGACGTGTTGAGCGCACCCTTCAAAACCCTTGAAGCCCGTCTGAACGACAGGATCGCGACGGTCAAGAAACAGAAGCAGCAGCAGCGCCCTGCTGCTCCCGGGAAAGAGTGATGGAAAAAAACCGCAATTACTTCGTGGCGATCGCGCTGTCCGTGCTGATCCTCGTTGCCTGGCAGTTCCTTTATGTGAACCCCAAGCTGGAGAAGGACCGCGCCGCGCTCGAGGCGCAGCAGGCCGCCCAGAGCCAGCAGACCACCACCTCCGGCGGCACGACGACCGCGACCGGCACAAGCGGCACGCTGCCCGGCGGCACGGCAGCCACCACCGCGACCGAGACGCGCGAGACGGCACTGGCCCGATCCGCCCGCGTCGTGATCGACACGCCCTCGCTTTCCGGCTCCATCAGCCTGACGGGCGCCCGCTTCGACGACCTGAAGCTGAAGGATTTCCACGAGACCGTCGACAAGACGAGCCCGATCATCACGCTGCTCAGCCCCGCCGAGACCGAACACGGCTACTTTGCCGAGATCGGCTATGTCGGCAGCGAGGCGACCGGCCAGGTCCCCGGCCCGCAGACCGTCTGGACGCAGGACGGCACCGGCAAGCTGACGCAGACCACCCCGGTCAAGCTCACCTATACCAACGACAAGAACGTCACCTTCACCCGCACCATCTCGGTCGATGAACACTACATGTTCACGATCTCGGACAGCATCGAGAACCGGACGGATGCGGCAATCGCGCTTTCGCCCTACGGCCGCTCGACGCGCTTCTTCAAGCCGACGGACCCGTCCGTTTACGTGCTGCACGAAGGCTTTATCGGCGTGCTTGGCGAACTCGGCCTGCATGAGGTGAAGTACACCGAGACCGAGGACGACACGACCGTTTCGCCCGGCAAGGCGACCGGCGGCTGGCTCGGCATCACGGACAAGTACTGGGCGACCGCGCTCGTGCCGCCGCAGACGACGCCCTACGAGACGCGCTTCTCCTATTTCAAGGACGGCCGTCCGCGCTACCAGGCGGATTATCGCCAGGACGACATCTCGATTGCGCCGGGCCAGTCCGTCGAAGTCAAGAACCTGTTCTTCGGCGGCGCCAAGGAAGTGCCGATCATCGACCAGTACGAGACGTCCTACTCCATTCCGCAATTCGACCTGATGATCGACTGGGGCTGGTTCTGGTTCTTCACCAAGCCGATGTTCCAGCTGATGGACTTCTTCTTCCGCTACTTCGGCAATTTCGGCATCGCGATCCTCATCACGACGATCGTCGTCAAGGGCCTGTTCTTCCCACTCGCCAACAAGCAGTACGCCTCCATGGCGAACATGAAGAAGATGCAGCCGAAGATGGAGGAACTGAAGGCCAAGCACGGCGATGACCGCATGGCGCTGCAGCAGGCGATGATGCAGCTCTACAAGGAGGAGAAGATCAATCCGCTCGCGGGTTGCTGGCCGATCCTCCTGCAGATCCCGGTGTTCTTTGCGCTTTACAAGGTGATCTACGTCACCATCGAAATGCGCCATGCACCGTTCTTCGGCTGGATCCAGGATCTTTCCGCGCCGGATCCGACGTCGCTGTTCAACCTGTTCGGCCTTCTGCCCTACGACGTGCCGCACTTCCTGATGATCGGCGTCTGGCCCATCATCATGGGCATCACGATGTTCCTGCAGATGCGCATGAACCCGACGCCGCCCGACCCGACCCAGGCGATGATCTTCACCTGGATGCCGCTGATCTTCACTTTCATGCTGGCAACCTTCCCGGCCGGCCTCGTCATCTACTGGGCCTGGAACAACACGCTTTCGATCATCCAGCAGGCGATCATCATGAAGCGCCAGGGCGTGAAGATCGAGCTCTTCGACAATCTCAAGGGATTGTTCGGAAAGAAGGCCGGATCGTCCTGACGGCCGAACAACGGAACTCCAGGAAACCCCGGCCCTCGCGCCGGGGTTTTCTTTTGCCGTTTTTTCTGCAAGGCCCGCTTGCGACATCGCCCCGTCGCTGGCATGGAAGCGGTGCGGGCGGATCCCTGTCATGCTCGCGACGATCCCTTTGTCCCGACACCGTTCCGAACGCAGAACCGCTTTCCGCCCTTTTGCCGGACTTGTCCTTGCGAGCGCATCATCATGTCTGCCTCCACGCTTCCGGTCACTCCCACGCTTCCGGACAGAAGGGGGCAAGGCTATGGCGCCGCCCTCGTGCTCGGCTCGGCCGTCGTCTGGAGCTTCGGCGGCACACTGGCGCGCTTTCTCACCATTGAGGACGGCTGGACTGTCGTCTTCTGGCGCTCACTCTTTGCCGCCCTCTTCCTGCTCAGTTTCATGCTGCTGCGGGACGGCCCACGCGGCACCGTGCAACTGTTCCGGGGCATGGGCCTTGCCGGCATCGCGGTCGGCCTCTGCTTTGCCACCGCCTCCACGTCCTTCATCCTCGCGCTGGCCTATACAACCGTCGCCAATGTCGTGCTGATCCAGGCCGGCGTGCCGCTGATCGCGGCGCTGATGGCCTGGCTGCTATTTCGCGAGAGGATCGCGGTCCACACCTGGGTCGCCATCGCGGCGGTGATCGGCGGCGTTGCCATCATGGTCTCAGAATCGCTCGGCGGCAGCGTTTCCATGATGGGCGATGCGCTCGCCTTGCTGATCGCCTTCGCCTTCGCCACCGCAACGATCATCACCCGGCGCTTTGCCCATGTGCGCATGACGCCCGCCGTCTTCTTCGGCACGCTCGTCGCCTGCGCGGTGGCGGCAAGCCAGGCTTCCGGCTTTGCCGTGAGCGGCCAGGAACTCGCCGTTCTCATCGTTTTTGGCGCGCTCAATTTCGGCCTCGGCCTTGCGCTCTTCGTCACCGGCGCCCGCCTGGTTCCCTCGGCGCTCGCCGCCCTGCTCGGCACGGCCGAGACGGTGCTGGCGCCGCTCTGGGTGGCGATCATCCACGGAGAAGTGCCCGGTGCGCGCACGATCGTCGGCGGCATCATCGTGCTGGCGGCACTCCTGTGTTATCTCGGCGTCGAACTCTGGCGGCAGCGGCGCGCTTGACTTTCATAGCCAAAACCCGGAAGCCGGGGGCCGGACAACAAGGGCACGATTTATGACCGAGACGACGTCGCAGGACGACAAGCCGCTGTTCGGCAGGCCGTGGATCTTCATCCGCGGCGTGCCGGCGATGAAATTCCTGCCGCCCGAGGGGCCGCCGGAGATCGCTTTCGCCGGTCGCTCGAATGTCGGCAAGTCCTCGCTGATCAACGCACTGGTCGGCCACAAGGGCTTGGCACGCACATCCAACACGCCCGGCCGAACGCAGGAACTCAACTACTTCGTCCCGGATGGCTTTTCCGGCGCGGAGGACGACCTGCCGCCGATGGCGCTCGTCGATATGCCCGGCTACGGCTATGCCCAGGCGCCGAAGGAACAGGTCGACGCCTGGACCAAGCTCGTTTTCGACTACCTGCGCGGTCGCTCGACGCTGAAGCGCGTCTATGTGCTGATCGACAGCCGCCACGGTATCAAGAAGAACGACGAGGAGGTGTTCGCCCTGCTCGACAAGGCGGCCGTCTCCTACCAGATCGTGCTGACCAAGACCGACAAGATCAAGGATGCCGGCGTGCCGCGCCTCGTTGAAGAAACGCTGCAGAAGATCGCCAAGCGTCCGGCCGCCTATCCGGAGGTGCTGGCCACCTCCTCGGAAAAGGGTCGAGGGCTGGACGAATTGCGCAGCGCCATCATCACGGCCATCACGCGATAAAAGAGCCGCCGGCAGAACCGGCGGCCCAGGGCTGACGAAGGCTGATCCGAGCCGAAAGAACGCGGGCCCGGATTTTCGAGGTCAGGCCTTCGGCAGCAGAACCTTGTCGATGACGTGGATGACGCCGTTCGACTGCTTGACGTCGGCGATGGTCACGGACGCCGTGCCGCCTGTCTCATCCGTCAACGTGATCTTGTCGCCGTCCATCTTGGCGGAAAGCATGCAACCGCCGACGGTCTTCACGGGGTGATTGCCGCCATCATCGGCGATCATCTTGCCGATTGCTTCCGACAGCGCATTTGCCGCCACCACATGGCAGGTCAACACCTTGACCAGCTGATCCTTGTTTTCCGGCTTCAGCAGCGTGTCGACCGTACCGGCCGGCAACGCCGCGAAGGCCTCGTTGGTCGGCGCGAAGACGGTGAAGGGGCCGGCACCCGACAGTGTCTCGACGAGCCCGGCGGCTTTCACGGCAGCCACCAGCGTCGTATGGTCCTTCGAATTGACCGCGTTTTCGACGATGGTCTTGTTGTCGTACATCGGCGCGCCGCCAACCATCGGGTTTTCCGCGCGAGCCGCAAAGGCACCAAGCGCGAAAACCGTGACGAGGGCAGCGGTGCGAAGCGTGAAACGGGTCATGGATAGGGTCCTTTTTTCCGGCCCCGCGGCATGCGGGTCCTCCCGGTTGTGATGCCCGAGGGGCGATCACTGGGAGCAACGGGCGCCTTGAAAAAAGAGTTTCAGGACAGGCGAACTTTCTTACAAACCATTGTCCGGAAAACGAAAAAGCCGCGAAACGCGCGGCCCTCTTCGTTTTCTTCGTTCCATCAATCGAAGCGGGCTGCACCTGATGCGATGACCGGACCAGTCACGCTACCGCTCATCGATCCGCCAAAGGGCTCGACGCTGACGGCAAGGACCGAACCCTGTACGATGCGGCTACGCATGACCGCCGGCACAGCCAGCTCACCTTCGCCGGTTTGCGGCAGGACGCCAAGCGAGACCGGCGATTTTCCGTCCTCAACGAGCCAAAGCTCCAGCGATTTTTCCTTTTCCTTTCCGGCTGCGACGGGCGTGACGCGCAACGCACCGTTCGCCTCGTCGTAGCGCGCAACGAGATTGATCGCAGCTCCCTCGCCGGCAAGATCAGCGACCAGCCGGCCGCCGCTCTGCGGGCGGGGCGCCAGAAGCGTGCTCATCGAGAAGGCAAGCCCGGCAGCAACGGCAAGCGAGGCGAGTGCAAGCGAACGCCAGAGGGCCAGCGAATTCCAGAAGCCGCCGGAGACCTTGCCGGAAAAGGCGGCGTCCGGCGGTGAGGTGCCAAGGATGCGCTGCTCGATGGCGGAGAAGGTGCGGGGCGGTGGTTGCAGCACCTCGTAATCGTCATTGAAGGTGGAGAGGTTTTCTTCCCAACGGTTCACCATGGCGGCGAACTGGCGATCCTCGGCAAGCCGCTCCTCCACCTTGCGGCGGTCTTCGGCGGAAAGCACCCCGAGCACGTATTCGCCCGCGATCACCTCGTCGCGGCGGGGGTCTCTCATGTCTTTGTCGGGCGCCGTCATCGGCTCATGCACTCTCTCAGTTTCAGAAGGCTTCGGCGAAGCCAGGTTCTCATCGTGTTCAGTGGCACATTGTGGATTTCGGCAAGCTCTTCATAGCTCAGACCCTCTATATAGGCACGCCGGACGGCCGATGCCCGTCCGGGCTCCAGCTCCGCCATGCATGTATCGATCCGACGGCCCTCCGACTGCAACACGACGGCCTCCTCCGGCGTCATGAGCGGGTCGGCAATATCATAGGCCTCATCGATGTCCGTTGCCACCGGTCTTCGCGCACGAATGACGTCAATGGCGTGGTTGCGTGCGATCGCGGCGAGCCAGGCCATCGGGTGCACATTGCCGGCCACGTAGCGATCGGCACGCTGCCAGATCTTGACATAGACCTCCTGCAACGCCTCCTCCGCTTCGCTCCTGTCGCGCAGGATACGGAGGCAGATGGCAAAAAGTTTCGGGGCACTCGCCTCGTAGAGCACGGCGAAGGCCTTGCGGTCCTTCAGTGAAACGCGGCCGATGAGGTAGGAGATGTCATTGCCGGTCACGCGCCGCTCCCTGCCTGTCGCGCCGCAACCCTAGTCTTTTTCCCCGACCATACGCAATCTCGTATCCAAATCATTCCATCGTCACGAAACATGCGTTAAACAGGCGCCCACCCGTTCCCAAGAGGCCGCCATGTCCCTATCCGAAAGCGAAACCCAAGCCCGCCTTCTCGCGCAAGCCCTGCCCTTCATGCAGCGCTACGAGAACAAGACCATCGTGGTGAAATATGGCGGCCACGCCATGGGCAATGCGGAACTGGGCAAGGCTTTCGCCAGCGACATCGCACTGCTCAAGCAGTCGGGCGTCAACCCGATCGTCGTGCATGGCGGCGGCCCGCAGATCGGCGCGATGCTGAGCAAGATGGGCATCGAATCGAAATTCGAAGGGGGCCTGCGCGTCACCGACCAGAAGACGGTCGAGATCGTCGAGATGGTGCTCGCCGGCTCGATCAACAAGGAGATCGTCGCGCTGATCAACCAGACCGGCGAATGGGCGATCGGCCTTTGCGGCAAGGATGGCAACATGGTCTTCGCCGAAAAGGCCAAGAAGACCGTCATCGATCCGGACAGCAATATCGAGCGTATTCTCGATCTCGGCTTCGTCGGCGAGGTGGTGGAGGTCGACCGGACCCTGATCGACCTGCTTGCGAAATCCGAGATGATCCCGGTCATCGCTCCCGTCGCGCCAGGCCGCGACGGCCATACCTACAACATCAATGCCGACACCTTCGCCGGCGCCATCGCCGGCGCACTGAACGCGACGCGCCTGCTCTTCCTGACGGACGTACCCGGCGTGCTCGACAAGAACGGCCAGCTCATCAAGGAACTTTCCGTGGCCGAAGCCCGCGCCCTCATCAAGGACGGCACGATTTCCGGCGGCATGATCCCGAAGGTAGAAACCTGTATCGACGCCATCAAGGCCGGCGTGCAGGGCGTCGTCATTCTGAACGGCAAGACCGCCCATTCCGTGCTGCTCGAAATCTTCACCGAGCACGGCGCCGGCACGCTCCTCGTGCCCTGATCCGGCTTCGGCGCTGCTTCAGCCGTAGGCGAGCAGCGCCAGCACCCCAACGACGATGAGCGCGCAACCGGCGATTTCCAGACGGTTGATGCGCTCCTTGAAGATGAAGACGGTGGAGGCGAAGGTGAACAGCATCTCCACCTGCGCGAGCGCCTTCACGACGGCAGCCTGCTGCAATGTCATCGCCATGAACCAGCCGAACGAGGCGGTGGCGCCGACGAACCCGACGAGAAGCGCCGGGCGCCACGCGGCCGCGATGCGCGGCAATTCGTTCCTTTCACGCAGCAGGATCCAGCCGAGCATCAGCACGGTCTGCAACACGATCACAAAGACCAGCGTATAGCTTGCCTGCATCATGTAGTCCGGCACCGGCAGTGTCGGTGCAAGCGCCAGCGAGGCGGAGCGGTAGGCGACGGCGGAGATGCCGAAGAACGTGCCCGACAACAGACCGATCGCAGCCGTCCGCGAAAAGACCGACGTCACGAGCGTGCGCAGCGACACCACGCTGCGGGCCACCGAGATGATCATCACGCCGGCAACGGAGATGGCGATGGCGACGAGTGTTCCGGCCGAAGCCCGTTCGCCGAGGAAGACCAGCGCGAAGACGGCCGCTTGCGCCGGCTCCGTGCGCGAATAGGCCGTTCCGACCGCGAAATTGCGGAACGAGAAGAGGTGGACGAGGAGGAAGGTCGCTGCGATCTGGCCGATCCCGCCGAGAACGGCCCAGAGGAAGAAGGCCGCACCCGGCACCGGCAGCGGCCTTGCCAGCACGACGGCGAGGATGCCCATGTAGAGGAGCGCAAAGGGCACGCCGAAGCCGAAGCGCACAAAAGTCGCACCCGTCGTCCCCATTCTGCCTTTGAGATGTTTCTGCATGGCGGAACGGACGTTCTGGAGGAAGGCCGCCGCGACTGTGATGAGAACCCAGATTTCCATATCCTGCCGCTAACACGCGGGCCTTGCCGAATCCATCACCGGATCCGAAAGGCATGGAAAATTCCATTTCCCTCGGCGCGGGCCCATGCCATAAGACGCCCATGAGCGATCTTCCGAACAAAGCCGATTTCAGCCATGTGCGTGACTGGGTCTTCGACCTCGACAACACGCTGTACCCGCATCATGTCGATCTCTTCGCCCAGATCGACAAGAACATGACAGCTTACGTCTCGGCCCTCCTCGGCCTGTCGCGCGAGGACGCGCGCACCCTGCAGAAGCAGTATTATTTCGATCATGGCACGACGCTGAAGGGCCTGATGATCCATCACGCCATCGATCCGGCGGACTTCCTCGAAAAGGCGCATGCGATCAATTACGACGTGCTGTCACCCGACCTGCCGCTCGGCGAGGCGATCCAGGCGCTGCCGGGCCGCAAGTTCATCTTCACGAACGGCAGCGTCAAGCATGCCGAGATGGCGGCAAGGGCCCTCGGCATCTTCCACCATTTCGACGACGTCTTCGATATCGTGGCTGCGGAGTACGTCCCGAAGCCGGCGGGCGCGACCTACGACAAGTTCATGGCGCTGCACCGGGTCGACACGAAACAGGCCGTGATGTTCGAGGATCTGCCGCGCAATCTCATCGTGCCGAAGACGCTCGGCATGAAGACCGTTCTGCTGACCCCGCGCGACGAGAATCATGAATTCGTCGATGCCTGGGAGAAGCGGACGGACGGCGACAAGCATATCGACTATGCGACTTCAAACCTGACGGCCTTCCTCAACGCGCTGCTCTAGGCAAGAGCCCGACATATTACCGACACGGAAAAAACCCTTTTCCGTCAAAAGCTTGAATTACCAATTTGTAACTGGTGCCGGCCGGCATTCCCCCTATCCTGCCTTCCCAAGGGACGCTGATGGATGGAAAGGAATGACCATGACCAAAAAGGAACTTCTTCTCGGCGCCGTCGCCGCCGGCCTTCTTCTTTCGGGCGCCGCCGCCCCCGCATTTGCCGCCAAGGGCGAGGGCCGGCACGGACCGCGCCATGCCGCGATGGTCGAGCGTCTCGACACCAACAAGGACGGCAAGGTCTCGCTCGACGAGTTCAAGGCCAACATCTCCGCCACTTTCAAGACCTTCGATACCGACGGCAACGGCCAAGTGACGAAGGACGAGATCAAGACCCGCCACGACGCGTTCCGCGAGGCCCGCAAGGTCGTGCGCGATGCGGCCGATGCCGACAAGGACAAGGCCCGCGAGGCGCTGCGGGCTGCCGGTCCCTTCATGCTGCCCGGTGCCGGCCGCATGTTCGACCGCGCCGACACCGACAAGAACGGCACGCTCTCCGAAGCCGAAGTGCTCGCCTCTGCCGAGACGATCTTCGAACGCCGCGACAGCAACAAGGACGGTGCGATCGACACGGCGGATGCTCGCCCCCACAAGGGTAAAAGCTGGGGCAAGGGCAACCACGGCAAGGGCGGCGAAGAGCGTGCCGAGCGCATGCTGAAGCGCCTCGATGCCAACAGCGACGGCAAGGTCTCGCAGGACGAATTGCTGCAGCGCGCCGCAGAAACCTTCCAGCGTTTCGACGCCGACAAGAACGGCGAGGTGACGAAGGCCGAGGTCGATGCCAAGCGCGAAGCCTTTCGTGATGCCCGCAAGGCCTACCGCGCGGTGAAGGCGACCGATGGGGAGGCCAAGGAAGCCGCGCTCAAGGCGCTGAGCGAAGCCCGGTTCGACCGCATGGGTGGCCGCATGTTCGAACGTGCCGATGCCGACAAGAACGGCGCGCTGACCAAGACGGAGATGGAAACCGCCGCAGCGGCGATGTTCAAGCAGCGCGACCGCAACGGCGACGGCTTCATCACCGCCGACGAGATGGGCAAGCGCCACAAGTAATCAGCCCGTCGGATACAAAACGCCCCGGTCGATGCCGGGGCGTTTCTGTCGGTGAAGCCACTCCCTCGCCTCGATACGGGGCGGGAAAGACAGAGGAGCAGCCTCGCGGCGTGTCAGCCTTGAGCGGCAACCGCCTGCTCGGCTTCCAGATTCTCGTAAAACTTCACGATGATGTCCCAGGCCTCGTCGGCCGTCTCGACGAACTGCATCAGCTCCACATCACCCGGCGCGATCGTGCCAAAGGCCGCGAGCGCTTCAAAATCGATGATCTTGTGCCAGAACGCCTTGCCGAACAGGATGAGCGGCACCAGCGCCATGCGGCCCGTCTGCATCAGCGTCACCGTCTCGAACAGTTCGTCCAGCGTGCCGAAGCCGCCCGGAAACACCGTCACGGCCTTGGCGCGCAGCAGGAAGTGCATCTTGCGGATCGCGAAATAGTGGAAGTTGAAGCTGAGCTCCGGCGTGACATAGGGGTTCGGCGCCTGCTCGTGCGGCAGCACGATGTTGAGGCCGATCGACGGCGCGCCGATATCGGCCGCCCCGCGATTGCCCGCCTCCATGACGCCGGGCCCACCACCGGTGACGACGACATACTCCTTGAAGTCGAGCTCGGCCGATTTTTCCGAGCACATGCGCGCGAACTTGCGCGCCTCCTCGTAATAGACCGAAGCGGCTTCGAGGTTGATACGCTGGGTCTCGTTGCGCGCTGCCCAGGCCTCCTGGCCGGGCGCGGGAATGCGCGCGCCGCCGAACATCACGACCGTCGACTTGATGCCGCGTTCGGCAAGCATCATCTCGACCTTCAGAAGTTCCAGCTGGAGGCGGACCGGGCGTAGCTCCTCGCGGCAGAGGAAATCGTCATCCACATAGGCAAGCCGATAGGCCGGATGGGCCGACTGCGGCGTCTGCGGCACCACCGCGGCGCGGTGCTTGTCCTGCGCGCTGTCGGCCAACGGATCCCACACGCCATCCTTGCGACGCAGATTCTTCTTCTTCAGTCTCGCCATGTCACTTTCCTGCTTGCTGGCCTGCTTTCCGGCCCCACGGGATTACCATTGCGCCCGTGCGACAGTATCTGCCGGAAAGGGGCTTCATCTTTTCCGGCACTTGCTCTAGAGCATTTTGCAGATCGATGAAATCAACCTTCCGGCATCCCGACAATCGAAAATAAGCCTCGAAGTTTAAGGAATTCCGATGAGCCTGTCCGACCTCGCCACCCTTTCCGCCACCATCGAGCGCGCCTTCGAGGAACGCGACGGCATAAACACCGGCACGCGCGGTGAAGTGCGCGATGCCGTGGAGACGTCCCTCAACCTTCTCGACGCCGGCAAGGTGCGCGTTGCCCAGCGCGGCGAGGATGGCACCTGGACCGTCAACCAGTGGCTCAAGAAGGCCGTTCTGCTCTCCTTCCGCCTCAACCCGATGGAGATCGTCAAGGGTGGCCCGGGCGATTCGTCCTGGTGGGACAAGGTGCCCTCCAAGTTCGACGGCTGGAGCGTCAACGAATTCGAGAAGGCCGGCTTCCGTGCCGTGCCGAACTGCGTGGTGCGCCGCTCGGCCTATATCGCGCCGAACGCCATCCTGATGCCTTCCTTCGTCAATCTCGGCGCCTATGTCGGCGAGGGCACGATGGTCGATACCTGGGCGACGGTGGGCTCCTGCGCACAGATCGGCAAGCACGTGCACCTCTCGGGCGGCGTCGGCATCGGCGGCGTTCTGGAGCCGATGCAGGCCGGCCCGACGATCATCGAGGACAATTGCTTCATCGGCGCCCGTTCGGAAGTCGTCGAGGGCTGCATCGTGCGCGAGGGCTCCGTGCTCGGCATGGGCGTCTTCATCGGCAAGTCGACCAAGATCGTCGACCGCGCGACGGGCGAAGTGACCTATGGCGAGGTGCCGCCCTATTCCGTCGTCGTCGCCGGTTCCATGCCGTCAGACAAGACCATGCCGAACGGCCTGCCCGCGCCAAGCCTCTACTGCGCCGTCATCGTCAAGAGTGTCGATGCGCAGACCCGCTCGAAGACCGGCATCAACGAACTGCTCCGGGACTAAGTCATGGCGGTCGTGGAAGAGCAGAGGCCGAGCCTCGCCTGGCTCTTCTTCGGCTGGTCCGGCCGGGTCAGCCGGGTGCCCTTCGCGCTCGGCTGGGCGTTCTGGCTCATGCTGCTTTCGGCGGCGCTCGCCCGCATCATCATCGTGCCGAAGGAGGATCCCTCCTTCCTCCTCTGGTCCTTCGTCTTCGTCGGCATGGCGCTCGTCTCCACGGTCTCCTCCGTTCTCCTGACGGTCAAGCGGCTGCACGACATGAACCTGCCGCTGCCGCTGATCATCTGCCTGTTCATCCCGGCCATCTCCTTCTTCGCGCTCTTCGCCTTCATGGTCTGGCCGGGAACGAACGGGCCGAACGACTATGGCAGCCTGCCCAATCGGCCGAAAGACTGACAGGCCCTCTTCTGGCGCGCGTGACAGCGCACGGGCGATCGGCTAAATCTCGATTCTCACTCCTCCCTTTCGTGCCGTGACCGCATGTCCATGACCCCCGCCGATCCGATCGCCAATCTCGCAACACTCATCCGCTGCCCCTCCGTCACCCCTGCCGAAGGCGGAGCGCTGTCGGCGCTCGCCGCCATGCTGGAGCCGCTCGGCTTCACGGTGGAGCGCATGACGGCGCGCGAGCCCGGCATGCCCGACATCGAGAACCTCTATGCCCGCATCGGCACCGAGGAACCGCACCTGATGTTCGCCGGCCACACGGATGTCGTACCCGTCGGCAACGCGGCGGCCTGGACGCATGCGCCCTTCGGCGCCGAGATCGCCGACGGCGAGATGTTCGGCCGCGGTGCGGTAGACATGAAGGGCGGCATCGCCTGCTTCGTCGCCGCCGTCGCGCGCCAGATCGCAAAGAACGGCCCGCCGAAGGGTTCGCTCTCCTTCCTCATCACCGGTGACGAGGAAGGCCCGGCCGTCAACGGCACGATCAAGCTGCTGCAATGGGCCGCGGAGCGTGGCGAACGCTGGGATGCCTGCCTCGTCGGCGAGCCGACGAATCCGGACCAGCTCGGCGACATGATCAAGATCGGCCGGCGTGGCTCCGTCTCCGGCACGATCACGGTGCATGGCGTGCAGGGCCATGCCGCCTATCCGCATCTTGCCGACAACGCCGTGCGCGGCGTGATCGCGCTCACCGACGCCCTGATGCACCCGCCCTTCGACGCCGGCACGGAGAACTTCCAGCCGTCGAACCTCGAGGTGACGACGATCGACGTCGGCAACCCCGCGACCAATGTCGTACCGGCACAGGCGATCGCCCGCTTCAACATCCGCTTCAACGACAGCTGGACGGCCGAGACCGTGATGGCCGAGATCGTGCGCCGGCTTGATGCCGCAGCGCGCGACGAAAGGCTGCGGCCGGGCCGCCCGCCACTCCGCTACGACATCGCCTGGGCCGAACGCCCGAGCCACGTCTTCCTTACCCGCAACGACCGGCTGATCGCCTCGCTGTCGGGTGCCGTGGAGACCGTGGTCGGCCGTGCGCCGAAACTGTCGACGACGGGGGGCACCTCCGATGCCCGCTTCATCAAGGACTATTGCCCGGTCGTGGAGTTCGGCCTCGTCGGACAGACCATGCACATGGTCGACGAGCGCGTGGCCGTCGCCGATCTCGAGACACTGACCGTGATCTACGAGACCTTCATCCAGCGCTGGTTCGGCGATGCCCAGGCTTGACGAGGTCCTGTATTATCTCACCGGCGTCTTCCTGCTCGTGCGGCAGAAGCAGGAAGGCTTCGGCTGGCTGGACCTGACGGTGCGCGGGCTTGCCCGTTCCTTCTGGGCCTTCGCCTGGTGCCTTCCCGCCTTTGCCGTCATCTGGGCGTCCTGGCGGCTCTATTTTCTCGGCAGCATGCCGGCGGGAACACCTGCCGGCCTCCCCTTCTTCGTCAAGCTCCTGGTGATCGACGTGGCGGGCTGGCTGCTGCCACTGGTGCTGCTTCTGGCGCTTGCGCGCCCGCTCGGCTACGGCAGGCATCTGGCAACCGTCGTGACGGCGAGCAACTGGATCGCCGTGCCCTTCGCCTATGCGGCGGCGATCCCCTTCGCGCTGACGCTGGTTCTGCCCGGGAGCGCGCCCTTTGCCGGCCTGCTGCTCTATGCGGTCTTCGGCGCCAGCGTCGTGCTGCAATTCCGCCTCGTCTGGATGTGTGTCGGCAAGCAGACGCTGCTCGCCTCCGCCATCACGGCGATCTACGTGCTGCCGCCGATGATTGCCGGGCAGCAATTGCAACAGGCTCTCGGCACGCTGCCGGGCTGACCGGCATTCCTGCGTCCAGAAACGGTTAGTAGTCGACAGCCATGAAGTAGAGCCCGTCCGGCGGCGCAACGGGGCCGCAGGCCTTGCGGTCGCGTGCCTCAAGCGCGCTGCGCACATCCTCCGGCGTCCACTTGCCCTCCCCCGCCAGCTTCAGCGTGCCGGCGAAGGAGCGGATCTGGTTGTGCAGGAAGCTCTGCGCCGAAACGCGCATCTCGATCAGGTCGCCGCTGCGCGTCACGTCCAGCCGGTCGATGGTGCGCACCGGGCTGTTCGCCTGGCATTGGGCAGCCCGGAAGGTCGTGAAATCATGCCTGCCGACCAGCATCTGCCCGGCGGCATGCATCATCTCGTGGTCGAGCGTCCTGGTCACAAACCAGGCCCGGTTCGCCTCCAGCGCCAGCGGCGCCGGGCGTGAGATGATGCGATAGAGATAGTGCCGCTTCACCGCCGAGAAGCGGGCGTCGAAATCATCGGGCACCTCAGCGGCATCGAGGATCACGACCCGCTCGCGGGCCATGCCGAGATGGGCGTTGAGCGCGTTGCGCAGCGTGTGGTCCCTCCACACCCGTGAAAGATCCGCATGGGCCACCTGCCCCATGGCATGCACGCCGGAATCCGTGCGCCCCGCGCCGCGGATCGAGACGGTCTCGCCCGTCAGCGACAGAATGGCCGCCTCGATGGCCCCCTGCACGGAGTGCCCGTTGTCCTGCCTCTGCCAGCCGACATAGGGCGTGCCGTCATACTCGATGCGGAGGCGGTAGCGCGGCATCAGCCGATGACCTGGCCGGCCGCGACGGGCGTGCCGCGAAGGAAATCCGCTGCGTCGAGCGGCTTGCCACCCGCCTTCTGCAGGCGCACGAGCCGCACGGCTTCGCCATCACCGCAGGCGACCGTGAGCCGGTCGTCGAGAACCGTGCCGGCAGCCTTCGCCGTGGTTTCACTCGCCCGCGCACTCGCCAGCACCTTCACCCGCTCCGGCTTGCCACCGACCGGCAGCTCGAACCAGGCGCCGGGGAAGGGCGAGAGACCGCGGATATGGTTGTGCACATCGCCAGCCGGACGGGAAAAATCGATGCGGGTCTCGGCCTTGTCGATCTTGGCGGCGTAGAGCACGCCCGTCTCGGCTTGCGGGGTCAACGGCAGGTCGCCGGCCTCCAGCTTTGCCATGGCCTCCGTCATCAGGGCGCCACCTGTCTGCATCAGGGCGTCATGCAGCTCGCCGGCCGTCATGCCGTCGCCGATCGCCACCCGGCGGGTGAGCGCGACCGGGCCGGTATCAAGCCCCTTTTCCATCTGCATGACCATCATGCCGGTTTCCGCATCACCCGCCATGATCGCCCGCTGGATGGGCGCCGCGCCGCGCCAGCGGGGCAGCAGCGAGGCATGGCCGTTGTAACAGCCGAGCCGGGTACCGGTCAGGATCGCCTCCGGCAGCAGGAGACCATAGGCGACGACGACGGCGACGTCCGCCTTCAGCGCGTGAAAGGCCGCGCGATCGGCCTCCTCGCGGAAATTAAGCGGCGTGAAGACCGGAAGCCCAAGCTTTTCCGCCGCCTGGTGCACCGGCGACTTCACCAGTTCGAGGCCACGGCGGCCGGCCGGGCGGGGCGGCTGCGAATAGACGGCGACGATCTCGTGGCCGGCTTTCACCAACGCCTCCAGCGTCGGCACGGAGAAATCCGGCGTGCCCATGAAGATGATGCGAAGGGCCATCGGTCAGCCTCCATGAAAGCAATACCGGCAAAGGCGCGAAGCGTTTTGCCTCCGGCATTGCGGGAAAACGGAAACCTGGGCGGTTGTCGCCTCAGAGCGCCTTGCTGCCACGCAGCTTCGCCGCCTTGGTGAATTTGCGGATCACCATCTCGCGCTTCAGCTTTGAAATATGGTCGATGAACAGCACGCCGTTGAGGTGATCGATCTCGTGCTGAAGACAGGTCGCCAGCAGCCCGTCGGCCTCCGTCAGCTGCTCCTTGCCGTCCCGGTCGAGGTGCTTGACGGTGATGACGGCAGGACGCTCGACCTCTGCATAATAGTCCGGGATCGACAGGCAACCCTCCTCGTAGACCGAGCGGGTATCCGAAGCGGAGACGACTTCCGGATTGATGAAGACGAGCGGCTTCTTGTCCTCGCCCTCCTTGGAAACGTCGAGCACCAGCATGCGGCGCGCCACACCGATCTGGATGGCGGCAAGGCCGATGCCCGGCGCATCGTACATGGTTTCCAGCATGTCGTCGGCGAGCTTCTTCACCTCGCTGTCGATGGTCTCGATGGGCTTCGAAACCTGGCGGAGGATCGGATCGGGAAGGATAATCAGCGGCTTGATGGTCATGCGCCTCCTTAGCGCGGTTTTTTGACGCTTTCAATCGGCTTCGACTGCCGCCGGCGCTGCAGTGCGCGCATCTCTGTTCACGTTATGATCTGGTTTCCGCCGCAATCCGTGTTATGGTCGCGGCATGATCGATCCGACCTTTGACATGTTGCTTGCCTCCTTCCTCACTCGACTTGGCGGCCCCGGCCCGGCACTCATGCTGCTCGCAGCCGCGCTGATCGCCGTTTTCGGCCTCCTTTCGGCCCGCCGCAGCCAGGCGCGCCAGCGCGAGGCTGCGGGCATGGCGGAGTTGCGCTTTGCCGAACTCCTGAAAGCGCAGACGGAAATGCAGGGACGCGTCGCCGCCATGGCCGAGGTCTTCGGCTCCAAGCAGTCGGAAACAAACCAGGCGATCAATGCCCGGCTCGACGGTCTGACGCAGCGGCTCGGCCAGTCGATCTCAGAACAGACCCGCTCGACGCACGAAAACCTGCGCCGCCTGCAGGAACGGCTTGCCGTCATCGACAATGCGCAGAGCAACATCCAGTCCCTGGCGAAAGACGTGGTCGGCCTCCAGGCGATCCTGTCGAACAAGCAGACGCGCGGCGCCTTCGGCCAGTCGCGCATGGAGACGATCATCGCCGATGCCATGCCATCGGGCGCCTACCAGTTCCAGGCGCAGCTTTCCAACGGCGTCAGACCGGATTGCACGATCCGCATGCCGAACGGCCAGCCACCCCTGGTCGTCGATGCGAAATTTCCGCTCGAGGCATGGAATGCCCTGTCGGACGGACGTTCTCCCGAGGCCGCCAAGCTCGCCGCGCAACAATTCCGCCGCGACATGGAGACCCATATCCGCGATATCGCCGAAAAGTACCTGCTGGCCGGCGAGACGCAGGACACCGCCTTCCTCTTCGTGCCCTCGGAATCGATCTTCGCCAGCATCCACGAGAATTTCGAGGCTATCGTGCAGCGGGCACACCGGGCACGCATCGTCATCGTCTCGCCATCGCTGCTGATGCTCTCCGTGCAGGTATTGCAGGCGCTTCTGAAGGATCAGCGCATGCGCGAGCAGGCCCATGTCATCCAGGGCGAGGTCGCCAGGCTGATGGACGATTTGACGCGGCTCGACGACCGGGTGCGCAAGCTTTCCGGTCATTTCACCGCAGCCCAGAAGGATGTCGACCTCATCCTGACCTCCACAGAGAAGCTCACGCGGCGCGGCGCGCGCATCGGGGACATGGATTTCGAGGCAACCGCACCGCTTTCTCCACCGGCGGAGGCGGCTGTCGAGACCCGAACGGGACAGCTTCGCCTGAGGGTGGTTGACGAAGACTGACCGCCTCGGGCAGTGTCCGGCGGAAACCATAAGGGGCACCTCTCATGATCACCGTCTTCGGCTCCATCAACATGGACCTCATCGCCACGCCAGAACGCCTGCCGAAGCCGGGTGAGACGGTGATGGGCAGCAGCTTCACCACCGCCGCTGGCGGCAAGGGCGCCAACCAGGCGCTCGCCGCCCGTCGCGCCGGCGCGATCGTACGCATGGCCGGCGCCGTGGGCGACGACCGGCTCGGCAGCCAGGCGCTGGCCCTGCTCGCCGACGCCGCCGTGGACCTCAACGGCGTACGCTCCGCCGCCGAGGCGACCGGGACGGCCCATATCCTTGTGGACGACGAGGGTGAGAACGTCATCGTCGTCGTACCGGGCGCCAATGGCACCGTCAGCGAGGAGGACGCCAAGCGCACCGTCGGCGGCATGACGCGTGGCGACTATCTGATGCTGCAGTTCGAAATTCCCAATGCCGCCATCGAGGCCGCGCTCGTCAGCGCCAAGCAGAAGGGCGCCATCTCGGTCGTCAACATCGCGCCGTTCAGCGCCGATGCCCGCCGCCTCGGCGCGATGGCCGATATCCTCGTCGCCAATGAAACGGAATTCGACCTCTTCGTCGGCAAGGGCGAGCTCTCCGACGAGGCGCGCGAGACGACGATGCGCGCACTGCATGCCGACAGCGGCCAGACGATCATCGTCACGCTTGGCGCCGATGGCGTCGTCGCGATCCGCAAGAACGAGATCTTCCGCGCCGCCGGCCTCAAGATCGAGCCTGTCGATACGGTGGGGGCGGGCGATACGTTCTGCGGCTATCTTGCCGCCTCGCTCGATGCCGGCCTCGGCTTCAAGGAGGCGCTGCGCCGTGCAGCCGTCGCCGGATCGCTCGCCTGCCTGAAGCCCGGCGCCCAGCCCTCCATCCCCTTCGCTCCCGCCGTCGATGCCGAAATCTGACGTCGACGCGGCGGCTCCGCCTGTCGGATTTCGCAATTGGCACATCGGGCGTCGCATTGGCTGCGGCGCCTGAAAAATCAGCTGGTTGCGCCGAGAAGTGGTGGCGATATTTGGCTATTTATTAATATTTTATAGGTTACTGAAGTCCTCAGGCGCGGCCCTTCCGGTCGGCTGCCGTCGGCGCTGGTCGCGCGCCCCGACCTCCATGATGGAGACCCCCTGCAAACGAATGTGCTCCTCCGCGGTGCCGCCGCGGACGTCTCTCATCGTGAGGATTTTATGTTCAAGTTCCAGGCCAAGTCGCTCGCGACGAAGCTCATCGCGGTTACCGGCGGCACGATCGCCCTGGTGATGCTCGCCTCCAATACCGTACTCATCAGCCAGACGCAGAGCCGCGTCGCCGATCTCGTCTATTCCGAAGCCGACACCGAGGCGAAGGCGATCGCCGCCGACATCGCGACCGATATCGGCCAGCTGGCCAGCGCCGCGCGCTCCATGGCGGGCGTGATCGAGCAGGGCCAGGCCGGCGGGCATTTCGACCGCAAGGAAGTGGTCGACCTCATCAAGGCGAATGCGGAAAAGAACAGTTTCGCGCTCGGCAGCTGGTTTGCGGAAGAGCCGAACGCCTTCGACGGCAAGTCGCGCGAGACGGCCGAGCAGCTGGAAACCGGCACGTTCAAGGACGGCTCGTTCAACCCTTACTGGACGAAGCGCAAGGACGGCTCCATCGCGCTTTCCACCTTCGAATCCGACTACAAGGCCGAGTGGTATTCGCTGGCTGCCGGCAGCGGCAAGGGTGCGATGAGCCAGCCCTACAAGGAAAGCTCGACCGGCGAAGGCTTCACCATGGCCTCCATCGCCTTTCCGGTCGCTCCGGGCGGCAAGCTGATCGGCGTCACCGGCGTCGATGTCTCGCTGAAGACGCTCAACGAAAAACTCAGCCAGCTGAAGCCCTTCGGTGAGGGCCGCGTCATGCTGCTGTCGCAGACCGGCAAGTGGATCGTTGCGCCGAACGCCGACCTCCTGATGACGGATTATGACGGCCAGGGTGCCGAGATTGTCAAGGAAGCCCTTGCCACAGGCAAGACTGGCCGTATCGAGAACCTCTCCTTCGACGAGCTGGCCGCCTTCGACCGTGTCGTCTACCCCTTTGCCCTGCCGGACATCAACACGACCTGGATCGTGCTGGTCGACGTGCCGCGCGCGGCAATCGCCGCACCGATCAACGACCAGACCCGCATGATGATCCTTGGTGGCCTGATTGTTCTCGGCGCCGTGCTTGCCGGCCTTTACACCGCCATTCGCGTCTTCGTACAGAAGCCGCTTGCCGGCCTCGTTTCCGGCGTGGCAACGCTCAGCAGCGGCGTCTATACTCAGCCGATCGCCGGCCAGGAGCGCTCGGACGAAACCGGCTCGGTCGCCAAGGCTCTGGAAGGGTTCCGCCACCAGCTTGCAGACACCAAGCGCCTGGAAGCCGAAGCCGACAACCAGCGCCAGCTGACCGAGACCGAGCGCAACCGATCGGAAGCCGAGCGCGCCGAATCGAGCGCCCTCCAGCGCGACATCGTCGCCCGCCTCGGCGACGGCCTTGCCCAGCTTTCCTCCGGCAACCTGACCTTCCGCCTCTCCGGTGATTTCCCGGGCGAATACGGCAAGCTCAAGAACGATTTCAACTCGGCGATCGCCAGCCTCGAGGAAACGATCCAGACGGTCAATGCCTCGGTCGGGAACATCGGCGGTGGCACGGGCGAGATTTCCAAGGGCGCGGCCGATCTCTCGCACCGCACCGAACAGCAGGCGGCAAGCCTGGAAGAGACGGCGGCCGCCCTCGACCAGATCACCTCGCAGGTCAACTCCAGCGCGGACAATGCCCGCGTCGCTGCCAAATCGGTGGAAACGGCCAGCAACGACGCCAGCAAGTCCGGCGAAGTGGTGCAGAAGGCGATCGACGCCATGCGCGGTATCGAGCACTCCTCGCA
This sequence comes from Shinella sp. SUS2, assembly GCF_001262505.1. GTDB lineage: Bacteria > Pseudomonadota > Alphaproteobacteria > Rhizobiales > Rhizobiaceae > Shinella. Next base: position 199,668 of record NZ_KQ410723.1, read on the forward strand.
CGAGATCTCCAACATCATCGGGGTCATCGACGACATCGCCTTCCAGACAAACCTTCTGGCGCTCAATGCCGGCGTGGAAGCGGCGCGCGCGGGCGAAGCCGGCAAGGGCTTTGCGGTCGTCGCCCAGGAAGTACGCGAGCTCGCCCAGCGCTCGGCCAACGCCGCCAAGGAGATCAAGACGCTGATCAACACCTCCGAGGTGCAGGTCCGCGAGGGCGTCGATCTCGTCGGCAAGGCCGGCAGCGCGTTGGAAAACATTGCCGACCAGGTCATCCAGATCAACAGCCTCATCCGCCAGATCTCCTCGTCCGCCTCCGAACAGGCCGTCGGCCTCAAGGAGATCAACGCGGCCGTCAACCAGATGGACCAGGTGACCCAGCAGAACGCCGCGATGGTCGAGGAGACCACCGCCGCCTCCATGGCGCTCAACGACGAGGCCCAGACGCTGAAGTCGCTCGTCGCCCGCTTCCGCGCCGGCGCGGCCACCATGGCCGCCCAGCCGGTACAGCAGGCAACCCGCCGCGACGTCCAGCCGCAGCGCACCGCCTATCAGGCGCCGCGCACGACGGCCCGCGCCATGCCGCAGGTCGCGGGCAACACGGCGCTTGCTCAGGATGATTGGGAAGAGTTCTGAGGCGGACCGAATAACGAAAAAAGGGCCGGCGGAGACGCCGGCCTTTTTGTTTATGGGACTTACTTCCGCTCCGTCGGCTGCGCCTGGAGCCGGCCGCGGGAGCGCGATCGGCTGGCGCTCGCAAGGCGTTGCGTGGCCTCCTTCAGCTCCAGTTCGGAAAAGAGGTCCCGATATTCAGGCCGCAGCATCATCGCCTCCATGGAGAGCTCCCGCTTGCCCGCGTCGAGCAGCCGCTCCAGCCCGGTCGTGCCGGGTTTGAACACGAGTTCCTTCGCGGCCCCCACGCCGCCATTGAGCAGCACGAAGCGGCGCAGCAGGACCGGGCGGAAGCCAAGCGTCGCGAAGCGATCGTAGAGCGCCATCATCTCCTTGTGGAAACGGCCTTCGGCACCCGGTTCGGCGCTGCGGGGGCCACGCATCAGAGACGGCCGACGCGCTCGGCGAGGAGAGCGAAGAAACCGTCGGCATCGACATCCTTCATCACCCGCGCATTGTGCTTTCGGTCGGTAACCTGCCACCAGTCGACGACGGTCATGCCAACGGTGAGCGGCGAAGCGGTCTCGATCTCCACGTTGCAGTTACGGCCGGAGAACAATTCCGGCTTCAGGAGATAGGCGATGACGGTCGGATCATGCAGCGGGCCGCCGTCGGAGCCGTATTTTTCGACGTCGAAACGCTCGAAGAAATCCAGCATCTCGACCAGGGCCTTGGCGGGGCGGCTGCCGATCGCACGAAGCCCGGCGACGCGGCTCTTCAGGGTCAGAACCTTGTGCGTGACGTCGAGCGGCATCATGACGATCGGAATGCCGGACTTGAAGACGGCAGCGGCTGCTTCCGGATCGACATAGATGTTGAATTCGGCGGCCGGCGTGATGTTGCCGCCCTCGAAGAAGCCGCCGCCCATCATGACCAGTTCGCGCACACGGCCGGCAATGTCCGGCGCCTTTTCCAGCGCCATCGCGATGTTCGTCAGCGGACCGAGCGTGCAGAGCGTCACCGTGCCCGCCGGTTCGTGCCGGAGTGTCTCGATGATGAAGTCCACGGCGTGCTGGGCCTCCAGCGGCATCCGAGGCTCGTGCAGCTCCGGGCCATCGAGGCCGGTCTTGCCATGGACATGCTCGGCGGTGATCAGCGGACGGGCGATCGGCTTGTCTGCGCCGGCATAGACCTTCACATCGGTGCGGGAGCAGAATTCCAGGATGATGCGGGCGTTGCAGGACGTGCGCGCCAGCGGCACGTTGCCGGCGACGGTGGTGATACCGAGGATATCGAGTTCTGGGCTGCCGAGCGCCAGCATGATTGCGGCGGCATCGTCCTGGCCGGGATCCGTGTCGATGATGATTTTCCGTGGCTCAGACATGCCGTCTCCGTTTCCTCACTGGTTCTGTTCTTGGCCCGCGCTGCGCAGGCGAAGCGGCGACTATATTTGCGAAATCGCCGTTCGCAAGCGTCTTGCGCCCTGCATCGGCAATCCCCATATTGCAACCATCGGGATGCCGAGGCCGGGTCCCGCCACAAAGTCGCTTGAAAGCCAAGGACTAGACGCATGTCACGCATGACCCCTTTCACGAGCCCGCTGCTCCTGGGCTTCGACGCCATGGAAAAGACCCTTGAGCGCATCGCCAAGGGCAATGATGGCTACCCCCCGTACAATATCGAGCGGCTTCAGCCGAACGGCGAGACGGGCGCACCGGAACGGCTGCGCATCACCCTTGCCGTCGCAGGTTTTTCCGACGAGGAGCTCGATGTGACGACGGAGGAAAACCAGCTCGTCATTCGCGGCCGCCAGGTCGACAGCAGCGAGCGGGATTATCTCTACCGCGGCATTGCGGCCCGTCAGTTCCAACGCACCTTCGTGCTTGCCGACGGCATGCGCGTTTCGGGAGCGGAGCTGAAGAACGGCCTGCTCTCGGTTGACCTCATCCGGCCCGAGCCTGTGCGAATGGTAAAGAAAATTAACATTTCCGTATCAGACTAGATCATGAGCCGTTCCTGCGGGAACACCCGCCGGAACGTTTCAAGCGTAACCTGATCGCCTGACGTACCGATGGGCCATGGTGGCCATGGACGTCCGGTGGCCGGCCCTGCCGGCATTGCCATGGAGGCAAAGATGGGACTGAAGAGCGTAACCCCCACCGTTTCAAAGGCAGACCTCGCGCATCTTGGCGCCGGTGAAGTCGGCTACATCAGGAAGATGAAGGCCGATGAAGTCTCGCGCGTCTTCCCGGAAGCGCCGGAAATCGACCCGAGCCTGGATCTCTGGGCCCTGTTCGGCGCCGATGGCACGCCGATCCTCCTGACGGACAACCGCTCGAGCACCTTCTACAAGGCGGCCGAGGACGACCTGCGCACCGTCAGCCTGCACTGATGTCCCGAAAACCTTCCGTCAGAGACGGCGGAAGGTGAGATAGGCCGACTTTCGGCCCTCGCGCTTGGCCTTGGCCTCGTAGCGCGTGCCCGGCCAGCCGGCAAACGGCGTCAGCCAGTCGACCGCGTTTTCGGCGGTCCACACGAAAGCGGGATGAGAACCGCAGTGCATAAGCGTCCAGTTGACATAGGTGTCGATGTCGGACGCGAAGCAGAAGAGCCCGCCGGGCTTCAGCACCCGGGCAAAGCGGTCGAGATTGACCTTCGAGACAAAGCGTCTCTTCCAGTGCTTCTTTTTCGGCCACGGATCCGGATAGAGCAGATCGATCTGATCGATCGAAGCTGCCGGAAGCCAGTCCAGCAACTCCGTCGCATCGTCATCATAAAGCCGGATGTTCTTCGCGCCCGTCTCCTCGATGCTGCCGATCAGCTTCGCCATCGAATTGACGAAGGGCTCGACGCCGATGAAGGCGGTATCGGGCGTTTCCTGCGCGCGGTGGATGAGATGTTCCCCGCCGCCGAATCCGATTTCGAGGCGCATCCGGTTCGGAGAGAAATCGTAAAGCGTGGTGATATCCGCCGGTGCCGGGGTCGAAAGGTCGACCTTCAGCACCGGCAGCACGGTTTCAAGATGCTGCGCCTGCCGCTCCCGCAGCGGTTTTCCCTTGCGACGACCGAAGAAGGCTTCGCTCGCGCGGCTGCGGCGCTCTGCATCCGTCATGTCGGCCTCAGTTCTTCAGGGCTTCCTTGAGAGCCTTGACGAGGTCGAGGCGCTCCCAGGCGAACGAACCGTCACGGCCGGCCTTGCGGCCGAAATGGCCATAGGCGGCCGTCTTGGCGTAGATCGGCTTGTTGAGGTCGAGGTGGCGGCGAATGCCCGACGGGGAAAGGTCCATGACCTTGCGGATCGCCTCCTCGACAGCATCTTCGCTGACCTTGCCGGTGCCGTGCAGGTCGACATAAACCGAGAGCGGCTGTGCGACGCCGATGGCGTAGGAGAGCTGGATCGTGCAGCGGTCGGCAAGGCCGGCCGCAACAACGTTCTTGGCGAGGTAGCGCGCGGCATAGGCGGCAGAGCGGTCGACCTTGGTGGTGTCCTTGCCGGAGAAGGCGCCGCCGCCATGCGGGGCTGCACCGCCATAGGTGTCGACGATGATCTTGCGGCCGGTGAGGCCGGCGTCGCCGTCCGGTCCGCCGATGACGAACTTGCCGGTCGGGTTGATGTACCAGGAGCAATCGTCGGCGATCTCGATATCGTGCAGCGCCTCGCGGATATAGGGCTCAACGACCTCACGGACCTTCTTGGAATCCCAGCTGTCATCCAGATGCTGCGTGGAAAGCACGATCGAGGCGACATCGGCGGGCTTGCCGTCGACATAGCGCACGGTCACCTGGCTCTTGGCGTCCGGGCCGAGCTTGCCCGCATCGCCCTCGCCCTTCTTGCGCGCGTCGGCGAGAAGCTGGAGGATGCGGTGCGAGTAATAGAGCGGCGCCGGCATCAACTCCGAGGTTTCGCGGCAGGCGTAGCCGAACATGATGCCCTGGTCGCCGGCACCCTCGTCGCCCTGCTTGTCGGCGGCATTGTCGACGCCCTGGGCGATATCTGCGGACTGTGAGTGCAGGAGCACGTCGATCTTCGCTGTCTTCCAGTGGAAGCCATCCTGCTCGTAGCCGATATCGCGGATCGCCTTGCGGGCGGCGGACTTGAACTTGGAGGGGTTGATGACGTCGTTGCCGTCCTTGTCCTTCTTCAGAAGGCTTGGCGGCAGGCGCACTTCACCAGCAATGACGACGCGGTTGGTCGTCGCAAGCGTTTCGCAGGCAATACGGACCGACCAAGGATCGACCTTCGACTTCACGGCTTCGCGGTAGACCAGATCGACGATTTCGTCGGAGATGCGGTCGCACACCTTGTCCGGGTGGCCCTCGGCGACGGACTCGCTGGTGAAGAGATAACTGCTGCGCATGCGGGAATTCCCCTCAAAGAAAATGGACTTCGACGTTGTTATTCAGTTCGCAGGGGAAAGACAAGCACAGAAGGACATAAGAATATGTTTATGTCCCGGCATTCCAGGTGTTGCCGCACGCCTGTCACGCCCACGTGGCAGGCTCCCGTACAAACGAAAAGCGGCCCCGAAGGACCGCCTTTTCTTTGCCAATCTCACCGGGAGGTCACTCGAGTTCGGCCTCGGCAGCGAGCGCCTTCACGAGGTCCACGAGCTTGCGGCGCACCTTGGGGTCGCCGATCTTGACGAAGGCCCGGTTGAGCTGGAGACCCTCGGAGGACGACAGGAAGTCGACCACATAGTTTGAACTCGATGCTTCGGCAAAGCCCGTCTGGGCATCCGCCTGCTCGCCCGGCGCATCCTCGAAGAAGAAGGAGACGGGCACGTTGAGAATGCTCGAAATGTTCTGCAGACGGCTGGCGCCGACGCGGTTCGTGCCCTTCTCGTATTTCTGGATCTGCTGGAAGGTGATGCCGAGGCTTTCGCCGAGCTTCTCCTGACTCATGCCGAGCATGGTCCTGCGAAGCCGGATCCGGCTGCCGACGTGAATATCAATCGGATTCGGCTTCTTTTTGTTTTCCATCATCAATGTGTCCTAACGCGCGGAAATGGCCCCACCCTGCCGACGGCCCTCAGGAGACTTAACGTCACGTTGTATGCGCAAACCCTGAAGGTCGCCACAATACAAGAAAACCGCCGACGGCGTGCACTATGCTATTTTAGGGGTTTTCGGTCAATTCGTCCTGTTTCCAAAACCAATGCGAGAAATGCCTGCTGCCACGAATAGAACGGCAAGCACAATCAGAAACGACCAATTCCGCCACTTTGCCAACTCACCGGGCGCAAACCTTCCCGGAACGGTTGCATCAACAAAGCCCGGAACGTCATGAGCAAGGCCCGTAACCACCCTGCCCTTGGCATCCACCACGGCAGAAATGCCGTTGTTGGCGGCGCGAATCAGTGGAAGACCGCGCTCGACAGCGCGCAGCTGCGCCTGCTGGAAATGCTGGTAGGGGCCGGGCGTCCTTCCGAACCAGGCATCGTTGGTGACGTTCAGAAGAGCAGTGGCCGTATCGACCGACCCGGTAATCTCCGAGGGGAAAATCGCCTCGTAGCAGATCAGCGGATAAAACCCCTTGCCGAGCGCGCTCAGCAGCTGCGGCTCCCGGGCGGCGGAAAAGCCGCCCGGCATTGCGACGGCGTCGACGCCGAGACCTTCGAACATCTCCGCAAAGGGCATGTATTCGCCGAAGGGTACGAGATGCACCTTGTCGGCTGCGCCGGTTATCTGTCCCTTGCCGTCAATGGAATAGATGGAGTTGTAGTAGCGCGGAGCCTTGCCGGAGCCGGCGCTTTCGGTGCGCACGGCACCGGCGATCAGCATCTGGTCATCCTCCAACACGGCTGCGATACGCACCAGCGCGTCGGGATTGTCCGTCAGGATGAAGGGAATGGACGTCTCCGGCCAGACGATGATGTCAGGTCGCTTGCCACCCTCCGCCGGCTTGGCGACACTCAGGGCGAGATGCCGCTCGAAGATTTCCGCGCGCGCGCTGTCGTCGAGCTTCATCGCCTGGTCGATGACCGGCTGGACGAGGCGGATGACGGCCGTCTCGTCTTCGGGCGCCGGCAAGAGGTAAAGGGCATAATAGCCATAACCGAGCTGAGCAGCGAACAGCAGACCGGCGAGCGACAGGCCGATCCCGCGGCCGCGCCGCGTACCGATCAGTGCCGGCGCAGCGAAGACGAAGACGGCAAGCGCGTTCATGCCGGCTATGCCGACGACGCCCGCCGACTGCATGAGCAACGGCACGGGCATCGCTCCATAGCCGACGGCATTCCAGGGGAACCCGGTGAACAGCGTGCCGCGCAGCCATTCCGCAATGCCGAAAGCGAAGCCGAGCGCCGCGATGCGCCCCATGCCGTCCGACCAGAGGAGGCGGGCGAGCGCCGCCGCAAAGCCGTAATAGAGAGCAAGGAAGGCCGGCAGACCAAATACGGCGAGCGGCAACGCCCACGCGAAGGCGTCCGCCTCGACGAGCAGCGCGTTGCCGAGCCACCAGAGCCCACCAACGAAATAACCGAAACCGAAGAGCCAGCCGATACGGAAGGCGGGCGCGAGGCGCCGCAGCAAGCCTGCCTCCGGCGCGGCGCTCGCACCGTCGAGCAACCAGACGAGCAAGGTGAAGGAGACGAACAGCGCCGCAAAGAAGCCGAAGGGTGGCAGTGCCAGCACCCCGATCAAGCCCGCAAGAAATGCCAAAAGCGCCCGTCTTGTCCCAGACAGGAGCATGACCCTGCCCGCAAGCCGCTCCATGCTGTCCCCTTTTTATGTCCCCGAATCAGCCGCGCCAGTTTCCCAAAAAACCAGCGCCTTGTCCCGCGTCACGGCGGCACAAGGCGCAGATCGTTTTTCGAAGGTGCCGCCCGACTATTCGGCGTTCGCCCCATCGTTCTGCTGTTCCGGCAATTTTTTCCGCTCGCCGGCAAGGGACAGTCCCTCACCCTCGGGCTTGCGCTCGCGGCGGCGAACGGAGCCGGCGCGCTTGCGGGTGACACGCACCCGTTTGACGCGACGCGGGTCGGCGTCGAGGATATGGAATTCGAAACCGGGCACCGCCTGCACCACCTCGCCGCGCACCGGAATGCGACCAAGCGAAGCGAAGATCAGGCCGCCGAGCGTATCGGCGTCTTCCAGTTGTTCGCGGATGTCGAAGTCCGGGCCGATCGCCTCGGCCAGTTCCTCGAGTTCGACACGGGCATCGGCGATGAAGACGTCGTCGCTCACGCGCTGGATCATGGCTTCGTCGTCGTCGTGCTCATCCTCGATATCGCCGACGACCATCTCGACGATGTCTTCCAGCGAGGCAAGGCCGTCCGTGCCGCCGTACTCGTCGATGACGAGGGCCATCTGCGTGCGGTCGGCCTGCATGCGTGCCATGAGGTCGGCGGCAAGCATGGAAGGCGGCACGAAAAGAACCTGACGGATGATACCGGCTTCGGCGACGGTCTTCGACAGATCGACGCGGCCAAGGTCGAACTCGGCCTTTGGCGTGCGGGCCGGCTTCTCGCCACTGGCGGGTGCGGCCTTTGCACCGGTACGCCGCTTGTTGCGAGCCTGCTTGGTGACATAGGCGAGCAGGTCGCGGATATGGACCATGCCTCGCGGATCATCGAGGCTTTCGTTGTAGACCGGCATGCGCGAACGGCCGGAATCCTCGAAGATCACCATCAGTTCGGCAATCGTGATGTCCTGATCGACGGCCTCGATATCGGCCCGCGGCACCATGACATCCTCGACCCGCACCTCGCGGAAACGAAGAATGTTGTGCAGCATCGCCCGCTCTTCGGGCAGGAAGGTCGGCTCGCCGCCGCTCTCTTCCGTCATCAGGGCCTCGGCAAGGTCCTTGCGCAGACTGGAGGCACCTGTCATGCGCCAAAGCCGTGCTGCACGGGACCAGAAGGATGTCCGGCCCCCGCTTTCCGGCTTCGGCGCGCTGCTACTACTGCCCGCCTCGTCCTGACTTGAGGCGTCCGCCTCGCTCTTTTCCGTCGCTACGGACTGGTTTCTAAAGTCGCTCATTGGTCCAAACTATTCATCGGGGTCATCCCCGTAGGGGTCAGATAGGCCAAGCTCGGCAAGAATGCGAGTCTCCAGCCCCTCCATTTTTTCCGCTTCTTCATCGTCCATATGATCATAGCCGAAGAGATGCAGAAATCCATGCACCATCAGATGCGTGAGATGATCGTCGAAGGACTTGCCGAGATCGGCCGCCTCGCGGGTCAGGGTTTCCTCGGCGAAGATGATGTCGCCGAGCATCGGGCCCGGCACTTTTCCAGGCGTCAGCGGAAAGGCCGGGAAGGACAGGACATTGGTCGGCTTGTCCTGGCTGCGCCATTCCGCATTGATGCCGCGGATGGCTTCGTCGTTGGTGAAAACGAGCGAGACTTCCGGTGCGCCGGTCTTCGGGAAGGGTTGTTTTTCCTCCCGCCGAAGGAATTTTGCGGCCGCACCAAGGACCCGCCCGCTGATGTCGAGCAAGCGTTCTTCGGAGGGCCATGCGCCCTCTTCGATGGAAATCTGGATGTCGAGTTCGCTCATGAGGATCGAGGACCTCCTCAGCGGTCCAGCTGCTCGCTTTCGTCCTGCACTGCCGTCTGGGCTTCATAGGCCCGCACGATGCGGGCGACCATCGGGTGGCGGACCACGTCGACATCCTTGAAGCGCACGACCGACACGCCCTCGACGCCCTTGAGGATCTGCAGGGCTTCGACGAGGCCGGATTTGACGCCGCGCGGCAGGTCGACCTGGCTCGGATCACCCGTGACGATCATGCGGCCGTTTTCGCCGAGACGCGTCAGGAACATCTTCATCTGCATCGAAGTCGTGTTCTGCGCCTCGTCGAGGATGACGGCGGCATTGGCGAGCGTACGGCCGCGCATGAAGGCGAGCGGCGCGATTTCGATGACGCCGGCCGTGATGGCGCGTTCGACCTTGTCGCCCGGCATCATGTCATAGAGCGCGTCATAGAGCGGGCGCAGATAGGGATCGACCTTCTCCTTCATGTCGCCCGGCAGGAAGCCTAGGCGCTCGCCGGCCTCGACGGCCGGACGCGACAGGATGATGCGGTCGACCGCGCCGCGCTCCAGAAGCTGGGCGGCATAGGCGACGGCGAGATAGGTCTTGCCCGTGCCGGCCGGGCCGACACCGAAGACGAGCTCGGAGCGCTCCAGCGCGCGGATATAGGTATCCTGCGTCGGCGTGCGGGCGGCGATGGTCTTCTTGCGGGTGGAGATCTGCGACATGGTGAGTTTGGCCTTGCGCTCCATTGTCGGCAGCGAAAGCTGGTCGTCCGCGGCGATCGCCATGCGGATCGCGCCTTCCACGTCGGAAAGCTCGATCGAGCCGCCCTTCTGGAGACGATCATAGAGATAATCCAGCGCCCGGCGGGCCTGGTTTGTGGCCACCACATCGCCGGAGATGGAAACGGAATTGCCCCGCGCCCGCGCATCGATGTTGAGGCGCTGCTCCAGGAGCTTCAGGTTCTGGTCGAACTGACCGAAGAGCTCGCTCGCGTATCGATTGTTCTCGAAGGTCAGCACGAACTGGTTGGCGTCGGTCTGGCTTTTCGACTGGCGCGGCGATGACGTCGTCAATTCGTGTCCGTTCAAGCGGTCAGGCTCCTTGCGATCCGCCCGTCAACCGATCGCTTCCGCGAAAAGGCTGTTGGGCCCGGTATCGGTGATTCGTACCCGGATAATGTCACCGATTTCCGACAGTTTTGCATCAACATTCACAGGCTGCAGCCAGGGCGAGCGGCCGACGAGCTGGCCGGGCATGCGGCCGGGCTTCTCCAGGAGCAGGTCGATCTCCTTGCCGACACAGCCGCGGGCGAATTCGCGCTGCTGTTGAAACAGCAAAGCCTGCAATCTTTCAAGGCGTTCCGACTTCACGTCTTCTGCGACATGGCCATCCATGTCAGCGCCGGGCGTGCCGGGGCGGATGGAATACTTGAACGAAAATGCCTGTGCATAACCGACCGCCTCGATGAGGCGCATCGTGTCCTCGAAGTCCTGATCGGCCTCGCCGGGGAAGCCGACGATGAAGTCGCCGGAAATCGCCAGCTCCGGCTGGACGGCGCGAATGCGCTCGATAAGGGCGATATACTCGGCCGCAGTGTGGCGCCGGTTCATCGCCTTCAGGATGCGGTCGGAGCCGGACTGGACGGGCAGATGCAGGTAAGGCATCAGCGCCGGCAGGTCGCGGTGGGCCTCGATCAGACGATCGTCCATGTCACGCGGATGGCTGGTCGTATACCGCAGGCGCGCAAGGCCCTTGATCTCGGCCAGCCGGTAAAGCAGGTCGCCAAGGCCCCATTCGCCACCATCCGGGCCGAGGCCGTGCCAGGCATTGACGTTCTGGCCGAGCAGCGTGATCTCCCGCACGCCCCCTTCGACGAGACGCTCGGCCTCCGAGACGATCTGCGAAACCGGACGGGAGACTTCCGAACCACGCGTATAGGGCACCACGCAGAAGGTACAGAACTTGTCGCAGCCTTCCTGCACCGTCAGAAAGGCTGTGACGCCACGGGCGCGGGTCCTTGCCTTTTCCGGCGCAGGAAGGTGCTCGAACTTGTCCTCGATGGCATAGTCCGTCTCGACGACGCGTTCGCCACCCTTGGCGCGGCGCAGCGCCTCCGGCAGGCGATGGTAGGTCTGCGGTCCGATCACCAGGTCCACCGCCGGCGCGCGGCGCAGGATTTCCTTGCCTTCGGCCTGGGCGACACAGCCGGTGACGCCAATCACCATTTCGCGGCCGTCCTTGGCGCGCGCCTTCTTCATCTCGCGCAGGCGCCCGAGTTCGGAATAGACCTTTTCCGCCGCCTTCTCGCGGATGTGACAGGTGTTGAGAAGGACGAGATCGGCCTCTTCCAGCACGTCCGTCGCCTGGTAGCCGTCCTTTGACAGCGCATCCGTCATGCGGTCGCTGTCATAGACGTTCATCTGACAGCCATAGGTCTTCACGAAGACCTTGCGGGTGTTCGGGCGCACGCTCGGCGTGGCGCTGGCTTCGGGCGGGAGGACGGATTGTTCGCTCATGGCCGCTTCCATAGTGGAAAAGCCCCGGAAAATGAAGCCCCGTTGCGCCCGCCGGTCTACCGCCCGCGCAGGCGCGCGCCCAGCATGGCGCGAATACGCGCCTCGACCGTGCGACTCACCTCTTTGCGATTGCTGCTGCGGGAATAGTCAACCCGCTCGCCGAAATCGACATCCACATCCACCGCCCCTTCCCGCGCAATGCCGAGGAGATGCGGCAGAAGCTCGATATCGCCCGGCCAGGCGGCAAGCGGGCGGTGGAAGCGGCCCATGGCCATGCCGTGCACGCCGGTATAGGCGATCGAGACCGGCTGGATGAACACGACACCCTCAGGCGCATGAGGCACGGCGGACGCGGCAGCGCCGAAGAGCGACGTCTTGATCTCCAGCAGGCGGTTGCCGTCCGACGTGGTTCCTTCCGGGAAAAGCACGACGATCTCGCCATCCGCCATGCGCCGCGCGATCTCGTCCACCTGGTCGCCGGTCTTCTGGCGCTGCTCGCGCTCGACGAAGATCGTTGCCTGGAGACGGGCGAGAATGCCGAAGACCGGCCAGCCGCGCACCTCGGATTTGGCGATGTAGACCACGTCGGCCACCGAGCCGAGCACCATGATGTCCTTCCAGGAGACATGGTTGGAGGCAAGCAGCAAGGGCCGCTTCGTTTCCAGCGTGCCATGCACCCGCACCCTGAGGCCGAGCCCCCAGCAAGCGACGCGATGCCAGAGGCGCGGCACGCGACGGCGGATCTTCAGATTGAAGCGCAGGCCGACAAGCTGGATGGGCAGCAGGATGACTGTCGCCGCGACGAGAACAAGAAAAGCGAAGGCAAGACGCAGCCAGACGATCAAGAGATCACCGGCCGAGGGTCAAGGGAAACGGGATCCGCCTCACTCGCCCTCCTTGAGCGGAATGCCATAGAGCTCGAGGCGGTGATCGACCAGCTTGAAGCCGTGTTCGCGGGCGATACGCTCCTGCAAGGCTTCGATCTCCGGCGAGTGGAACTCGATGACTTCGCCGCTCTTCAGGTCGATGAGATGGTCGTGATGCTCGTCCGGCACGGTCTCATAGCGCGAACGCCCGTCGCGGAAATCGTGGCGCTCGATAATGCCGGCGTCCTCGAAGAGCTTGACCGTGCGATAGACGGTGGAGATGGAAATGCGCGCATCGACCGCCGACGAACGGCGATAAAGCTCTTCCACATCCGGGTGATCGGCCGAAGCCTCGAGCACGCGCGCGATCACGCGGCGCTGCTCGGTCATGCGCATGCCGCGCTCGACACAAAGCTCTTCCAGCGATTTCTCGACATCCGACATGCGATCCTGCCCTCTTTCGTTCGGCCCCCCGATAGGGGACTAGCGAAGATCGCGCCGCAAGACAAGCGCCGTGGATCTGTGACCATCGGCAGCGACATAATAGGCCTTGCGCTCGCCAACCTTGGCAAAGCCGAGCTTGGCATAGAGCCCGCGGGCCGCGACATTGCCTTCGTCGACCTCCAGAAAAATGTCTTCGGCACCGCGCATCTTCGCCTCGCGCAGGGCCGCCTGCATCAGCCGCCAGCCAAGGCCCGCACGGGAAAACCGCCCGTCGACGCCGATCGTCAGGATCTCCGCCTCCCCCGCCGCGGCACGGGCCAGCACGAAGCCGCCGGCCATGCGGCCGAGCGCACCTTCCTTCAGCGCCAGGAAACCATAGACCGGCTCCTGTAGCAGCAGCGAGTGGAATTCGCCGTCGTTCCAAGGCTGGGGAAAACGTGCGCGATGCAGCGCTGCAGCAATGCTGGCATCAGCGGTTTCCAAGGGGAAGATGTCAAAGGCCGGCTTGCGGGTGAAGTAATCGCTCAAGGACATGCCGTCATGCCCTCTTGATCGCGAAACCCGCCTGCGGCTTGGCATCGGGACCGCGCAGATAGAGCGGCTTCGGAGGGTGATCCGCAGGGTCAAGGCCGGCACCGAGACGGGCGACAGTGGCGATGGCGACACTGTCGCTGCCCGGCTGCGCACCGTCACGCAGCAGCGATGACGCCGAGCCGGCGATCAGACCGTCATGGCCTGCCGCAAGCGTGCGCGCCTCTTCGAGAGCGGCGATTGTCGGTGATGACAGCGCGGTACCATCGGCGGCAAAACGCTGCCAGTAGACCTCGCTCCGTTTGGCATCCATCGCAATAAGCAGTGGAGAGGCGGCCCGATGGTCGGCCGCAAGCGCCGACAGGGTGGAAACACCGACGGCGGGGACGCCGAGCGCCAGCGCAAGGCCGCGCGCCGCCGCCACGCCGACACGGATGCCGGTAAAGGAGCCGGGGCCGATGGCGACCGCGATCCGACCAATATCCTTGAAGGTGAGGCCGGCGGCATCAAACGCCGCGTCGACGAATTCCATCAGCCGCTCGGCGTGGCCGCGGCCGATATCGGCGCCAGCGGCGCCGAGGATCCGGTCTTCATCAGGGTCATAGAGCGCCGCATGGCAACCCGTACCCGCCGTGTCGATCGCAAGGACGATCATGACGGGCACCGGCGCGTTGCGGGGCAGGCCTTACATGACGGCTTCAACTTCCTGCACTTCCGGTACGAAATGACGAAGAAGGTTCTGCACGCCGTGCTTCAGCGTCGCCGTCGAGGACGGGCAACCCGAGCAGGCCCCCTTCATGTTGAGATAGACGACGCCGTCACGGAACCCCTTGAAGGTGATGTCGCCGCCGTCCTGGGCCACGGCCGGGCGCACGCGGCTGTCGAGCAGCTCCTTGATGGTGGCGACGATCGTTTCGTCGCCGTCGTCGAAGAATTCGTCCTCGTCGCCTTCATTGCCGCCGAGCGCGCCGCTTGCCATGACCGGCTGGCCGGACATGAAGTGTTCCATGATATTACCGAGGATCGCCGGCTTCATGTGCTGCCAGTCGGCGTTGTCCTTGGTGACGGTGATGAAGTCATAGCCGAGGAACACGCTCTTGACGCCGGGAACGGCAAACAGGCGGGCGGCCAGCGGCGAGGCGGCGCGTGCTTCCGTCTCGTCGCGGAATTCGGCGGTGCCGGTTTCCAGCACCACCTTGCCCGGCAGGAATTTCAGGGTCGCCGGGTTCGGTGTCGCTTCGGTCTGGATGAACATCTTTCTCTCCGTGCGGCCGGGCGCTCGCCGATCGGCCAGAATATTTAGAATTATTCAAAAGAAGATAGGCGTTTCCGTACCGCTCTTCAAGGCTGGAGATCAGCTCAGCGCGTCCAGCTCCTCGTCCGAAAGCGAATCCGGAATGACCGTCACCGGAATCGGGAAAGCCTGGCCGCGGCTGGCGAGCGAGGAGACCAGCGGCCCCGGCCCTTCCTTGGCGGAGCCGGCGGCGAGCACGAGGATGGCAACATCCCTGTCTTCCTCGATCAGCCCGTTGATCTGCTCGCTGGCAACACCTTCCCGGATCACTGTTTCCGACTCGATGCCGACCGATTCGCGCAGGGCCTGTGCCGCCTTGGCCAGCACGGATTCGGCCTCTTCGCGCGCTTCGGCCCGCATGATCTCCTCGACGCCCAGCCATTGCTGGAAATCACCGTTGGCGATGACATAGAGCAGAACGACGCCGCCGTTGGAGTTCTTCGCCCGCATTCCCGCATAGTGGACGGCGCGCTGGCATTCCGGCGTGTCGTCGATGACCGCCAGGAATTTCCGGCGGTGGCCTTCAAGGCGGGAAAGTCGTCGAGAAACCATACGGCCCCCTTCTCTCAAGGACGTTTCGAGGCGACCTTACTGCACAAAACCGATGATGTCGCGAACTTCCTTCATGGTTTTTTCGGCCCGCGCCCGCGCTCTTTCGCCACCGTCACGCAGGATGCCGTCGATATGGCTGGTATCGTCCATCAGGCGGCGCATTTCGTCCGTGATGGGCGAGAGAACATTGACCGCGAGGTCGATAAGCGCCGGCTTGAAGACAGAAAACTGCTGGCCGCCGAACTCGGTGAGAATCTCCGCCTTGGACTTGTCGGAGAGCGCGGCATAGATGCCGACGAGGTTCTCCGCTTCCGGGCGGCCCTTCAGGCCCTCGGCTTCACTCGGCAAGGCATCCGGATCGGTCTTGGCCTTGCGGATCTTCTTGGAGATCGTGTCGGCATCATCCGTGAGGTTGATGCGCGAGAGATCGGATGCATCCGACTTCGACATCTTCTTGGTGCCGTCGCGCAGGCTCATGACGCGCGGTGCCGGGCCGCCGATCAGCGGCTCGACCATCGGGAAATAGGCATGCACGGGCTCCTCGCCGACGACGATATCGACACCGGTACCGGCCTTGCGGATATGGCTGCCGAAATCGATGTTGAACTTCTGCGCGATATCGCGGGTCAGCTCCAGGTGCTGCTTCTGATCGTCGCCGACCGGCACATGGGTGGCACGGTAGACGAGAATGTCGGCGGCCATCAGACTCGGATAGGCGAGCAGCCCGAGCGAGACCTGTTCGGCATTCTTGCCACCCGTCTTGTCCTTGAACTGGGTCATGCGCTCCATCCAGCCGATGCGCGCCACGCAATTGAAGATCCAGGCCAGCTCGGCGTGCTGCGGCACGGCCGACTGGTTGAAGACGATGTGCTTCTTCGGGTCGATGCCGGAGGCGATGAAGGCCGCGGCAATCGAGCGGATCTGGCCGCGCATATCCTCATGCACGAGCTGCGCGGTGATCGCGTGCAGGTCGACCACGCAATAGATGCAGTCGTTGTCTTCCTGCAGGGCGACGAACTTGCGGATCGCGCCGAGATAGTTGCCGAGATGGAGGTTTCCTGTCGGCTGCACGCCGGAGAAGACGAGGGGCTTGAATGCGCTCATGGCGATATCCTTCAGGCGGGTGGAAGGCCTGGTTCCGTTGGTGAAGCAATTCCGGGAAACGGCGAAGCGGCTTTCCGGCCGGAACTGCATAAAAAAATACGCGCCGCTTATGCACGGCAGAGCGACCGCGATCAAGACCGCCCCTGCGCGGCCGGGGAAACGGCCCATCAGAGGCTCCTCATAAATGACACTTTCCGGGCCTTCTCTCCCCGCGGGGATCAGGGACACAGGTTTTGACAAGCCGCGTTTCGACGCAAAGGCGCAAACCGGAGTGTGCCATGCTAAAAAGCTGTTCGACCCTGCTTGCCTGCATGATGGCGCTGACTTCGCTCTTCGCGAGCGAAGCCACGGCAAGTGGCAAGCACAAACATGCCGCAAGAACCGAGAGGGGCGCGGCGAAGATCTACACCGTCCAGACGCCGCGTGTGCGGCACCGATGTTTCCCCGGCAAGCTGCGGGGCATCCTGTCCCACATCGCCCGGCAGGTCGGTCGAAGACCGCTCGTCACGTCCGGCCATCGCTCTGCCGGCCGCAGGGGATCACTGCATCGCAAATGCCTCGCCGCCGATATCCGCGTGCCGGGCGTAGCGGTGAAGCGGATCGTCGCGGCCGCAAGATCCGCGCCGGCCATCGGCGGCATCGGCACCTACTGCAACGGGATCGTGCATGTCGATGTCGGGCCGAGACGCAGCTGGCACTATTGTCGCGGGTTGGCACGCCTTGCCAGGCGTGCCCGGTTCGCGACACGCTGAGGCGTCTATTCCGCGCTTTCCTCGCTCTGCGTCGCCTTGGCCTTGCGCTTGAGATTGCGCCGGATCATGCCGAGATCCGCGCCGCCGATGAGGAAGGCAACGGAGAAATAGACCACCATGGCAAGGGCGATCAGCAGTCCGAGCGCCATCAGCTGCTCGTAGAGCGGTGCGGCGGATGAAAGGCGATCAGCGAAATAGAGAGAAGCGTAGTCGAGCACCACGGCCATGACGATGGTCGCGGCAAGCAGGCGCGCGACGCGCCAGAGCAGCGCCTTTTCCAGCGGCCAGTGGCCGCGCCGCACCAGCGTGACGAAGAGAAGCACCGCCGTCAGCCAGCCGGAGACCGCCTCGGCGGTAGCGATGCCGCGCTCGTAGAACAGCGGAAAGAGCGACACAGCCAGGATGCAGTTGACGACCACCGACAGCAGCGTGATGCGCATCGGCGTCTTGGTATCCTCGCGGGCGAAGAAGCCGGGATTGAGCGCCTTGATCATCACGAAACCCGGCAGGCCGAGCCCGTAGATGGCGAGCGTTCCCGCCACGATGGAGGTGGTTTCCGGGCTGAAGGCACCGCGCTCGTAGAGCACGCGCACGATCTCGTCGGAGATGACCCAGATGGCGCCGGCGGCCGGCAGCGTCAGGAAGAGCACGAATTCCAGCGAACGGTTCTGCAGGTTGCCCGCCTCCCGCTCCTGCCCGCCCTTCAGCGCGCGGGCCAGTTCCGGCAGCAGCACGACGCCGACGGCGATGCCGACGACGCCGAGCGGAAGCTGGTAGACGCGGTCGGCATATTGCAAGGCGGCGATGGCACCGTCCTTGGTGGAGGCGATCATCTGGCCGATCAGCTGGTTGATCTGGGTGATGCCGCCCGTCACGGCCGCCGGGAAGGCAAGCCAGAGCAGGCGCTTGACGTTCGGCGTCATGCGCGGCCGGCGAAAGCCGATCTTCATGCCGGCATGGCGCACGCCCGCATAGAGCACGGCCATCTGCAGGAGACCGGCGGCCAGCACGCCCCAGGAGAGATACCAGGCCGTTTCCAGCGGCGAGGCGCCCTGCCAGAGCCCATAGCCAAGCGCGCCAATCAGCACCACGTTGAGGAAGACCGGCGCAACGGCGGCGGCGAAATAGTGATGCAGCGAATTCAGCATGCCCGACAGCATCGCCGTCAGCGACATGCACATGAGATAGGGGAACATGACGACGGCGAGCTTCACCGTCACGTCAAACTTTTCCGCGTCCCCCACGAAGCCCGGCGCGATGATCCAGGCAACGATGAGCGGCATCAGCAGCTCCATCGCAATGGTCAGCATCAGGAGAACGGTAAAGAGGACGCCGAAGACTTCTTCGGAAAAGCGCTTCGCGCCGTCGATGCCGCCGGCCTCGATCTCCTTGGCGAAGAGCGGCACGAAGGCGGCGTTGAAGGCGCCTTCGGCGAAGAGGCGCCGGAAGAGGTTCGGGAAGCGGAAGGCGGCATAGAAGGCGTCGGCCATCGGCCCGGTGCCGAGCGCGGCCGCCATCAGGGTTTCGCGCGCAAAGCCGAGCACGCGGCTGCCCAGCGTCGCGCCGCCCACGGTCGCGAATTTCTTCACCAGACTCATTGTTCCGTCCTGATCCTCTTCGGCGTCGCGGCAACGGGTGCGATCATGCCGGGCGGCATGCGGTCGCGCAGCTCGTCCGCCTCGTCCGCCATGACGGCCTTCAGCCGCGCGGCGATGTTGGCCTGCCGGTTGTCGTTGGTGACCTTCTGGCCGACGAGGTCGGTGACGTAGAAGGTGTCGATGACCTTCTCGCCGAAGGTGGTGATATGGGCCGAGGCGATGTCGAGCGAGAGGTCCGACAGCACCGCCGTCACCTCGGACAGGAGGCCGGGACGGTCAAGGCACTCGATCTCGATAACCGTGAACTTGTTCGACAGCGTGTTGGAGATTGTCACCGCCGGAGAGACGGTGAAAGTCCGGTTGCGCTTGCGGCTCTTCGTGCGGGTGGCGATCACCTCGGGCAGGCGCTTGCGGCCGGAGAGCACATCCTCGATCATCCGGCCGATCGTGCCGGCCCGGCGCATCTCGTCGGCATCGTTCGGGAACTCGCGGTTGACGAGGATCGTGTCGAGCGCCCGGCCATCGGAGGTGGTGAAGATCTGCGCATCGACGATGTTGGCCCCCGCCGCCGCGCAGGCTCCGGCGATCACCGTCAGGAGGCGCGGATGGTCGGGCGAGAGCACGGTAATTTCCGTGATGGCGTGGAAGGAGTGGGTGCGCACCGTCGTCGCCAGTGGCTGCTCCGCCTTGTCCGCCTCGCGGATGAAGGCGGCATGGCGCACCTGATCTTCAAGCGAGACCGTCAGCAGGTAGGGATCGTAGTGCAGGCGCGTATAGGTCTTGCGGTCCTTCTGGCTCCAGTCGGCCGGAAGCGCGCCGGAGAGGATTTCGCGCGCGGCATGGGCGCGTTCCTTGCGCGACAACTCGGAAAAGCCGCCGGAGATCAGGAGTTCGGTCTCGTAATAGAGCGTGCGCAGCAGCTGGCCCTTCCAGCCGTTCCACACGCCCGGGCCGACGGCGCGGATGTCGCAGACCGTCAGCACGAGCAGCATCTTCAGCCGTTCCAGCGATTGCACCTTCTCGGCGAAGTCGACGATGGTCTTGCGGTCGTTGAGGTCGCGGGTCTGCGCGACCATCGACATGGTCAGGTGCTCCTCGATCAGCCAGACGACGAGTTCCGTCTGCTTCGGCGAGAGCCCGAAGCGCGGGCAGAGCTTGCGCGCGACCTTGGCGCCCGCCTCGGAATGGTCCTCCGGCCGGCCCTTGGCGATGTCGTGCAGCAGCACGGCGACATAGAGCGAGATGCGGTCCTCGATGCTGGGCATCAGCTGGTAGCTCAGCGGATGGGCATCCTTCTCGCGCCCCTGGTCGATATCCGCCAGTACGCCGACGGCACGGATCAGGTGCTCGTCGACCGTGTAGTGATGATACATGTTGAACTGCATCATCGCGACGATCTTGCCGAAATCCGGAATGAACCGGCCGAGCACGCCCGCCTCGTTCATGCGGCGCAGGATGAGCGCAGGATCGCGCGGCGAGGTGAGGATAGACAGGAAGAGGCGGTTAGCCTCCTCGTTCTCCCGCAGCGCCGCATTGACGAGCTTCAGCGAGCGCGTGACCTGCTTCAGCGCATCGGGGTGGAACTCCAGCCCGTTGATGTCGGCGATGTGGAAGAGCCGGATCAGGTTGACGGGGTCGCGCTTGAAAACGTCAGGGTCGGCAATGGTGATGCGCCCGCGATCCTCAAGGAAATCCAGCGTGCCGGCGATCTTGCGCGTGCGGCGGGTGAAACGGCTGATGACGGCGGTGATGCCGGGCGCTTCCTTCGCCTGCTGGTCCTCCAGCGTGGCACAGAAGATGCGCGTCAGGTCGCCGACGTCCTTCGCAACCAGGAAATAGTGTTTCATGAAGCGCTCGACCGCCGAAAGGCCGGGATGCGGCTGGTAGCCGAGGCATTCGGCAATTTCGCGCTGGATATCGAAGGAAAGCCGCTCCTCCGCCTTTCCCGTCAGGAAATGCATGTGGCAGCGAACCGCCCAGAGAAAGTCGTCGGCCTTCTGGAAGAGCTTGTATTCCTGGCGCGAGAGGACACCGAGCTTCACCAGCTCGGCGGGGTCGCGGATATGATAGAAATACTTCGCGATCCAGAACAGCGTGTGCAGGTCGCGCAGCCCGCCCTTGCCTTCCTTGACGTTCGGTTCGACGAGGTAGCGCGTATCGCCGGCCTTGCGATGGCGCTCGTCGCGCTCTGCAAGCTTGGCGGCGATGAATTCCGGGCCGGTGCCCCGCACGATCTCGCGGTCGAAACGAACGGCGAGATCTTCGAACAGGGCCACCGAGCCGCAGATGTAGCGCGCCTCGAGGATCGCTGTTCGGATCGTCATGTCACCCTTGGAAAGCTGGATGCATTCCTCCAGGTTGCGCGTCGCATGACCGACCTTGAAACCGAGATCCCAAAGGATGTAGAGCATGAACTCGATGGCGGGCTCGCTCCAGGCGGCCGGTTTTGCGGGCAGCAAAAAGAGCAGGTCGATATCCGAGCCCGGCGCCAGTGTGCCACGGCCGTAGCCGCCGACGGCCGTCACCGTGATACGCGCGGCGGGCGATGCTTGGCCGGCGCTGAAGACGTGGTTCAGCGCAAAATCGTGCAGGACGGCGATCAGCTGGTCCTGCAGCCAGGAAATGCGCGCTGCGCATTGCAGGCCGCTGCCATCGGCAAAGAGCAGTTCGCGCGCCCGTTCGCGGCCGGCAGTGTTCACCTTCTTGAACTCGGCGAGCAACTCGCGGCGCATGCGGTCGCGGTAGTCGGCATTGGTGCTGGCGATGAATTCGCATCTGGCGCGCAGCGCGGGCACATCGATCAGTCCGGAATCGGCCGGCGCCAGGAGCTTCTTTTCCATCGGATGCCGGCCTGCGTCCCGCTTCTCGTCGATCGCCCGTTCGGTTCGCATGCGCTATAGACCCTTTCCGCAGGCGAGGACAATGACCTCAGGCGCTAGCGATTGCCAAGTTCTTTCTTCAGCGCATAGAGGGCATCGAGCGCCTCGCGCGGCGTCATGTCGTCCGGGTTGAGGTCCTTCACCAGCGTCTCCACCTTCGACGGGCCGGAGCTGCGCTGGATCTCCTCGCGGCGCACCGCGACCTGGAACAGCGGCAGATCGTCGATGAGCTGGCTTGCCGGATTCTTGCGGTCCGCGTCCTCCAGCTTGGCCAGCACATCCTTGGCGCGTGAGACCACCGATGGCGGCAGGCCTGCAAGGCGTGCCACCTGGATGCCGTAGGAGCGGTCCGCCGCACCCGGGCCGACCTCGTGCAGGAAGATCACGTCGCCGTCCCATTCCTTGACGCGCATTGTGGCGTTGGAAAGACGGCCGAGCTTTTCCGACAGCACAGTCAGCTCGTGGAAATGCGTGGCGAAGAGACCACGGCAGCGATTGGCTTCATGCAGGTGCTCGACGGCGGCCCAGGCGATCGAAAGACCGTCGAAGGTCGCCGTGCCGCGGCCGATCTCATCAAGGATGACAAGCGAGCGGTCGGTCGCCTGGTTGAGGATTGCCGCCGTCTCAACCATTTCCACCATGAAGGTAGAGCGGCCGCGGGCAAGGTCGTCCGACGCGCCGACGCGCGAGAAGAGCCGGTCGACGACGCCGATATGGGCGCTTTCGGCCGGCACATAGGCCCCCATCTGGGCAAGGATGGCGATAAGCGCGTTCTGGCGCAGGAAGGTCGACTTACCGCCCATGTTCGGGCCGGTGAGCAGCCAGATCGCGCCGTGGCCCTTGCCATCAGAGGGCGAGAGATCACAGGAATTGGCGACGAAGGCGGCGGCCTGCTGGCGGCGCAGCGCCTGCTCGACCACCGGATGCCGCCCGCCGACAATGGCGAACATCGTGGAGCGATCCACGATGGGCCGGCAATAGGTCTGCTCCTCGGCGAGTGCCGCAAGCGCGGCAGAGACATCGACGACGGCGAGCGCCCGCGCGGCTGCCTTGATGGCCTCGGCTTCCGCCACCACCGCATCGACGAGGTCGTTGAACGCAGCAAGCTCGATGGCAAGCGCCCGGTCGGCGGCGTTGGCGATCTTCGTTTCCAGTTCGGACAGCACCGTCGTGGTGAAACGCATGGCGCCCGCCATGGTCTGGCGGTGGATGAAGCGTGCCTTCGCCTCGTCGCCGTCCGTCAGCGCCGAGGCATTGCCGGCGGAGACCTCGATGAAGTAGCCGAGCACGTTGTTGTGCTTGATCTTCAGCGACTTGACGCCCGTTTCCTCGGCATATTGCAGCTGCAGCCCGGCAATGACGCGGCGCGACTGGTCGCGCAGTGCCCGCATCTCGTCGAGTTCGCCATCCGCCCCCTCGCGAATGAACCCGCCGTCGCGCTTGAGGAGCGGCAGCTCGTCCGCGAGCATCACCGCCAGCCTGTGTGAGAGGTCGAGCGGCAGGGCACCCACAGCGTGCGCTGCCTCGGCGAGCTCGCCGCCCAGCTGCTCGCCCCCCATCAACCGGGCGACGTCGCCGGAGATCGAAAGGCCCTGCAGGATCGCGCCGAGATCGCGCGGCCCGCCCCGGCCGAGCGCAATGCGCGACAGGGCGCGCGGCATGTCGGGCAGCCGCTTCAGCACCGCGCG
Source organism: Shinella sp. SUS2 (assembly GCF_001262505.1). Classification (GTDB taxonomy): domain Bacteria; phylum Pseudomonadota; class Alphaproteobacteria; order Rhizobiales; family Rhizobiaceae; genus Shinella. The sequence continues at coordinate 222,983 of NZ_KQ410723.1, forward strand.
CAGATCCTCCGAGAAGGAGGGTCTGTCGCCAAGTACCCCAATCGAATCGAGCCGCGCGTTGATCGTGTCCGGATCGGTCAGCGGCGACATCAACCGCTCGGCGAGAAGGCGCGCACCGCCACTTGTCGCCGTGCGGTCGATCGCTTTCAGGAGCGTGCCGGAACGCTCGCCGGACAGGGTGCGCACCAGTTCGAGATTGGCGCGCGTCGCCGGATCGATGAAGAGCGTGGAGGCGGAGCTTTCCCGCTCCGGCCGGCCGAGCGGCGGGCGCTCGGCGATCTGCGTCTTTTCCACATAGGCGACGGCCGCCGACGCCGCGGCGAGTTCCGCGCGGGAGAAGGTCCCGAAACCGTCGAGCGTAGAGACGCCGAAATAGCGGGCGATGCGGCCTTCCGCCGTCGCGCTGTCGAAGAGCACGGCCGGCTGCGGCACGGCCACGCGGCCGAGCACGTCGAGTGCCGGGCGGAATTCCGGATCGTAGAACACGGTGTCCGGCACGATCAGTTCGCGCGGCTCGATGCGCAGGATATCGGCAAGAAGCTGGCTCTGGCTGGTTTCCGAAAGCCGGAAAATGCCGGTCGAAATATCGATCCAGGCAAGAGCCATCGAGGGCTCAGCCCCACCGCGAATGCGGGCGACGGCCATCAGGTAATTGGCGTCGGAAGGCGAGAGCAGCTTCTCCTCGGTCAGCGTGCCCGGCGTGACGAGGCGCACGACATCGCGCCGCACGACGGATTTCGAACCGCGCTTCTTCGCCTCCGCCGGGTCTTCGACCTGCTCGCAGACGGCGACACGGAAGCCGAGCGAAATCAGTCTCTGCAGATAGTCGTCGGCGGCGTGGACGGGCACGCCGCACATGGGGATATCGAGCCCCATATGCTGGCCACGCTTCGTCAGTGTGATACCGAGCGCGCGGGCGGCGTCCACGGCGTCCTGGAAGAACAGCTCGTAGAAATCACCCATGCGGTAGAACAGCATGCTGTCCGGGTTGGCCGCCTTGATTTCGATATACTGCTCCATCATCGGCGTTGCCGATGCGCGGCTTTCGTCAGTGGCAAGGTCTGCCGTCGACAGGATATCGTTCGGACGCACGATCTGATCGTTCACGGAGAGTCAGTTCTTCCTAAAAAAGAGGTGTCACCCTAGCCACGGGGCGCTATAGAAAACAACACCTGCGAGGAGTTATGGGCCTATCGCCCACAGGAGTGTGAAGGGGGAAGCATGCCGGGAACCGACAAATCCGACCGCCAGAGGGCAACAGTCACCGACACGGAGGCACTGGATTTCCACTCGTCCGGGCGCCCCGGAAAGCTTGAGATCACGCCGACCAAGCCGATGGCGACACAGCGCGACCTTTCGCTGGCCTATTCGCCGGGCGTCGCGGTACCGGTGAAGGCCATCGCTGCGGATCCGGCGACCGCCTACGACTATACGACACGCGGCAACATGGTCGCTGTCATCTCCAACGGCACCGCCATCCTCGGCCTCGGCAATCTCGGCGCTCTCGCCTCCAAGCCGGTCATGGAAGGCAAGTCGGTGCTCTTCAAGCGCTTTGCCGATGTCGATTCGATCGACCTCGAGGTCGATACCGAAAATGTCGACGAGTTCATCAACTGCGTGCGCTACCTCGGCCCCTCCTTCGGCGGTATCAACCTCGAGGACATCAAGGCACCCGACTGCTTCATCATCGAGCAGCGCCTGCGCGAACTGATGGACATCCCGGTCTTCCACGACGACCAGCACGGCACCGCCATCATCGCCGCCGCCGGCCTTATCAACGCGCTGGCGCTGACCGGCCGCGACTTCAAGACGACGAAGCTGGTCTGCAACGGCGCGGGCGCAGCCGCCATCGCCTGTATCGAACTCATCAAGGCAATGGGCTTTTCGCCCGAAAACGTCATTCTCTGCGACACCAAGGGCGTCATCTACCAGGGCCGCGAAGACGGCATGAACCAGTGGAAGTCCGCCCACGCGGTCAAGACCGACCGCCGTACGCTCACCGAAGCCATGGAAGGCGCCGACGTTGTCTTCGGCCTTTCGGCCAAGGGCGCGCTTTCGGAGGAGATGATCCGCTCCATGGCGCCGCGGCCGGTCATCTTTGCCATGGCCAATCCCGACCCGGAAATCACCCCGGAAGAGGTCGCCCGCATCCGTGACGACGCGATCGTGGCGACCGGCCGCTCGGACTACCCGAACCAGGTCAACAACGTCCTCGGCTTCCCCTATATCTTCCGCGGCGCGCTCGACGTGCGCGCCTCCACGATCAACGACGCGATGAAGATCGCTGCGGCCGAGGCGCTTGCCCATCTCGCCAAGGAAGACGTGCCAGATGACGTCGCCGCCGCCTATCAGGGCGTGCGCCCGCGTTTCGGCGCGCAGTACATCATTCCCGTGCCCTTCGACCCGCGCCTCATCTCGGCGATCCCCGTCGCCGTCGCCAAGGCCGCGATGGAAACCGGCGTCGCGCGCAAGAACATCCCCGACCTCGACGCCTACGCTCGTGACCTCAGGGCACGCCGCGACCCGATCGCCTCGACGCTCCAGCAGATCTATGCCCGCGTGCGCCGCCAGCCGAAGCGTGTCGTCTTTGCGGAGGGTGAGGAAGAGCAGATGATGCGCGCCGCCGTGTCCTATGCCAACCAGCAGCTCGGCACCGCCATCCTGCTCGGCCGCGAGGAACACATCCGCGAGACGGCGGAACGTGCCGGCATCGATCTCGACCGGCCGGGCATCGAGCTGGTCAATGCCCGCATCTCCAAGCGCAACAACGTCTATATCGACTATCTCTATGCCCGCCTGCAGCGCAAGGGCTTCCTCTATCGCGACGCCCAGCGCCTGATCCACAACGACCGCAACCATTTCGCGGCCTGCATGGTGGCGCTCGGCGATGCGGACGGCATGGTGACGGGCCTCACCCGCAACTATTCCACCGCGCTGGAAGACGTGCGCCGCTGCATCGACGCCAAGCCCGGCCACCGGGTCATCGGCGCGTCTCTCGCGCTCTGCCGCGGCCGTGCCGTGCTGGTCGCCGACACCGCGGTGCACGACATGCCCTCCTCGGAGGAGCTGGCCGACATCGCGGAGGAAGCGGCCGGTCTCGCCCGCCGCCTCGGTTACGAGCCGCGCGTCGCCATGCTTGCCTACTCCACCTTCGGCCACCCCTCTGGCGAGCGCTCGGAACGGGTGCGTGAAGCGGTGAAGATCCTCGACCGCCGCCGCGTCGATTTCGAGTATGACGGCGAGATGGCGGCCGATGTGGCGCTCAACCCGCGCATCATGGAGCAGTATCCGTTCTGCCGCCTCTCCGCCCCGGGCAACGTGCTCGTCATGCCGGCGTTCCACTCGGCATCGATCTCGACGAAGATGCTGCAGGAACTCGGCGGCTCGACGGTGATCGGCCCGCTGCTCGTCGGTCTCGACAAGTCGGTGCAGATCGTCTCGATGGGCGCAAAGGACAGCGACATCGTCAACATGGCGGCGCTGGCGGCCTATAATTCCGGTGTCTGACACGCCGGAGCGTTCCCGCACGCCGCTGCGGGAACGCCTTGCCTTCGCCCCTGCCGCGAACGCAAAAAAAGCCGCCCGTCCCGGAGGTCGGGAACGGGCGACAAATCAGACTATGCTGACCTTCAATGAAACTGTTTAGCTGGCGAAACGCCCGGCATCCGCGCCGTAGTAGTTGAGGTAGCGACCCGAGATCTTGCCGATCGGCAGCACGATCAGAACATCCGTCGTGTTGAAGCCGTGATCGACGACGGCACCGCTGCCGACAGTCGCGCCAAGGCGCAGATAGCCCTTGATGAGCGGCGGCAATGCCGACAGCGCCTTGCGCGTGTCGATACCTTCCGACGGCATCAGGTCCATGGTGCGGAAGAGTTCCGGCCGGGCCGAAACGGTCCATTCGTCCTTCGCCAGCACGTTGTGGTGCAGGAAGGATAGCGCCAGCGCGTGCTCCTCCGGCACGATGCCGTGGAAGGAGGCGCAGCCGAACATCACATCGATGCCGTGCTTCAGCGAATAGGCCCAGTTGCCCTGCCAGAGCAGTTCCACCGTGCGCTTGGTGCGGTAGGCCGGCAGCACGCAGGACCGGCCGAGCTCCATGAAGCGCTTTTCCGGATGACGCGCGATCAGCGCGTCGACGTCGAATTCCGACTGGGAATAGAAACCGCCGGAGACCGCGGCGACGTCCTGGCGCAGCAGGCGGTAGGTGCCGACGATCTGCTCTTCCGCATCGCCCTCGATCGAGGTGTCGAGCACGAGGAGATGGTCGCAGACCATGTCCCAGGCGTCGATATCGCGCTTGCGGCGAACGGCGTCCGGCGAAAGCTTCGCCTGCATCTCCTCGGCGAAAACGCGGTAGCGCACGGCCTGGGCTGCGTCGATTTCCGTGACCGAACGGGCGATGCGTGTTTCGAGATTGCCGATGCGGCCGAGCACATCCGTACCCGAGCGGCCCGCGGCCGGGGCCGTCTTCTGGAGAATCTCTGCCGGTGCGATGGTCTGGGCGAGGTCGAGCGTCATGGCAGTGTACCCGTCAAACGAAACTTCGCGGTTTTAACCACGATTCTGCAACAAGATAATGACGCAAGGCCTGCTTGGATAGCGAAAAGCCGTAAGCCGGCGAAGATCAGGCGGATGCGCGCCGGGCGAGGCGGGCGATTTCCGCAATCAACTGAACGGGATCGGCGGGCTTGGCCAGCACGGCATCGGCGCCTGTCGCCAGAAGCTCCTCGTGCAGCCCCGTCCGGCTGTCCGCCGTCAGCACGACAACCGGCAGGCGGGCATTGCCGTAATCGCACCGCACGATGCGGGTGATCATCTCCTTGCCCTCGCCGCCGGGCATGCCGAGATCGGTGAGGATGAGATCGGCGGCAAAGGGTCCTGCATCCGTCGCCCCCGCAAGCGCGGAGACAAGGGCCGGATAGTCCGGCACATGGCGTACGATATGGCCGGCCCGCTCCAGCACCGAGCGCACCAGCATGGCATTGACCGGATCGTCTTCGGCGAGAAGGATGCGCGCACCCGTCGGGACTGCCTCTACCGGCTCGGCGGCGGCGGGCGGCAGATCCTTCAGGATCGGGCGATTGTCGTTGATCGCATCGCGCACCTCGATGCCCTTCATGCGGCCGCGCAGCACCTCGACCAGCGAGCGTTCGCGCAGAGGTCGGATGAGCCAGGAATCGTAGCCTTCGCCATTGCCGATCGCGCGGCCGCTGCGCTCCTCCGGATTGACGAGATAGATCCGGCGCGCACGGCTGTCGCGGAACATCGCAATGTCGGCAAGCTCCCGGCGAAACACGCCGGCAAGGCGGTTGTCGACGATGATGTCGGTCAGCTCGACCCGCTTGCCGGCAAGGCCTTGGGCAAGGTCGAGCGCCTCGTCGAGACCTGTCGCCAGATGGCAAGTGCCGCCGAGCGCAGCGATGGTACGCACCAGCGCCCTGGAGGCCGGGCCGGCGGGCGCCAGAAGGAAGACCACGCTGCCCTTCAGAACGCCCTTGCGCGCACCGCCCGCGCCCGCGACCTTGTGCGGGCGATCGACCGGCATGCGGATGGTGAAGGTACTGCCCTTGCCGGGCGTGCTTTCAAGCGTCAGCGCACCACCGGCCTCACTGAGGATGCGGGCGGAAATGGCAAGGCCAAGGCCGGTGCCGCCACTGCGCTGGGCGGTGCTTCCGGTCTGCTCGAACTCATGGAAGATGCGCGCCTGTTCTTCGGCATTCATGCCGGGCCCGCTGTCGGTGACGCGGATGATAACGGCGCCGCGATCGAGCGTGGTTTCCAGAAGGACGCCACCCGTGTGGGTGAATTTCACCGCATTGCCGACGACGTTGTAGAGCACCTGGCGCAGGCGCGGCGCATCATAGAGGAGAAGGCCCGGCACGTCGGGCGAGACGTAGGAGCCGATCTCGATGCCCTTTTCATGGGCACGATGGGAGAGCATTTCCACGACGCTTTCCAGCATCGGCCGGACCGGCTCTTCCGAGGGGCGCAGCTGGAAGCGGCCAGCCTCGATGGTGGAAAAGTCGAGAAGATCATCGACGAGCTGGACGAGCGCGTGGCCGGACTGGCGCATGCCGGCAAGGTAGTTCTTCTGCTCGGCCGTCAGCCGTGTCTGGCCGATGAGATGCGACATGCCGAGGATGCCCGACAACGGCGTGCGGATCTCATGGCTGACGGTGGCGAGCAGACGGGACTTTGCCGCGCTCGCCTCCTCGGCGCGCTGGCGGGCGCGCTCGCGCTCCCCCTCGGCACGGCGCTCTTCGGTGACATCACGGGCGATGGAATGCACGACGAGATCGCCGGATACGGGATCGCGCACCGTGACATCGTGCCAGGAATAGATGCGTTTGCCCGCCGGGCCCTCGACATCGACGTCGTAGCGATGAGCGATGGCCTGTGAGCGGAAGGTGAGGCCGAGCCCCTCGCAGGTTCGCCCGACGACCTCGCTTGCACCCGTCAGGTCGCTGAGAACGGCATTGGCGCTGAGAATGCGGCCATCGAGCGCGCGCATGACGACGATGTCGCCGAGCACGTCATGGATGGCGGAGAGGATTTCAGAGGTCTCGCTACGCTCCCAGGAGCGGTCATGTGTCGTCTCGATGCCGGATGCCGGTCGATGCGCGCGCAAGAGAAAGACTCCACCGGCAATACCGGCCAGGCCGAGCACGACAGCGGCGATGTAGAACCCGGCGGCAATGCCGGTGGCCAGCACGAACGCACCGAACAGCAGGCCGACGCCGGCGACCATGCTGCGGACCATCGCATGGCTTTCCGGCTCGGACTTGGGGGCGGGCACCGTCGCCGCAACGGCTTGCGGATCGGCCGCCGCATCCGTCTGTGTGCGTGTACGGCCTGAAGGGCGCGGCGCTTCGACAAATTCGGCCTTGAGCCGGTCTTGTAGCTTCACAGGTTCGCTCATGACCGTCCGCATAACACGCGGACCGTTCAAATCGGCTTCAGCAAGTCGTTCGAATTTTAACGATCGCGCCGGCGCAGCAGGAGGAGTTCATCGAGGATGACCAGTGCGGCGCCGATAGTGATGAACGTGTCGGCGAGATTGAATACCGCGAAGGACCAGGTTTCCGTATAGAAAAGCACGTAGTCGATGACGTAGCCGAAGATGACCTTGTCGATGATGTTGCCGAAGGCGCCTGCGATGATGAAGGCATAACCGGCATGGGCGACGCCCCGCGCCTTCGGCGTCTGGCGCCAGAGCCACACGACGAAGCCGACAACGAAGAGCCGCAGCGCGATGATGAACCAGGTCTCCATGCCCGAGAGCATCGAGAAGGCGACGCCGTAGTTGTAGGTGCGGTAGAGCGCCAGCATCGGCATCACATGCACCGCTTCCTGGAAGGGAAGCCACATCTCGACGGCGAATTTCACCACCTGGTCGACGGCGAGCGCCAGGAGGATGACGACGACGACAGGTATCGGCCGGGACATCAGCGGAATGCGTTCGCTCATGCGCGGGCTTCCAGCGTCAGCAGGTGACGGCGGGCTTCGAAGAGCATGATGCCGGTGGCGATGGCAAGATTGAGCGAATCGGCGCGGCCAGCCTGCGGGATGCGGGCAAGCGCATCCGCTGCCCGGGCCAGCTCGTCCGGCAGGCCGGATTGCTCGTTGCCCATCAGGAGAACGACGGGTTTCTTCCTGTAATCGATGGTGCGGTAATCGACGGCGCCGGCAAGGTGCGTCGCGACGACCTCGACACCCGCCGCCTTCTTCCAGGCGAGGAAATCGGCAACGTTCGTCTTGACCAGCGGCACGGCGAAGACCGAGCCCATCGTAGCGCGCACGGTCTCCATCGAGAACGGATCGGTCGCCTCGCCGACGAGGATGACGCCGCTCGCGCCCGCCGCATCTGCCGTGCGGATGATCGTTCCAAGATTGCCGGGATCGCGCACCCGGTCGAGCGCGACATAGGTCTCGCCGGTCTGCGGCTTCAGGTCCCGGAGCGGCGTCCAGCGCTGGGTGAAGATGCCGACGACCATCTGCGGATTGTCTCGTCTGGTGATCGAGGCCAACACCTTCTCGCTGACTTCCAGCACCAGTCCGCCGCGCGCCACCGTCTTCGTCGCGCACTGCACGACCTGGGGCTTTTCCTTCACGTTCTTGGCATAGACCAGCGTCCGGATCTCGAAGCCGAGCTCCAGCGCGTCGATGACCAGCTTCAGGCCTTCCGCCATGAAGCTCTTCGTTTCGTCGCGGTCCTTCTTGTTGGCGAGCGCCTTGATGTCCTTGACGATCGGGTTCGAAAGGCTCGTCACCTCCTTCACCTGGCCGACACGGCGCGTGGGAGAATGATCGTGGCTCATGCGCTGACCCATCGGCTGAAGAGGGAGGTGGAGAGCGCACGTCCGGCATCCCTGCCGTCAGGGCCGCTCTCGCGGATGACGAGTTCGCCCGATTCCACCGTGCCGCCGGCACCGCGCATGGTCTCGCGCATCAGTTCGTGGATGGAGTAGAAGCTCGCGCGGATCGAATAGGCCGTCAGCACGAGGCCGATCGCCTTGGGCGACAGGATTTCCCGGCAGACGTCCAGCATCAGCGGCAGATGGTCGAAGAGGTGCCAGACCTCGCCGTTCGGGCCGCGGCCGAATTTCGGCGGATCGGTCAGGATGATGTCGTATTTGCTGCCGCGGCGCTCCTCGCGCTGGATGAACTTCATCGCATCCTCGCAGATCCAGCGGATCGGCAGCTTTTCCATGCGGCCGAGCGTCTGATTCTCGCGCGCCCAGCCGATCGCCTTCTTGGAGGCATCGACATGGGTGACTTCCGCACCGGCGCTGGCGGCGACCAGCGAGGCGACGCCGGTATAGCCGAAGAGGTTGAGCACCTTGACAGGCCGGCCGGCCGTTTCGACCTTCTCCTTCATCCAGCTCCAGTGGGCGAGCTGTTCCGGGAAGACGCCGACATGGCGGAAGGCGGTGAAGCGGCCGTGGAAATCGACGCCGAGCAAGTGCATCGGCCAGGTCTCGCCGAGCGCAGCCTTGGGGAATTTCCAGCGCCCCATGCCGTCCTCATCCGTATCGCCGGTGAAAAGCGCGTCCGCCTTGTCCCAGATGCCCGGGAGGCTGCGTTGCCAGAGCGCCTGCGCTTCCGGCCGCACGATGCGGTAAGGGCCGTATTGTTCGAGCTTTTCTCCGGCGCCGCTGTCGATCAGGCGATACTGGTCGGACCCTGCGGTTTCCAGGATGACCGGCACGCGTTCGGCCGGCTTTTCGCCTTCGCGGCGCATCAACGGGCGTGCCGGCGCCTCGGGAGCCGGGCGCGGCTCCCTCTTCGGCGGGGCGGAGGCCTTTGCGGCCGGGACCTTCTCGACGCGCGCCCTGGCGGGCGCGGCGGGGCCGCTCTTCGGCCGGCGGTGTCTGTCCTTCACGATCGATCGTCCGTCGTCGGTTGAATTTCTCGCCGGCAATGCCGGAAAACAAGCGGTCCCCATACCATCCCTCCCCCACTTGGCAAAGCGCTTTCCGATTGCGATAGTTTTGCTTCAATGAAGGAGGATCGATCATGGACATGTCCGGCGAAGAACGCATTGCTGCCCCGCGCGAGGCCGTCTGGGCGGCACTCAACGATCCGGATGTACTGAAGGCCTGTATCCCGGGCTGTCAGTCGCTCACCATGAAATCACCGAACGAGCTGGAAGCCACCGTGAAGATCAAGATCGGCCCCGTCTCTGCCAGCTTCAGCGGCGAAGTGACGCTGTCGAACCTTAACCCGCCCGAGAGCTACACGATCTCCGGCGAAGGCAAGGGCGGCATTGCGGGTTTTGCCAAGGGCGGCGCGGATGTGCGGCTCACCGAGGACGGCGACGGCACGATTCTCGCCTATGACGTCAAGGCACAGATCGGCGGCAAGCTCGCGCAGCTCGGCTCACGTCTCATCGATTCGACGTCAAAGAAGCTCGCGACGCAATTCTTTGCCGATCTCGGCACAAAGCTGAACGGGGGCGCGGCCTGACGCGGGAAGCGCCTACTTCCCGGAAACCGGCAGCATTGCCTGCGAGGCGATGGCCTCCGCGCGCGTCTTGTGCTTTTCCGCCTCACCGTGCCACTTGACGGCTTCGCTCGCCTCGATGCGGGCACGCTTGCGGTATTTGCCCTGGGTGAACCAGGTGGCGAGCGAGCCGATCACCAGGCCGAAGATCACCGCGAGGAAGAGATAGACGAAGAACGGCGCGGTGACGGAGAGCACGCTGTCTTCCGGCCGGAACGGATTGAGCGCCAGCGTCACCGATTGCCGGTTCGCCACCGACAGCACGATCAGCACGATGCCGATCGGGATGAGCACGAGGATGTTGACTACTCTCTTGATCATGGCGTCACCTTTCTGGCGCAAGGCGCCGGTCGGGCGCCCGCGCTTTAGTCGTCCTGGTCGGCCTGGCCGGGGTTCAGCCGCTCGCGCAGCTCCTTGCCGGTCTTGAAGAAGGGAACCCACTTCTCCTCGACGAAGACCGCATCGCCCGTGCGCGGGTTGCGCCCCGAGCGAGAAGGGCGGTTCTTGACGGAGAAGGCGCCGAAGCCGCGCAGCTCCACCCGGTTTCCGCCGGCGAGCGCATCGGTGATCTCATCGAGCACCGCGTTGACGATGTTCTCGACGTCGCGGTGGTAAAGGTGGGGATTGCGCGCGGCGACAATCTGAACCAGTTCCGACTTGATCACAGTATCCCCCTCAAAAATTCTTGTTTTTCAATCGCGATCAACCTGCCAAACCGAGACCAGACCGTCAAGAAACAACTTTTCGCCGGTCAGCTTTTCGATCGTCGGTTGAAAGTCGAGCGGCAGGCCGAGAATGGAGCGAGCAAAGTCGCGCAGACTGGCGCCCATGAAGGAGAAGCCCGAGCGGTTCGTCGATCGATAATCCACGAAGGGAAGATCGGCCGATACCTTGCGCTCTTCGAGATAGGCGCGAATCTCTTCAGGACCGCCGAGCTGGTCGACGAGCTTGGCGGCAAGCGCCTGGCGACCCGTGAATATGCTGCCGTCGGCAAGGCGCAGCACCTCGGCGCGCGGCAAATTGCGGCGCTCGACGACGAGGTCGACGAACCAGTCGTAGCTGTCCATCACCATGGCGCGGATCATCGTCTTGGCCTCCTCGCTGGCCGGATGGAACGGCGAGGGTTCGGCCTTCAGAGGTGCGGATTTGATCTCCTCGAGCGAGACCCCGATCTTGTCCATCAGTTCCTTCATCTGCGGATACTGGAAGAGCACGCCGATCGAGCCGGTGATCGAGCTTTCGCCCGCGATGATCGTGTCGCCGGCCGTCGCGATCATGTAACCGGCGGAAGCAGCGAGCGTGCGCACGTCGGAGACGACGGGCTTCTTTTCCGCCACCTTGCGCAGCGCCTTGAAGATCACCTCGCCGCCATAGGTGGTGCCGCCGGGCGAGGAGATCGTCACGACCAGCGCCTTCGCCCGGTCGTTGCGGGCGATACGGTCGAGGCGTTCCAGGAGTTCGGCATCGTCCTGGATGATGCCGGTGATGCTGACACGGGCGATATGGTCGCGTGCGCCGCTATCCGGCCAGCGCCACGCAGCCGCGGCGAAAACGGCGAGAAGCGCAATCCCAATGGCGGCGATGCGCCAGAAGGTCAGCTTGCGGCGGAGCTGCCGGCGGTCGGCGATGGCGGAGTGATCCATTCCCTGTCCCTAATTCTGGTGGCCGCCCGGTTGCGGGGTGGCTTGCCGAAGGCCCTATCGATATGGCATTCCAGACGCAAATGGCAATTCGTCGCTGAACTTTCCTGGGCAGACATTGTTTGTTGAGGAATAATCGCCATATGGGGGCCGTTATCGACAGGACCCCTCGTTTCGCAGCGAAGGCCATATCGGCACTCTATCTTGCAGGCACAATGCTGGACACCGTGACAGAAGCACCGTCGGGTGCACAGGGCATAGGCGCTTCTGCCGAGGCTTACCGCCTCGCGACGCGGCATTCTGCCCGCGTGCGCTTCCTGAAGGTCGCCCTGCCGGTCGCCGCCATCGTCATCGGCGTCATCTTCGTCATCGTCTCCATCGTGCGCACCTATGTTCCGTCCAACCTGCAGGTGGAAAGCGCCACCATCGAGGACGGCAAGATCGTGATGCGCAATCCGGCGATTTCCGGCCGCAACAAGGATGGCGTCAGCTACTCCATGAAAGCCGAGCGCGCACTTCAGGACATGAAGCAGCCGGACGTGCTGACGCTGGAAAACATCAAGGCGAAGGTGCCGGTCAACGAAAGCACGATTGCCGAAGTCGTCGCCGCCACCGGGGTCTACGACCGTGGCAAGAACCTGCTCGACATGATCGCCCCCTTCACTATCAGCCTCAGCACCGGCCTCGAAGCCGCCTTCCGCTCCGCCCATCTCGATATCGACGGCGGCAACATGTCGACGCAGGAGCCGGTTTCCATCCGCTCGCGCGAAGCATCCATTGTTGCGCAGTCGCTGAGAATGACGGATAAAGGCCGGATCGTCGTCTTCGAGGGCAAGGTCGTCGTCGACGTCGACCCCGCCGCCATCCGCAACCGAGAAAAGTAAGAGCGCCATGTTCGCCACTCTCTCCGCCCCGCTCCGGGCCGCCAGCATCTCCGTTCTTGCCGCAAGCCTCGCGCTGATCTCGGTTCCCGCGGGCGCCCAGCAGACGTCGAGCCGCATGAAGGGCATGCAGCTGTCGAACGACAAGCCGATCCAGATCCAGAGCGACAAGCTCGAGATCCGCGACCAGGAGAACAAGGCCGAGTTTTCCGGCAATGTGAAGGTCGTGCAGGGTACGACCACGCTGCAGGCGGGCAAGATGGTCGTCTACTACGCTGCCGGCGGTGGCGGTTCGGTGGCCAGCGGCGATGCGGACATCGAGAAGATCGACGTTTCGGAAAAGGTCTACCTGAAATCCGGCACGCAGGAAGCGACAGCCGACACCGGCACGTTCAACCTCGTCAACGAGACCCTGCTTCTCAAGGGCGAGAAGGTCGTTCTGTCGGAGGGCAAGAACGTCTTCGTCGGCTGCCAGCTGACCGTGACCATGCGCACGGGCGAGGCCAAGCTCGACGCCTGCGGCGGCCGTGTCATGATCCAGCTCGACCCCAAGTCCCGCAAGACCACGAACTGATATAGCGCCCGAACCGTGTCCTCCTCTTTGCTCTCCCGTCTGACGCGCCGCCCAAGGAAGGTTGCGCCGGAGCCCCAGCGCAGCGCCGATCTTTCGCGCTACGACGGGACCCTCATTGCCCGCGGGCTGACCAAGAGCTATCGCGACCGCTGTGTCGTCAACGGCGTGTCGCTCGTCGTGCGCCGCGGCGAGGCCGTCGGCCTGCTCGGCCCGAACGGTGCAGGCAAGACGACCTGTTTCTACATGATCACCGGTCTCGTGCCTGTCGATGTGGGCTCGATCGAGATCAACGGCAACGACGTCACGACCATGCCGATGTATCGGCGCGCGCGTCTCGGCGTCGGCTATTTGCCGCAGGAAGCCTCGATCTTTCGCGGGCTGACGGTGGAGGAGAACATCCGGGCGGTTCTGGAAGTGCACGACAAGGACAAGGCCAGGCGCGAGCAGAAGCTCGACAGCCTGCTTGCCGAATTCTCGATCTCGCACCTGCGCAAGTCGCCGGCCATCGCGCTGTCGGGCGGCGAGCGGCGACGTCTCGAAATTGCCCGGGCTCTTGCGACCGACCCGACCTTCATGTTGCTCGACGAACCCTTTGCCGGTGTCGATCCGATTTCCGTCGCCGACATCCAGGCGCTGGTGCGCCATCTCACCTCGCGCGGCATCGGCGTCCTCATCACCGACCACAATGTGCGCGAGACGCTGGGCCTCATCGACCGCGCCTATATCATCCATGCCGGCGAAGTGCTGACCCATGGCCGGGCGAACGATATCGTCGCCAATCCGGATGTGCGCCGCCTCTATCTTGGCGATAATTTCAGCCTCTGACGCAAACCCCATGCGTGATTGCTGCGATTTTCACCAAGTTGGCGGCTGGCGCTTGACCAAACCCATCAAAAAAGCAATTTTTGGGCCAGTTGGATTTCGCCTCCTGGATCCTGTCGGTCGGAGGCTGCTTTTCCGGGGAGTAGAGCGTCCGCATGGCACTCGCAGCCAGCCTTTTCCTGCGCCAGAACCAGTCGCTGGTGATGACCCCCCAGCTCATGCAGTCCATCCAGCTTCTGCAGATGACTCATGTCGAGCTCAACCAGTTTATCGCGCAGGAAGTCGAAAAGAATCCGCTCCTGGAGATCGCCTCCGGTGAGGAGGGCGCGCGGGAAAACGAACGCGGCAGCGAGGATTATGCCCTGCCGAGCGAAGATCGCGGCCATGCAGAAGGCAGCAGCAGCGAAGAAGGCTTCCAGCCGGATCTTTATGACAACGCGACCAGCGGCAGCGCCGGTAGCGCGCCCGAAACGCTTGACGGCGGCCTCGAAAACGTCTTTCCCGACGATACCGGCCCCCACGCCGCCGACGCGCCGGAGCTCATCGGCCAGTGGAAATCCATGCCTGGCGGCGGCGAGGACAGCGAAGGTTACGACCTCGATGACTTCGTGGCGACCCGCAAGACGCTGCGCGATGTGCTGAACGAGCAGATTCCCTTCATCCTTCCCGATGCAGTCGATCGACTGGTCGCCCAGCATCTCGTCGACCAGCTCGACGAGGCCGGCTATCTCCAGGGCAGCACGGCCGAGACGGCGTTGCGCCTCGGCAAGCCGGTGGCTGACATCGACCGCGTGCTCTACCGCCTGCAGGAACTCGATCCGCCCGGCGTCTTTGCCCGCTCGCTCAGCGAATGCCTCGCCATCCAGCTGAAGGCGAAGGACCGGCTCGACCCGGCCATGGCCGCGCTCGTCGATAACCTCGAACTGCTCGCCCGACGCGATTTCGCAACACTGAAGAAACTTTGCGGCGTCGGCGAGGAGGACCTCATCGACATGCTGGCGGAAATCCGCAAGCTCGATCCCAAACCCGGCACGCGCTATGAGAACAGCGCCTCGGAGGCCGTGGTGCCTGATATCGTCGTGCGCGCTGCACCGGACGGAACCTGGCATGTCGAGCTCAATGCCGACACACTGCCGCGCGTGCTCGTCAACCGCGACTATTACGCCTCCGTCTCCAGCCGTACGCGCCGCGACAGCGCGGATTCCGGCTTCCTCAACGAATGCCTGCAGACAGCCAACTGGCTGACGCGCAGCCTCGACCAGCGCGCCCGCACCATCATGAAGGTGGCGACCGAGATCGTGCGCCAGCAGGATGCCTTCCTGATGTACGGGGTCGACCACCTGCGCCCGCTGAACCTGAAGACGGTCGCCGAGGCGATCAAGATGCACGAATCGACGGTGAGCCGCGTCACCTCGAACAAGTACATGCTGACGCCGCGCGGGCTCTTCGAGCTGAAATATTTCTTCACGGTCTCGATCGGCTCGGCGGAAGGCGGTGATTCCCATTCGGCCGAAAGCGTGCGCCACCGCATCCGCACCATGATCGCCCAGGAGCAGCCCGACGCGGTGCTCTCGGACGACGATATCGTCGATGTCCTGCGTCAGGGCGGCGTCGACCTTGCCCGCCGCACCGTGGCAAAATACCGCGAGGCGATGAACATCCCCTCCTCCGTGCAGCGGCGGCGGGAAAAGCGGGCGCTGGCCAAAGCCGCCGCGTCGTGAAGCAAAGCCGGGATATCAGGCCTTTGCGTATGACAGACGTTAAGATTGCGTGAACTCGGGAATTGACTTCGTTAACGGGACGGGCTAATGCGCGCCCCACTTCCGAAGGGAAGGCAGACCGGAATTCCAGATATATCCCCACTTTTCTGGAGTGTGCGATGCAAAAAACAGCGCATGCGTGAAACGCTTGGAACGTGGATAAGGTTGGAATAGACTGTTGCACGCAAATCACGAAAGAGAGGAAACCTCCATGAGTGTGCGTGTATCCGGTAAACATATGGAAATCGGCGAAACTTTCCGTCAGCGCATTGAAGAGCAGGTCGGAGAGGCCGTAACCAAATATTTCGACGGAGGATATTCGAGCCAGGTTACCGTGGAAAAAGCGGGGTCGCGGTACAGTGCCGATTGCAAGGTACACCTCGATACCGGCATGGCCTTGCAGGCAAACGGCGAAGCGAACGATCCCCTGGCGGCCTTCCAATCGGCCTCGGAACGGATCGAGAAGCGCCTGCGTCGGTACAAGCGCAAGCTCAAGGATCACCACAACGGCAATGGTCACGATGCCTTTGCAGAAGTGGCATACACGGTGATGGATTCGGTCCCCGAGGAAGACGACGAGCTTCCCGAGGACTACGCGCCGACCATCGTTGCGGAAAGCACGAAGAAACTGCGGACCATGTCCGTCGCCAGCGCCGTCATGGCGCTCGACTTGACGGACGATCCGGTTCTTCTTTTCCGCAGTGCAGGCTCGGAGCAGCTCAATATCGTCTACCGACGCAACGACGGCAATATTGGCTGGATCGACCCAGCCAATATCAAAGGCTGAGTGACGGGAGCGTGGCGCCGGGACGGGCGCCACGCCTCTTCAAACCTTCACCCAGCGCACGAGGACAAAAGCATGGCATTGGCAGGTTTGCTGCAGCAGAGTGCGATTATTCCGGCGATGAAGGCCAACTCCAAGAAGCAGCTGCTTCAGGAACTGGCGACAAAAGCGGCAAAGATCACCGGGCTTCCGGAACGCGAGATTTTTGACGTCATCCTTCAGCGCGAGCGGCTCGGTTCGACCGGCGTGGGCAATGGCATCGCCATCCCGCACGGCAAGCTGAAGGAGCTTTCGCAGATCACCGGCCTCTTCGCGAGGCTCGAAACCCCCGTCGACTTCGAGGCATTGGACGACCAGCCGGTCGACCTCGTCTTCCTGCTTCTGGCCCCGGAAGGTGCCGGCGCGGATCACCTCAAGGCCCTCTCGCGCATCGCCCGCGTGCTGCGCGATCCGGCCATGGTTGCCAAATTGCGCGCCTCCGACAGCGAGAGCGCCATCTATGCCTGCCTCAGCGAGGAGCAGGCATCGAACGCGGCCTGACATTTTCTAGAATGGGCACGAAAAAACCGGCGGTTTTGCGACCGCCGGTTTTTCTTTGTCCTGTCGGTCCTGATCAGGCCTGTGCGGTGCTTGCATCACCGGCGGGCGCCTTCGGGCCGCCCTTGGAAACGCCGACCATGGCCGGGCGCAGCACGCGTTCGCCGATGACGTAACCGTCCTGCACGACCTGCACGACCGTGTTGTTGGCGACATCAGTGTTCGGCACTTCGAACATGGCCTGATGGAAGTTCGGGTCGAACTTCTCGCCAATCGGGTCGAGCTTGCGCACACCGTGGCGTTCGAGGGCGGCGAGCATGGAACGCTCGGTCATCTCCACGCCCTCGGCCAGTGCCTTCAGACCGGCATCTTCCGTGGTCTGGGCATCGGCCGGAATGGCGTCCAGCGCGCGGCGCAGATTGTCCGACACGGCCAGCATGTCGCGGGCAAAGCCGGCGACGGAGTAGGACTTGGCATCCTTCACGTCGCGTTCGGTGCGGCGACGCAGGTTGTCCATCTCGGCGGCGAGACGCAGGTACTTGTCCCTGAGATCGGCATTTTCCGCGCGCAGCGCATCGACCGGATCCGGCTCTGCCGGATCGCCCGCCTCTTCCGGCGCAAACGTGTCGGCGGCAAGAATGTTCTCTACCGCTTCGTCAGGTCCATGGTTCTTGTTCTCGTCGGTCATGACGTACTCCGAATTCCATCTTGTAAGGGTTTGGGCCCGATATCGAGCTTTGATCCCGAAAAATCAAGGGCTGATGCCCGGTTTGCAGGCCGTCAGCGTGAAAGCCGCGAGATCAGCTGGGCGGTGTAGTCCACCATGGGCACGATCCGGGAATAGTTGAGCCGCGTCGGCCCGATAACGCCGACGGCGCCGACGATCTTGTCGTCACCGTCGCGATAGGGGGCGACGATCAGCGAGGAACCGGACAACGAGAAGAGCTTGTTTTCCGAGCCGATGAAGATACGCACGCCCGGCCCCGTCTCGGCCAGGTTCAGGAGCTCGATCAGGCTGTCCTTGCGCTCGAGGTCGTCGAAGAGCATGCGCAGGCGATCGATATCCTCGGCGCCGGCGAGCCCCTCCAGGAGATTCGCCCGGCCGCGCACGATGAGCCGCGTCGGCTTGCCCTCATCGAAACCACCGGACCAGACCATCAGCCCGCGCTCGACGAGGTCCTGCGACAGCTTGTCCAGCTCGCCGCTGATTTCTCCGCGCAACCGCTCCAGCTGGGCGCGCGCCTCCAGCAGCGTGTTGCCGGCAAGGTGGGCGTTGAGAAAATTGGCGGCCTCGGTGAGCTGCGAACTCGTGACGCCCGCCGGAAGCTCGATGATACGGTTCTCCACCAGGTCGTGATCGCCCACCAGCACGACGAGCGCCTTGGTCGGCTCCAGCCGGATGAACTCGACATGTTTCAGGATGGCGTCGTTCTTCGTCGTGATGACGAGGCCGGCCCCGCGCGACATGCCCGACAGCGCCTGGCTCGCCTCGTTCATCATGGTCTCGACGGCGGTGTGCTTCTGGCCGTGCGGGCGCACATGACGCTCGATCGAGGCGCGGTCCTCCGACGAAATGTTGCCCACCTGCATGAAGGCATCGACGAAGAAGCGCAGGCCAAGCTGCGTCGGAAGACGTCCGGCGCTGATATGGGGCGAATAGATAAGGCCGAGTTCCTCAAGATCGCTCATCACATTGCGCACGGAGGCCGGCGAGAGCGACATGGGCAGAATGCGCGACAGGTTGCGCGAGCCGAGAGGCTCGCCGCTTTCCAGATAGCTTTCGACGATACGGCGGAAGATTTCGCCCGAACGCTCGTCGAGCGCTGCCTGACTGTCAGGACCCGGAGATTTCTTCAAAACCATCTTTCCGCTGCAAACCCTGTTATCCGACAGGAATATAGTGATTTCGCAAGAGAGCGCAAAACGGATTTTCCCGCCGCGATTTTCCGCCGCAAGGCGCCAAAACACAAGCCTTGCGCCGCGCTGCCATTCCCTCGCCCGGCGATCTGGTCTAAAGCAGCTTCCCAGATAATTCAGACAGGAGTTCGCAATGCGGCCGTCCGGCAGAAAAACCGACCAGATGCGCAAGGTTTCCTTCGAGCGCAACATTTCCAAACATGCCGAAGGCTCCTGTCTCGTCAAGTTCGGCGACACGCATGTGCTCGTCACGGCCAGCCTTGAAGACAAGACGCCGCCATGGCTGCGCAACAGCGGCAAGGGCTGGGTCACCGCCGAATACGGCATGCTGCCCCGCGCCACCGGCGACCGCATGAGGCGTGAAGCCGCTGCCGGCAAACAGGGCGGCCGCACGCAGGAAATCCAGCGCCTCATCGGCCGCTCGCTGCGCGCCGTCGTCGATCTCGAAGCGCTCGGCGAGCGCCAGATCACCGTCGACTGCGACGTCATCCAGGCTGACGGCGGCACGCGTACGGCGTCCATTACCGGCGCCTGGATCGCCCTTCACGACTGCCTGAAGTGGATGGAAGCCCGCAACATGATCAAGGTGGAGAAGGTCCTAAAGGACCATGTCGCCGCGATCTCCTGTGGCATCTTCGCCGCCCAGTCTGTCATCGACCTCGACTATCTCGAGGATTCCGCCGCGGAGACCGACGCCAATTTCGTCATGACCGGTTCGGGCGGTATCGTCGAAATCCAGGGCACCGCCGAGGGCAAGCCGTTCACGGAGGAGGAGTTCTCCAGCCTGATGGCGCTTGCCCGCGCCGGCATCGCCGATCTCGTCACCCTGCAGAAGCAGGCTGTCGCCTGAGACAGGTTTCGTCATGACCGCCGCGATCGAAGGCATTCTCGAAACCGCGCTCTACGCGGACGACCTCGACGCGGCGGAAGCCTTCTATGGCGGCATCCTGGGATTGGAAACAATCACGCGGCAGGCGAACCGCCACGTCTTCTTCCGCTGCGGCGCCGGTGTGCTCCTGATCTTCAATCCTGCCGAAACCGTGCATCCGCCGCCGCCCCACGCCTTTCCGGTGCCCGTGCATGGCGCGAAGGGCCCGGGCCATGCCTGTTTCCGCGTGCCCGGCCCGGCGCTTGATTTCTGGGTAAAAAAGCTCGAAGAAGCCGGCATCGCCATCGAAGCGGACTTCTGCTGGCCGAACGGCGCCCGCTCCATCTATTTCCGCGACCCTGCCGGCAACAGCCTCGAATGTGCCGAACCGGGCCTCTGGAACATCGCTTGAGGATTTTCATGCGCAAGCTCGACACCAAGACGATCGTCGTCGCCAGCCACAATGCCGGAAAGATCCGCGAGATCGAAGACCTGATCGGCCCGTTCGGCTTTTCTGCCAAATCCGCCGCCGAACTGAAATTCGAGGAGCCGGACGAGACCGGCACGACCTTCGAGGAGAACGCGACGATCAAGGCGCTTGCCTCGGCAAAGGCCTCGGGCCTTCCCGCCCTGTCGGACGATTCCGGCCTCGTCATCGACGCACTCGACGGCGCGCCGGGCGTCTACACGGCAAACTGGGCGGAAAAGGAAGACGGCACGCGCGACTTCTCCATGGCCATGGAGAAGGTGGAGAAGGCGCTTGCCGACAAGGGCATCACCGAAACCAGGGACCGCACGGCACGCTTCGTTTCCGTGCTGTGCCTTGCCTGGCCCGATGGCCATACCGAACTCTTTCGCGGCGAAGTGGAAGGCCACGTCGTCTGGCCGCCACGCGGAACGCAAGGCTTCGGCTACGATCCGGTCTTCCGGCCGGACGGCTATGAGACGACCTTCGGCGAGATGAGCGCAGAAGAAAAGCACGGCTGGAAGCCGGGGGATGCGGCCGCACTGTCGCACCGCGCCCGTGCCTTCAAGCGTTTCGTCGAAACCTGCCTGAAGGCTTGAGGCGCGATGACGGCGGTGCCCTTCGATATCCGGCCGAGCATGGGAGCGGACCTTTCCGACCCCGGTTTCGGCATTTATGTGCACTGGCCGTTCTGTGCCGCCAAATGCCCCTATTGCGACTTCAACAGCCATGTACGCCACCAGCCGGTCGATCAGCCGCGCTTCGTGCAGGCCTTCCTGAAGGAGATGGCGACGATGCGCCGCCTCACCGGCTCGCGCAGCGTCACCAGCATCTTCATGGGCGGCGGCACGCCCTCGCTGATGGCACCGGAGACGGTGGATGCGATCCTCAACGGCATCGCCCGCCACTGGCATGTGCCTGATGGCATTGAGATCACCATGGAGGCAAACCCCTCCAGCGTCGAAGCCGATCGGTTCCGCGGCTACCGCGCGGCCGGCGTCAACCGCGTCTCGCTCGGCGTTCAGGCACTGAACGACCGGGACCTGAAGTTTCTCGGCCGGCTGCATGACGTTGCCGATGCGCTGAAGGCGATCCGGCTGGCACGCGACATCTTTCCGCGCATGTCCTTCGACCTCATCTACGCCCGCCCCAACCAGACCGTCGAGGACTGGGACCGGGAGCTGAAGGAGGCCGTCTCCTACGCCGTCGATCATCTCTCGCTCTACCAGCTCACCATCGAGGAAGGCACACCCTTCTATGGCCTGCACAAGGCCGGCAAGCTGGTCGTCCCCGACGGCGAGCAGTCCGCCGTGCTCTACGAGGCGACGCAGGAGATCACCGAGCGCGAGGGCATGCCGGCCTACGAGGTCTCCAACCATGCCCGTCCCGGTTCGGAGAGCCGCCACAACCTCACCTACTGGCGCTATGGAGACTATGTGGGCATCGGCCCCGGGGCACATGGTCGCCTTACGACGGGCGGCGCAAAAATCGCCACCGCGACGGAGCGGCGGCCGGAGGGCTGGCTGGAGCTTGTCGAGGCGGAGGGCCACGGCATGGTCGACCAGGAGCTTTTGGAGCGCGAGGCACAGGCGGACGAACTTTTGCTGATGGGGCTTCGCCTGAAGGAAGGCATCGACCTCGTCCGCTGGCAGGCGCTGTCCGGTCGCGATCCGGATCCGGATCGCGAACAGTTCCTCATCGAACACGGTTTCATCGAGCGGCTTGGCAATTCGCGGCTACGCTGCACGCCGGCCGGCATGCTGATTCTCGACGCCGTCGTGGCGGATCTCGCCTGCTGACCCTTCGGCCGTTCCAATGAAACTCCCTCACTGGAACGGCCTTCCTGGAGTGTCTTTCCAACATTGTTCCAGAGGCCCGGTTCGGCACATGTCCGCCGAACTCGTACTCCCCGCAAAACCATGCGCTAAGCGTCAGAGCCGATCGGCCGGCGCTTTTCCGTGATCATGCGCAGGAGACGCCCGTCGATGGCCGCAAGGCCGACGGCGATCAGCGCCATGCCGGCAAAATGCTTCGGCGCCAGCACCTCGCCGAGAACCAGCGCGCCGAGCAGGATGGCGCTGACGGGGATGAGGAAGGTCACGAGCATCAGGTTCGTCGCACCTGCCGTGGCGAGAATGCGGAAGAAGATGACGTAGGCGAGCGCGGTGGCAAGGAAGGCAAGGCCGAACAAGGCCATCCAGGTCTCCGCCGAGGGCATGGCGAGCGTCCATGGCTTGTCGACGATCAGCGCAACCGGCAGCATCAGCACGGCGGAAGCCGTCACCTGCCCTGCGGCCGGCAGCAGCGGCGGCAGGCCCATGCGGCGGAAGCGGCGACCGAAGATACCGGCAATCGAATAGGAGACAGCGCCGCCGAGCACGGCCAGCTGCGCCAGGAGATTGGCCCCGAGGTCGGAGAGCACCGAGGGGCCGATCATCAGCGCCACGCCGAGAAAGCCGACAATGACACCGACGAGGCGCCCGCCCGTCATCTTCTCGTCCGTCGTCAGGAGATGGGCGGCGATAACGGCAAAGAGCGGTGTGGTGGCGTTGAGGATGGAGGCAAGGCCACTCGCAATATGCGTCTGGCCCCAGACGATCAGCGAAAACGGAATGATATTGTTGAGCACGCCCATGCCGAGGAAGGCGAGCCACACCTCCCTGCTGCGCGGAATGGCATAGCCGGCGAGGCGCACGACCATCCAGAGCGCGAGGGCGGCAAGGCCGACGCGGGCAGTGACGATGGTGAGCGTCGGCAGCTCGCGCACGAGAATGCCGTTGAAGAGGAACGAGCCGCCCCAGAGAAGCGAGAGCGCGACGAGCAGGCCCCATTCGCCTGCGGTCATATTACGATTGGCCATCGGAACATCCTTGCGAAATTTTCTAAATCGAACGTGATGCCCGGATGTCAAAATCCGGTTTTCACGTTATAATTCCGCGGATTTCCGTGCCGTACAAACGATCATATTTCGGCTTTTTAGCGAGGAAAACTAAATCATGAGCGGCCGCCTTCCCTCCCTCTCCGGCCTGCGCGCCTTCGAAGCGGCGGCACGGCATCTCAGCGTCACGCTCGCCGCCGGCGAGCTCAATGTCACGCCCGGTGCCGTGAGCCTGCAGATCCGCGAGCTGGAGCAATCGCTTGGCGTGCAACTCTTCGAGCGGCGGCCGCGGCAAATCCGGCTGACGGAGGAGGGCGAAGGATATTTCAAGGCGATGCGCTCGGCCTTCCGCATGATGCGCGAGGCGACCGACGAATTGCTGGTCCGGGCACGATCCCCGGCAACGCTGTCGATCAGCTGCACGCCGACCTTCGCCGCCCAGTGGCTCGTGCCGCGCCTGCCGAAATTCGAGGAACGCGTGCCTGGTGCGGACATCCGCATCAGCGCCTCGAACCGTCTCGTCGATTTTGCCCGCGACGGCGTCGATATCGCGATCCGCCACGGCTTCGGCCGCTACGAAGGCCTTGTCAGCGAAAGGTTGCTCGATGACGACCTGATGCCGGTCATCGCACCAGCTCTGAAGGACAAGACCCCGCTGGATACGCCGGCGGACCTCTCCGGCCACGTACTGATACATGACGTGCACCGGCAGGACTGGCGGCTCTGGCTGGAGGCAATGGGCGTTGCCGGCATAGACGTGCAGCGCGGCCCGGTCTTCACCGACAGCAATGGCGCAATCGAAGCCGCCAAGGCCGGCGACGGCGTGGCACTGGCTCGGCTGTCGCTGGTGGCACGCGAAGTCCAGGAGCGCCGGCTCATCGCCCCCTTTTCACGCGGCGTGACGACGGGCCTTGCCTACTACATCGTCTATCCGCCCGGCGCGCTGGACCGGCCGGCTGTCGCAGCGCTGCGGCAATGGCTGACGGAGGAGGCCCGGGCGGTGCAGGGAAACTGAGACAAGGCCGTTCAGTCGTCGAAATCTTCCATTTGCTGCCTGTAGGCCTCAAAACCCGCCCGGGCGTAGGTCGCCTGCGCCTTCGGGTGATCATTCGTGTCCGTATGGAGCCAAACCCGCCGCGTCGTGCGCGCCCACACGGCACGCAGGGCAGTGTCCAGCAGGAAGGGGCCGAGGCGCCGGCCATAGGCCGCCGGAACAAGACCGAAATGGGTGAGCTCGATATCGGGCGCGGCCACGGCATCGAATTCACAAAGACCGATCGGCCGCCCCTCCTCCCGCAGGACAAAGGTTTCCGTCGAGGCGGCAGACAGGAAGAGCGCCAGGTCCTCCCGGGTCATGTTCAGGCGGGAGTCCCAACCGAGCGGCGTGCCGATTGTCCGGTACAGGGCGAGGTAATCCGGCACGGACATGCGTTCCCGCCGAAGCTCCAGGCCCGCGACGGGCGCCAGCAGGGGCTGGTCCGCCGGCGCAACGCGCTGTTCCATGTAGGTGACAAGCAATCTCATGCCGGGCCCCTCAAAGGCAGAATGCCGTGCCAACCCAGCGGCAAGCACGGCATTGGCACGGCGAAGCGGAGCAGGTCTACTCGTTGATCAGCCGCTTGAGGAGTTCGATCTCGTGGCTGAGCTTCGTGTCCCCCGAAATCAGCTCCTCGATCTTGCGCACGGCGTGCAGCACGGTCGTGTGGTCGCGTCCGCCGAAGCGACGGCCGATCTCCGGGAAGGAGCGCGGCGTCAGCGTCTTCGACAGATACATGGCGATCTGCCGCGGCTTGACGATGACGCGCGTGCGGCGGTTCGAGACCAGTTCCTGGCGCGAGACGTTGTAGTGTTTCGCCACGACGCGCTGGATGTCCTCGATACGCACCCGGCGCGGCTCGCCGGCAGCGACGAGATGGCCGAGCAGCTCGTCGACGCGCTCGATCGTCAGGTTCGGCTCGAAGGAACGGCGGAAGAGCAGCTGGTTGAAGGCGCCTTCCAGTTCCCGGCCGCTTGCCGTGATGTTGCGCGCGACGTGGCTCAGGATCTCGACCGGAATGTCGAGCGAGCCATCTTCCTGCTGCGCGGCGGCGAGGCGGCGCTTGAGGATTTCGAGGCGCATTTCGTAGTCCGGCGCTTCCATTTCGATGGCGACGCCGCCCTGGAGACGGGAACGAACCCGCGGATCGAGCGATTCCAGCTCCCACGGCGCGCGGTCGGCAGCGACCACGACTTGCTTGGCGGAATCCAGCAGCATGTTGAGCAGGTGGCAGAACTCGTTCTGGATCGAATTGCCTTGCAGGAACTGCATGTCGTCGATGATCAGGAGATCGATATTGCGCAGCGTCTCCTTCAGGGAGAGCGCATCATTGTCGCGGATCGCGGTTGCGAAGCGCCACATGAAGTATTCGGCCGTCAGATAGACGACGCGCGGATTGCGGGCGCTCGACAGGGCGCCGAGCGCGATCGCCTGCAGGAGATGCGTCTTGCCGAGGCCGACGCTGGAATGGACGAAGAGCGGGTTGAAGCGCACGGCACCGGCACCGGCTTCCGCAATCGTGCGGGCAGCGGCAAGGGCAACGCGGTTCGAAGTGCCCTCGACGAAGACATCAAACGTATAACGCTGGTCGAGCGGCGAGCCGAAGAGCGGGCTGGACTGCTGCGCGCGCGGCTGGGCGGCTGCGGCAACAGAGACCGCAGCGCTGGCGACGGGCTGCGGGCCGCTTGCCGGGCGGCGCGGCTGCGCCTGCGGCGCGACGGGTTCGGTGACGGCCGTATCCTCGGCAAGTCCGGTGCGGGCGCCGCGGGTTGCAGTGCGCACCAGGATTTCGACCTTGAGGATCTCGGCATCTTCCTGCTGGAACAGGCTAGTGATGAGATCGAGATAACGATTGTTGATCCAGGATTTGAGGAACGTCGTCGGCACCGACAGGCGCACGACGCTCTTGGAAACGGAATGGACCTTCAACCGCCCGAACCAGCTCGCAAAGACGTCCGGACCAACCTGCGCCTTCAATCGCGCGCTGACCCGTTCGAAAATCGCGTCCTGCTTCATATCGGATGGAACCCCCGCCGCCTGCACCCCTTCTTGCGGGAGCGCCTTCAGTGCATTTTCCCCATTCGCGAATGCACCAGCCGTTCTGGCCGTATTCATCTGCATCTTGCCGCCTTTCATGCGTCCTTCGCCACGTCGGCATTCCTGCCGGCGCCTTTCATGTTTGCCATCCCCCGGCCGTGCCGAGCCATCGCCCGGTCCGGGAGCTGGTGCCCCGATCATGCCGACCCCCTACATTCGGCACGAACCTGTTTCCCAAACACAATTCGGGTCCATCGGATCCGTTGTCATGCCGGATCATCAAGCCCCGTCTGTGGCCGCGCCGCTCACTCCCTCGTCGAGCGTACGGCGGGCATGCCCTCACCATCCGGATCGTCCTCACGACCCTTGCAACCGGCGCAACCAATAGTCACAAAAACCCTCGCCAGTGTGCGGTGAGGCACCTGGGGCAAGTGTTGCCGATTGGATGATTTTACGAAGCGGAGCCGCTCCGTCACAGGGGACAAACAATCACCGCTGTCTTCATGAGACAGTCTTGTCAGCGATCATTTTAAGGCTGTGTCCGCGCCCCCTGTGGAAAGCATTTAGGCAGGATCAGGCACCAAGATCAATCACGAATTTTACGCAAAATTAAGGGGCGGCCGTTGACTCGCAAGCGCGTTCCTGACTCGGAATCGGGGGGCCAAAGGAGAATCTGTTAGGAATCAATGGCTTTGTTTTCGGGTCCTTTTCGGAACCCCCAAAAAACGAAAAAAATAAAAATTCGCTTGACTCAAATTGCTGTCAAACTCCCGCAACGAAAGGCGGAAGAACGCCACCCAACCTCCTGCAAGTAACTGAATTTAAAGGATTTTCTTCGTCACTCTTTTGACACGATCAAGCCTTGCACATTCACCATGGCCGGGTCAAAAAACCAAAGAAAAAGCCCGGCGCAAGCGCCGGGCTTTTTCTAATATTGCATAGCTCGATGGAACTATCAGGCCGACATCGTCTTCACGCGGTTCGCCAGACGCGACACCTTGCGGGATGCTGTATTGGAATGGAGCACACCCTTCGTGGCGGCGCGCATCAGTTCCGGCTGGGCAGCCTTCAGAGCGGCAGCGGCGGAAGCCTGATCGCCGGAGGCGATGGCCTCTTCGACCTTGCGGATGAAGTTGCGGACGCGCGAGCGGCGCGACTTGTTGACTGCGGTGCGCGCGGCGATCTTGCGGGTCGCCTTCTTTGCCGAGGTTGTATTGGCCATTTATGCCTCTCTTCAGAAATCTGACACAAACTCCACCCTCGCCGTGCCGGGTCATTGCGACCTGTCATCAAAGCAATTCGGGAGCAATATCGGAAAACCTTGGAATTCGGCTTTCCAAACTGTGGGCGGCGTATAGCGGGAAACCACGGCGACGTCAACGCGGATTCTGCAAGAAACGCCAACCGCGGTCTCAGCGATGCCGGAAGGCCGGCTTGCGCTTCTCGATGAAGGCCGCCATGCCCTCCTTCTGGTCTTCCGTGGCGAACAGCGCGTGGAACAGGCGGCGCTCCGCGCGCATGCCCTCGGCGAGCACGGTCTCGTAGGCGCGGCCCACCGCCTCTTTCGCCAGCATGGTGGCCGGCAGGGAGTAGCCGGCGATCTTCTCCGCCGCGGCCAGCGCCTCTTCCAGCAGCTTTTCCGGCGCCACCACACGAGCGACAAGGCCGGCGCGTTCGGCTTCGGCCGCATCCATGAGACGGCCGGTAAGGATGAGGTCCATCGCCTTGGCCTTGCCGATGGCGCGTGTCAGGCGCTGCGTGCCGCCCATGCCGGGGATGACGCCGAGCGTGATTTCCGGCTGGCCGAACTTCGCCGTCTCCGAAGCGATGATGAAATCGCACATCATGGCGACCTCGCAGCCGCCGCCGAGCGCAAAGCCGCTGACGGCGGCGATCATCGGCTTGCGGCAGGCCGCCACATCGTCCCAGCCGGCGGCAAGATCCTCCATCATGGCGTCGGCGAAGCCATAGGGCTGCATCTCCTTGATGTCGGCGCCGGCGGCAAAGGCCTTTTCCGAGCCGGTGATGACGATGGCGCCGATGCCGGCATCCGCCTCGAAGGCGGCAAGCACGCCCTTCAGCTCGTCGAGCAGCTTGCGGTTCAGCGCGTTCAGCGCCTGCGGCCGGTTGAGCGTGACGAGACCGACGCGCCCGCGCGCCTCCACCAGCAGGGTTTCATAGGTCATGGTTCTCTCCTCTGTTCTATTTCTGGCAGGCGGCGCAATGGAATGTCGATCGGCCGCTCTGCACGATGCGGCCAATCGTGCCTGCGCAGCCCGGCGTGCGGCAAGGCTCCTTCTCGCGGTCATAGACGGAAAAGGAATGCTGGAAATAGCCGAGCGAGCCGTCGGCGCGGATATGGTCGCGCAAGGTCGAACCACCCGCCTCGATGGCATCGGCGATCACCTGACGGATCGCCTCGGTCAGGTAGACGAGTTCCTTCTTCGGCTTGCCCGCAGCCGTTACCAGCGTGCCCGCCAGCCTTTCCGGCGAAAGATGCGCGCGCCAGAGGGCTTCGCAGACATAGATGTTGCCGAGGCCGGCAATATTCTTCTGATCGAGCAGAGCAGCCTTCAGCGGCGTCTGGCGGCCGCGGAACTTGGCGGCGATGTAGTCGGCATCCAATGTATTGCCGGTCGGCTCGGCGCCGAGATCGCGGAAGAAGGCGTGGGCGGCGATATCTTCCCGCCGGGCAAGGTCCATAAAGCCGAAACGGCGGGGATCGTTATAGATGACGCGGCGCTCGCCTTCCGGCGTCTCCAGATGAAACACGACATGATCATGGCGCGTGTCCTTGCTGCGGGGAATGTGGAAATCGCCGGGTGGCTCGGCACCCTCCACCCGGAAGGAGCCGGACATACCAAGATGGGCGATCACCACGTCTCCGCCGTCGATATCGATGAGCAGATACTTGGCGCGGCGGCCGAGCGAGACGACACGGCGGCCGGACACCGCCTCGGAAAAGGCCGGCGGGAAGGGGAAGCGCAGGTCTGGGCGGCGCAGCTCCGCCCGGCGGATCGTCGCTCCCTCCATGACCGGGGCAAGGCCGCGGCGCACCGTTTCCACTTCCGGCAATTCCGGCATTACGTTCTCCTTCGATTTAACCTTGAGCGCATTTGCCGCGGCGCGGCATTTCCCTCTCGGCAATCTATGTCCTATATACCCGGCGAAGCGACGGGTGCTGTGCGTGAGATAGCGCGGCCCCGGCCAATTCGCTATGGTCTTTGCGGCAATCCGGCTGCGACAGACCGGCCCATGGAGACGACGATGACGGAACAGCGCACATCCGCGGACGGCGGCATGGAAACCTCCTACGGGTTTCGCGAGGTGCCGCAGGGCGAGAAGCAGGCGCTCGTCAACGACGTGTTCCACAAGGTGGCCAAGCGCTACGACATCATGAACGACGTCATGTCCGCCGGCCTGCACCGGGCCTGGAAGGACGCGATGATCGCGAGCCTCAATCCGCGCAAGGATCCGTCCTACAGAGTTCTGGACGTCGCCGGCGGCACGGGCGACATCGCCTTCCGCATCGTGGAGGCTTCCGACAAGCTGGCCCATGCCACCGTGCTCGACATCAACGGCTCGATGCTGTCGGTCGGCGCCGACCGGGCGGCGAAGAAGGGCCTTTCCGCCAATCTCGATTTCGTCGAGGCCAATGCGGAGGAGCTTCCATTCGAGACCGGCAGTTTCGATGCCTATACGATCGCCTTCGGTATCCGCAACGTGCCGCGCATCGATGTGGCGCTGTCGGAGGCCTACCGCGTCCTGAAACGGGGCGGGCGCCTGCTCGTGCTCGAATTCTCCGAAGTGGAGATGCCGCTGCTCGACACGTTCTACGAGACCTGGTCGTTCAAGGCGATCCCGCAGTTCGGCAAGATGATCACCGGGGATGCCGAGCCTTATCAGTATCTCGTGGAATCGATCCGCAAGTTCCCGAACCAGCAGGATTTTGCCGCGATGATCCGCACCGCCGGCTTCTCCCGTGTCACCTTCACCAACTATACCGGCGGCATTGCGGCGCTGCATTCGGGCTGGAAGCTCTGAGCATGGCCCCGTCCTCCTGCAAGCGGCACCGTTCCGCATGAGTATTTTCGGTGCCTATCTTCGGCTCGCCCGCGTGGGCTGGGTTCTCGTGCGCGAGGGCGTCGTCTCGGCGCTGCCGACCGAGGGCATGCCGCCGCTCGCCCGCACCGCGCATACGCTTGCCGGCCTCTTCGAACGCCGTCGGGCTTCGAAGGAGGACCGCAGCGACCGCCTCGCCCGCGCCATCGAGCGTCTCGGCCCCTCCTATGTGAAGATGGGCCAGTTCCTGGCGACCCGGCCCGACGTTGTCGGCGCCGAGATCGCGGTCGATCTCTCCGCCCTGCAGGACCGCATGGCGACTTTTCCGCGCGAAGCGGCCGTTGCCACTGTCGAAGGCTCGCTCGGCCGGCCGCTCGACGATCTCTATGTGAATTTCGGCGACCCGATCGCCGCTGCCTCCATCGCGCAGGTCCATCCCGCGACGGTGCGCGACGCGACCGGCGAACGCAAGGTCGCCGTCAAGGTCATCCGCCCCGGCGTGCGCCAGCGTTTCGCCCGCGATCTCGAGGCGATGTATGCGGCCGCGCACCTCCAGGAACGCATCCTGCCCAACACGCGCCGGCTGAAGCCGGTCGAGGTGACGCGCACATTGGAGCAGACGACGAAGGTCGAAATGGATCTTCGCCTCGAAGCGGCGGCGCTTTCGGAACTCGGCGAGAACACCACGGACGACCCCGGTTTCCGGGTGCCCAAGGTCGATTGGGAGCGCACCGGGCGCGACGTCGTCACCATGGAGTGGATCGACGGTATCAAGATGTCCGATGTCGAGGGGCTGCGTAACGCCGGCCATGACCTCGACAAGCTGGCCGACACGCTGATCCAGTCCTTCCTGCGCCACACGCTGCGCGACGGCTTTTTCCATGCCGACATGCACCAGGGCAATCTCTTCGTCGATCCCGAAGGCGTGATCGTCGCCGTCGACATGGGCATCGTCGGCCGGCTCGGCAAGAAGGAGCGCCGCTTCCTTGCCGAAATCCTCTACGGCTTCATCACGCGCGACTACCAGCGCGTCGCCGACGTGCATTTCGAGGCGGGCTACGTGCCCTCGCATCATGATACTGCCAGCTTTGCCCAGGCGATCCGTGCCATCGGCGAGCCGATCCACGGCCAACCGGCCGAGACCATCTCCATGGCAAAACTCCTGACCCTGCTTTTCGAGGTGACGGAACTCTTCGACATGGAGACCCGCACCGAACTCGTCATGCTGCAGAAGACCATGGTGGTGGTGGAAGGCGTCTCGCGCACGCTGAACCCCCGCTTCAACATGTGGAAGGCCTCCGAGGGCGTTGTCGGGGACTGGATCCGGGACAATCTGGGGCCGAAGCGGCTTTTGACGGACCTGCGCGACGGCGCCCATGCCGCCCTGCGGCTGGCCGAGGCGGCCCCGGAAATCGCGGCCAAGGCGGAAAAGCTTTCGCAGGATATCACGAGCATGGCCGAAAAAGGCCTGCGTTTCGATGCAGAGACCGCCGAAGCGATCGGCCGCTCCGAGGCGAGCCACAGTCGCTCCGGCCGGCTGGCACTCTGGATAATTGCTGCAACACTCATCTATATCGCCTGGACGCTTACCTGACGGGTTGCTCTCCGCGCGTTGACAACACCGAAAAATTGCATCCATATCGTCGCCTTCGAGGGTGGACGAATAAGAAACATGCGTGTGTTGAAGCTGGGCGTTTCGGCCCTCGCGATCGTTGCGGGCTTTTTTCCGGCGTCGGCCGAAATTCTGCCGCGCGGCGCAACCGTCGATGGCGCCGTCGTGGATCGCAAATCCGGTGAGGAGGTGCGTTTCGTTGCGGTGGACAACTGGCGCGGCGTCGAGGTCAACCAGGACCTCCTTGCCGGCGATACGCTTCGCACCAATGCCATCGGCAGCCTTGCCATCCGCTTTGCCGACAACACGCTGGTGCGCATGGCGCGCGAGACGGTTTTGCGCGTGCGCAAGATCGACGGCGCCTCGGACAGTTTGCTCAATCTCGAAGGCGGCACGATCTGGGGCCGGGCGGACCGCGGCGGCAGCGGGCTCACCGTCGACACGCCCGCGGCGGCGGCGGCCATTCGCGGCACGGACTGGACGCTGCGCGCCGAGGGCGACCGCACGACGCTGACCGTGCTCGAGGGCACGGCGGAGCTATCCAATGCGCAGGGCACGGTGACGGTCGGCCAGGGCGAAGGCGCCGTGGCGCGGATCGGCGAGGCACCGCGCAAGTACATCCTCGTCAATCTCAAGGAGCGCGAGCAGGTCTTGCTCTACAGCGAGGTGCGCGGCACCTTCTCGAGCCTGCCGATCAGCGGTGCGCAAAGCACCGAAGCCCGCGCCGAGCGGCGACGCATCCTCGATACGCCGGAAGCCGGCCGCAGCCGCGAGGACTGGCTGAAGCTTGCCGAGACGGCGCTCGCCTATGACGGCAGGGCCGCAGCCGAAGCCGCCCTTGCCCGCCTGCCGCGCCCGCTTCCCGCCGCGCTGGAAGCCCGCGCCAACCTGGTCGAGGCGATGATCGCGGGCCAGGCCACGCGATATGACGCGGCGATCCGGCTGTTCCGCAAGGCGATGCCGCATCTTGCCGGCGAACGGCGCGCCATGGCGCAGTACGGCGCGTGGATCGCCCTCTCGCTGGAGGATCCCGACACCAGCGCACGTCCCCCCGTGCTGAACCGCACGCCGAAATCGGCCGGCGAGGCCCTTGCCCAGGCCACCGTCATCGCCAACCTGCAGGGCGAGGTCGAGGCGATCGCGTTCCTGCGCAAGTCCGAGCAGCGTTTCCCCAAGGATGCGACCCTGCCCGCCATGCGCGCCAGCCTTGCCTATGAACTCGACGATCGCGACGAGGTGCGCGCAGCGCTCGACCGCGCCGGATCGATCGATCCGGACGATCCTGCCCACCTGCTTGTCAGCGCTCGGTTCCGTGCCACCGTGTCGAGCGACGTCGACGGTGCCCTTGCCGATCTCGACCGGGCGGTGAAGGCCGCCCCCGGCGACGATGCGGTGTGGAACGAGATCGGCATCCTCAAGAGCGACCGCAACGCCATCGTCGAAGCCAATGCCGCCCATCGGCGCGCCATCGCCCTCAACCCGGAAAACGCTGCGCTGCATGCCAACCACGCCCGTTTCCTGATGGACAACGACCAGATGGCAGCGGCAAAGGCGGCGATCGACGCCGCCGAAGCACTCGACCCCACCTCCTACGCCGTGCTTGCCGCCAAGGGTCGCTATCTGCTGCGCATGGGCGAGACCGCGGAAGGCGAGAAGGTCTTGCAGGAAGCCGCGGCCGTCAATCCGACGGCCGGCGACGCGCTGATCGGCCTTGCCATCGCCAACTACCAGAGCGGCGCCGATGCCGAGACCGCCCAGGCGCTCGACAATGCCGATCGTTTCGACAAGGACAATCCGAGCATCGCGCTGATCCGCGCCGGCATCGCGATCGATGAGTTCCGCGCCGACGACGCCATCCTCGACGCCCGCGAGGCGTTGCGCCGCCGCCAGGCACGCGGCGGCTACTATTCCGGCTACGACACCAACCGGCAGGTCTCCTCCTATCTCGGCGTGGCGCTCGACAATATCGGCCTCACCGAATGGGGCCAGTTCTATGCCGACCGGTCCTACGACCCCTTCGTCTCCACGACCTATATTGACGAGGCGACAGCGGGTGGCGGCAGCCCCTTCGTCAATACGCCGCTTTCCGGCCTCGACCGTTCCGCCTCCGGCGGGTCCTCCATCGCATCAGAACTTCAGGCCCGGCTCTTCGCCCCCCTGTCCATCGCTTCGGAGGAAAAGCGCAACAGCCTCGAGACCCGCAACTTCTTCGAGGCCTCGCTGGGCGGAACACTCACAGGCTACGGCGCCGATACCGGCTGGGCGAGCGACATCCTCCTCCAGGGCACGAGCTATACGCCCATGCCGGTCAGCTACTATCTGCAGGGTAGCCTCTTCCGACCGGAGAGCGCCCGGGAGAACGACGAGAACGACCTTCTGGGCGGGCTTTTCCGCATCGGCATCAAGCCGACGCTGACCGACAGCGTCTACCTCTTCGGCAACAGGATCCGGCAGGAGGTCGGTTATCCCGGCCAGACCTCCAATCCTGCCCCTTTCAACGACAGCGTGACGGATGCTACCGAGCTTGGCGTCGCGTGGAGCCATGTCATCGGCGAGCGCAACGTGGTGCAAGCCTTCGCAGTCAACCGCCGGGTGGACGACCTGACCCGATCCCGCTCCACCGACAACAGCGTTGTCCCACCCGTCGTCTATCGCATCAATGAAAGGTCGCGGGAGGACATCTTCACCTATGGCGTCGGTCATCTTCTGGGCATCGGGCCGCTGACACTGCGCTACGGGATAGAAGCGGCAGAAAGCGATTTCCGGATTTCCGCGACCTCGACCAACCTGACGACCGGCGAGATCGAGGACCTCGGCGTCGCCAACGGCGGCAGTTCGACGACACAGGCCTATATCGACGGCTATCTGGAACTTTCTGATAGCCTGCAGATCCAGGCAGGCGCGTTCCAATCCCGCTTCGACGGCGACAGCCCGCGCTGGGGACCGGTCGACTACCGGCTCGGCATCGCCTTCGCGCCGAACGACAACCATTGGCTGCGCGCCTACTATCGGCAGGATACGCAATTCGCCAGCAACTATACGCTTTCGCCCGTCACGACGGTCGGGCTTGCCCCGATGGAGCTGCCGCTTTTCCGGGGCGGGCAGACGCGGACGACGGCGGTGCGCTGGGATGCCGAGTGGAACGAGCGCTTCTTCACCGCGGTCGAGTACCAGCACCTGCGCTTCAACGGCCTGACGCTGACACCGGAAGACTTCATGGCGAGCTTCCTGACGGACACGGGCAAGATCGACCGCCTGCAGATCAGCGCCAACTACTGGGTCGCCGACGGTCTCGGCGCCTTCGGCTCCTTCACCTGGAACACCAGCAAGGACACCACGACCGGCTGGGACCCCTCCTTCGACGTGCCGCTGGTGCCCGACTATGTGGCGCAGGCAGGCCTGACCTATGTGCACCCCGCGCGCTGGACGGCAACGCTCGCCCAGAGCTTCGTCGGTCCGCGGCTCGGCTCGCAATATTACGAGGAGGACGGCGCACCAGGTGGCCGCACGCTCGACAGCTACTGGACGACGGATGTCGCACTGACCTGGAAATCGGAGAGCGGGCACCTGGAGGCCGGCCTCAGCGTGCTGAACATCTTCGACAACGACATCGAGATGGCAGATCGCCTGC
This sequence comes from Shinella sp. SUS2, assembly GCF_001262505.1. Taxonomy (GTDB): domain Bacteria; phylum Pseudomonadota; class Alphaproteobacteria; order Rhizobiales; family Rhizobiaceae; genus Shinella. The sequence goes on from NZ_KQ410723.1 coordinate 258,493, forward strand.
CCGGACCCGGCCGCACCTTCCTCGCGACGATGAAGGCGCGGTTCTGACGGGACGCTTGACCGGCCTTTGGCGGGCGCTAGTCTTTCGGCATGGCTGACGAACCTCTGACCGCAACCGAACCGCCGCCCTTTCTCGAACGGGTGCGGCGGCAGTTGCGCGGGCTCTATTTCGGCCGCGACCGGGAGGCGATCCGTTTCCAGGTCACCATGCTCTTCGTCGATATCGTGATCCTCGGTTTCTTCATCGCCGGCCCGTATCTGCGCACCGGGCCGGCCTACATCATCGTCGATTACGTCATCGCCGCCATCATCGCCTTCGAGCTTGCCGCACGGGCGCTGATCGCGCCGAACCTGCGCTACTGGGCAACGCGGCCGATGACCTGGGTGGATATCGTCGTGCTCGGCACACTGCTCTTTCCCAATCAGCTGCACAATTTCGCCTTCCTGCGTGTCCTGCGCATCTGGGCGATCAGCCAGAGCAAGCTGGTGACATTGCTGCTTCACCGCATCGGGCAAGGCGAGAAGGAGGAGGTCATCCAGGCCTGCGTGAATTTCCTCGTCTTCCTCTTCCTCGTCACCGGCTTCGTCTACAGCAACTTCTTCTACAGCGCCGAGGGTTTCGAAGGCTTCGTCGACGCGCTCTATTTCTCCGTCGCGACCGTCACGACCACCGGCTTCGGCGACATCACCCTGCCCGGCACGCTGGGAAAGCTCACGTCCATCGTCACGATGATCATCGGCATTTCGCTCTTCGTCCGCCTCGCGCAGGCGATCGTGCGGCCCTACAAGGTGAACTTCCCTTGCCCGCAATGCGGCCTCTCGCGCCACGAGACCGATGCCGTGCACTGCAAGGCCTGCGGCCATGTGCTGAACATTCCGAACGACGACACCTGAATCACCCTGTCTTGGCCCGCCGCGCCTGTTCCCGCAGGACGGGAAAGATGCTACTTTAGAAAAGTCGGAATAACCGACATATTGCATTGCAAGACCGTATTCTCCAAAGGGCCAGAGGGGAGCCGTCCATGCGCAAGATCCTTGTTTCCATCGCCATTACTGCCATGTCCCTTGGTGCTTCCGCCGCACCGTCGCTCGCCGGCATGACGCCGGACCCCGCGACGATCCGGTCGGCAAGCGCCGTCGAGCTTGCCACGCACTACTACGGCCATAAGCCGAAGTGCTTCTGGAAGAAGATCAAGAAATACGACTACTACGGCAACCTCGTCATCAAGAAGGTGAAGGTCTGCCACTAGGCGCCTTGCCGGCCACGGTTGGGGAACCGCCGCCGGACAAGACCTGAAAACACTGCCGCAACGGGCAGGACGGAGCAGTCGTCCTTCCGAGCGTGGGGCATGCGCTACAGGCGGCTGGAGGTTTCCGCGCTTCTTCGAAGCACGAAAACACTCCAGCGTCTTGTTTTCACACGATTGCGGGCGCAAAACCGCTTCAGCGCTTTTGCTGGAATTGTTTGGGACCCACCATGTCGCTTGCTGGAAAACGCATCCTCCTCGTCATGTCCGGCGGCATCGCCGCCTACAAGAGCCTCGACCTGATCCGCCGGCTGCGCGAGCGCGGCGCCGAGGTTCGTCCGGTCATGACGGCGGGCGCGCAGCAATTCGTCACGCCGCTTGCCGTCGGCGCGCTTTCGGCCGGCCATGTCTATACCGACCTCTTTTCCCGCGAAGACGAACAGGATGTCGGGCATATCCGGCTGGCGCGCGATTGCGACCTCATCGTCGTCGCCCCCGCCACGGCCGATCTCATGGCGAAGATGGCGAACGGCCTCGCCGACGACCTTGCCTCCACGGTGCTGCTCGCCACCGACCGGCCGGTGCTGCTGGCTCCTGCCATGAACCCGAAAATGTGGTCGCATCCGGCGACCCGGCGCAATGTCGAGACGCTGCGGGGGGACGGGCTTGCCTTTGTCGGCCCCAATGCCGGCGAGATGGCGGAGGGCGGCGAAGCCGGCCTTGGGCGCATGGCCGAACCGCTCGAGATCGTCGCAGCGGTGGAAGGCCTGCTCGATGGCGGCGCAAGGCCGCTGGCCGGCCGCAAGGCCGTCGTTACGTCCGGGCCGACCCATGAGCCTATCGACCCCGTGCGCTACATCGCGAACCGCTCCTCCGGCCGGCAGGGCCACGCCATCGCCGCAGCGCTCGCCCGGCTCGGAGCCGAGGTGACGCTGGTGTCCGGCCCCGTCACGCTCAGCGATCCGCCGGGCGTCAAGGTGGTGAAGGTCGAGCGGGCGGACGAGATGCTGCAGGCGGTCCTCGGCGTACTGCCCGCGGATATCGCCGTCATGGTCGCGGCCGTCGCCGACTGGCGCGTGGCAACACCGAACAGCGAGAAGATCAAGAAGCAGCCGGGCGAAGGGCCGCCCCCGCTGATGCTCGCCGAGAACCCGGATATCCTGAAGACCGTCGGCCATCATGCCAAACGCCCGAAGGTCGTCGTCGGCTTTGCCGCCGAGACGCAGGATGTCGAGAGCAACGGCCGCGTGAAGTTGCAAAAGAAGGGCGCCGACCTCATCGTCGCCAACGACGTCTCGCCGGAAACGGGCATCATGGGCGGCACGCGCAACAGCGTGAAGTTGATCACCGCCGGCGGCGTCGAGCAATGGCCGGATCTTTCGAAGGACGACGTCGCCGGTCGCCTTGCCGGCTGGATTGCCGAACGGCTTACTTGACGAGGGCGAGACGCCCTTCCATCGCCTGTGCCGGCCGGCCGGCGGGAGAGAAGATGCGCACGTCGACGCCGTTTTCGCCGAGCACGACGGCGCTGCCATCGGGGATTTCCACCCAGGCTTCCGTATCGTCGTTCAGCGGCTCGGAGACCAGGCAATAGCCGCCCGTCGCACCCATTGGCGCGGCGTAGAGCGTCGGCGCGGCGTAGTCCGTCGCATACCGCACCGCATAGAGCTGGTCGCCATCGGTGAAGGCGGCGGTGAAGCGCACGAGCACGCGGCGCTCCAGATGGGCGGCGAGCCGTTCGACGAAGGCGATCGTCTCGGCCATCGCGCCGAGCGGGTCGCGGGCAAGGCCGAACTGCAGGGCGAGCAGGAAGAGCAGCTCGGAATCCGTCGAGCCGGTGCGGGCCATGTAGAGGTCGTTGTCGAGCATGGTTTCGAGCGGCCGGCGCAGATGCTCGAAGTCGGCGATCTGGCCATTGTGCATGAAGGACCAGATGCCGTTGACAAAGGGATGGCAATTGTCGCGCCGCGTTCCGCCGCCGGTTGCGGCCCGCACATGGGCAAGGAACAGCGGCGAGCGCACCTGGCTGGCAATACTGCGCAGGTTGCAATCCGACCAGGCGGGCAGGATGTCGCGGTAGCGGCCGGGCTCCGCGCGCTCGCCATACCAGGCGATGCCGAAACCGTCGCCATTGGTCGCCGTCTTGGCACGGGTGGCGCAGTGGGATTGCTCGATCAGCGAATGGGCAGGCGAGGACACCAGTTCCTCAAGGAAAAGCGGCTCTCCACGATAGGCTGCCCAACGGCACATGACGCTACTCTCGCTTTCGAAGACCGGCACGAACCGGTGATGGACCCGACGCATTAACCATGGCACTGCCCGGATTTTCAACGCAAATGGGTAAAATTGCGTTAACGAATGTAAACGGGCCGAAACCATGCGTGTCATTATGATGACAGCAGCAAAGGGCGCAGTTTCCGGCGGAACATGCGTTTTGTGAACGGTCCGTTTCCCGGGTGCCGGATTTCGTGAACAATGACCGGGGCGTATAAGGGCTGCAAGCAACCCGACCGAAAGGACCTCCCGATGTCCATACGCCCCGTCAAGCACGAAAGCATCGCCCAGCCGACCATGGAAGGCGCCGGCGTCAAGCTGCACCGCGTCTTCGGGTTCGGTGATCCCTCGATGACCGATCCCTTCCTGATGATGGACGATTTCCGCAACGACAACCCTGCGGACTACATCCGCGGCTTCCCTTGGCACCCCCATCGCGGCATCGAGACCATAACCTATGTGCTGGCCGGTACCGTGGAACACGGCGACAGTCTCGGCAACAACGGCGTCATGGGTGCCGGCGACGTGCAGTGGATGACTGCCGGCAGCGGCATCCTGCACCAGGAAATGCCGCGCGGCGACTTTGCCGGCAAGATGCACGGTTTCCAGCTGTGGGCCAACCTGCCCTCCTCGCTGAAAATGACCGCGCCGCGCTACCAGGATATCAAGTCCACCGACATCCCCGTCGTCGTCGATGACGACGGCACGGCGGTGCGCATCATCAGCGGCAGCTTCTGGGGCCGGAGCGGGCCGGTTGACGGCATCGCCGCCGAACCGGTCTATCTTGACGTTTCCGTACCGCCGGGCAAGCGCAAGGTGCTGCCCGTCGACACCTACCGCTCCGCCTTCGCCTATATCTTCGCCGGTTCGGGCACCTTCCGCGATGCCTCCAAGCCGTTCGGCGTGAAGGTGGAGAAGGAGTACCAGGGCGAGGAGCTGAACATTCGCGATCTCTCCGGCAACCGCACGCTCGTGGTCTTCGACACGGGCGACGAGGTGACGGTTCAGGCTGGCGAGAAGGGCATCCGCTTCCTGCTCGTTACCGGCAAGCCGATCCAGGAGCCCGTCGCCTGGCATGGTCCGATCGTGATGAACACGCGCGAGGAGCTGCAGCAGGCGATGCGCGAACTGCAGAACGGCACCTTCGTCAAGCCGGCGCATTGACGCGCGGCCGCGAAACCCTATCCTTCCGCCCTGTCCCGCGGCGGAAGGATAGACCATGCGGATCGACGGCCAATGCCATTGCGGCTTCGTCACCTACGAAGCGGAGATCGACCCCGAGGCGGTCTCCATCTGTCATTGCACGGATTGCCAGCGGCTGACCGGCTCGCCCTACCGCGTCACCGCGAGCCTTCCGAAGGACGCCCTGCGCCTCACCGGCAATCCGCCGAAACTCTACACGAAGACGGCCGAGAACGGCCGCAAGCGCCTGCAGTATTTCTGCCCCGAATGCGGTTCGCCGCTGTTCACGACAGGCACGGGCACCGATGCTGCAACGTGGGGCATCCGCTGGGGCAGCATCAACCAGCGCGCCGCGCTTTCCCCGAAAAGCCAGATCTGGTGCCGCTCGGCCCTCGACTGGTTCGGAGAAGCGACGGCGCTTCCCGGCGTCGCGACGGATTGAACCATGGCGACGGAGCGTTTCCAGATCGTGCGAACGGGCCTCGACGGTATCGAGGCGGTCTTTGCCGACAGCCGACATACCTTCGCGCGCCATACGCACGAGACCTACGGCATCGGTCTCATCGAACGCGGTGCGCAGAAATCGGCGAGCGGGCGCGGGCTGGTGGAGGCAGCGGCCGGCAACACGATTACCGTCAATCCGGGCGAGGTGCATGACGGCGCGCCAATCGGCGGCGCCGCGCGTGCCTGGCACATGCTCTACCTGCAGCCCGCGCTCGTCCAAGCGGCCGCCGAGGATATTTTCGAAGGGCGACCGCGCGAGGAATTCTACGCGCCGGTGCTGGAGGACGGGCGCATTGCGGGCCTGGTTTCGAGGCTGCTCACCCTGCTTCTCGACGCAAGCGCCGGCGCGCTCGGCCGCGAAGAACAGCTTCTCCTGCTGCTTGCCGCCGTGCTGCGCGAACAGGCGCCGCGGCAGGACGGTCCCGCGGCGATCGGCCGTGCCCGTGACCGGCTCGACGGCGATCCGGCCTCGGCCGTGACGCTGGAAAACCTTGCCAGCGAGTGTGGGCTCGGCCGCTTCCGGCTGGTGCGCGATTTTGCCCGCCTCACCGGCCTGACACCGCATGCCTACCTGCTCCAGCGCCGCACCGAGCTTGCCCGGCGGCTGATTGCTTCCGGCACGCCGCTCGCCGAGGCAGCGATTGCGTCCGGCTTTGCCGACCAGAGCCACATGACGCGCAATTTCCCCCGCCGCTACGGCTACACACCCGGCACCTATCTCGCCGCCCGCGCCTGAACGGCCTGCATCCCGCAATTTCGTTCAAGACCCGCGCCGCCCGTCCGGTATTCCCTGCCGTCTTTCAAGCCGCATGGAACCAGACATGACTTCCGAATTCCTCATTACTTCGCTCGTCGTCATCCTTTTGCCCGGCACCGGCGTGATCTATACGCTGGCGCTCGGCATCAGCGGCGGGTTCCGCGCTGCTGTTCTGGCCGCCTTCGGCTGCACGCTCGGCATCATCCCGCATATCCTCGCCAGCGTCGTTGGCCTCGCCGCCGTGCTGCATGCCAGTGCGCTCGCCTTCGAGGTGCTGCGCTATATCGGCGTCGCCTATCTCCTGTTCATCGCCTGGAGCCTGCTGAAGGACAGCAATGCGCTGGATGTCGGGCCGGAGCAGGCACCGGTCGGCGGCGCGGCAAGGATCGTGCGCAAGGGCATCTTCACCAACATCTTCAATCCGAAGCTCTCGCTGTTCTTTCTCGCCTTCCTGCCGCAGTTCATCCCGGCGGGCACTTCCGGCGATGCCACCGGACAGATGCTCTTCCTCGGCGGCATCTTCATGGCGCTCACCTTCCTTGTCTTCGTCGGCTATGGAGCGCTTGCCGCCGGCCTGCGCCGGCAGGTGCTGAGCCGGCCGGCGGTCATCGTCTGGATGCAGCGCAGCTTCGCCGCCGCCCTCGGCCTCATGGGCCTCAGGCTTGCACTCGCCGACCGGTAACGGCCTGAGCGGGCTGCCGACCGGTCCTAAAGAGCGTGAAAATGATGCAGCGGGCCGTGGCCGGAGCCGACGGTCAGCGCATCCGACATGCGCACGGCACCGGCGATGAAGCGCTTGGCCGCCGCCACGGCATCGGGGAGCGCCAGTCCCTTGCCGAGTTCGGCTGCGATTGCGCTCGACAGGGAACAACCGGTGCCATGCGTGTTGCGTGTCAGCACCCGCACACCCTCGAACCAGTGCAGCCGGTCTGGCGTCGCGAGCACGTCGGGGCTCTCGCTGCCCGGCAGATGACCGCCCTTCAGCAGCACCGCCTTCGGCCCGAAGCCAAGCAGCCGCCTTGCCTGGTCCTCCATACCAGCCCGGTCCACGGCCTCCGCCTCGCCCAGGAGGGCGGCCGCCTCCGGCAGGTTCGGCGTCAGCACGCTTGCGCGCGGCAGCAGCTGGCGCGTCAGTGCGGCGACGGCCTCCTGCGCCAGGAGCGAAGCCCCGCCCTTGGCAACCATGACCGGATCGAGCACGATGGGCACATCACGATGCGGCGAGAGGGCAGCGGCCACGGCTTCGGCGATCTCTGCCGAGGCGATCATGCCGATCTTCACCGCATCCACCCGGATATCGACGAAAACCGCGGCGATCTGCGCCGCCACGAAGCCGGGCGGCACCAGATGCACGCCGGAAACGCCTTGCGTATTCTGCGCCGTCAGGGCCGTCAGGGCCGCCATACCGTAAGCACCGCGCGCGGCAAACGTCTTGAGATCCGCCTGTATGCCCGCGCCGCCCGAGGGGTCGGAGCCCGCGATCGAGAGAATGTTTGCGATTGTGTCGGCCATCTCGCCTCCTTTCGGCAGGGGTGGCCTCGGGGTGGCTGCGATGCGGCACCCGTTCGACTCCCTCCGCCGGCATGATCCGGTTCAGGTTCAAAGGGTGCTTCTCAGCCCGCCTTCCGGCGGACGCCCCTGTCTTAAACAAGTTTTCGCAAATGACGCGGCGCCTGTCACGCCGAAAGTGGCGTCCAGGAGCGTTTGCCCCCGGCGCCATGCATCCTTCTCCCTATCCGCGGGGAGAAGGCGACCGATGGATTCGCAGGCAGGTAACCCGCCCAATCAGGCCTTTGTGACGTGGTATTCCTTGATGGCAACCATCTTGATTGCCGGATACCGCTCTGCCTCATAGCGCAGCGAGAAGGCATCCTGCGCCAGGAAGACCGGGTCGCCGTCAAGATCGCGGGCGATATCGCCGCGGCGCTGGGTGACGAACTTGTCCAGCTCCGCTGCGCTGTCCGAGGAAATCCAGCGGCAGACGGAAAAGCGTGACATTTCGAAGGAGACCGGCAGGCCATATTCCGCCGAAAGCCGCTCCTTCAACACGTCGAGCTGCAGCGCACCGACGACGCCGACGATGGCGGGCGAGCCGTCTTCCGGCGAGAAGAGCTGCACGACGCCCTCCTCCGCCATCTGCTGGAGCGCCTCCTTCAGCTTCTTGGCCTTCATCGCGTCTTCCAGCCGCACGCGGCGCAGGATTTCCGGCGCGAAGTTCGGCACGCCTTCGAAGACCAGCGCCTCGCCTTCCGTCAGCGTGTCGCCGATGCGCAGCGTGCCATGGTTGGGAATCCCCACCACGTCGCCGGCATAGGCCGTATCGGCCAGCTGGCGCTGCGAGGCGAAGAAGAACTGCGGGGCGGAAAGGCCGATCGTCTTGCCCGTGCGGGCAAGGCGCACCTTCATGCCACGCTCCAGCATGCCGGAGCAGACGCGGGCAAAGGCGATGCGGTCGCGATGGTTCGGGTCCATATTCGCCTGGATCTTGAAGACGAAGGCCGTCATCTTGTCTTCCGAGGCGTGGACCTTGCGCACATCCGCCACCTGATCGCGCGGCGGCGGCGCGAAGGCGCCGAGTGCGTTGATGAGGTCGCGCACACCGAAATTCCGCAGCGCCGAGCCGAAGAAGACCGGCGTCATGTGGCCTTCGAGGAAGGCCTCCTGGTCGTAGGGCCGGCAGGCCTCGCGGGCGAGCTCAAGCTCTTCGGTGAAGGCGGCCCGCTCGTTTTCCGGCAGGTTCTTCGCCACGACGGCCGGGTCGTCGATCTTCGTCGGCTGCACCTGCGTGTCCGAGCCGCGGAAGGTGCGCTCGGCCAGGTGATAGGAGCCGCAGAAGGTCTTCGAGCGGCCGACCGGCCAGGTGATGGGCGCGGTGTCGAGCGCCAGCTTCTCTTCCACCTCATCGAGGATTTCGAAGGGGTCGCGGCTCTCGCGGTCCATCTTGTTGACGAAGGTGATGATCGGGATGTCGCGCAGGCGGCAGACCTCGAACAGCTTCAGCGTGCGCGGCTCGATGCCCTTGGCGGCGTCGATGACCATGACCGCCGCATCCACCGCCGTCAGCGTGCGGTAGGTGTCGTCGGCGAAGTCCTCGTGACCGGGCGTATCGAGAATGTTGAAGACGTTGCCGTCATATTCGAAGGTCATCACCGAGGTGACGACGGAGATGCCGCGTTCACGCTCGATCTTCATCCAGTCCGAACGGGTCTGGATGCGGTCCTTCTTCGCCTTCACTTCGCCGGCGAGCTGGATGGCACCGCCGAAAAGCAGGAGCTTTTCCGTGAGGGTGGTCTTACCGGCATCCGGGTGCGCGATGATCGCAAAGGTGCGGCGGCGGGAGACCGCCTCTGCAAGGGTTTCGGCCATTTTCTGCAATATCCTGTGAGTTGCCGCGGTCTTTACAGGCTCCGCCGGGAAGATGCAATTGACGGGGTGGGACTGCGGCCGGCTTATGGGCGGATGAACGCACACGCCTCCACCCAGCCCATGCTCAGCCTTCTCCGCCTGCCGCATGGCGCGGGCATAGAACTTCCCGCCTACGAGACCGGCGGCGCCGCCGGCATGGACCTGCGTGCCGCCGTGGCAGAAGATCAATCGCTGACACTGCTGCCCGGCAAGCGCACCCTGGTGCCGACCGGCTTCGTCTTCGAAATCCCGTCCGGTTACGAGGGGCAAGTCCGCCCCCGCTCCGGCCTTGCCTTCAAGAACGGCGTCACCTGCCTCAACACGCCCGGCACCATCGACAGCGACTATCGCGGCGAGGTGAAGGTGCTGCTCGTCAATCTCGGCGAAGAACCATTCGTCATCGAACGCGGCATGCGCATCGCGCAGATGGTGATCGCCCCGGTCACGCAGGTCGCCGTGCGCGAGGCGGAGACGGCGAGCGAGACGACACGCGGAGCCGGCGGTTTCGGCTCCACTGGCGTACGCTAGGTCGATGCCCCACCGCGAAGACCTTTCCTTCCGTTCGGACTATTTCGGCGACAGCGCCGCCTGGCGGGCGCTCGCCGGTCTGCTTGAGGATGTCTTCGACATCGACGTGACGGTCATAGACCGGCTCGGCGGACCGGACCCGACCAGTATCCCCTTTGCCTGGTTCGACGGCGAAGGCCGCTGCATCGCAAATATCAGCGCCTTTTCCCTGCCGCTTGTCGTCAACGGCACCTTCGTGCGCGCCGCGGGCCTGCAATCGGGCGCCGTGCGGCCGGAATACCGTGGAAAGGGACTCTACCGCGACGTCATGGAAGCGGCGCTACGGCACTGCGATGCGGAAGGGTTCGAGGCCGTCGTGCTTCTGACCGATACGCCGGATCTCTACCGCCGCCATGGCTTTCGCGCGCTGGCGCAGCATCGTTTCGAAGGACCGGCGCCGACAGGCGGCCGGGCCGGGCCGCTTCGACGGCTCGATATCGGCAGCGAGGCCGATGTCACGCTGCTCGGCCGCCTGCTTGAGGGACGCCGACCGGTATCCGATCACTTTGCGCCGCTGCGGCAGAAGGAGATGTTCCTCTTCAATGCCGCGCTGATGCCGGACCTCAGGCTCGACCTGATGGAAGAGACCAATACCGCGATCGCCTGGCAGATGAGCGAGGATGGCGGCGTCGATCTCCTCGATGTCGTCGGCGCGCGCATTCCGAGCCTTGCGGACATCCTGGCGAGCCTGCACACCGCACCTGCCCGTGTCACCGTGCACTTTGCACCCGATCATCTGGGCTGGGCGGGCGCGGGTCTACCGGACGAAAACGACATGGTGCTCATGCTGCGCGGGTCGGGTGGGCTTTCGCCGGAGCAACCTTTCGCGCTGCCGCCGATGGCCGAGTTCTGATCAGCGGCGCGCATCCATCGCCATGCGCAGCGCAAACCCCGCGAGCACGGTGCCCATGAGCCAGCGCTGCACCAGCATCCAGCGCGGACGAGCCGTGAAAAGGGCAGCAACGGAGCCGGCGGAAACAGCGATCAGTGCATTGACGCTGATGCTGATGGCGACCTGCGTGCCGCCGAGGACCAGTGCCTGCAGGAAGACATCGCCCTTCGCCGGGTCGATGAACTGCGGCAGCAGCGAGAGATAGAGCACCGCGACCTTCGGGTTCAGCAGGTTTGTCAAAAGGCCCATGAGAAAAAGCTTGCGGTTGCTGTCTCGCGGCAGCGCCTTCACCTCGAAGGCGGAGCGCCCGCCGGGACGTAGCACTTGCCAGGCAAGCCAGGCCAGATAGAGCGCGCCGGCAAACCGCAGCGCATCATAGGCATAGGGCACCGCCATCAGAAGCGCGGTGATGCCAAGGGCTGCGGAGATGAGGTAGAACACGAAACCGAGCGCCACGCCGCCAAGCGAGACAAGACCGGCTGCCGGCCCCTGACAGATCGAGCGGGAGATGAGATAGATCATGTTCGGGCCCGGTGTCAGCACCATGCCGAGCGCGATGAGGGCAAAGGCGACAAGGCTGGTGACGTCGGGCATCCACGATCCTCCATGGCGGGAACAAGACATATCGCGCGTTTCCAGCCCGCCGCAAGTGCCCATCTCCCCAGACGCCATGGAGGCGTGAAAGGTGTGCAGCGCAGTTTTCCAAAGCCCGGTTTTCCGTTCCGTCTAGAGCGCTACAAAACCGCTTCGCTCCTGGGCTGGAAGTGCGCTAGAAGAACAGGATCCTTCGGAGTTCCGTCATGACCGTCGCCGTCCTGCTTGCTTATTGTGGCGCCTTGTTCATCGCTGCCATCATTCCCGGTCCCGGCATCACGGCGATCGTCGCGCGGGCGCTCGGCTCGGGGTTCCGGCCCACTTTCTTCATGGGGCTCGGCCTCATCCTCGGCGACATGATCTATCTGACGGCGGTCATCCTGGGCCTTGCCTTCATCGCCCAGACCTTCACCACGACCTTCATGCTGATCAAGATCGCAGGCGCGCTCTATCTCGGCTATATCGCCTGGAAGCTCTGGACGAGCGGCCTCATCCCGCAGGATATCGAGGCGCGGACCTCGAGCAGCATGACGATGTCGTTCCTCTCGGGTCTCTTCGTGACGCTCGGCAACCCGAAGACCATGCTCTTCTATGTCGCGCTGGTGCCGACGCTGATCGATCTCGAGGCGATCGGCCTCGAAGACTACGGCATGCTGCTTGCCGCGACCTTCGTGGTGCTGCTCGTCGTGCTGGTGCCCTATATCGCCCTTGCCTCGCGCGCGAGGCTTCTCCTGAAGCAGCCGAAGGCGCTGCAGCGGATGAACCGGGTCGCCGCCGGCATTCTCGCCGGGACCGCCGCTTACATCGCGACCCGCGCGGCGTGAAGGTTCATCCGATTTTGCGCCGGCAGGAAACGGATTATTCCGCTTTCGGCACTTTTGTCGCGAAATCCGGACTCGTCTCCGGCACCATTCGCTCCTATCTTCTGCGGAACGAGAACCGAGGGAGCACCCGATGACCGACACCCGCAAACCCGGCCGCGGCCGTATCTACGCCTCCATCACCGAGACGATCGGCGATACGCCGATCGTGCGGCTCGACAAGTTTGCGAAGGAAAAGGGCATTTCGGCCACCCTTCTTGCAAAACTCGAATTCTTCAACCCGATCGCCTCGGTAAAGGACCGTATCGGCGTGGCGATGATCGAGGCGCTCGAAGCCGATGGCAGGATCACGCCCGGCAGCTCGACGCTGGTGGAGCCGACCTCGGGCAATACGGGGATCGCGCTCGCCTTCGCTGCCGCCGCCAAGGGCTACCGCCTCATCCTCACCATGCCGGAGACCATGTCGGTCGAGCGGCGCAAGATGCTGGCGCTGCTCGGTGCCGAACTTGTGCTGACCGAAGGCCCGAAGGGCATGAAGGGCGCGATTGCCAAGGCAGAGGAGCTGGCCGCCACCATTCCCGGCGCGATCATCCCCCAGCAGTTCGAGAACCCGGCCAATCCCGAAATCCATCGCCGGACGACCGCCGAAGAGATCTGGAACGACACGGACGGCGCGGTCGATATCCTCGTTTCCGGCATCGGCACGGGCGGCACGATCACCGGCACCGGCCAGGTGCTGAAGGCAAGGAAGCCCGGTTTCAAGGTCGTCGCCGTCGAGCCGGCAGACAGCCCGGTCCTGTCCGGCGGCACTCCCGGCCCGCACAAGATCCAGGGCATCGGCGCCGGCTTCGCGCCGGCGGTCCTGGATACGTCCATCTATGACGAGGTCGTGACCGTCACGAACGACGAGGCCTTCGAAAATGCCCGCCTCGTGGCACGGCTGGAAGGCGTACCGGTCGGCATCTCCTCCGGCGCAGCGCTCACCGCCGCCGTCAAGGTCGGCAGCCGCCCGGAAAACGCCGGCAAGACCATCGTCGTCATCATCCCCTCCTTTGCCGAGCGCTACCTTTCCACCGCGCTCTTCGAAGGTCTCGGCGGCTGAGGCTCCCGGCCCGTCGCGCCATGCGCAAGGCGGGCCGCCACCATTTCCCGGCGGGCACTTCATGCTCCACCATCTCTCCCTCGGCGTTCGCGACATTCTCCGCGCAGCCGCGTTCTACGACGCGGCCCTGGCGCCGCTCGGCTACGGGCGGGTGTGGTCGGATATCCGCCCCGGCGAACCGGATCAGGCCGTCGGCTACGGGCCGCCGGGCAGTGGCGACAAGCTCTGCCTGAAGGACCGCGGCATGGTCACCGCCCCGCCGGGACCGGGCTTTCACGTCGCTTTCGCCGCACCGAGCCGCAGCGCGGTGGACGCCTTCCATCAGGCCGCCCTTGCCGCCGGCGGACGCGACAACGGCCCGCCCGGCCTTCGGCTCCACTACGGTCCGGCCTACTATGCGGCCTTCGTGATCGATCCCGACGGGCACGCTATCGAAGCCGTCTTCAAAGACCCGGTTTGAGCCTCTATCGGCAGGCGCACCGTTCGCCCGCCACCGATCAACCTGGCACGATCCTCTCCACATCAAGGACCGCTCGGGTCGCGACACAATCCTCGGCCCCCAAGGCGGGAGGCACTTGATCAGCAACGGCGCGACGAATGGCACCGACGACCGGGAGGTCTACGCGTCCGTCAGAACAATCCCGATGAAATCAGGCTCACCGGAGTGGCTGCATAACTTGTTCTCAACACCAGCCGGCACCGAAGCGATTTCGCTTCGGCTGGAGGGGTTTTGGTTTTACGGTGCACCCACATCGCTGGAGCATTTCCGGTAAATCCGTGTTCACCGGAAATGCTCTATCTCCTTGTTTCTTCCGCATTGCCCGGCGCCGAAACGATCCCGCTTCGGTTGGAAATGCTCCAGGATCACGCCGCCGCGGAAAGCCGTTCGCTCGCAATGCGGTAGGAGATTGCCTCCGCAAGGTGAATACGCCCGACGATGGGCGTTTCGTCGAGATCGGCGAGCGTGCGGGCGACTTTGAGGATGCGGTGATAGCCGCGGGCGGAAAAATGCATCTTTTCCGCGGCATCGCGCAAAAGCTGGAGGCCACCGGGATCGGGCTCCGCCACCTTTTCGACGAGCGCGGTCGAAGCACGCGCATTGCTGGTGACGGAGGCCATACCGAGCCGGGCAAAACGATCGACCTGCAGGGCGCGGGCACGGGCAACGCGGCGGGCGACGGTCTCGCTGGCCTCGGCAGCCATGGGGCGGATGAGGTCCGTCGCCGAAACGGCCGGCACGTCGATGCGGATGTCGATACGGTCCATCAGCGGACCGGAAATGCGGGCCTGATAGTCGCTCATGCAGCGCGGACCGCGGGCGCAGCTGCGGCCGGGTTCACCCGCCATGCCACAGCGGCAGGGGTTCATCGCCGCGACGAGCTGCATGGCGGCAGGGTAGCTCACCCGATGGTTTGCCCGGGCAATGATGCACTCCCCCGTTTCAAGCGGCTGGCGCAGGGCATCGAGCGCCTGCGGCGAAAATTCCGGCAGTTCGTCGAGGAAGAGCACACCATTATGGGCGAGCGACACCTCGCCGGGCCTTGCCCGCGATCCGCCGCCGACCAGCGCGGCCATGGTGGCGGAATGGTGCGGTGCACGAAAGGGCCGACGATCCGACAGCCGACCGCCGGAAAGCTGGCCGGCGATGGAATGGATCATCGAGACCTCCAGCAGCTCGCGCGGCGAGAGCGGCGGCAGGATGGCGGCAAGGCGCGCGGCGAGCATGGATTTTCCCGAGCCCGGCGGGCCGACCATCAAGAGGTTATGGTTTCCCGCCGCCGCGACCTCCAGCGCCCGCTTGGCACTCTCCTGCCCACGGATATCGGCAAGATCCGGCAGGCCCGCCGCTGCCGTACGGATGGCGGGCGCCGGCCGGGACAGGACCTGCGTGCCCTTGAAATGGTTGGCGAGTGCAATGAGGCTGCGCGGCGCCAGGATGTCGAGATCGCCGCCGGCCCAGGCGGCTTCCGCGCCGTTTTCCGCGGGGCAGATCAATCCCTTGCCGAGCGCATTCGCCCCCATGGCCGCCGGCAGCGCCCCGGCGACCGCGGCGATCGTGCCATCGAGGTTCAGCTCGCCGATGACGACGTAGTCCTCCAGCGCATCCCCCGGCACGGCACCGAGCGCCATCATGAGGCCGAGCGCGATGGAAAGGTCGTAGTGGCTGCCTTCCTTCGGCAGATCCGCCGGAGCGAGATTGACCGTCACGCGCTTCGGCGGCAACGAGAGGCCCGACGCGTGCAGGGCGGCCTGCACCCGCTCGCGGCTTTCGGCAACCGCCTTGTCCGGCAGGCCGACGATCTGCATGCCCACCTTGCCGGGTGCGACCATGACCTGCACATCGACGGGCACACCCTCGATGCCCTGAAATGCAATCGTACCGACCCGCGCCACCATGATTGCCCCCGCCCGCTCCCGCCGCGCCGCGCTTCATTTCGCGCAAGGCACCGCGACACGTTTTCGCCGAAAACGATTGCCGCAACCCCTTCTGGTTGCAGGCGCAAATCTGGCATGGAATCCGGAATGAAACAAGAACAATTATAGAACTTGTGAGGGAATTTTCCGCGCACCGGTTGTACTCGGTTGCAAGGACGGAACGAAGGCGGGACGTTCGCGAACGGAACGCCCCGCAACGGTCCTTGCCGCGGGTGGCAAGCGGCTCAGCGCTTGCTCTCGATGGCGTCCCAAAGCAGGGAGGAGATGTCTGCGCCGCCGAACTTCCGCACCTCCCGGATGCCTGTCGGAGAGGTCACGTTGATCTCTGTCATATAGTCGCCGATGACGTCGATGCCGACGAAGAGGAAGCCGCGCTCGCGCAGCGCCGGGCCGATCCGGGCGCAGATCTCCTTTTCGCGCGCCGTCAGCTCCGTCGGCTCCGGCCGGCCGCCGGCATGCATGTTGGAGCGGGCGTCGTGTTCGGCAGGCACGCGGTTGATGGCTCCGACCGGCTCGCCATCGACGAGCAGGATGCGCTTGTCGCCCTTGCGTACGTCCGGCAGGTACTGCTGGGCGATGAAGGGTTCGCGGAACATCTGGCCGAACATCTCGAGCAGCGAGGAGAGATTGCGGTCGTCCTTGGTAGAATGGAAGACGCCGGCGCCGCCATTGCCATAGAGCGGCTTCAGGATCATGTCGCCCATCTCTTCACGGAAACGGCGGATTTCGGCGGGATCGCGGGTGATGAGCGTTGCCGGCATGAGGTCGGCGAATTCGGTAACGAAGATCTTTTCCGGCGAGTTGCGCACCCAGGCCGGGTCGTTGACGAC
Organism: Shinella sp. SUS2; assembly: GCF_001262505.1. Classification (GTDB taxonomy): domain Bacteria; phylum Pseudomonadota; class Alphaproteobacteria; order Rhizobiales; family Rhizobiaceae; genus Shinella. The sequence continues at coordinate 275,103 of NZ_KQ410723.1, forward strand.
CAGCGTCTTCGGGTGGATGCGCTCCAGGAGATGCGTCGAGGTGATGTAGGACATGTCGAAGGGCGGGTCCTGGCGCAGCAGCACCACATCCATCGTCGAGAGGTCGATGCGCTCGGGGTCACCGAGCGTATAGTGGTCGCCCTTGACGTCGCGCAATTCCATCGGCTCGGCGGTGGCGTAGACCTTGCCGTCGCGCAGGCTCAGCCGGTCTGGCGTATAGTGAAAAAGCCTGTAGCCGCGGTTCTGCGCCTCGAGGCTCATGGCGAACGTGGAATCGCCGGCGATGTTGATGGTCGACACATGGTCCATCTGGACCGCGACGTTCTTGATCTTTGCCATGGAAAGTCCCCTCAGGAATGCCCGACACATTTAGGGTGCGGGCGGCGCGATGGCAACGGGCCTCGCACGGGGTCAGGCGAAGCCATCGATTTGGCAGGTGATGAGGTCGTGGTCGGAAAGCGGGCGTCCGGAGGGGCAGAGCGAGGAGACGATCTGCGTCTGCGAGACGGCGAGGCCGCGTGCAAGAAACCAGTCGAGCTTCATCGCCCGCTCGGGCCAGCGCGTGATGAGGCTCGGGCGTGTCGTCACCCCGTCCAGCGGGCCGCCATGGCGAATGAAGCCCCGTTCGGCCGCACGGGCAAAAAGCCCCTCGGCCTCGAAATCGCCGTCGGCGTGGTTGCCCGTGTTGAGGTCGCCGCCGATGAGGACGGGATGGCCCGGGAAAGCGGCGTCGAGCGCGTCGATCAGGCCGATCATCTGGCGCTCGCGATAGGCGGCCGTCGTAGCGCTTTCGAAATGCGTGGAGGCAAGGACGAGTGGGCCGGCCTCCGTGTTGACGACAGCGCCGATCGCCATGCGCTCACCAAGACGCGGCTGGTCGACCTCGCCCATGAACCACAGGCGTTCTCCTTCCAGCCGCAGCAGGAAAGGCTGGTGCAGCGGCACGGTGGCCATGAGGCCGTTGCCGTGCAGACCGCGGCGATTGAACGGATCCTTGCAGAATTCCAGCTCCGTGTCGGAGCCGAGGCCGAGTTCGATGAATTCGACGCCGTAGAGATAGGCCATGCCGAGATCGCCGGCGACCTCGGCCGTGGTGTGACGCTGGCGCGTGCGGGCCATGCCATCGTCCATTTCGGAGAGCAGCACGATCTCGGCACCGGTCGCGCCGAGATGCTCGGCGCTTTCGAGCGGAAAGAGGCAACGCTCGAGGTTCCACGCGGCGACGGTGAAGGGAAAGGGCAACGGTTCGGCGCGCTCGGCACGGCCGCCTTTCTCCACGGCGTTCATGCAGGCAAGCTCCGCCATCCGGGCATCGTGCGCCGGAATGGACTTTTCGAGATCGGCTATCGCCGCACGCTCCGCCGGAGTGGGAGCGGTCAACCTGTCGACGACCGTGCGGATCATGACGCGGGCTCCAGCGCCGGGATGCCGGCGGCATGGGTTTCCGACCGCTCCTCGCCCGACCAGTCGATCCGCCGACCGCTGGCACTGTCGAAGAAATGCAGCCGGCAGGGTGCGATGGAGAGCGACGCGGTTTCCGGCAGCGGATTTTCCGAGGAGACCGCGGCGACGAGCGGCTGGTCGCCGACGAAACCATGTACAAGACGCTGGGCGCCCAGTTCCTCGACATAATCGATCCGGAAAGGCAGGCTGCCCTCCCCGCCCGGATGGAGACGCAGGTCCTCGGCACGCAGGCCGACGGTCACAGTGCCCTGTGCCGGGACCGTGGCGCCGAGGTCGATGAGGGCCGGGCCGAGGGCGAGTTTATTGCCATGGATTTCGCCGGAAACGAGATTCATGGCCGGCGAACCGATGAAGCTGGCGACGAAGGTCGTCGCCGGGCGGTGGTAGACGTCGAGCGGCCGGCCGATCTGCTCGATCCTGCCGCCGGAGAGCACGACGAGGCGGTCCGCCAGCGTCATGGCTTCGAGCTGGTCGTGGGTGACGTAGATCGAGGTCGTGCCGACGCGGCGTTGCAGGCGCTTGATTTCGCCGCGCATGGAGACGCGCAGTTTCGCATCGAGGTTGGAGAGCGGCTCGTCGAAGAGGAAGGCCGAAGGTTTGCGCACGATGGCGCGGCCCATGGCGACACGCTGGCGCTGGCCGCCGGAGAGCGCGCGGGGCTTTCGCTCCAGGTAGGGCTGCAGTTCGAGCATGCGGGCGGCTTCCGCCACGCGCGCGTCGATCTCGGCCTTCGGCGTGCGGCGGTTCTTGAGGCCGTAGGCAAGGTTTTCGTAGACCGTCATATGCGGATAGAGCGCATAGTTCTGAAAGACCATGGCAATGTCGCGGTCGGCCGGATCGACATCGTTGACGACGCGTGAGCCGATCGTCACTTCACCCTCGCTGATCGTCTCCAGCCCCGCGACCATGCGCAAGAGCGTCGACTTTCCGCAGCCGGAGGGACCGACGAGCACGATGAACTCGCCGTCGGCGATGTCGATCGAGACGGAGCTGACGGCGGTCACGCCGCCATTGTAGATCTTGGACACGCCCTTGATACCGATCGATGCCATGGGACGACCCTCCTATTTGTCGCTTTCGGTAAGGCCCTTGATGAACCACCGCTGGAAGATCAGCACGATCATGACCGGCGGCAGCATGGCGAGGATCGCCAGCGCAAAGGCCTCGTTGTAATCGGGAATGTTGGAGCCGACCCAGACGAGCAGGATCTGCTTGATGCCACGCACCAGCGTGAAGAAGCGCTCGTCCGTGGTCATCAGCGTCGGCCAGAGATACTGGTTCCAGCCATAGACGAACATGATGATGAAGATGGCGGCGATCATGGTGCGCGAGAGCGGCACGAGCACGTCGATGAAGAATTTTATCGGCCCCGCTCCGTCGATGCGCGCGGCCTCCAGCAGTTCCTCCGGCACGGACTTGAAGAACTGGCGGAAGAAGAAGGTGCCGGTGGCCGATGCCAGGAGCGGCACGATGAGACCGGTATAGGTGTTGGTGAGCGAGAGCTTGTTCATCACCTCGTAGGAGGGGACGATGCGCACTTCGAGCGGCAGCAGCAGCGTCGTGAAGATCATCCAGAAGAACAGCGTGCCGAGCCTGAAGCGGAAATAGACGATGGCATAGGCGGCGAGCATGGACAGAATGATCTTGCCCGCGGCGAAACCGACACCAAGGATCAGCGAATTCCAGATCATGCGCGCACCGGTGATCTCGCCGGTAAAGCCGCCTTCGCGCGTCAAAACGGTGTTGTAGGTCTCGGTGAAATTGCCGCCCCAGGTGATGGAGAGGCCGTTCCTGTGGATGTCGGCGGCATCGTGCGTCGAGGTCATGAAGGCGACCACCACGGGCGCGACCATGACGAAGACGCCGAGCATGAGGATGAGATGATCGAACAGACGGGTACGGTTCATGGCGGGCGGCCTCTCAATTGTAGTGCACGCGCCGCTCGATGAAGCGGAACTGGAAGATGGTGAGCACGAAGACGACGATCATCAGGATGACGGACTGGGCGGAGGAACCGCCGAGGTCGTTGCCGCGGAAGCCGTCCATGTAAACCTTGTAGACCAGCGTGATCGGGTTGTTGGCGGCCTTGTCCTTCACCATCACGTCGATGACGCCGAAGGTGTCGAAGAGGGCGTAGGTCATGTTGATGATGAGCAGGAAGAAGGCAGTGGGCGCGAGCAGCGGCAGCGTCATCGTCCAGAAGCGCCGGACGCCGGAGCGGCAGTCGATGGCGGCCGCCTCGCGCACGGAGGCCGGAATGCTCTGGAGCCCCGAGAGGATGAAGATGAAATTGTAGGGGATCTGCTTCCACACCGACACGATGATCATGGCAATGGCGGTATCGTTGTAATTGAGGCCGACCTTCATGTCCCAGCCGAAAAGGGCGGCGAATTTCACCAGAGGGCCGATATGCTGGTCGAAGAACATCATGCCCATCAGGCCCGCGACCGGCGGGGCGATGGCGTAGACCCAGATCAGCAGCGTCTTGTAGGTCGCGCTTCCCTTCAGCACCGCATCCGCCTTGACGGCGAGCAGCATGCCGATCCCGAGCGACAGGAAGGTGACGAGCGCGGTGAAGACCACGGTGAAGCGGGCGATCGACTGGTACTGCGGGGAACCGAGCGCATCCGAATAGTTCGCCAGGCCGACGAAGGTGGAGCCGAAGCCGAAGGGATCCTCGAGATAGAAGGACGACTGGATCGCCTGGACGGACGGCCAGTAGAAGAAAACGAAGATGATCGCCATCTGCGGCGCGATAAAGAGATAGGGCAGGTAGGGCGACGAGAACTGGACGCGCTTCATGTCGTGGCCTTTGAAAGAGCGGAGGCGGCGGGCGACTGCCCCTCACCCCAACCCTCTCCCTAGCCAAGCGGGGAGAGGGGGAGGAAACGCCGCGGCTTGGTCCCTTCTCCCCGCCTGCGGGGAGAAGGTGGCCGGCAGGCCGGATGAGGGGCCGGCCGGAGCTGAACCCTATCAGCCGGCGGTCTTGGCAAAGCGGGCGAGCAGGTCGTTCGCCTCGGTCTCGATCGTCTTCAGGGCGTCTTCGACCGACGTTTCGCCGGCGAAGATACGACCGTATTCACGCTCCATGATCTCGCGGATCTGCGGGTAGAAGCCGAGGCGGTAGCCCTTCGACCAGTCGCCCGAGGGCAGCATGAGCTGCTTGATGCCGACTTCGGCGACCGGGGTCTTTTCATAGTAGCCTTCGGACTTCGCCAGCTCGTAGGCGGCCTTGGTGATGGCGACGTAGCCGGTGGCCTGGTGGTAGAACTTCTGCACTTCCGGCGAGGTCAGGAACTGGAAGAAATCGGCCGTGCACTTGTTCTCTTCGTCCGACTTGCCAGACATGGCAAACAGCGCAGCACCGCCGATGAAGGAGTTGGTGCCGGCGCCCTCGACGCTCTGCCAATAGGGCAGGAAGGTCGCGGTGAACGGCTTCTGCGCGGTCTTCGTCAGGCCACCGAAGGAACCCGAAGAGCCGATCCAGAAGGCGGCCTTGCCCTCTTCGAAAAGCTTCTGGTTGTCGTTCCAGCCGGCGCCGTAGTAGCCGAAGTAACCCTCGTCGGCCCAGGACTTCAGCTTGGTGAACATCATGACGAGGTTCGGGTCCGTCATGTTGATCTTGGTGTCAACGACCGAGTCGTAGCCGTTGTTGTTCGTTGCGAACTGGATGTTGTGGCGCGAGAAGAAGTTTTCGGTGAACTGCCAGGTCAGCTGCGACTGGACGAGCGGCAGGTAGCCGGCCTCCTTCAGCTTCGGCGCGATCGCCTCGAACTCTTCCCAGGTCTTCGGCGCTTCCACACCGACCTTTTCCAGGGCTTCGGTGTTCACGTACATGATCGGCGCTGAAGAGTTGAACGGCATGCCGACGAACTTGCCATCCGGCGCAGCGTAGAAATAGCGCACGCCCTCGATGAAGGCTTCGCGGTCGAACTTGTGGCCGGCGCCGGTGATCAGGTCTTCGGCCGGGATGACGGCGTTCGGAGCGTTGATGATCGTCGCCGCGCCGGCGTCGAAGACCTGCAGGATGTTCGGCTGCTCGCCCGAGCGGAAGGCGGCGATGCCGGAAGCGAGCGCTTCCTCATAGGTGCCCTTCGAAACCGGCGTCAGCGCGCAGGCCGACTGGGCCTCGTTGAACTTCTTGGCAACTTCATTGATGACTTCGCCGTTGCGACCGGCCATGCCGTGCCACCAGGTGATGTTGGTGGCGGCCATCGACGCCGAGGCGGAAAACGCGAGTGCGAAACCTGCGAGGGAAAGCGGCTTGAACATGGGTTGCTCCTCTTCACCGGATTTGGTGTGAGGGGTGCACTAAGGGGCCACCGTGACGGGCGCGTTACAGTTTCGTGTCAGTTTCGTTACATTTTCCTTTTGATCAAAACGCATCCGGCAGATGCCGGGGAAGCCGCCAGGGGCGTACGGCGACGATGTCATATCTGAGGGAAAGGCGGTGGCCGTCGGGTTGCTGCGACAACCAGATTTCACTTGCCGCACGGATGCGCCGCTGCGCGGTTCCTGTGACGGCAAAGACAGCGCTGTCGACATCACGGCGGGCCTTCACCTCGACACAGACGACCAGATCGCCCCGTCGCGCGATGATGTCGATTTCGCCGAGCTTCGTGCGGTAGCGGATCGCACGGATGCGAAAACCCCTGGCGACAAGGTAGAGCGCGGCAATGTATTCGGAGACGTGCCCGCGGCGAAAGGCCTTCAGCCGGCCCGGATCCGCCGGCCTATTGCCCATCGCCGCCCTTCAGGTCGATGAGGCGCTGGTAGAGATCGCGCCGCGGCACGCCGGTCTGCCGCGCGGCCTCGGTCGCCGCCTTGCCGGCCGGCATGTCCCTGACGAGCGCGGCAAGCAACCGGTCGACATCCTCCGCCTCCGGTGCGGCGGCCTCACCGGGCGGGCCGATGACGAAGACGATCTCGCCCTTGACGGTGTGGCCGTCGCCGTAAAATACCGAAAGCTCGCCGAGCGTTCCGCGGCGAAACTCCTCGAAGGTCTTGGTCAGTTCACGACAGACGCAGGCCGCCCGCCCCTCCCCGAGCACCTCGGCCGCCGCCGCCACCGTCGCGGCGATGCGATGCGGGGATTCGAAGAACAGCAACGTCGCCGGCACGCCGGCAAGCTCGGCCAGACGATCCCGCCGCGCCTTGTCCTTGGACGGCAGGAAGCCGGCAAAGAAGAAGGCCTCGTTGGAGAGGCCCGAGCCGACGAGCGCAGCAAGCGGGGCGGAGGCGCCGGGAATGGGCACGACGCGGTGGCCCGCAGCAATGGCGAGCAATGCCAGCCGGTATCCGGGATCGGAAACAAGCGGCGTGCCGGCATCGGAGACGAGAGCAACGGATTTGCCTTGCTCCAGCGCGGCGATGAGGCGTGGACCCGCCTCGTCTGCATTGTGCTCGTGATAGGCGTAAGGCCGGTTTACAATGCCGTAGCGGTCGAGCAGGACGCGGGTGACGCGGGTGTCCTCACAGGCTAGCACATCAGCGCCCGCCAGGGTCTCGAGCGCCCGCAGCGTGATATCGGAGAGGTTGCCGATCGGCGTCGCGACGAGATAAAGCGCCGGCTCCAGCGGCCGGGTGGGTATCACGGCATTGTGCAGGCGAAAGGTCTTCGCGCCTCCGCTACCGCCGTTTGCCGCATCGTCATCCCGCATCGCCCGTCGCCTTTCCAGCCGCTGGGCGGCCGCCTGTCCTCATCCTTATGGGCGAGCGGACAGGCCCTCGCAAGGTCCGGGCGTTGACTATCCTGTGTCCTCTGCCGTTAGCACTTGCAAAGTTCCGCATGTTTCTGCCATTTTGCCCGTCCACATCGTCCGGCGCCCGCCGGGATTTCAAGGCAATGCCGCGCCGGCCTCCGGCGTGCTAGCGGTCGAAAGCGGTACAGTTCCATGCGCATTACTCTCGAGCGGTCCAATCTTCTGAAGTCGCTGAACCACGTCCATCGCGTGGTCGAACGGCGCAACACGATCCCGATCCTCTCGAACGTGCTGCTGCGTGCGGACGGCGCGAGCCTCGACATGAAAGCGACCGACCTCGACCTCGAAATCACCGAAGCGACGCCTGCCCAGATCGAGCAGGCCGGCGCGACGACCGTTCCCGCACACCTGCTGTACGACATCGTGCGCAAGCTCTCGGACGGTTCGGAAGTGCTGCTCGCCACCAGCACCGACGGTTCCTCGATGACGGTCACCTCGGGCCGTTCGAAATTCTCGCTGCAGTGCCTGCCACAGTCCGATTTCCCGGATCTCACCGCCGGCAGCTTCTCGCACACGTTCCGCCTGAAGGCGACGGACCTCAAGATGTTGATCGATCGCACCCAGTTCGCGATCTCGACGGAGGAGACCCGCTACTACCTCAACGGCATCTTCATCCACACGATCGAAAGCAACGGCCAGCTCAAGCTGCGCGCCGTCGCCACCGACGGCCACCGCCTTGCCCGCGCCGACGTGGAAGCGCCCTCGGGTTCCGAGGGCATGCCCGGCATCATCATCCCGCGCAAGACGGTCGGGGAACTGCAGAAGCTGGTCGACAACCCGGAGCTGACCGTGACCGTCGAGGTCTCGGACGCGAAGATCCGCTTCACCATCGGCTCGATCGTTTTGACCTCCAAGCTGATCGACGGCACCTTCCCGGATTACCAGCGCGTGATCCCGACCAACAACGACAAGGAGCTGAAGATCGACTGCCAGTCCTTCGCCCAGGCCGTCGACCGCGTCTCCACCATCTCTTCCGAGCGCGGCCGCGCCGTCAAGCTGGCGCTTGGCGAGGGCCAGCTGACGCTGACCGTCAACAACCCGGATTCGGGCAGCGCGACGGAAGAACTGCCGGTCGGGTATGACAGCGATCCGCTCGAAATCGGCTTCAACGCAAAATACCTTCTCGATATCACGTCGCAGCTTTCCGGCACGGAAGCCGTGTTCATGCTGGCCGATCCCGGTTCGCCGACGCTGGTGCGCGATCTCGCCGGTGACGACGCGCTCTACGTGCTCATGCCGATGCGCGTATAGGCCTCCCGTATCGGGGAAACTGTTCTGGAACCCGCCGGCCCGCCGGCGGGTTCTTTTTTAGGAAGTGCTTTCGCCGGCAGGGGAAACTTGCGGGCGGCGGCGCAATCAGACTTGTTTTTGACGCAAACCGCGTCACATATTTGGCATGGCCGAATGAAGCGGACGGGAATGAAGCCTGCCGCCGGCCGGAAGCGTACCATGAAGGGGGATGGCATGACGTTGCGTGTGAAGGTCAAGGAACGGCTCGGCAAGAAATTCGACGACGAGATCCGCTTCTTCAAGGGCTGGATGAGCAATACGCGGGCCGTCGGCTCGATCATCCCCACCTCCTCGATCACCGCGCGCCGCATGGCGAGCGTCGTCAATCCTGCTTCCGGCCTTCCCGTGCTGGAGCTCGGTCCGGGCACCGGCGTCATCACCAAGGCGATCCTCGAGACCGGCCTTGCGCCGGAAAAGCTGACCTCGGTCGAATTCTCCACGGATTTCTACAACCACCTTGTCGCCCGTTTCGACGGCGTCAATTTCATCAACGGCGATGCCTTCGACCTCGACAAGACGCTTGGCGACCTCCGCGATGCCACCTTCGACAGCGTCGTCTCCGCCGTGCCGCTGCTCAATTTCCCGATGCACAAGCGCGTGTCGCTGATCGAGGACCTGCTCTCCCGCATTCCGGCCGGACGCCCCGTCGTGCAGATCTCCTACGGCCCGCTCTCCCCCGTCGTCGCCATGCCGGATCGCTACCAGATCACCCATCTCGATTTCGTCGTGCGCAACATTCCGCCGGCGCAGCTCTGGACCTACCGCCGCACCCATTGAGGGGCGGCAATGTTCGCGCTCTACATCACCCATCCGCAGGTCGCCATCGACCCGGCCGTGCCGGTGCCCGACTGGGGCTTGTCCGAGCGCGGCCGCGAGCGAGCGCTGCTCGCAGCCTCCGCCGGCTGGGCGCGACAGATCGGCCGCTTCGTGGCAAGCGGCGAGCGCAAGGCGATCGAGACGGCGGAGATTCTTGCCGGCGGCCACCTTGCCATCGAGACCGACCACGCCATGGGCGAGAACGACCGTTCCGCCACAGGCTACCTCACGCCCGATGCCTTCGAAGCGGCGGCAGACGCGTTCTTCGCCCATCCAGAGACGAGTTTTCGCGGCTGGGAGCGCGCGGTGGATGCGCAGGCGCGCATCGTTGGCGCCATCGAGCGCGCGCTGGCTGGGCATGATCAGAACGTTCCCATCGCCTTTGTCGGCCATGGCGGCGTCGGCACGCTGCTGAAATGCCACCTCAAAGGCACACCCATCCGCCGGGATGGCGACCAGCCGGCAGGCGGCGGCAATCTTTTCGCATTCCGGCTTGCGGACCGGGCCGTCGCATGCGAGTGGACGCCAATGGAATCTTGGAAAGGGTTTTGACCATGTCCGCGCGCGACCGCCTGATCGTTGGCCTCGATGTTCCGACCATCGCGGAGGCGGAAAAGGTGGTCCGGACACTCGGCAGCACCACCCTGTTCTACAAGATCGGATACCAGCTCGTCTTCGCCGGCGGCCTGGAATTCGCCCGCGACCTCGCCAAGGACGGCAAGAAGGTCTTCCTCGACATGAAGCTGCTCGACATCGACAACACGGTGGCCAAGGGCGTCGAGAACATCGTGAAGATGGGCATGTCCATGCTGACGCTGCACGCCTATCCGAAGGCTATGGCCGCCGCCGTTTCCGCGGCGAAGGGTTCCGACCTCTGCCTCCTCGGCGTCACGGTGTTGACCTCGATGGACGCCAAGGACGTCATCGATGCCGGCTACGAATACGATCCGCATACGCTGGTGCTGCGCCGCGCCGAACAGGCCCGCATCGCCGGCATGGGCGGCATTGTCTGTTCTGCGGAAGAGTCCAAAGCCGTGCGCAAGATCGTCGGCCCGGACATGGCGATCGTCACCCCCGGCATCCGCCCGGCGGGGGCCGATCTGGGCGACCAGAAGCGCGTCATGACGCCTTCCGATGCGCTGAAGGCCGGCTCCAGCCATCTCGTCGTCGCCCGTCCGATCGTCAACGCGGTCGATCCGCTCGCCGCAGCCAAGGCGATCCTTGCCGAAATGGACGGCGCGCTCACAGCATAAACACCAAAGAGGGAGAGAGACATGCCCAAGGGCTACTGGATCGCACAGGTCGACGTGCGCGACACCGAGCGCTACAAGGACTACGTTGCCGCCGCCAAGCCGGCCTTCGAAAAATACGGCGCGAATTTCATTGCCCGCGGCGGCGCCTTCGAACGGCTGGAAGGTCGCGTGCGTGCGCGCAACGTGATCATCGAGTTCCCCTCGCTGCAGGCGGCCGTCGACTGCTACAATTCGCCGGAATACCAGATCGCCGCGGCCATCCGCCAGGAAGTGGCGGATGCGGAAATGGTGGTTGTCGAAGGCTTTTGAGCCGACCGATCCAGACCGCGGAAAAACCCGGCGCTAGAGACGCTTCGCCGCGCTTCACCTTGCGAACGGTTTGGGCTATGTAGGCGCTACCTACCTACAATGTTCTTCAGGAGCAGCCTCATGACCTTGTCCAACCTTCCGCCGCTCGTCACCGTTTTCGGCGGCTCGGGCTTCGTCGGACGTCATGTGGTGCGCGCGCTGGCGCGTCGCGGCTACCGCATCCGCGTCGCCGTGCGCCGGCCGGATCTCGCCGGCTTCCTCCAGCCTATCGGCGGCGTCGGCCAGATCTCCTTCGTGCAGGCGAACCTGCGCTATCGCCAGTCGGTCGATCGCGCCGTCGAAGGCTCCGACCACGTCATCAACTGCGTCGGCATCCTCTTCGAGAGCGGCCGCAACAACTTTGACGCCGTGCAGGATTTTGGCGCCCGCGGCGTCGCCGAGGCGACCCGCGCCATCGGCGCCAAGCTGACGCACATTTCCGCGATCGGCGCCGACGAGGCTTCCGGCTCGTCCTATGCCCGCACCAAGGCCCGCGGCGAAGCGGCGGTTCTGCGCACCGTTCCCGACGCCGTCATCCTGCGCCCCTCCATCGTCTTTGGCCCGGAAGACGGCTTCTTCAACAAGTTCGCCACCATGGCGCGCTATGCACCCGTCCTGCCGCTGATCGGCGGCGGCCATACGAAGTTCCAGCCGGTCTATGTCGCCGACGTCGCGGAAGCCGTCGCCCGCTCGGTGGACGGCACGATCGAGCGCGGCCGCGTCTACGAACTCGGTGGCCCGGAAGTGCTGACCTTCCGCCAGTGTCTCGAGCTGATGCTGCGCATCGTCGACCGCAAGAACCCGCTCGTCTCGCTGCCCTTCGGCATCGCCTCGCTGATGGGCTCCGTCGCGTCGCTGGTGCCCTTCATCAAGCCGCCGCTGACGGCCGACCAGGTGACGCTGCTGCGGTCCGACAACATCGTCTCGGATGCGGCCCGCAATGAAGGCCGCACGCTGGAAGCGATCGGCATCGAGCCCATTCTTGCCGAAGCGATCCTGCCGAGCTACCTCGTGCGCTACCGCCCGCAGGGCCAGTTCACGCGGATCGACCGTACGGCCTGAGCCATTTTTCGTGAACGAAGCCGGCCGCCGCAGGGGCTTTCCCGCGGCGGCCGGTCGCGTTTTGTGAAAGCGCTTTGGGCTGGCTGTTGCACTTATGCAGCGGTTAAAAAAATCGCTGCGGCATTTACGCGCGATTCAGCATGTCGCGATATTGATTGTCTTCGGGCCAGCGAATAAACACCGCCCCCGTCGCGTCGTACTGATGACAGTTCTGCGGCGTATTTTCAGGACTTTGAGAGGCTTTCGGCGCAATGGGCAAGGCAATTGCAATCTTCTTCGGATTTTCGGCTCTGATCATCGTGGCCGGATCCTTTGCCGCGCCGTCGACGGTCTCCGCCGGCAAGCATGGCTGTTCGCCGGCCTACGGCGTCGATCCCTGCACGACCGCCTCGGTCAAGTAAGGCCGGCCGGCTCGAGAGCCGGCCAAGAACATTCATCCAAAGATCAGAAGGCCGATCAGGCCCAGTGTTCCCACGACGATGCGCCAGATGGCGAACAGCGTGAAGCCGCGGCGCGACACGAAGTCGAGCAGCGAGCGCACGACGAAGAGACCCGCCACGAAAGCTGCGGCAAAGCCGACACCGATGACGAGAAGATCATCGGACGAGAGCGCATCGCGGTTCTTGTAGAGGTCCAGCGTGAAGGCGCCGACCATGGTCGGCATGGCGAGGAAGAACGAGAATTCTGCCGCCGAACGCTTGTCCGTGCCCATCAGCAAGGCGCCGGCGATCGTCGCGCCCGAGCGCGAGGTGCCGGGGATCATGGCAAGGCACTGGCAGAGGCCGATCTTGAAGGCCAGCGACGGCGGATACTGCATGGCATCCGTATAACGCGGCTGCAGCGGCAGGCGGTCGATTACATAGAGGATGACGCCGCCGACGATCAGCACGATGCAGATCAGCATGGGCGTTTCGAACAGCACCGTCTTGATGAAGTCATGCGCCAGCACGCCGATGACGGCCGCCGGCAGGAAGGCAATGAGCACGCTGATGACGAAACGGCGCGCCTCCGGGCTCGACGGCAGCGCAAAGGCGATCTTCAGCAGCTTGGCCGCATAAACCGAGAGGATGGCGAGGATCGCACCCAGCTGAATGAGCACGGCGAAGGTGTTGCCCGGCGACTTGAAGCCAAGAAAGTGCCCGGCAAGCAGGATATGACCGGTGGAGGATACCGGGATGAATTCGGTCAGGCCCTCGATCAATCCGAGAATGAGGGCGCTGACAATGGACTGGTCTGCCATGTAGGTTCCTTGGGGAAAAGGGGAAGAAAGCCACGAAATGAAGCGGACATACGGCAAAAAGCCCGATTCGCTTGTGTTTGTACCACCAAATTTCTATAGGTTCGTCAAATCAGCCATGGTCAAATCAGCCCGCATGCGCGCTCGACCCGGCCACAGCCCCTTCCGCAAGACCAGCAAAGCAGCCTGATGCCCACACTCTACCATCACCCGATGTCCGCCGCCTCCCGCTTCGTCCGCCTCATCCTGGCGGAATACGGGTTTCAGACGGAGCTTGCCGAGGAGCAGCCCTGGGAGAACCGGCGTGATTTCCTCGCCCTCAACCCGGCCGGTACGCTGCCCGTCTATGTCGATGACAGCATGCGGGCGCTTTGTGGCGCGAGCATCATCTCCGAATATCTCGACGAGACGCATGGCGTTCTGAAGCGCGACCGCCGGCTGCTCGCCGAAGACCCGTTCCAGCGCGCGGAAATCCGCCGCCTGACGGAGTGGTTCCTGCAGAAGATGGAGCAGGACGTGACGCGCCCGCTGGTGCGCGAGCGCATCTTCAAGCTGCAGATGACACCGGACCAGGGCGGCGGCCCGCCGGACAGCAAGATCCTGCGCAATTCGCGCGCCAATATCCGTCAGCACATGAAGTATCTCTCCTGGCTCGCGGGCTCGCGCACCTATCTTGCCGGCGACCGCCTCTCCTATGCAGACCTTGCCGCGGCGGCCTGTCTTTCCGTGCTCGACTATATGGGCGAGATCAACTGGACGGATGCACCGCAGGCCAAGGAGTGGTACCAGCGGCTGAAATCCCGCCCCTCCTTCCGCCCGCTGCTCGCTGAGCGCGTGCGCGGCGTCACCCCGGTTTCGCACTACGCGGACCTCGATTTCTGAGGACGAGACCATGTCGGGCGACGACAGGATCCGGCGTCGCCTAACCGACTTCCTCAAGACGGAAGCGGCGGACAAGGGGTTCGACCTCTGCCGCATCACCGGCCCCGGTTCCATTCCGGAGGCGCCGCCCCGGCTCGCTGATTTCCTTGCCGCCGGCTATCACGGCACCATGGATTGGATGGCGGAGACCGAGGCGCGACGGGCCGATCCACGCGTCCTGTGGAGTGAAGTGCGCTCCGTCGTTCTCTTCGGCATGAACTACGGCCCGGCACACGACCCGCGCGCCGTGCTCGCCATGCCGGATCGGGCGGCGATCTCCGTCTATGCGCAGAACCGCGACTATCACGACCTCATCAAGGGCAAGCTGAAGGAAGTGGCGACACGCTTTGCCGCCCGCGGCGGGGTGGATGTGAAGGTTTTCGTCGATACGGCTCCCGTGATGGAAAAGCCGCTCGCGGCCGCCGCCGGGCTCGGCTGGCAGGGAAAACACACCAATCTCGTCAGCCGCACGCACGGCTCCTGGCTCTTCCTCGGCAGCCTCTTCACCACGGCCGAGCTTGTCCGCGACGAACCGGAGCGCGACCATTGCGGCTCCTGCCGCGCCTGTCTCGACGCCTGTCCGACCGACGCCTTCCCGGCACCGTACAAGCTCGATGCGCGGCGCTGCATCTCCTACCTCACCATCGAGCACAAGGGGCCGATCGACCCGGACATCCGCGAAAGGATCGGCAACCGCATCTATGGCTGTGACGATTGTCTCGCCGCCTGCCCCTGGAACAAGTTCGCCGCTGCCGCTTCGCAGATGAAGCTCATCGCCCGCGAGGATTTGAAGGCCCCGGCGATTGCCGATCTTCTGACCTTCGACGATGCCGGCTTTCGTGCGCATTTCTCCGGCTCGCCGGTCAAGCGCATCGGCCGCGACCGCTTCATCCGCAACGTGCTGATTGCCGCCGGCAATTCCGGCGACCGCAGCCTGATTACCGAATGCATCCGCCTTGCCGACGATGCGTCAGCCGTGGTGCGTGGCATGGCCGCATGGGCGCTTTCCCGGCTGATGACGGCTTCCGAATTCGGGAAATTTGCGGCAGGAAGGACGGACGACGCGGACGCGGATGTGCGCGCGGAATATGAAAGAGCGAAGGCAGACTGTCGATGACGCACCTCCTGATCCTCGGTGCCGGTTTTTCCGGCAAGGCCATCGGCCAGACCTTCAAGGCGGCCGGCTTTTCCGTTTCCGGCACGACGCGCTCGGCGGAGAAGGCGGACGACCTTCGCGCGCTCGGCATCGCACCGATCCTCTATGACGGTGGCCCGGTTCCCGAAGCCCTCGCCGCCGACATGGCACGCGCCACCCATGTCGTGCAGTCCATCGCGCCCGGCAAGGATGGCGATCCGCTGTTCCGCGCGGGCATGCCCTCCCTCTCTGCCCTGATGCCGAAGCTTGTCTGGGCCGGCTATCTTTCCACCGTCGGCGTCTACGGCGACCACAAGGGCGGCTGGGTGGACGAGGACACCGCGCTGAACCCGGTTTCCGCCCGTTCCATCGAGCGGGTGGAGGCGGAGAACCACTGGCTCGACTTCGGCAGGATCTCGGACCTGCCCGTCGCCGTATTGCGCCTTGCCGGCATCTACGGCCCGGGCCGAAACGCGCTGCGCAACATGGACGAGGGCACCGCACGGCGCCTCGTCAAGAAGGACCAGGTGTTCAACCGCATCCGCGTCGAGGATATCGGCCGCTCGGCTCTCTTCCTTGCGGAGAAATCCCTTGGCGGCGTCTGGAACATCACCGACAACGAGCCCGGCCCGCCACAGGACGTGGTGGCGGAAGCTGCCCGGCTGATGGGCCTGCCGGTGCCGCCGGATATTCCTTTCGAGACGGCGGAACTTTCCTCCATGGCACGGTCTTTCTATGGGGAGAACAAGCGCGTCTCGAATGCCAGGCTGCGCGCTGCCGGCTTCGAATTCCGCTTCCCGGACTATCGCCAGTCGCTCGCCGAACTCCACTCGACTGGCCGCTGGCGAGGCTGAGAGGCCGGGCCTTGCAGGCCGGCTTTTGCGATTTTGCACAACCCTGAATTTATCTGCCTCATTTTTGCCGCCGAATTCCTGCGCATAAATTGCTAATATTGAAAGTTTTTTCCGAAAATTTGCGCGATTACCGGATGACTATTCCGGTCCGCAAGTCGATCCAGTTTAGTGACTGATTCGCAAGACTCTTTTCTGTCACGTTAACGAAGATTAAAACTCCATCGCTGGCGATGGACTGTATATCCTGCCGGCCCCCGACAGCAATTGCGGCGGGTTGAGGCACGTTTTTGCCATTTTTGCTTCCTCATACGGCGATCAACACAGTGGAAATTCACAACTTTCCCGGAAGGTCATCCGATACATGATGCTCAAGCTCTCCAGCCTCGCGCTTGCTTCGCTCGTTGCCGCCTCTTCATCCTTCGTTACGTTCTCGGAGGCTCAGGCCGCCGGTTGCGGTCGCGCCTCCTGGTATGCGCTGCACTCGCGCACCGCCTCCGGTGAGCGCATGAACCCGAACCTCATGACGGCCGCCCATCGCAGCCTGCGCTTCGGCACCAAGGTGAAGGTCACCAACGCCAACAACGGCAAGAGTGTCGTGGTACGCATCAATGATCGCGGTCCGTTCATCCGCGGCCGGGTGCTCGACCTCTCCAAGGCTGCCGCCTCCAACATCGGCATGATCCGCTCCGGCCACGCCAAGATCTGTTACGAAGTCATCGGCTGACGACCGCTATTCTGCGGCTCCCGGCTTGCCCTTCGCGCATTCCGCCGCTACCACGACGCAAAACGGAGTATGCGGATGCGATTGGGTGGGCGGCTCTCGGGAGCCATCGAGGTTCTGACGGATATCGAGACGCGGCGGCGCCCCGTCGCCGATGCGCTCAAGGACTGGGGCCTTTCCCACCGGTTCGCCGGTTCCGGCGACCGCGCCGCGATCGGCAATATCGTCTATGACGCGCTGCGCATGAAACTGTCGCACGCCTATCTCATGGACGATGACAGCCCCGCCGCACTCGGCTATGCCGTACTGCTGCGCCAGTGGGGCCTCGCCCCCGAGGCGCTTGCCGCCGAGTTCGACGGCGACCGCTTTGCGCCCGAAGCCTTTTCAGACGAGAAGCTCGCCGCTTTGCGCACCCGCAATCTCGACGACGCCGCGCCGCATGTGCAGGGCGACATTCCCGAATGGATCCAGCCCGCCTTCGAGGCCAATTTCGGCGAAGCATGGCTGGCGGAAGCGAAAGCGCTTGCCGGACGGCCGACGCTGGACCTGCGCGCCAACACGCTGAAGGCCGGCCGCGACAAGGTGCTGAAGGCACTGGAACGCAACGCCGCCGTCGCCTCTACTATCGCCCGCGAGGGCATCCGCATTCCCGCGGGCGAAGGCCCCTCGCGCCTGCCGAACGTCACCGCGGACCTCGCCTTCCAGAAGGGCTGGTTCGAGGTGCAGGACGAAGGTTCGCAGATCGTCGCCGATCTCGTCGTCCCGCAGGAGGGCGAGCAGGTACTGGACTTTTGCGCCGGCGGCGGCGGAAAGACGCTCGCCATGGCGGCCGCCATGCATAACAAGGGCCAGGTCCACGCCTACGACACCGACCGCAAGCGCCTCGCCCCGATCATCGAGCGGCTGAAGCGCGCCGGCACCCGAAACGTGCAGGTCCACGAGAGCATTTCCAGCCTCTCGCCGCTGAACGGCCGCTTCGACCGCGTGCTGGTCGATGCCCCCTGCACGGGCACCGGCACCTGGCGCCGCCGGCCGGACACCAAATGGCGCCTTACCGAAAAGAACCTCGAGGAACGCCTCACCCAGCAGCAGGAAGCGCTCGCCAATGCCAGCGCCTTCGTGCGCCCGGGTGGCTTCCTGCTCTATGTGACCTGTTCGATCCTGCCGCAGGAGAACGAGGAGCAGGTTCACGGCTTCTGCGCAGCCAATCCGGATTTCGAGATCCTGTCCGCGACCGACACCTGGAAGGCGCTGTTCGGTGCTGAGAGGCCCCAGCCCTGGTCGCGCGACGGCAAGACCGTCACCCTGACGCCGGCCTCGACCGATACGGACGGTTTCTTCTTCTGCGCGATGGGCCGTAGGGCCTGAGGCGATTGCGCTCTGTCAAATGTACCGGAACAGCTTGAAACCGTTCTAAACTATACACTTTGACACCAGTTTTTATTTGGTCCATGACAGCAATGCCTGAATAATCCCGGGCCCGGCGGTACGCCGGACCATCCGGGCGGCGGCGGCCAAGGGAGGCAAGCCGTGACGTCCGGTGTCGGGGGACACATCGAACAGGACACCAGGAGACGTCATGACCACTTTCTTCCTCCGCACGGCCGCCTTTGCGCTCGCTGCCGCGACTTCGGGGCTTGCCATTGGCTCCGCCCATGCGGCGGCCGACCCGGCGGCGATCGTCAAGCACTATGCCGAAATCGCGCATGCCAAATTCTCCGACTCGCTCGACGCCGCAAAGGCACTCGACGCAGCGGTCGACGCCCTCATCGCCAAGCCGAGCGACGAAACGCTGAAGGCCGCGCGCGAGGCGTGGCTGAAATCCCGTGTGCCCTACCAGCAGACGGAAGCCTACCGCTTCGGCAACCCACTGGTCGACGACTGGGAAGGCAAGGTCAACGCCTGGCCGCTCGACGAAGGTCTGATCGACTATGTCGATGCCAGCTACGGCACGGAAAGCGACGAGAACGCACTCTTCGTCGGCAATGTCATCGCCAACCCGAAGCTGGAGATCGGCGGCAAGACGATCGACGCCACCACCATCACGCCGGCGGTCCTGCAGGAACTGCACGAGGCGGGCGAAGTGGAAGCCAACGTCGCGACCGGTTACCACGCCATCGAATTCCTGCTGTGGGGCCAGGACCTCAACGGGACCGGCAAGGGGGCCGGCAACCGCCCGGCGACGGACTATGACAAGGCCGCCTGCACCAACGGCAACTGCGACCGCCGCGCCGCTTACCTGAAGGCCGCCTCCTCGCTGCTGGTCACCGACCTCGAAGAAATGGTGAAGGCCTGGGCCGCCGACGGCGACGCCACCAAGAACGTGACGTCAGATCCGAAGGCCGGCATCACCGCCATGCTGACCGGCATGGGCTCGCTTTCCTATGGCGAACTGGCCGGCGAACGCATGAAGCTCGGCCTCCTGCTGCACGATCCGGAAGAAGAGCACGATTGCTTCTCCGACAACACGCACAACTCGCACTACTACGACGTCGTCGGCATCCAGACGGTCTATACGGGCGAATATACCCGCCCGGACGGGTCGAAGCTGACCGGCCCGTCGCTCTCCGAACTCGTCGCCGAGAAGGACGCCGCGCTCGACACCGAGATGAAGGCCAAGCTCGACGCCAGCCATACCGCCTTCAAGGCGCTGGTGGACCGTGCGGAAGGTGGCGAAGCCTATGACCAGATGATCGGCGAAGGCAACGCGGAGGGCAACAAGGTCGTCCAGACCGCCGTCGACAGCCTGATCGACCAGACCAAGACGATCGAGCGCGTCATCGGGTCGCTGGACCTCGGCAAGATCGAGCTTGAAGGCTCAGACAGCCTGGATAATCCTAACGCTGTCTTCCAATGATAGAAGGCGGGCCGCCTCCCCACGAGACGGCGGCCCGATCCCAGCAATGACAGAACGCCCCGCCCGTCGCCTGCTCGCGGTCTCTGCCGCGATTTCCATCGCGGCGGGCGTTTTCGTTCTGGGAAATGCGCATTCCACCGACCGCGGGCGCGACGATCTCTCCGAAAAGGATCGCAAGCGCGTCGCCGCGGTGACGGCGCTCGCGACGGATTTTTCCAAGGCCGAGCAATATGAGGCGATGTCCGGCGGGGCGGCGACCTCGCTCGCATCGGTCAACATCAACAGCTTCTCCCACTTTTCCGAGAACATCACCTTCGAGGAAGAAGAGACGTTCAAACTCGGCAACGCGCTCTTCCAGAAACTCTGGGTCTCCTCCCCCTCCTCCACCCAGGCCTCCGACGGGCTCGGGCCGCTCTACAATGCGCGCTCCTGCCAGACCTGCCACATCAAGGACGGCCGTGGCCATCCGCCGGAAGGCGCCGCCGAGGCGACATCGATGTTCCTGCGGCTCGCCCGTGCGGCCAGGACGCCGGAGGACGAGACGGCGCTGAAAGATTTGCGCGAGATGAGCCTGCCGGACCCGATCTATGGCCGGCAACTCCAGGATCTCGCCATACCCGGCCTCAAGGCCGAGGGCCGCATGGTGATCGACTATACCGAGGAGCCGGTAACGCTTGCCGGAGGTGAGGTCGTCACGCTGCGCCGCCCAAGATATTCCGTCGCTGGTCTCGCATATGGCGATCTCGACGCGACGACGACGCTTTCTCCGCGCGTCACCCAGCCGATGCTCGGCCTTGGCCTTATCCAGGCAATCCACGAAGCAGACATCCTCGCCCTTGCCGACCCCGACGACGCGGATGGCGACGGCATCAGCGGCAAGGCCGCCGTCGCCATCGATCCGGCGACGGGCAAGAAGGCGCTCGGCCGCTTCGGCTGGAAGGCGCAATCGGCCACCGTGCGCCAGCAGAGCGCCGACGCCTTCGCCTTCGACATCGGCCTTTCGACGCCGGAAGTGCCGCTGCACCAAGGCGACTGTACGCCTGCCCAGACCGCCTGCCTGGAACGTCCGAATGGCGTGCAGACACGGCTTGGCGATGCCGAGGCACCGCCACCGGTGATGGACCTCGTCACCTTCTACGCGGAGAACCTTGCCGTGCCGGCCCGGCGCAAGGCAAGTTTCGCCGAAACGCTGAACGGCAAGCGCGTCTTCTATGAGACGGGCTGCACACGCTGCCACCAGCCGAAGTTCGTCACCCGGCGCGATGCCGACAACAAGGCCCATGCCTTCCAGCTCATCTGGCCCTATTCCGATTTCCTGCTGCACGACATGGGCGAAGGCCTTGCGGACGGACAGGCGGTCGGCGTGGCGACCGGGCGGGAATGGCGCACGCCACCGCTGTGGGGTATCGGCCTTACAAAAACCGTCAACGGTCATACGTTCTTCCTGCATGACGGGCGCGCCCGCAACCTCACCGAGGCCATTCTGTGGCACGGCGGGGAGGCTCAGGCGGCCCGAGACCGCTTCGCCGCGCTGGAAAAACAGGACCGCGACGCCCTTCTGACCTTCCTGGAGAGCCTCTGATGCCAAGCCGGCCCCGTCCCTTCTTTCGCTTTCCCGTCGTTCTCACGGCCTTCACGATGCTTTCCGCCACCCTACCGGCTCTGGCACAGGAAGGCGAGGCACCCGTGCCGCCCGCGCTGACGGACGAGAGCGTGGTCGGCGTCATGACGCGCGCGGTCGACGAGGTCATCCGTCCCGGCTACCGTCGTTTCCAGGCATCCGCCGGCACGCTCGCCGAAACAACCGCCGCCTTCTGCAAGACACCCTCCGAAGGCAGCCGGACAGCCGTCGACGATGCCTTCCGGCAGGCGGTCGCCGACTGGGGCCGCATCGAGATCGTCCGCATCGGCCCCGTCATCGACGACAACCGCTTCGAGCGCATCCTCTTCTATCCCGACCGCAAGAGCACCGGCCTGAAACAGGTGCAGGCCCTGCTGCAAAAAGCCGACGAAGCCGATACGAACGCAGCGGCCATGGCCGGCAAGAGCGTTGCGATCCAGGGTTTTGGCGCGCTCGAATTCGCGCTCTACGGCACCGGCGCGGAAACCCTGATGCGAGCACCGAACGGTTTCCGCTGCCGCTATGCCGCCGCCGTCGCCCGCCACATCGAGACGACGGCCGGCCAGCTCGTTGCCGCGTGGGACGCCCCCGGCGGTGTGCAGCAGGACTGGAAACATCCCGGCCCGCAGAACCCGGTGTTCCGCACCGGCAAGGAGGCGGTCACCGCCCTCCTCGGCATTCTCGTGCACGGGGCGGAGGCGGTGCGCGACCAGCGCATCGAGACCTTCTACCGCAATGGCGGCACGGCGCGGCCGAAATCGGCGGTCTTCTGGCGCTCGGGCAACACCTGGACCTCGATCAACGCCAATATCGAAGGCCTGCAGGCGCTGTTCGACACATCCGGCATGGCCGACCTCATCGATCCCAATTTCATGTCCATCGCCGGCAATATCGATTTCGTGCTGAAATCACTGCACCGCGTTGCACCGACCATCGATCCCGACATCGAA
This sequence comes from Shinella sp. SUS2, assembly GCF_001262505.1. Classification (GTDB taxonomy): domain Bacteria; phylum Pseudomonadota; class Alphaproteobacteria; order Rhizobiales; family Rhizobiaceae; genus Shinella. Next base: position 297,394 of record NZ_KQ410723.1, read on the forward strand.
AAGGCCGTCTCGACGCCGGAGGAACAAGAGAAGATCGCTTTCCTCCTCGTCAACACGCGTGACCTCATCCTGCGCCTCAACACCGAATATGGCGGGGCAATCGGGCTCGGCGCCGGCTTCTCCTTCGCGGACGGCGACTGATGCGGGCCGCGGGCGCCGCAAGCACGCTTGTCGACCGTCGCGCCTTCCTGCGCATGGCGGGTGCCGCCTGGGTTGCGGCGCTTGGACCTCGGCCGTCCTTCGCACTGTCGCAGACCGACGCCGTTTTCGCCTCCGGCTATATGGAACGCGATGGAAGCTTCGGCATCGCAGTCCTGGCGGAAGACGGCACGCTCATCGACAGGACGCCGCTGCCGGCCCGCAGCCACGGCATGGCCTTTTCACCCGCAACCGGCCATCTCGTCGCCTTTGCGCGGCGCCCCGGAACCTTCGCCCTGATCGCCGACCGCAACGGCCGGGCTGCACCCGTGACCATCGCCGCCGCCGAGGACCGGCACTTCTTCGGCCACGGCTGCTTTTCCCCGGACGGCAGGATCCTTTATGCCAGCGAGAACGACTTCGACGCCAATCGCGGCGTGATCGGCCTCTATGATGCCGGCGACGGCTACCGCCGCATCGGAGAATATTCGACCTACGGTATCGGCACGCACGATCTCTCCGTCAGCGATGACGGCCGCCTGCTGATCGCCGCGAACGGCGGTATCGAAACCCATCCGGATTTCGGCCGCACCAAGCTGAACCTCGACCACATGGAGCCCTCGCTCGCCCTGATCGACGCCACGTCGGGCGCGCTTGTCGAGCGTCATGCGCTGCCGGAAAAGCTGCGCCAGCTTTCCACCCGCCATATCGACCTCGACGTCACGGGACGTATCTGGTTCGCCTGCCAGTATGAGGGGCCGCGCGACGACCTGCCGCCGCTCGTCGGCCATTTCGGCCGAGGGGAAGACCTGACCTTCCTCTCGCTGCCGGAGGAAACCACGATCGGCCTTGCCAATTATGTCGGCGCCATCGCCGTCAACCGACGCGAAGGCCTTGTCGGCCTCACCTCGCCGAATGGCGGACGTTTTGTCGTTCTGGAGACCAAAAGCGGCCAGGTGCTGCGGGAGGAAACGGTTGCCGACGCCGCGGGCATCGCCGCAGCGCCGCAGGGCTTTGCTGTCTCCTCCTATGACGGCCGCTTCGCAGGCAGCCGGGAGGCTGTCGCCTGGGACCAGCATATTGCCAGCCTGATGCCGCGCCGCTGAACGTGCCCCAGGGCGGTCATGGGCGCCGCAATCTTCCCTGGGAACGGAAAGGCGCTTGCAGTGCAGCATGCCCCGTGCAAACGTTCGGCCATCTTCGCCAATCCCGCCGGCATGCCGGCAGACCTGTGTGCACCATGACCGATTTTCCACCGGCCGATTTCGCCGATCGCATCACCCGAAGCTTCGCCCGGCAGCCGGCAATGCGGCTCATCGGCGCCGAACTCACCCGTATCGAGCATGGCACGGTGGAAATCGAGCTGCCCTTCGACGAGAAGCTGACGCAGCAGCACGGCTTCCTCCATGCCGGCGTCATCTCCGCCGCGCTCGACACCGCCTGCGGCTATGCTGCCTATTCGGTGATCGACGCGGATGCCGCGATCCTCACCATCGAGTTCAAGGTCAACCTCATGTCGCCGGGGCGCGGCGAGCGCTTCCTCTTCCGCGGCGAGGTCACCAAGCCGGGCTCCAACATCATCGTCGCCGACGGGCGCGGCTATGCCATCTCGGACGGCCCGGCAAAACTCATCGCCTCGATGACGGGCACGATGATGGTGGTGCGCGGGCGCGAGGACATTGCCGGATGAGCGTTTCCCTCAAGACCGTCGGCCCGCACCGCATCCTCTATGTGATGGCCGTCGATGCCGAATACGGCCCCCACCTGAAAACCCGCATCACGCCCTTCATGACGGGTGTCGGCCCCGTGGAGGCGGCCGTGCAGCTGACGCTCGCGCTCTGCCACCTGAAAGCGGAGGGCGATCTCCCTGATCTCGTCGTCTCGCTGGGCTCGGCCGGATCGGCGGTGCTGGAGCAGACCGGGGTCTACCAGGCGACCTCCGTCTCCTATCGTGACATGGATGCCTCGCCGCTGGGCTTCACCCGCGGCGCGACGCCCTTCCTCGACCTGCCGGTGGAAGTGCAGCTTCCCGTACGCATTCCGGGCATATCCGAGGCACGGCTTTCGACCGGCGCCAACATCGTCTCCGGCACCGCCTATGCCGATATCGACGCGGACATGGTGGAGATGGAGACCTTTGCGGAACTGCGCGCCTGCCAGGCCTTCGGCGTCAAGCTGGTCGGCCTGCGCGGCATATCCGACGGCAAGGCCGAACTCAGCCATATCGGCGACTGGACGGAGTATCTCCACGTCATCGACGAGAAGCTCGCCGAGGCCGTCGACCGGCTGGAAGCGGCCATCGCCGACGGGACCGTCGTGCTGAAGGGCTGAAAATCCGGCATTTCCCCGTTGCGCGGCGACAGGATTTTCATTAAAGGCTCGCCATGACCCAGACAGCTCATCCCGACAGCGTTCTCATCATCGATTTCGGCAGCCAGGTGACCCAGCTCATCGGGCGGCGCGTGCGCGAAGCAGGCGTCTATTGCGAGATCATTCCCTTCCAGTCGGCGGAAGAAGCCTTCCACCGCATGCAGCCGAAGGCGATCATCTTCTCCGGCGGCCCGGCATCGGTCCTCGACCAGGGCAGCCCGCGCGCACCGCAGGTCGTCTTCGATTCGGGCCTGCCGATCCTCGGCATCTGCTATGGCCAGCAGACGCTCGCCACCCAGCTCGGCGGCACCGTCGAGGGCGGGCACGCCCGCGAATTCGGCCGCGCCGATGTCGAGATCCTGAAGTCGAGCCCGCTTTTCGAGGGTTTCTGGGAAGTTGGCCAAAAATATCCGGTCTGGATGAGCCACGGCGACCGCGTCACCGTCGCGCCCGAGGGTTTCGAGATCATCGGCACCTCCGAAAACGCCCCCTTCGCCATCTGCGTCGACGAGGCGAAGCGCTATTACACGACGATGTTCCATCCGGAAGTTGTGCACACGCCCGACGGCGCGAAGCTGCTCTCCAACTTCGTGCACAAGATCGCCGGCATCAAGGGCGACTGGTCGATGTCCGCCTATCGCGCACGAGCCGTCGAGGCAATCCGCGAGCAGGTCGGCGACAAGCGCGTCATCTGCGCGCTTTCGGGCGGCGTCGACAGTTCCGTCGCGGCGCTCCTCATCCATGAGGCCGTCGGCGCGCAGCTCACCTGCATCCTTGTCGACCACGGCCTGATGCGCAAGAACGAGGCGGCCGACGTTGTCGCCATGTTCCGCGAGCACTACAACCTGCACCTCATCCATGTCGATGCGGTTGATCGGTTCGTCGGAGAGCTGGAAGGCGTCTCCGACCCGGAGACCAAGCGCAAGATCATCGGCCGCCTGTTCATCGAAGTGTTCGAGGACGAAGCCAAGAAGCTCGGCGGCGCGGAATTCCTCGCCCAGGGCACGCTTTACCCCGACGTCATCGAAAGCGTCTCCTTCACCGGCGGTCCTTCGGTCACCATCAAGTCGCACCACAATGTCGGCGGCCTGCCCGACCGTATGAACATGAAGCTCGTCGAGCCGCTGCGCGAACTCTTCAAGGACGAGGTGCGCGTGCTCGGCCGCGAACTGGGCCTGCCCGATAGCTTCATCGGCCGCCACCCCTTCCCGGGGCCGGGCCTTGCCATCCGTTGCCCGGGCGGCATCACCCGCGACAAGCTGGAGATCCTGCGCGAAGCCGACGCCATCTATCTCGACGAGATCCGCAAGGCAGGCCTCTACGACAAGATCTGGCAGGCCTTCGCCGTTCTGCTTCCGGTCCAGACCGTCGGTGTGATGGGCGACGGGCGCACCTACGAGTTCGTCTGCGCGCTGCGCGCCGTCACGTCGGTCGACGGCATGACCGCCGATTTCTACCACTACGACATGAACTTCCTCGGCCGCGCCGCCACCCGTATCATCAACGAGGTGCGTGGCATCAACCGTGTCGTCTACGACGTGACGTCGAAGCCGCCGGGCACGATCGAGTGGGAATAGGAGACCGCATGCGGGGATCCAAGACAGCAGTGAAGTAGGCCGCAACGACACCCTGGTTGTTGCGGCGTTCTGCTGACGCATCTTTTTCGACAGCGCAGACGCCGCCGAATGTTTTCATTTAGCGGATGAACAGTCATGCGTATTCAAGATCCACGCCCGTGGACCAAAAGCCTTCCGGCGGCACTCCTGCTGCTGGCCCCCTTCAACATTCTTGCCTCGCTCGGCATGGACATCTACCTGCCGGTGGTGCCCGCCATGCCCGCGATCCTGCACACGACGCCGGAAATGGTGCAGCTGACGTTGACGGTCTACATGATCGTGCTCGGCGTCGGGCAGGTGCTCTTCGGCCCGCTTTCCGACCGGATCGGCCGGCGGCCGGTGCTGATTGCAGGGGCGGCAATCTTCGCTGCGGCCTCCTTCGGCCTTGCGGCAACCACCTCCGCGCCTCTCTTCCTGTCGCTCAGGCTGCTGCAGGCGGTGGGCGCTTCGGCGACGCTGGTGGCGCTCTTCGCCACGATTCGCGACGTCTATGCCGAGCGGCCGGAAAACGCCTTCATCTACGGCCTGATGAACGCCATGCTGGCCTTCGTTCCCGCCCTCGGGCCGATTGCCGGCGCCCTCATCGCGGGTGCCTTCGGCTGGCGGGCACTCTTCGTCACGCTCGGCATTCCCGCCGTGATCATGCTGCTCTGGGCGTTGCCGCAATGGCATGAAACCCGGCCAGCCGCGGCGATGGCACAGGCACGCACCTTCCGCCCCGTGCTGGCAAGCGGCGCCTTCTGGACTTACACGCTCGCCTTCAGCGCCGCCATGGGAACGTTCTTCGTCTTCTTTTCGACGGCGCCGCGTATCCTGATGGATGAGGCCGGGTTTTCCGAGTTCGGCTTCAGCCTGGCCTTTGCCAGCGCGGCGCTGGTGATGATCGCGACGGCCCGGTTTGCGGAGGGTATTGTCGGCCGCTGGGGTATCCCCGGCTGCATGGTGCGCGGCATGACCTTGCTGCTGGCCGGTGCCGGCCTGCTGGCGCTCGGGCAGATGCTGGCGGCACCGTCCTTCTGGACCGTCCTGCCGCCCGTGTGGGTGATGGCCGTCGGTATCGTGCTGACGGCCTCGGTCGCCGCCAATGGTGCGCTCCGAGCCTTTGGCAAGACGGCGGGCACGGCGGTTGCCCTGCATTTCTGCGTCCAGAGCCTGATCACCGGCCTCGCAGGCACCGCCTTCGTCATCCTGCTCGATGGCACGACGGCCTGGCCCCTGGTCGGCTATGCCACCTCAATGGCCACGATCACGCTTGTCGTCCATGCCCGCTTGAAAAACCGGACGGTCTGACGCCTGAAATGAGCACGGGCGAGCGTTGCTGGCCCGTGCTCAGAACCCGAAGGATTGCTGCGCCGGCTCCGGTGGGGCAAAGGAAACCCCTTCGAGCGCCAGCATCTTCAGCTTGGACACCGAACCGCCCGGTGCAGAAAAGCCACCGACCTTGCCGCCCGCGGCAAGAACGCGGTGGCAGGGGATGATGAGCGCGACCGGGTTCTTCGCCATGGCCTGACCGACCTCACGCGCGGCTTCCGGCCCGGCGCCGAGTTCGCGGGCAAGCGCGCCGTAGGTCGTCGTCTCGCCCCAATGCACCCGGCGGGCGGCATCGTAGACCGCCAGGAAGAAATCGCTCTGGCCGGCAAGATCGAGCGGCACGTCGGAAAAATCCGCTTCCTCGCCGGCAAAATAGTGCCGCGCGGCGGCAATCGCCCTGGCGACGGCCGGTGGCGGCTCGGCCGCTTCCGCCTCAGGCAGATGGCGCAGAAGCAAGCGGCGCGTCGTATCCGCATCCTCGCCCGGAAGCTGGAAGCGCACGACGCCGGACGCGGTCCAGGCAATACCACAGGGGCCACCCGCGGTGTCGAAGATCAGATAGTGGGTTTTGCCGGTCATATGCGGCTCCTGTTCCCGTTTGTCACAAGATCGGGCTTTGCCCGACTGCTTTCAACCAGTTTCCTGCGCGACGGCGGGTTTGTCACCGGGGACTTGCGCCCATCTGCGCCAATTCGCATAACCCGTTCCCAAAAGCGAAGCAGCGAGGAGACGACGTGGAACATTCGCAGATCATCATCGGCGGCGATACGGCAGGTATCGAATGGCGCATTCCCGTTTACCGCTTCAAGGGCAACGATGCCGCGGCGCCCTCCGTCTATATCCAGGCCGCCCTGCATGCCAACGAACTGCCGGGCACCGCGCTCCTGCACTTTCTCTTGGAGCGGCTGCGCAAGGCAGAGGAAGACGGGGCGATCCGCGGCGACATCACCGTCATCCCGCAGGCCAATCCGATCGGTCTTGCGCAATCGCATTTCGGCGAGATGGAAGGCCGGTTCGATCTCGGCACGCGCACCAACTTCAACCGTGACTTTCCGCTGGTGGCGCTTGGCGAGCGGGAGACGCTGCTCGAGGATATCGACCGCCGCAGCGCCGTCGACCGCCTGAAGCGTACGCTGCTGCACACCGCGCTCGGCGCGGACCTCGTGCTGGACCTGCACTGCGACGACGAATCCCTGCAATACGCCTATATCGACGAGGCCTTCTGGCCGGAGGCAGCCGATCTCGCGGCGGCGCTCGACATGGCAGCCGTGTTCCTTTCCGATGGCGAGAGCACCGCCTTCGAGGAGGCGGTCGGCTACGCCTTCAAACGCCAGGGCGGAGAAAAGCTGAGCAGCGTGCCCGGCCGCCTCTCGGTGACCGTGGAGCTGCGCGGCAAGCGCGACGTCTATCCCGACATGGCGAAGGCGGATGCGGCTGGCCTGTGGCGCTTCCTTGCCGGCCGCGGCGTCGTCGCCGACCCCACCCATGCAGCGGAAGCCTATGCCGGCTCCGCCGTGCCGCTCGACAATATCGAGATGGTACGGGCACCGGAGCCCGGCACCGTGCTCTTCCACCGCGATATCGGCGAGACGGTAAAAGCCGGCGATCTGCTTGCGACGCTGATCACCCGGCCCGGCGCGCCGGATGGCACGCTGCGGTGACCGCCGGCCACGACGGGCTGATCGCCACCCGCAGCTCCGCCCGCTATGCGCGGCGCGGCGACGACCTGATGAAGATCGCCTGCCACGAGGCGACCCGCAGGAACCGCAAGCCCGGCACGCTGGAGGACTGAACCGCAGGCCCGGAAAGAAACCTGCGAAGGGCGGGTCCCGCCCCTCGCAATCACCTCACCCGAAGCAATATATAGGTGCGAAACCAGCGTGACGCGCAACCGCCGCAAGCGGGTGTGACATCTGCACACGCGAAGATGAAGCCGCCTTGGGATGATCCGCACGCATCATGTTTGAGACGCTCTCCGCCTATTGGCCGCACATCCTCGTCGCCCTGTCGATCGTTCTCGGCGTGCCCGCCGCCATCCACGCCACGATGACGAAGGAAGAGGTACGTGCGGCGATCGGCTGGGTCGGCGTCATCATGCTGTCGCCGGTCGTCGGCCCGCTCATCTACGCCATCGGCGGAGTGAACCGCATCCGGCGCAAGACGCTGAATCTCAGCCGCGAGGGACTGCTTGCCGCCGGCTGGCACCATATGGCGGAATATGACGTTTCCAATGCCTATATGCAGGTGGCTTACGGTCGGGCCCTCGCCGCCATGCAGCACCTTGGCGATACGGTCGGCCGCTGCAAGCTGACATCCGGCAACCGCATCCACCTGCTGTCGACCGGCGACGAGGCCTATGCGGCCATGCTGGCCGCCATCGCCACCGCCGAACGCTCCATCCTGCTCGAAACCTACATCTTCGACCGCGATCCCGCCGGCGAGCGTTTCGTTGCCGCGCTGTCGGGCGCGGTGGCGCGCGGCGTACAGGTGCGCGTGCTGATCGATGCGGTCGGCGCGCGCTATTCGATCCCGTCGATCGTCTCCGATCTGCAGCGGGCGAACGTGCCTGTGGACGTGTTCAACGGCAATATCGTCATGGGCCTGCGGCTGCCCTATGCGAACCTGCGCACCCACCGCAAGATCCTCATCGTCGATGGCAGCGTCGCCTTTACCGGCGGGCTCAACATCCGCGCCGGCTTCTGCGCCGAATTCTCCGGCGAGGCGGCAGCGCTCGACACGCATTTCCGCCTGACCGGCCCCGCCGTCAGCGATCTCTTCCGCATCGCCTACGAGGACTGGCGCTTTTCCGGCGGCGACGAGCTGGCGGGCGAGGCCTGGCAGATCGCCCCGCCGCCGGACGCACCGGAAAGCGGCATGCTCGCCCGCGTCGTGCCGTCAGGCCCGGACAAGAGCCTTGAAACCAACCACCGCATGCTGATGGGCGCGCTCTCCATCGCCAAGCGGCACATCCGCATCATGTCGCCCTATTTCCTGCCGGACCGCGAGCTGATCAGCGCGATCGTCACGGCGGCGCGGCGCGGTGTGGAAATCGACATCGTCGTGCCATCGGCCAACAACCTGAAGCTCGTCGATCTCGCCATGACGGCGCAATTCGACCAGATGCTGAAACACGGCTGCCGAATCTGGCGGGCCTCCGGCGCGTTCAACCATTCCAAGCTCACGGTCATCGACGGCGCCTGGTCCTATATCGGCTCGTCGAACATCGACCCGCGCTCGCTGCGGCTGAATTTCGAGGTGGATATCGAGGTGATCGATGCGGACTTCGCCGATCTCATCGGCCAGCGTATCGCCGCCGCTCTGTCAGAAGCCGAGGAGGTCAAGCTCGATGAGCTCCGGGCGCGTCCCTTCGCCCAGCGCCTCGTCGAGCGCATCACATGGCTTGGCTCACCCTATCTGTAGGGTCGAACGAGCGCTCCCAGACGACCTTGAGGTCGATATGCGCCTTGATCGGGAGGTGATCGGACGCAACGCGCGCAAGCGGTGTGTCGTGCACCTCGACGGACGTGACGAGATCGTGCGGATGGCCGAGCGCGCGGTCGAGCGCGAGGACCGGAAAACGGGAAGGAAAGCTCGGCACCGCGCCGGACGCGGGGTCGAAGGTCGGCTGCAGGCGCGAGAGCGAGGACCTACGGCCGATGCGCCATTCATTCAGGTCGCCGACGAGCAGGGTTGGCATCTCCTCCTCCTCTGCGACGGACGCGAGGATCGCCATGGCCTGCTGCTCGCGCGAGCGTTTCAGGAGACCGAAATGGGCGGCGACCAACCGCAGCTTGCCCACCGGCAGGTCGAGCGTCACGACCAGCGCACCGCGTGGCTCGACGCCCGGCAGCTTCAGTTGACGCACCCCGCCAACGGCGCCCTTGCGGATCAGGATCATGTTGCCGTGCCAGCCATGGCCGGTCGACGACAGCGCCGTGATCGGCACCGGAAGGAGACCACAGTCCCGTTCGAGGACATCGAGATTGAGCAGGCCGGAGCGCTCACCAAAACGCTTGTCCGCCTCCTGGATGGCAATGATGTCGGCGTCGATCTCGGCGATCACGCTTGCCGTGCGCTCCGGATCGAAGCGCCGATCGACGCCCACGCACTTGTGCACGTTGTAGGACGCGATCACGGTATCGCCGGGGCGATTGTTTTCCGGCGGCCGATGGCCGCGGCGGTTGCGGATGGCCGACAGCAATGCGGTCGACATCATCTTGTCGTTCAGTTTCTTGTCCACGTGTCCTTCCTTGTGGCGCCTCCATCATATGGGCGCTTTGCCCCGATCGGCAACCTTTCACGACCAAGAAGGTTCCGTGAAAATGGCTAGGGAAGCGCACTCACCTGCATTTTCGGGCTGTCGAGCAGGATGGTCGAACGCAGCGTCTTGATCTCGCCGATCCGCTCGAACTCGCTCCAAAGCAGCCGACGATAGTCGGCGACGTCCTTCACGGCGATCTTCAGGAGGAAATCGAAATCGCCGGCGACCGTGTGGCACTCCACCACTTCAGGCATGCGCCGCACGAGATCGATGAAGCGCTCGCCGACGCGCGGGGCCGTGCGCTCCAGCGTCACCTCCAGAAAGGCCTGAAAACCGATGCCGGCGGCGCGCGGATCGACGATCACCGTGTGGCGGATGACGCCGCTCGCCTCCAGCCGCGCCAGCCGTCGCGACAGCGGGGCCGGCGAGAGGCCGACCCTCTCGGCGAGCTGGTTGTTGGAGAGCCCCGCATCCTCGACGAGCAGGCGGATGATGCGCCGATCCGTCTGGTCCAGCGTCAGCTCATCGTCCGGCTTCCTGCCCATGTCGCGCTCCACGCAAAAACCTGCACCAATCTAGCAGCGGAAAGCAAGAAGACAAAAGCTTCTTGCGCTTTCACCGCAATATCATGGTCGATTTTGCGGTAGCTTTGGCCTACACCGCTTGCAGACCCACCGCACAAGGAACCCGGCCATGTTCGACGCCCTCACCCGCCAGCCCGACGACCCGTTGCTTGCCCTGATCGGCCTTTTCCGGGCGGACGAGCGCGCCGGCAAGGTGGACCTCGGCGTCGGCGTTTATCGCGACGAAACGGGTGCGACGCCGATCTTCCGTGCGGTGAAGGCGGCGGAGCGGCGCCTCGTCGAGACGCAGCCGACCAAGGCCTATGTCGGCCCGGAGGGCGATCCGGTCTTCCTGGAGCGCCTGTGGGCACTGACGACGGGCGAAGCCGGCCGCGGCCGCGCCACCGCCGCGCTCCAGACGCCGGGCGGGTCCGGCGCGCTGCGCCTTGCCGCCGACCTGATGGCCCGCATGGGCGTCAAGGGCATCTGGCTCGGCCTGCCGAGCTGGCCGAACCATGCCAGCATCTTCAAGGCGGCGGGCCTCGAGGTCGTCACCTATCCCTTCTTCGACATCCCCTCGCAGACGGTGCTCTTCGACCGTATGATGGAGGCGCTTTCGGGCGCCGCGCCGGGCGATGCGGTGCTGCTGCATGCCAGCTGCCACAACCCGACGGGCGCCAATCTTTCCGCGGAACAGTGGCGCGCCGTCTCCGAGCTCATCGCCGCACGCGGCCTGCTGCCGCTCGTCGACATCGCCTATCAGGGCTATGGCCGCGGCCTTGACGAGGATGCCGCCGGGCTGCGCACGCTGCTTGCCGCCGTGCCGGAAGCGCTGGTCGCAGTCTCCTGCTCGAAGTCCTTCGGCCTCTACCGCGAGCGCACCGGGGCGATCTATGCCGCCTGCGGCAGCGCGGAGACGGCGCTGTCCGTGCGCACCAACCTCGCGGCCCTCGCCCGCACCAGCTATTCCATGCCGCCGGACCACGGCGCGGCCATCGTCGCGACAATCCTCGGCGACGACGCGCTGAAGGCCGACTGGATGGCGGAAATCGAGACCATGCGGCTGCGCATCACCGCGATCCGCGAACGCCTCGCTGCCGGCCTCTCCGGCCGCTGGCAGGTGCTGACGGCCGTCCGCGAGCAGGAGGGCATGTTCTCCCTGCTGCCGCTGGAGGAGGCGGACGTCCTGAAGCTGCGCGCCGAACACGCGATCTACATGCCAACCTCCGGCCGCATCAACATTGCCGGCCTCAAATCGGCCGAAGTCGATGCGGTGATCGAGAAGTTCCTGAGCCTCTGAGGAAACGATGTCTGTCGAAACAGCAGCCCGGCCCGAGCGCCATTCCGCCTACGAGGATGCCATCGCCATCGTCGTCGGCACGATGTTCATGGCGCTCGGCGTGGTGATTTATACCAAGGCCGTGCTGCTCGCCGGCAGCACGGCGGGCCTCGCCCTGCTCCTGCAATATGCCAGCGGGGTCGGCTTCTGGTGGCTGTTCTTCGCCATCAACCTGCCCTTCTATGTCCTTGCGGTCAAAAAGCTCGGCTGGGCCTTCACGCTGCGCACCTTCGCGGCCGTCACGCTCGTCTCGATCTTTACCCGGCTAACTTCCGACCTCATTTCCTTCTCCCACCTCGACCCGCTCTATGCGGCCGTCATGGGCGGAGCGCTGTCCGGAACAGGCCTGCTCATCCTCTTCCGCCACCGCACCGGCCTCGGCGGCATCAATGTGCTGGCGATCTATCTGCAGGACCGTTTCGGCATCCGGGCCGGCTACTTCCAGCTCGCCGTGGATCTCGCCATCCTTGCCGCGGCGGTCTTCGTGATTCCGCTTGATCGCCTTGCGCTTTCCGTGCTCGGCGCCGTCGTCGTCAACATGACGCTCGCCATCAACCATCGTCCGGGCCGCTATCTCGGAGTGACGTGACGTCCGGACGCAAAACCGCTGCGCGGTTTTGCCGGAATCGCCCTATGAAGGCGGCGACCATCAAACGAAGGAGACCGGCGTGACCGTCACGATCTACGGCATCAAGAACTGCGACACGATGAAGAAGGCCCGGACCTGGCTCGACACCAAGGGCGTCGCCTATCGCTTCCACGACTACAAGGCGGAAGGCATCGATGCCGCGAGCCTGACGCGCTTCGTCGATGCGCTCGGCTGGGAGACGGTGCTGAACCGTGCCGGCACCACCTTCCGCGCCCTGCCAGATGCCGACAAGCAGGCCCTTGACGCCGGGAAGGCGATCGCACTCATGCTCGCCCAGCCCTCGATGATCAAGCGCCCCATGCTCGACCGCGACGGCGCCGTGACAGCGGGCTTCAAGCCGAAAATCTACGAAACCTTGTTCTGAGATCTACGGCCAGGCGGCATAGGAGGTTTCCGCGCGCACCTGCCGGCTGGCAAGCCCCGCCCGCCGGGCGCGCGGCGAGACCCCGGCCAGTCGCTTGAAGAACCGGCTGAAATAGGCCGCATCGCGAAAGCCGAGCGCTTCGGCGACCTCGGCGATCTGCAGGCTCGACCCATCGAGCAGCATCTCCGCCTCCATCATCAGCCGGGCATGGATCAGCTCCATCGGCGAACGCCCCGTGGCGCGCCGCACCGCCGTGTTCAGCCGGTCCGGCGTCACGCCCAGGACGGCGGCATAGTCGGCCAGCGACCATTGCTCGCGCATATGCAGCTCCACGAGGTGCAGGAAGCTGCGCACGGTGGCGCGCGGCGAGGGTTTCGGTTTTTCCGTCGCCGGATTGGCGCGGCGCCAGATGGCGATCAGCAAGAGGGCAAGGTGATGACGCACCACCTCCTGCATGCCCGCCGCGTTCTCGCGCAGCTCCGCCTCGATCGTCTCCACCGTCTGGAGCATCTTTCTCGCATCCGCCAGCGCCAGCTTGGCGCCGAGGATCGGCCGGGCGATGGCGTCGCGCACCTCGGCGAAGATCGCCCCCGTCGGCATGGCGGGGCCGAGCGCCAGCTCCGGGATCGCCAGCGCCGCCCCCTCCGCGCCGGCATCGAAGAGCACCGTGCCGCGCTCGCCGGCCGGCGCCCAGACGATGGAAGGGCCGGAAAGCCCGAGATCCGCCGGACCGAGCGACACCCGCCCGCTGCCGGAGAGGAGCAGGAAGACGCGGTTGCGCCCGCCGCGGAAGGTCCAGCCGGACTGCGACAGCGCACCACGGAAGAGCCGCGCCTCCGTCGGCAGCGGCGGCGTGTTGCCGGCGGCGCGATGCTGCGGCGCAAGAGCATCCTGGAAGGGCATGGCGACGGTCTCCTTGCCGTGAAAAGTACAAGTATCTCTTGTAAAAGTCTATTCCGCCCCGCCCCGCGTCCGGCTAACCTTTCATCCGTCAAGAGGCGACAGAAGGCCCGGAGGAGAATGCGGCCGCTGCCCGCCTTGGCGCGACGCCTGCCGGAAGAGCAGGCCTTTTGGGAGGAATCGACGATGAAATCTCTGCAACGCAGGCACGTCCTGCGCGTGATGGCGGCTGCCTCCGCCCTCCTGGCGACGGGCATCGCGCCGAGCGCGCTGGCACAGGACCGCAGCTCGGTGAAGATCGGCTACGCCATTTCCAAGACCGGCCCCAATGCCGGCGGCGCCGGCATCACGACGCTGCCGAACTACCAGCTCTGGGTGAAGGACGTGAGCGACGCCGGCGGACTCGAACTGCCCGACGGCAAGAAACTGCCGATCGAGGTGATCGAATATGACGACCGGTCCACCTCGGAAGAGCTGGTACGCGCCGTCGAACGCCTGGCGACGCAGGACGAGGCGGACTTCATCCTCGCGCCCTGGGGCACCGGCTTCAACCTTGCCGCCGCGCCGCTCTTCGACCGCTACGGCTACCCGCAACTCGCCGTCTCCTCCGTTACCGACAAGGCGCCGGATTTCGTCAAGCGCTGGAAGAAGAGCTTCTGGATGCTCGGCGGCGGCCACGACTATGCCGGCGCGCTCGCCGGCCTCATCAAGAGGGCCGTCACCGACGGCACGCTCAACAACAAGGTCGCCATGGTCTCGGTCGCCGACGGCTTCGGCATCGATCTCGTGAACGCCGCACGGCCGGCCTTCGCGGAAGCCGGCATCGAACTCGTCTACGACAAGACCTATCCGGTCGGCACGTCGGACTTTTCGCCGATGATCAACGAGGCGAAGGCGAGCGGCGCCGACAGCTTCGTCGCCTTCTCCTATCCGCCGGATACGTTCGCGCTGACCCAGCAGTCGCAGGTCGCCGATTTCAATCCGAAGCTGCTCTATCTCGGCGTCGGCACGGGCTTTCCGGTCTATGGCAAGAACAACGGCGACAATGCCACCGGCATCATGAGCCTGGGCGGCATCGATCCGGCGAACGAGGCGAATGCCGCCTATCGCAAGCGCCACGAGGAGGTGACCGGCCAAGGTCCCGACTATTGGGGCAGCGTCATCACCTATGCCTCGCTGCAGATGCTGCAGGAGGCGATCAAGCGCAAGGGCCTCGACCGCGAGGCCGTGTCCGCGGAGCTGTCGACCGGTACATTCCAGACCGTGCTCGGCGAGACGAAGATGGAAGACAACCAGCTTCGCACGCTCTGGTGGACCGGCCAGTGGCAGAACGGCCAGTTCGTCGGCATCGCCCCCGCAGACCGTACCGGCGCCAGCCAGCCGATCCTGCCGCGGCAGGCGTGGAAGAAGTAGCGGCCTTCGTCACGCGGGATCGAAGGGCGCTTTGGCGGACCGGCGCTTTCCCTCGCTCATGACCGGAACGGGCGCGACTGCCCCTCACCCCGGCCCTCTCCCCGCAAGCGGGGAGAGGGGGATGGCAACGGTATAGCCAGGTTTCCTTCCCCCCGTTCACGGGGAGAAGGTGGCCGGCAGGCCGGATGAGGGGCATTCTGCCATCGACTGAAAACGGCGCGGTGCATGCCATCGGCCGGCAAATGTAAGGAGCGGCCATGCTCGTCACGGCCTTGTTGTCCGGGCTCGTGCTCGGCGGAACCTATGCGCTGGTCGCGATGAGGCTGACGCTCCAGTACGGCATCGCGCGCATCATGAACCTTGCCTATGGCGAGACGATCATCGCGGCAGCCTTCCTTGCCTATGTGCTGTTCAACGGTCTCGGCATCAATCCGGTGCTCGGTCTTCTAGCCGCCGTGCCGCTCGGCTTTGTCTTCGGCTACCTCATCTACGGCCTGATGATGCGCCCGCTGGTGCGCCGCGCGAAGAACCGGGAGACGCTGGAGATCGACTCCATCCTCGCCACCTTCGGCCTGCTCTTCGTCATCCAGGGCGTCATGCTCGTGCTCTTCGGCAGCAATTATACGAGCTACAGCTATCTCAACATCGGCGTCAGCGTGTTCGGGGCCACCATCGCGGCCAACCGCCTCATCGCCTTCGCGCTCGCCATCGTCCTCGGCAGCGGGCTGTACCTGCTCCTCACCCGCACCCTCTGGGGCACGGCGCTACGCGCCGTCGCCGTCTCGCCGACCTCCGCGCCGCTCGTCGGCATCGATGTCGAGCGTGCCGCCCGCACGGCCTTCGCCATCGGCGGAGCGCTGGCGGCCGCCGGCGGTGTGGTCATCTCCATGTACCAGACCTTCACCGCCACAGCCGGTGTCGTCTTCACCATGAAGGCGCTGATCGTCATCATCATGGGCGGGGTCGGCAATATTCTCGGCGCGCTGTTCTCCGGCCTGCTGCTCGGCCTCGTCGAGACCTTCGTTGCGACCTATGTCGATCCGGGCCTGACGCTCGCCGCCACCTACCTCATCTTCCTCGCCATCCTGCTCTGGCGCCCCGCCGGCCTCTTCGGGAGGAGCGCACGATGACGGCACGCACGATTTTCGGCCTCCTCGTCGCCGGCCTCGTTCTCGCCGCGCTCGCCGCCCTGCCCTTCTTCGCCGGACCCTATGCGGTGACATTGATGATCGGCATGACCGGCTATGTGGTGCTGGCCACCGCCTGGGGCCTGTTCTCCGGCCCGACGCGCTATGTCTCGCTCGCCACCGTCGCTTTCTTGGGTATCGGCGCCTATACGGTCGGCGTCTTCAGCGAGACCCTGCCCTATCCGCTCGTCCTTTTCGTCGCGGCGATGATCGGCCTTGCCGTGGCGCTGGTCGTCGGTCTCTCGACGCTCCGCCTTGCCGGCGTCTATTTCGTGATCTTCACCTTCGGTCTTGCGGAGCTCATCCGCCAGCTCGTCACCTGGTACGAGGTCAACGTAACGGGCACGCTTGGCCGCTACATCTTCCTGCCCGTGACGCCGGAGGGGATCTACTGGCAACTGCTGGCGCTCGCCGCCGCCACCTTCCTCTTCTCCTGGGGCATCGGCCGCACGCGCTGGGGCCTCGCCTTGAAGGTCATCGGTGACGACGAGGTGGTGGCGAGCCATTGCGGCATCGACATCACCAAGCTCAAGCTCGCGCTCTTTGCCGTCAGTGCCGTGATCATCACGCTCGTCGGGGCCATCCAGGCGCCGCGCTGGACCTATATCGAGCCGAGCATCGTCTTCAACCCGACCATCTCCTTCCTGACGCTGATCATGGCGCTGCTCGGCGGGGCGGACCGACTGTGGGGCCCGCTGCTCGGCGCCGTTCCGCTCTTCCTGCTCTTCGAGTGGCTTTCCGCCAACTTTCCGAACCATTATCCGATCATCCTTGGCCTTGTCTTCATCGCCATCGTGTTCCTCCTGCCGAAGGGCGTGCTGGCAGCCGTTGAAAGCCGGCTAAGGAAAGGCGGTGCGCGATGAGCGAACTTCTCGCCCTCACCGGCCTTACCAAGCGCTTCGGCGGGCTTACCGCCGTCAACGCCGTCTCCTTCTCGCTGGAGCGCGGCGAGGTCGTCGGCCTGCTTGGCCCGAACGGCTCCGGCAAGACGACGGTGCTCAACATGATCTCCGGCTTCCTGCCGCCGACCGGCGGGCGGATCGCCCTCAACGGCGAGGCGATTTCCGGCCTTGGCCCGAACCGCATCGCGAGGAAAGGTGTCGCCCGCACCTTCCAGCTGGTGCGCGCGCTTCCCTCGCTGACGGTGGCCGAAAACGTCGTGACCGCACTAGCGTTCGGCCGCCGGAAGCTCTGGGGCAAGGCAGCCCACGAGGCAGCCCAGGCCCATCTTGCCGCCGTCGGCCTTGCCGGACGCGCCGACCAGCCGGCCGGCTCCCTCACCTATATCGACCAGAAGCGCATGGAGCTTGCCCGGGCGCTCGCCGCCGAGCCGGAACTGCTTTTACTCGACGAATGGCTCGCCGGCCTCAATCCGACGGAGCTTCGCACCGGTATCGACCTCATCCTGTCTCTGAGGGAGCGCGGCATCACGGTGCTCCTTGTCGAGCATGTCATGGATGCCATCCGGGCGCTCTGCGGGCGGGCCATCGTGATGAATGCCGGCCGCAAGATCGCCGACGGCCCGACCGCCGAGACGCTGCGGGATCCGGAGGTCGTGCGCGCCTATCTCGGAGACGGCCATGCTTGAGATCCGCGACCTCTCCCTCCACTACGGCCCGCACCTTGCCCTCGACCGGATATCCGTCACCGTCGGCAAGGGCGAGACCGTCGTCATGCTCGGCGCCAACGGTGCGGGCAAGTCATCGCTGCTCAAGGCCGCCGCCGGCCTCGTCCGGCCCGATCCCGGCGCCGATATCCGCTTTGTCGGCGCGGACATTGCCGGCCGGCCCGCGCATCTGGTGCTCGAAGCCGGCATCGCGCTGGTGCCGGAGGGCCGCGGCGTCTTCGGCGACCTGACGGTCGAGGAGAACCTTGCCCTCGGCGCCTATGCCAGGCGCGCCCGCGCCCATGGGAAGGCGAGCCGCGAGCTGGTCTACGGCCTCTTCCCGAAACTCGCGGACCGGCGCCGGCAGTTCGTCAACACCATGTCGGGCGGCGAGCAGCAGATGGTGGCGATCGGCCGCGCGCTGATGTCGAAGCCCGACCTCCTGATGCTCGACGAGCCGAGCCTCGGCCTTGCCCCCGTCGTCGTCGGCGAGCTCTTCGCCGCGCTCGGCCGGGTGCGCGAGAGCGGGCTGGCGCTCTTGATCGTCGAACAGAACGTCAAGATGAGCCTTTCGATCGCCGACCGCGGCTACCTTCTGGAGGCAGGCCGCATCGTCGGCGAGGATACCGCAACGGGACTGATGAACGACGACGCGGTAAAACGCGCGTTCCTCGGCGCAACCGTCTGAATGTCAAGCAGGGAGTAAACCATGTCCGTCCTTGGACTGAAGATCAACAATCTCGACCAGGCCGCCTCCGACGGGCGCACCTTCACCCGCATCAACCCGATTTCCGGCGAAATCGCTTCGGAGGTCGCCGCCGCCTCGCTGGAGGATGCACGCCAGGCCGTCAATACCGCGGCGAAGGCCTTCCCTGCCTGGGCGGCGACCGGGCCCGGCCAGCGCCGAAAGCTGCTTCTTGCCGCCGCCGACAAGCTGCAGGCGAGAACCGCCGATTTCGTCGCCGCCATGGCCGCCGAAACGGGCGCGACGGCCGGCTGGGCAATGTTCAATGTCGGCCTTGCCGCCGACATGCTGCGCGAGGCCGCATCGCTGACGACGCAGATCACCGGCGAGATCATCCCCTCCAACCGCCCCGGCTCGCTCGCCATGGGCGTGCGCCAGCCGGCCGGCGTCGTCCTCTCCATGGCGCCGTGGAACGCGCCGGTCATCCTCGGCGTGCGCTCGCTCGCCACCCCGCTTGCCTGCGGCAACACGGTGGTCATGAAGACTTCCGAAATCTGCCCGCGCACCCACCGGCTGATCGTCGACGCGCTGCACGAGGCCGGTCTGCCGGAAGGCGTGCTCAACGCCGTCTCCAATGCGCCTGACGATGCCGCCGCCATCGTCGAGGCGATGATCGCCCATCCCGCCGTGCGCCGCGTCAACTTCACCGGCTCCACCCGCGTCGGCCGCATCATCGCCGAGACCGCCGGGCGCTACCTGAAGCCGGCGCTGCTGGAACTCGGCGGCAAGGCCCCCTTCGTGGTGCTCGACGATGCCGATATCGACGCAGCCGTCGCCGCGGCAGCCTTCGGCGCCTATATGAACCAGGGGCAGATCTGCATGTCGACCGAGCGCATCGTCGTCGATGAGACGATCGCCGACCGCTTCGTCGCAGCCCTTGCGGAAAAAGCCGCCACACTGGTTGCCGGCGATCCGCGCGAGGGCAACACACCGCTTGGCTCGGTCGTCGATGCCCATGCGGCCCAGAGGCTGGAACAGCTCATCCGCGACGCCGTCGGCAAGGGCGCGGCGCTCTCGGCCGGCGGCAGCGTGCGGGGCACGATCGTCGACGCCACCCTGCTTGACCGGGTGACGCCCGCCATGCGCATCTACGGCGAGGAGAGCTTCGGCCCGGTCGTCAGCGTCATCCGCGTCGGCTCGATCGACGAGGCGGTGCGCGTCGCCAACGACACGGAATACGGCCTTTCCGCCGCCGTCTTCGGCAGGGACGTCAACCGCGCCATGCAGGTCGCCCGCCGTATCGAATCCGGCATCTGCCACATCAACGGCCCGACCGTGCATGACGAGGCGCAGATGCCCTTCGGCGGCGTCAAGGAATCCGGCTACGGACGTTTCGGCGGCAAGGCCGGCATTGCCGAATTCACCGAGTTGCGCTGGATCACCGTGCAGGACGGCGCCATCCATTATCCGATCTGACCCATGGCGCTCCTCCACAACAAGACCGCCATCGTGACGGGCGGGGCCGGCAGCATCGGCCTTGCCGTCGCCCGGCTTTTCCTTGCCGAGGGTGCCAATATCGTGCTCGTCGACAACGACCGCGCGGCGCTTGAACGGGCCGTTGCGGGCCTGCCGAAGGAGCGTGTGGCCTGCGCGGCAGCCGATGTCACCGACAGTATTTCGACGCAGGCCTATATCGGCCTTGCCGTCGAGCGCTTCGGCGGCATCGACGTGCTGTTTTCCAATGCCGGCACTTTCGGCACGGTCGCACCCATCGCCGACTATCCGCTCGACATCTTCGACGCCGTGCAGGCGGTGCATGTGCGCGGCGCCTTCCTTGCCGCCAAACACGCCGTGCCGCATATGCGCGATGGCGGCAGCATCATCATCACGTCGAGCGTGGCGGCGACGCGCGGCGATCCCGGCGTCTATGCCTATATCACCGCCAAGCACGCCCAGACCGGCCTGATGCGCTGCCTTGCCAAGGAGCTTGCCCCACGTGGCATCCGCGTCAACACGGTCAATCCCGGGCCTGTCGACAACGGCTTCCAGCTTGCCGTGGAACAGGGCCTCGGCGCCGCGACCGGCATGGACGGCACGGATTTCTTCAACAGGCTCATCCCGATGGGCCGCCATGCCAGCGCCGAGGAAATCGCCCGCTCGGTGCTCTATCTCGCCTCTGACCAGGCAAGCTTCGTCACCGGCACGATGCTGATGGTCGATGGCGGCATGAGCATCTGACCGCAGCACGGCAAAAGACCCGGATGCAGGGAACATCCGGGCCTTCGGGGAGGTCAATGGGGAGGTGCTTACTTGCAGACCTTGATCTTCTTGATGATGACGTTGCCGTAGTAGTCGTAGGACTTTACCTTCTTGATGAAGCAATGCGGCTTGTAGCCGTAGCTGTAGTAGCCGGCCTGCGAGGGGGCGGCGAAGGATACGGCAGCGACGGCGGCGATGGCAGCGGAAACGATGATCTTGCGCATGGGGTCTCTCCTGATTTCTTTGGGATGAGCCTCTCTCATCCGGTGATCAGAAGGTCGCACATCGCCTCGCCCGCCGCTGTTCCGCAAGAAACAGGCCCTTTTACCTGACGCCGAAGCGATTTCGCTTCGGCTGGAACGGCTCTAGCGAAAAAGCCGCTCCACATAATCCCGCCCGAGCCCGACCTTCTCATAGTGGTCACGACAGAGGGCAATGTAGTTGTGCACGTCGAAGAAGCCGTCCGGCTCACCCTTGTCGTCGAGCCAGATCAGCGGCCCCTTGACCTGGAAGAACACTTTCATCGGTTGCTCGTGCTCATAGGCGACGAGCGTGTGGCCCTCGCCGGGCGTCTCGTAGACGAAATCGCCGGCCGTCGCCGTCCAGTCGTGCTCCAGATAGCCCCACTTGCCCGATATCGTGTAGGCGAAGACCTCATGCGGGTGGTAGTGGCGGTTCACCAACCCCGCCTTCTTCGCCATCAGGATATCGCACCACTTGTTCTGCGTCGGCGAGATCCACAGCGGACGGGAGGAGACGGTCTCGGTGAAGGGCACGTAATAGCGCTCGTCGTCGGTCGGCGCATTCTGGAGATAGACCTCCGGCTGGGCGTCCGGCTGGAACACCGTGTCGATCGGCTTCAGATCCTTCCAGAATTCGTTCTTTGCAAGCTCGGGCATGGATTTCCTCCTCGTATGATGGTTCAGGCGCGGACGGCGATGTCGAGCAGCGCGAGCGTCCGCTTCGTCTCGATATGGTCGATCGCCTCGGCAAGTGCACCGGAAAGGGCGGCGCCGTCGGTGACACGTCTTGCATAGGCCCGGCTCGCCTCGGCGACCTTCACGAAATCCGGCACCGGCGAAAGCGCGGTCAGCGGCATGCGGTTGGTCTTCGCCGCATACCCGTCCGGATAGAGGCCGAGCACCGACTGGCGCACCGCACCCCATTCGGCATTGTTGACGATAAGGACAAGGATCGGCAGTTCCAGCGCCTCGGCGATCTGATGGCAGGCGACGGGATTGGCGAACATGTACGAGCCGTCGCCCATGGTGGCGACGATGAGCCGCTCTCGCCGCGCCAGCTGCATGCCGAGCGCGGCGGGAAAGGACCAGCCGAGGCCGCCGGAATGCGGCTCCTGATACCAGGCCTGATGATGAGAAAGCGTCATCGGTGCCAGCGGGCAGCCGAGTTCGGAAAGCACGGTGGCATTCCGGCCCGCCAGCGCCTCGGAGAGCGTCAGGCTGACGAAATCCTTCGTCATCGGCGAGCCGCCGCCGCGCCGGGCCGCATCAAGAACGCCGGCGCGGGCCATGCGGTTGCGTTCCGCAACCGCCGTGGCACGACGTTCCGCCGTGGCGCGATGGGCGGGCAGCAGCAGGTCCATCGCCGCCTTCAGGGCCAGCAGGCCGGTATCGACATCGCCGGCGAGCGTCACGTCGGAGCGGAAGTAGCGTACCGGCTGGCGCTGGCAGAGCGGATCCTGGGCGAGCTGGATGACCTTGCAGCCGGGCCGGAGCAGATGGACATCCGGCGACCAGGGCGCCAGCGCATCGAGGACGAGCACCACGTCGGCTGCCTCCAGCAGAGGCCCCGGATCGGCCTGTGCGGCCATCGGATGGTCCGTCGCCATGGCAAGCTGCACCGCCCAGTACTGGCAGACGGGAATGCCCCAGTCACCCGCCAGCGCCGCGAGGGCGGCAAACCCCTCGGCCGACCCGGCGCCGTGCTGCGCGAAGATAACCGGGCTCTCCGCCGCCGCCAGAAGACGCGCGGCCTCCGCAACCGCTTCGGCCGATGGCGTGGAGACGGCAGGCATCATGGTTGCCGGCGCCGCAAGGTCCTCCGTCGGGCAAGGCTGGCAGAGCACCTCGCGCGGCAGGCTCATATAGACCGGCCCGCGCGGCGTGGAATTGGCGATGGCATGCGCCCGGTCGACCATCTGCGGGATGTGCTCGGGGAAGCGCAGCTCGTCGTCCCACTTGCAGGCCTCGCGCACCAGCGCCGCCTGGTCGCGCATCTCCTGCCCCCAGCCGATCGGCACGGTGCGTGACCCCTTTCTTCCGCGCTCGGTGACCGGCGTGCGGCCGGAGAACAGGAGAACCGGGATATGCTCCATCGCGGCGTTGATGGCGCCGATGGCGCAATTGGCGAGGCCGACATTGGTATGCGCCATCACCGCCTGGGCACGGCCGGTGGCGAGATAATAGCCGTGCGCCATGCCCATCGCCGCCGATTCATGCGGCATGACGAGCGCTTGCGGCAGGGCGATGCCCTTCGCCTCCGCCTCGGCCAGGCCCTCGATGATTGGCGGAAAATCCGTGCCGGAATTGGCGAAGATAAAGTCGATGCCGACCGCCTTCAGTCGGGCGAGCAGCGCACCGCCCGCCGTCATTGCCGGCGCCCCGGCAAGATCGTCTTCGCCCATCGGAACCTCCCCGTCGTGCGGCAGCCTGCCCGCGGCCGCCGGTCTCCTCGAACCGGACGGCACAGGTCTCAGGCAGCACTCTGACAGGCAGGACAGTGATGTAAAATGAAATGCCGGCCACGATACATAACGAAAGCCGTATGAATTGCTCTCAGTGCAGCCCGCCGACGCCGAGCAGCGCCTCAACCGTGTGCCGGTCGGCAGCGAGCGCCGCCGGAGTGCCGGTCCAGGCGATGCGGCCGCGCTCGAGGATGATCACGTCGTCGGCGAAATCGAGCGCGCTCTGGATGCGCTGTTCGACAAGCAGGATGGTCATCTCGCCGGAGGCCGCAAGCGTACCGAACGCCGCCATCAGTTCCTCGCAGATAACAGGGGCAAGGCCCTCCAGCGGCTCGTCGAGCAGGAGCACGGAGGGTTGGCCGAGAATGGTGCGCGCCGTCGTGAGCATCTGCTGCTCGCCGCCGGAAAGCTGCGAGCCGAGGTTCCTGCGCCGCTCCTTGAGCCGAGGGAACATGGCATAGGCCTCATCGATAGCCGTGCGCGGGCGGCCCTTCAGCCCGACGAAGAGGTTTTCCTCCACCGTCAGCGTCGGGAAGACGTCGCGAGACTGCGGCACGTAGCCGAGCCCCTTCAGCGCGCGGGCGGAGCTGCCCATACCCTCGATCGCCTCTCCGCCGAGGCGGATAGCGCCACCATAACGCTTCGTCTGGCCGGCGAGCGTGGCGAAGAGCGTGGATTTTCCCATGCCGTTGCGGCCGAGCACGGCGAGCCTGCGGCCGGCATCCGCGGCAAAGGAGATATCCTCCAGAACCCGCGTCGGGCCGTAGCCGGCGGAAAGACCGGTGATTTCAAGCGACGCTGCGGGCATCGGCATAACTCCCGAGATAGGCCTGTCGAACACGGGCGTCCTTCGTCACCGCGTCTGGCGATCCGTCGAAGATGATCTCGCCCGCCGCCAGCACGATGACGCGCTTTGCGAAGCGGAAGACAAGGTCCATGTCGTGCTCGATCATCAGAACGGCAAGATCCGCCGGCAGATCGGCAATCGCCTGCTCGATGCGCGCTGTATCGCTCTGCGGCACGCCGGCGGCGGGCTCGTCGAGCAGCAGGACCCTGGGTTTGAGCGCAAGCGCAAGCGCGAGTTCCAGCAATCGTTGCTGGCCGTAGGCGATCTCGCTGACGCGGCGGCCGGCAAGCTGGGCGATGCCGAGCCGGGCAAGCAGCGCATGCACCTCATCCATCACGTCAGGCATGGCGCGGTGGCTGGCGAACATGCGGCCGGACCGGCCTTGGCGCTGCAGGATGGCGAGCGCGACATGTTCCTCCGGCGTCATCTCGGAGAAGAGCCGCGTCACCTGGAAGGACCGCACGAGGCCGCGGCGCACGCGCTCCGTCGGCCCGAGGCGGGTGACATCCTCGCCGCCGAGCGTGACCGTGCCGGAATTCGGCAGGAGATTGCCGGTGACGAGGTTGACGAAAGTCGTCTTGCCGGCGCCGTTCGGGCCGATCAGCGCAACCCGGTCGCCCGGTGCCATCGATAGGGACACATCGTTGGTGACGGCGAGGCCGCCGAAGCTCCGCTTCAGGTTGCGGATATCGAAAATCGCGTTCATCGGTCCTTCCTTCCGCGGCGTTCGAGCAGGGCGGCGAGCGAGCCGTAGAGCCCCTTCGGCGCGAAGAGCACCACGGCGATCAGCAGCGCGCCGACGATGGTGAGCCAGTGGAACGGATTGGCCGCCGAGACGACGTCCTCGAACCACAGAAAGGAGAGCGTGCCGATCAGCGCGCCGTAGAGCGAGCCGGTGCCGCCGAGCACGAGCATGACGAGGGCTTCGGCCGAAAGCGTGAAGGACAGGCTGTCGAGGCCGACGACCTGGGTCGAGATGGCGTTGAGTGCCCCGCCCGCCCCGGCGACGGCGCCCGAGATGGCGTACATCCGGATCAGCGTGCCGTGCACCGAGGCGCCCATGGCGCGCACGCGCAGCGGGTCCTGCTTGATGCCGCGGCAGAGCATACCGAAGGGCGAGCGCACGATCTGGCGCAGAACGACGAAGACGGCGACCAGCAGCACGATGCCGAAGACATAGGCCGTGCGGCCCCACAGGTCGAATTGCCAGAGGCCGAAGACGGCATCCGGCATGATGCCGGCAAGACCGTCGCTGCCGCCGGTCCAGCCGGACGCCTTGTTGGCCGCCTCGTGGGCCAGATGGACGATGGCGATGGACAGCACAAGCTGCGGCAGGCCATGCGCCCGCAGAACGACGGCACCGGAGACAAGGCCGGCGAGTGCACCCGCGACCACGCCGACGGCGAGCATGGCGATCGGATCGGTAATGCCGAAATGGGCCGCCGCGATGCCCGCCCCATAGGCCCCTGCACCAAACAGCGCGGCATGGCCGAGCGTTGCCACGCCGCAGTAGCCGGTGACGAGATCGAGCGAGAGGACCAAGAGCGCGATCGCCGTGATGCGTGTCAGCAGCGCGAGGTTGTTGGGAAAGAGGAGATAGCCGAGGACGGCGACCACAAGGATAACGAGGACCCCGATCGCATCGCGCGTCAGGCGGGCGCGGCGGTCGTGGGTGGTGGAGAGGTTGTCGGTGTTCATGGTGAGCGCCATCACTTCATCCTTCCGGCAAGGCCGCGCGGGAAAATCCAGACGATGGCGATGACCGCGAGATAGAAGAAGAATTCGCCGAATTCCGGCATCAGGTAGCGCCCCGTCGTATCGATGGCGCCAAGCAGCAGGCAGGCGGCGAGCGCACCCGGAATGGAGCCCGCCCCGCCAACCGAGACGACGACGAGGAAGGTCACCATGTAGCGCAGCGCATAGTAGGGCTCGATCGGCAACAGCTCGGCGCCGACGACGCCCCCGAAGGCGGCAAGGCCGACCGCGACGGCGAAGCTGACGGCATAGACGACCTCGGTCTTCACTCCGAGGGCGGCGGCCATGGCCGCGTTGTCGACGCTCGCGCGCAACTTCACGCCGAAGGCCGTGCGCTCGATGAAATACCAGAGGCCGAGCGCGACCGCGGCACCGCAGGCAATGACGAAGAGGCGATGCGCCGAAACCGTACGGAAGCCGAGGCTGACCGGCGCGCGCAGGCTTTCCGGCGTCGGAATGGTCTTCAGCGTCGGCCCGAAGACATAGTTGGCGATGCCGATGACGCAGAAGGTGATGCCGATGGTCATCAGCACCTGCGTCAGCTCCGGCTGGCCATAGATGCGGCGATAGAGCAGGCGCTCGACGGGAATGGCGATGAGGATGGTGCCGAAGACGGCAAGCATGACGGCAACGGCATAGGCAAGGCCGAGGTCGCGCGCGGCATAGGAGGCGATGTAGCCGCCGATCATCGCGAAGGCGCCATGCGCGAGGTTGACGACCCGCATCAGCCCCATCGTCACCGACAGGCCGATCGAGATGACGAAGAGCACCATGCCGTAGGCGAGGGCGTCGACGCCGATGCTGAAGACCGTTTGCATCCAACTATCCTGCTGTGGTGGAGGAACAGCCCCTCATCCGGCCTGCCGGCCACCTTCTCCCCGCGAGCGGGGCGAAGGGACATGCTGCACCGTTCTCCTCAAATCTACACCGTGGTGCGGGGCACGTCCCCTCTCCCCGTCTGCGGGGAGAGGGGTAGGAACAAGCCATTTGCCAGGCAGCAACGATTGTTATTTCGCCGCCGCAAGGCCGGGGTCGCCCTGCTTTTCGAAGGTCTGCACCTCCTTGTTGTAGTAGGTCCCGTCATCGGCCTTGGCCACTTCGCGCAGGTAGATGTTCTGCGTGATATGACGGCTTGCCGGATCGATCGAAACCGGTCCGCGCGGGCTTTCCCAGGAAAGACCCTTCACGGCCTCGACCGCCTTGGCCGCATCCTGCGCGCCGCCCGTCGCCTCGATCATCTTGTAGATGACATGCATGCCGTCATACGCGCCAACCGCGGGGAAGGAGAGCTCCGCCGGATTGCCGATCGCCTTGCCGGCGGCCTCGACGAATGTCTTGTTCTCCGCTGAATCGTGTGAGACGGCATAGTGGAAGGTGGTCGTGAGACCCAGCGCCGCCTCGCCGAGCGCCGGCAGGTCGGATTCCTGCGTCAGGTCGCCGGGCGCGAAGAACTTGATGCCGCCGGCTTTCAGACCGTTCTCGTTGAAGGCCTTGACGAAGCCAAGCGTCGTCGGGCCGGAGGGCAGGAAGGCGAAGACGCCCTCGGCGCCCGAATCCTTGATGCGCTGCATGATCGGCGAGAAGTCGTTGGTCTGGAGCGGCATGCGGATCGCCTCGACAATCTCGCCGCCCGCCGCCTCGAAGCCCGCCTTGAAAGCAGCTTCCGCATCGACGCCCGGACCATAGTCGCTGACGACGGAAATGACCTTTTTGGTGCCACCGTCGAAGGCGACCTTGGCGATCGGCGTCGAAGTCTGCCAGGTGGTGAAAGAGGTGCGCACCACATAGGGGCTCTTGGCGACGATGGCTGACGTCGCCGCGTTCATCACCACCATCGGCACATTGGCCTGTTCGAGCAGCGGGGTCGCGGCCATCGCATCCGGCGTGAAGTAGAATCCGGCTAGGTACTGCACGCCTTCCTTGACGACGAGCTCCTGCGACAGCGCCTTCGACTGGGCCGGATCGGCGGTCGGGATGTCGCGGTAGATCACCTCGATCGTGTCGTCGCCAACCGTGTTACCGTTCAGCGCCATATAGGCGTCGATGCCTGCCTTGAAGTTCTTGCCCTGGAGCGCGAAGGGGCCGGAGAACGGCCCGACGACGCCGACCTTGATTACATCGGCATGGGCAGCACTTCCCATCAGCACAGCCGCCAGCGCGGCGATCGCGACATGTTTCATGTTTTCCTCCCTGAAAGGCCGGTCTCCCACCGGTGCTCGATCCTGTCCAAAACTGGATTTTTGTCAGATTGACAGATGAAACGGTAATGTAAAATGAAAAAATATGGCTATTTCATAACTTAGAAATTATGAAAACACATCAGGCCGCACCCAGATGCCGAACGGACGACAGCATCGTATCGGCCAGGTGAAGGGCAGCGCCGGTGGCGACCACCATCTGTGGCAGGATCATCCATTCCAGCGTCCAGGCCGCCCCGGAACGCTCCTGTTCATGCACCATCGCCTGCGCCAGACCGCCGAGCTGTGCCGCATTGAACCGGGCAAGCGCGACCAGCCCTTCGGCGGCGACCGGGTTCTGCTTGTGCGGCATGGCGGAGGAAGAACCGCCGCCGGCAAGCGCAATCTCGTCGCCACGGTCGGCCATCAGGACGACATCCTGCCCGATCTTTCCAAGGCTGCCGGTGATGCCGGAAAGGAGGGCGGCAAGGTCCATGATGCGGTCACGCTGGCTATGCCACTGCGGGACATCTGCAAGACCGAGATTGCGGGCAAGCACGGCACGCACGGCCGGTGCTTTCTCGCCCAGTTTCTCCAGCGTGCCCGCCGCGCCGCCGAACTGCACGACAAGCCCCTCCTCCATCAGACCCTTCAGGCGCGTATGATGGCGCTCAAGTGGCGCACGCCAAGCGCCGACGCGGTCCGCCACGGTAATGGGGATGGCAGCCTGCATGCGGGTGCGCCCCATCAACACCCGGTCGCCGAAGGTGACGGCGAGACCATCGAGCACGCCGGTCAGCGCTTCCAGCCGGTTTTCAAGAACAGGCAAGACGCGTGAGAGGCGCAGCATCAGCCCGGTGTCGACGACATCCTGGCTGGTCGCGCCGACATGTACATGCCGGCCATGCGGCTCGCCAACGGCGGCGCGGAGTTGGCGAACGAAATCGGGCACCACCACACCGTCGCGGGCGGTGGCGGCCCTGAGACTCGCGACATCCGGCGAGAAGCGGTGCGCGGCAGCCTCGATCGCCCCGGCGGCTTCTGCCGGGATCACACCCGCCTCTACTTCGGCCCTTGCCAGCGCCACCTCGAACGCGAGCATGGCCTCAAGCTCAGCAGCGACGGAAAACAGCGCTGCCACCGCCTCGTCGCCGAGCAGGCCGGAGAGATAGGGATGGTCGAAGGGAGAAACGGTCATGTGTCGCTCTTTTCCGATGGGAAGCGCGTGGATCGTCGGGTCAAGCCCGAGAATGACGGAGAGGAGGAGAGGTCACGGACCTCATGAACGATGCGGCATGCGGCGCCGTCAATCTGACTGCAAACCTCGCTTCTTTCGTCATCCTCGGGCTTGATCCGAGGATCCACGTGGCCGGTGCCGAGCTTAGCACACAGCCTAGATATCGAAGAACACCGTTTCCTTCTCGCCCTGCAGATGAATGTCGAAGTGGTAGCTGTCCCCGTCCACCGCTGCGATCAACGTCGACACGCGCACCCGGTGTTCGATGCGGACGAGCACCGGGTCCTCGGCATTGGCCGCCTCCTCATCGCCGAAGTAGAGACGCGTGTTGAGGCCGAGATTGATGCCGCGGGCGACGATCCAGAACGAAATGTGCGGCGCCATCGGGCGGCCGTCCTTGAAGGGCGCGCGGCCAGGCTTGATGGTCTCGAAGCGGTACTCGCCGGTCTCTCCGTCGGTGGCGGCACGACCCCAGCCGGTAAAATTGGGATCGGCGCTGCCGCGCAGCTCCGAGGGGCTGTTGTAGAGACCTGCCGCATCCGCCTGCCAGATCTCGATCAGCGCATCCTTCAGTGGCGTGCCGGTGCCGTCAAGCACCCGCCCGGTGATGGTGATGCGCCGCCCGAGCGTCCTGTCGTTCACCATGGTGGCACCGAGATCGCTCTCATAGACGCCGGCAATGCCGGAAAAATTCGGCGTGAGACCGATATGGACATAGGGGCCTGCCGTCTGCGAGGCGCTTTCCTTGAGATAACCGAGCGGCTGCACCATCAGTTGCCCTCCATCCGGTTTTCGAAAAGCGTCGAGCGACGGCCACGCAGCACGATGTCGAACTTGTAGGCGCGCGCATCCATGGGGATCGTGTTGCCCCAATCGAGCGCGGCGACCAGCTGCTCGATGGCCGCCTTGTCCGGAATCGTCTGCACGATGGGACATTTCCAGATCATCGGGTCACCCTCGAAATACATCTGCGTGATCAGCCGCTGGGCGAAACCGTGGCCAAAGACGGAGAAATGAATATGCGCCGGGCGCCAGTCGTTGACGCCGTTTGGCCAGGGATAGGGCCCGGGCTTGACGGTGCGGAAGGCATAATAGCCATCCTCGTCGGTGATGGTGCGCCCGCAGCCGCCGAAATTCGGATCAAGCGGCGCGAGATAGCTTTCCTTCTTGTGGCGGTAGCGCCCGCCGGCATTGGCCTGCCAGAAC
Source organism: Shinella sp. SUS2 (assembly GCF_001262505.1). Lineage (GTDB taxonomy): Bacteria > Pseudomonadota > Alphaproteobacteria > Rhizobiales > Rhizobiaceae > Shinella. Next base: position 327,981 of record NZ_KQ410723.1, read on the forward strand.
TCAAGCAGCGCGCCCGCCACCGGCCGCGCCCGCTCGTCGAGCACCCGGCCGTGCACGATGATGCGCTCGCCGATCGCGCTTTCGCCCGGTTTTGCGAAATTGTGAATCAGGTCGTTGTCGAGCTCGCCCAGCATCGCGTGACCGAAGACCGGGCCGGTGATTTCCGAAACCGTGCCGTCGAGCGACAGAAGGGCCTTCTGCGGCGAGCGCAGCACGGAGGTCTTGTAGCCCGGCGTCAGGCCCGGCGGATGCCACAGGCGATCACGGGAGAAGAAGGCGCCTGTTTCGGGCTTGCGATTGGAAAGGTCCGTCATGGTTTCCTCAGGCCGCCTTTTCGGCGTCCATGTCCTCGAAGACGTGCTTGGCGATCTTGATCGCCCGGTTGGCCGCCGGCACGCCGGCATAGATCGCGACATGCAGAAGCGCCTCGGCGATATCCTCGCGGCTGGCGCCGGTGTTGACGGTGGCGCGCACATGCATCGCCACCTCCTCATCGTGACCGAGCGCGGCGAGCAGCGCGATCGTCACCATCGAGCGCTCGCGCATCGTCCAGCCGGGCCGCGACCAGACCGTGCCCCACGCCGCTTCGGTGATCAGCTCCTGGAAGGGCTGGTCGAAGGCGGTGGCGCCGGAGGAGGCGCGGTCGACATGACTGTCGCCGAGCACCGCGCGCCGGGTCACCATGCCCTGGCGGTAGCGGTCGGAAAAGGTATGCGCATCAGCCATGGGGCTCGTCTCCGGCAGGTAGGGTGGCGATGAAGGCGCGGATCATCTCCGTCAGCATTTCCGGCTGCTCGACGCAGGGAATGTGCCCGGCATCCTTGATGACCTCGTAGCGGGCGCCGGCAATGAGCTTTGCCATGGACAGCACCACATCCGGCGGGGTCGAGCCGTCCTGGTCTCCGACGACGCAGAGCGTCGGTACGGCAAGGCGTTCCGTCGAACGGGTGAGGTCAGCGTCGCGCAGCGCGGCGCAGGTGGCGGTATAACCGACCGCGGACTGGCGGGTGAGCATGTTGCGGTAGCCGTGATAGGCGGCGTTCTCCGGACGACGGAAGGCCGGCGTGAACCAGCGCTCCATGACGGCGTCGACGAGACCTTCGATACCCTTCGTCTCGACGCTTTCGATACGCGCATTCCACATCTCGGCCGTGCCGATCTTGTGCGCCGTGTCGCAGAGCACCAGCGCCCGGACGAGGTCCGGCCGCTTCGCCGCAAGGCCCTGCGCGATCATGCCCCCGACGGAAAGGCCGCAGATGACGGCACCCTTCACATCCAGCCGGTCGAGCAGTGCGGCGAGATCGAGGACGTGGTCGTCGATCGAATAGGGTACCTGGCCGAGATCGGACAGGCCATGGCCGCGCTTGTCATAGGTAACGATGGGGAAGTCGCCGGCAAGGCGCACGACGACGTCACGCCAGATGCGGAAGTCGGTGCCGAGCGAATTGGCAAAGACGATCACCGGCCGGCCCGCCGGCCCGCCGATCAGCTGGTGGTGCAAGATGACGTCGTTGACGGTTGCGAACTGCACTTCTGTCTCCTCCGGACCCTCAGACTGGCCCCTTGATCTGGTTAGGTAAAATGATATTTCATGCCGTTTCGTTAACTTGAGGGTTATGGAAACCATGGTCGACAGCCGTATCAAGTTCCGCCATCTGCAGACCTTTGTCGAGGTGGCCCGCCAGAGAAGCGTGATGAAGGCAGCGGAAATCCTGCATGTCAGCCAGCCTGCCGTGACGAAGACGATCCGTGAACTGGAGGAGGTTCTCGGCGTCGCCGTCTTCGAGCGCGAGGGGCGCGGCATCAAGATCACCCGGCATGGCGAGGTCTTCCTCAAGCATGCCGGCGCAGTGCTGGCGGCGCTCCGGCAAGGCTTCGATTCGGTCTCACAGGCGCTTTCCGGCGATGCCCCGCCGATCCGAATCGGCGCATTGCCCACCGTCTCGACGCGCATCATGCCGAAGGCGATGGCGCTGTTTCTCGCGGAAGAGACGGGCGCACGCTTAAAGATCGTCACGGGCGAAAACGCGGTTCTGCTGGAGCAGCTGCGCGTCGGCGACCTCGATCTCGTCGTCGGGCGCCTTGCTGCACCGGAGAAGATGACGGGCTTCTCCTTCGAGCACCTCTATTCGGAGAAGGTGGTCTTCTGCGTGCGCGCCGGCCATCCGCTGCTTGCCGGCGGATCGGCCTTTGCCGGGCTCGACGCCTATCCCGTGCTGATGCCGACGCGCGCCTCGATCATCCGCCCCTTCGTCGAAAGCTTCCTGATCACCAACGGTATTGCCGGCCTTCCGAACCAGATCGAGACCGTGTCCGACGCCTTCGGCCGCGCCTTCGTGCGCGAAAGCGATGCGATCTGGATCATCTCCGAAGGGGTGGTGGCAGCGGATATCGCGGATGGTGCGCTCGCAGCGCTGCCGATCGATACGAGCGGCACGAAGGGGCCCGTCGGCCTCACCATGCGCACCGACGCCGTGCCGTCCATGCCACTGTCGATCCTCATCCAGACGATCCGCGAAGTGGCAGGCAAGGTATCGCCCGCGGCTTGAGCCCTTCGCCCCTCGGCCAGAGGGTTCGCCACAATTGCGGGCGCAAAGCCGCTTCGCGCTTTTGCTGGAATTGCTCTAGGAAGGGTGCATGACAAGCGAACTTATCTCTTTCCGCACCGCGATCGTCGCGCTTCATCCCGATCTGGCAGATGCCGCCTTCCGGCTACTGCCGGGCGGTTGGCATTCGCATGCGGTGGCGGTGGACGAACGTCGCGTCTTCAAGTTCCCGCAGGGCGAGGAGGCGGAACAGGCGCTGCGCCGCGAAGCCTCCATCCTCGCGACCATCCGCCCGCATCTTGCGATGCCCGTTCCGGACCTTCACCTCCACGAGGGCGCACCGCTCTTTTCCGAACACACAATCATCCCCGGCGACCACTTGGAAACCGCACACTACGAGACACTGCTGGAGCCGGCGCGAAGGGCGTTAGGTGAGACGCTCGCCCGATTCTATACGCAGCTGCATGCCCTCCCCCGCCCGTTGATGGAGGCCGCCGGCGCGCGGCCCATCGAGCGCTGGCTGGATGCCGATGGCATCGCGGCAAGGGCCCTGCCGCTGCTGCCGGAAGACCTGCATGGCTTTGCGAGCGAAATCCTTTCCGGCTGGCGCACGCTGGCGCCGGATCCACATGGCGAAACCTACGGGTTCTTCGATGGCCACGGCTGGAACATGGCCTTCGACCATGCCGCCGGGCGGCTCAATGGCATCTACGATTTCGCCGATTCCGGTTTCGGCCCGCTGCACCAGGATTTCATCTACACGAACTTCATCAGCCCCGACCTCACCGCGCGGGTTGCGGACAGCTATGAACAGCTGACGGACCGGGCGCTCGATCGTGCCCGCATCCATCTCCTGACCGGCGTGCACCGGCTCTGGGAACTTGCAGCCCTCGCCGAAGCGTCGGAGCACCACGCGACGATGATCGCCTCCATCGCCGCCTGGGCGGCGCGTCAGTAAGGCAGGCCGACGTAGTTTTCCGCCAGCACCATTTCGGCCGCGCGGGAATGGGTGAGATAGTCGAGTTCGGCTTCCTGGATCTTCTGGTCGAAATCGCCGGCCCCGGGAAAACGGTGCAGCATGCTCGTCATCCACCAGGAAAAACGCACGGCCTTCCAGACCCGGGCGAGCGCCCTTGCCGAATAGGCGTCGAGGCCGGCCTCGGAGCGCTCCCGATAGTGTTCCACGAGACCGGAGAAAAGGTAGTGTACGTCGCTTGCGGCAAGGTTCAGCCCCTTGGCGCCCGTCGGCGGCACGATATGGGCGGCGTCGCCGACGAGGAACAGCCGGCCGAAGCGCATCGGCTCGGCGACAAAGGAACGCAGCGGCGCGATCGACTTCTCGAAGCTCGGTCCGGTGACCAGTGCCTCGCCATGATGGGCGGGAAGGCGGCGGCGCAGCTCGTCCCAGAAGCGCGCATCGGACCAGGCTTCGATCTTCTCGTCGAGCGCGCACTGGAGATAATACCGGCTGCGGGCGCGTGAGCGCATGGAACAGAGGGCAAAGCCGTGCGGATGGTTGGCATAGACCAGCTCGTCGCTGACCGGCGGCACTTCTGCGAGAATGCCCAGCCAGCCGAAGGGATAGACCTTTTCGAAGGTGCGGATCGCCTTCTCCGGCACGGCCTTGCGGCTGGCGCCGTGGAAACCGTCGCAGCCGGCGATGAAATCGCAGTCGATCCGGTGCGTGATACCGTCCTTCTCGTAGGTCACGTAGGGCGTGGCGCCGTCGAAGCCATGCGGCGTGACATTTATTGCCTCGTGGATCATCAGCCGGCCGTCGGCTTCCCGCTGTTCGATGAGATCACGGGTCAGCTCCGTCTGGCCATAGACCATGACACGCTTGCCGCCGGTGAGATCGAAGAGGTCGATGCGGTGATCGCGACCGTCGAAGGCGAGCGAAAAACCGTCATGCGGCAAGCCTTCGGCATGCATGCGCGCGCCGACGCCGGCCTGGTCGAGCAGTGCAGTCGTGCCCTCCTCCAGCACCCCGGCCCGCACGCGGCCAAGGATATGCGCGCGGCTCGACCGGTCGAGGATCACCGTCTCGATGCCGGCATTGCCGAGCAGCTGGCCGAGCAGCAGGCCCGAAGGCCCCGAACCGATGATGACGACCTGAACGCGCATAGTGTCCTCCCGAACTGGCATTTCGCAAATTGTCGGCGGGAAGGGTGGTGCCGAGCAATGGACGGATCGGCCACAAAATTGTACAAATCGAACATCGCGAGACAGTGGCAGAACGATGAAGCGACCGGCCCCGACCTACGATCTCTACGGCGAAAGAGCCGGAAACGGTCCGGATTTCTGGCTGCACTGCGAAACGATCCCTTCGCGCAGCAGCCTGCACCGCTACGAGATCGGCCTGCATCGGCACGAGAGCTTCTTCCAGATCCTGTATATTTCCGCTGGTTCGGGCGATGCGCTGTTCGAAGACCGGCGGTTGACGCTGACCCCGCCCGCCATCGCCACGGTGCCGCCGGCGCTTGAGCACGGCTTCCGGTTTTCCCGCGATGTCGACGGCTATGTTTTCACCCTGCTCGCCTCACATCTGCGCCTTGCCGGCGAGGCAGGACGCTTCGTTTCCGAGCCGCGCGTGACACCGCTCGATCCCGGCGATGCGGACGGCGCCTTCGTGCTTTCGACGCTCAGGCGGCTTGCCGCCGAATGGACGACGCGGCGAAGCGGGCGCACCGACCTGATGCAGGCCTATCTGGTCTCGGTCCTGACGCTTTCCGCGCGGCTCTGGAGCCGGGACGAAACAGCAGGCGACGCCGGTGAGACGGCACGGCGCATGGAACATCTCAACGGTCTGATCCAGCAGCATTTCCGCGGCCAGAAGCCGGCCGGCTTCTACGCCGGCGAGCTCGGCATCTCGCCGACGCACCTCAACCGCATCGTCAAGGCCGCGACGGGCCTGACGGCCCATGCCTATATCGGTCGAAAGCTGATTGACGAGGCGAAACGCGAACTCGTCTTCACCGAGGCGCCAGCGCAGGAGATTTCGCTTGGCCTCGGTTTTGCCGACCCCGCCTATTTTTCCCGCTACTTCCTGCGCCAGACGGGCGAGACACCGCGCGCCTGGCGGCTGCGGGAACGGGAGCGGCTTTCCGCTCAGTCGTCGGAATAGCGCTCCTCGGCCCAGGGGTCCCCGCGCATATGATAGCCGTTGCGCTCCCAGAACCCCGCCTGATCGCCGGGCAGGAAATCGATGCGCGTCAACCATTTGGCGCTTTTCCAGAAATAGAGATGCGGTACGACGAGGCGCATCGGCCCGCCATGCTCCGCCGAGAGCGGCTGGCCCTCCCAATGGGTGGCGAGGATAGCGTCCTCGACAGCGAAATCGGCGAGCGGCAGGTTTGTCGTATAGCCGTCATAGCTCGTCAACATGACGAAACTCGCCTCCGACCGCGGCATGACACGGTCGAGCAGATCACGGGTAGCGACACCCTCCCAGTGGTTGTCGTAGCGCGACCAGGTGGTCACGCAATGGATATCCGAAAGTCTTTGGCTCTGCGGCAGCGCCAGGAACTCCGTCCAGCTGAAGGATTGCGGGTTTTCCGCGCCACCCTTCACGTCAAGCCGCCAGCTTTCCCGGCGGATGGCCGGCTGCTGGCCGAGATCGAGCACCGGCCAGTTCTTTACGAGATGCTGGCCGGGCGGCAGGCGGTCGGTCTCGGGCCGGGAAATGCGCCCCGTGAGGAACCTGCCCTCGTCCGCCCAGCGGCGTTTCGTGCGGGTGAGCTTGCTGTCGTCGTCGCTCATGGCGGCCTCCTGCTGCGGTGCAAAAGGTGGGGCCGCGACCTTGCTTCTGTCAAGATCGGCACCCGGCAGGGCCGGAATTGCCTTTAGGCGAGCACCGGCCGCAGTGCCGCCTGCACCTCGTGCATCGCCGGCAGGTAGCGGGTCACCATCTCCTCCGCCGAGGCGAGGGCGGCCGGCGCACCGATATTGAGCGCGGCGACAACGCGGCCGCGGGCGTTTTCGAGCGGCACGGCGATGGAGCGAAGCCCGATCTCCAGCTCCTGGTCGATCAGGGCAAAACCGTTCCGCCGCACGCCGGCCAACTCCTCCATCAGCGCCTCCGGCGCCGTCTTGGTATAGGGGGTGTTCGCCTTGCGATCGGAAGCTTCCACAATCGCCCGCGCCTCCGCTTCCGGGAGAGCGGCCAGGAGAACGCGGCCCATCGAGGCGCAGTAGGCCGGCAGGCGCGAACCCGGCGTGAGGTTGATCGACATCACCCGCTTCTGTGCAGCCCGCGCCACATAAACGATTTCGACCCCGTCCAGTACCGAAGCGGACGCGCTCTGGCCGACCCTCTCCGAGAGCTGGTCGAGATAGGGCTGCACCAGCCGCGGCAGGGGTGTCGCCGAGAGATAGGCGTGACCGAGGCGCAAAATCTTCGGCGTCAGTTCGAAGAACTTGCCGTCATAGGCGGCATAACCAAGTTCGGCCAGCGTCAGCAGGCAGCGCCGCGCCGTCGCCCGGTCGAGGCCCGTTTCCTTTGAAACATCCGTGATGGTGAGGCGGGGTTTTGCCTCACCGAAGGCCTCGATGACCATCAGCCCCTTGGCAAATCCGCCGATGAAATCCGTTTCCCGCACCTTTGTCTCCTCGTCGGCTGGCCGGACGGCATTGTAGCATGCAGGGGTGCCGCCGCCTGCCCCTCCTGTCTCCGCCCTCTCCTTTGTCACTTCGGGTCTGGCCCGAGGATGACGTCGAGAGCGGGGTCGGCGCCGCGGCTGATCCCACCACGGCGTTCAATCCATTTTGTGCGATTATTGAACAAATGTCAAATATCGCACAAAATGGATTGCCGGTTTACCGGTTTGGATTTACCTCTGTTGGCGACAACGGGAGATTTTGCATGGACAAGACAATTCCCAGCCTTGCGGAGGCCGTATCGGGCATCGGAGACGGCGCGGTCGTGATGATCGGCGGCTTCGGTGGCTCCGGCGCCCCGATCGAACTGATCCACGCACTCATCGACAAAGGCCCGAAGGGCCTGACAGTCATCAACAACAATGCCGGCAACGGACGCATCGGCATCGCCGCGATGATCGATGCCAGCATGGTGAAGAAGATGATCTGCTCCTTCCCCCGCTCCACCGATCCGCGCGCCTTCACCGACCGCTATCTCGCCGGCGAGATCGAGCTGGAGCTGGTGCCGCAGGGTACGCTCGCCGAGCGCATCCGGGCCGGCGGCGCCGGCATTCCCGCCTTCTACACACCGACGAGCTACGGCACGGAGCTCGCCAAGGGCAAGCCGGTCGCCGAATTCGACGGCCGCATGTATGTGCAGGAGCGCTGGCTGAAAGCGGACTTCGCGCTGATCAAGGCGCATGTCGGCGATACCAACGGCAACCTCACCTACAACAAAGCCGCCCGCAATTTCAGCCCGCTGATGTGCATGGCGGCGACAAAAACCGTCGTGCAGGTCAGCAAGCTGGTCAAGCCCGGCGGCATCGATCCGGAACAGGTCATCACACCCGGCATCTTCGTCGACCAGCTCGTCGAGGTTTCCGATCCGAAGCAGGAAGAAGATCTCATCCGTGCAGGAGTGGCCTACGCATGACCGTCGATACACGTGAAGACATCAAGCTTTCCAACGCCCAGATCGCCTGGCGCGCCGCGCAGGACATCTTTGACGGCGCTTATGTGAACCTCGGCATCGGCTTTCCTGAAATGGTCGCCCGCTACCAGCCGGAAGGCCGCGCGGCGATCTTCCATACGGAGAACGGCATCCTCGATTTCGGCGAGGCCCCACCCGCCGGAGAAGAGGACTGGGACCTGATCAACGCCGGCAAAAAGGCCGTGACGCTGAAGCCGGGTTCGGCCTTCTTCCATCATGCCGACAGCTTCGCCATGGTGCGCGGCGGCCATCTCGACGTGGCGATCCTCGGCGCCTACCAGGTGGCGGAGAACGGCGACCTCGCCAACTGGCGTGTCGGCTCCAAGGGTGTGCCGGCGGTCGGCGGGGCAATGGACCTCGTGCATGGGGCCAAATCAGTCGTCGTCATCACCGAGCACGTCACCAAGAACGGCGAGCCGAAGCTCGTCGAGCACTGCACCTTTCCGCTGACGGGCGTCGGCTGCATAACCCGCATCTATACCAGCCATGCCGTCATCGACGTTTCGGGCGGCCGCTTCGTGCTGCGCGAAAAGCTTGCCGGCATGACGATCGACGAACTGCAGGCGATGACCGGCGCGAAGCTGCATGTCGATGGCCCCGTCGCCGATCTCGTCGTGCCGGAACTCTAGGGAAAACCCGAAGCCGGTTTCGCCCCGGGATACTGTTTTTGACGCATTCCCCAACACCGAAGGGCGACCCGTTTCGGCCGGGAATGCTTGAGAGGAACATCATGTCTCACGCCTATATCTGCGACTATATCCGCACGCCCATCGGCCGTTTCGGCGGTTCGCTCTCCTCCGTCCGCGCCGACGATCTCGGCGCCATCCCGCTGAGGGCGCTGATGGCGAGAAATGCGGACATCGACTGGGAAGCCGTCGACGACGTGATCTTCGGCTGCGCCAACCAGGCGGGCGAGGACAACCGCAATGTCGCGCGCATGTCCTCGCTTCTCGCCGGGCTGCCGGTCGCCGTGTCCGGCACAACGATCAACCGGCTCTGCGGCTCGGGCATGGATGCCGTCATCGCCGCCGCCCGCGCCATCAAGTCCGGCGAAGCGGACCTTGTCGTCGCCGGCGGCGTCGAGAGCATGAGCCGCGCGCCCTTCGTGATGCCCAAGGCGGAGACGGCCTTTTCCCGCCATGCGGAGATCCACGACACGACGATCGGCTGGCGCTTCGTCAATCCGCTGATGAAGAAACAGTACGGTGTCGATTCCATGCCGGAGACCGGCGAAAACGTCGCCGAGGATTTCAAAGTCTCCCGCGAGGATCAGGATGCCTTCGCCGTGCACTCTCAGGCCAAGGCCGCCGCGGCGCAGGCGAACGGCCGGCTGGCGAAGGAGATCACGACCGTCACCATCCCGCAGCGGAAGGGCGATCCGGTCGTGGTGGAAAAGGACGAGCACCCGCGCGCCACGACGCTTGAAGCCCTCGCCAAGCTGGGCACGCCCTTCAGGAAGGAAGGCGGCACGGTGACGGCGGGCAATGCCTCCGGCGTCAACGACGGTGCCGCAGCGCTCGTCATCGCCTCGGAGGCGGCGGTCAAGAAATACGGCCTGACGCCCATCGCTCGCATTCTCGGCGGCGCCATGGCTGGCGTTCCACCGCGCATCATGGGTATCGGCCCGGTCTATGCCACGCAGCGCCTGTGCGCCCGGCTCGGCCTGAAGCCTGCCGATTTCGACGTGATCGAACTCAACGAGGCCTTCGCCTCGCAGGGCCTTGCGACGCTGCGCGCGCTCGGCATCGCCGACGATGCGGATCACGTCAATCCGAACGGCGGCGCCATCGCACTCGGCCATCCCCTCGGCATGTCCGGCGCCCGCATCACCGGCACGGCGGCGCTCGAATTGCAGCTCACCGGCAAGAAGCGTTCGCTCTCCACCATGTGCATCGGCGTCGGGCAAGGTATCGCGGTGGCACTCGAGCGCGTCTGAGGCTTCGACCTGCTCCTCTCCCTGCAAGCGGAGAGAGGGGATGTGCCCCACGCCGCAAACTGGCAGGAAAGCCGTTGCGGCATCCCCTTCTTCCCGCCCGCGGGGAGAAGGTAGCGGAAACCGGATAAGGGCTGCGCGCAAAAACGGCGCCTCGGAAGTATCGCCGCATCCCGGCGGCGCGGCGCTTTGGCGCCGGCAAAATCCGCCGCCGCATCTCCCTCGGCAATCGAACGTTGACAGCGCCCCCGCGCTCCTGCACCCATGCGGGTCATCCTTCTCGCATCGATGACGGGTCCGCCATGTCCAAGACCACCCGCGCCACCCAGGCCCTTGCCAAAGCCGGCGTTTCCTTCACCGTCCATACCTACGAGTACGATCCGAATGCCGACCGCGTCGGCATCCAGGCAGCCGAGGCGCTGGGAGAGGATCCGGGCCGGGTGCTGAAGACGCTCATGGCAGAGGTGGACGGCAAACCGGTCTGCGTCATCGTGCCCTCCGACCAGGAGGTCAGCATGAAGAAGCTGGCAAGCGCCTTCAGCGGCAAGTCGGCCAACATGATGAAGCCGGCGGATGCCGAACGGCTGACGGGCTTCGTCGTCGGCGGCATCAGCCCCTTCGGCCAGAAGAAGCAGGTACCGACCGCAATCGAGGAGGCGGCGCTGGTCCATGACCAGGTCTATATGAACGGCGGGCAGCGCGGCCTTCAGGTACGTCTTGCCCCGCGCGACGTTCTGGCGGCGGTGAAGGCGATCGCCGCGCCCGTGATTGCCTGATTGCGCCTTCTCTTTCGGCGCCGGGCACACTAAGTTTCCTTCATCCGAGTAGAACAGACAGGCATGCCATGACCTATCCCGCCAATTCCACCTCCGCCGTCGATCCGCAAAAGCTCGACAAGCTCGCCGAAGTCGCCGTGCGTGTCGGCCTTCAGCTTCAGAAGGGGCAGGATCTCGTGATGACGGCACCCATCGCCGCCCTGCCGCTTGCCCGGCTCATCACCAAGCACGCCTATATGGCCGGCGCCGGTCTCGTCAGCACCTTCTATGCCGACGAGGAGGCAACGCTCGCCCGCTACCACCACGCGCCGGACGAAAGCTTCGACCGGGCGAGTGACTGGCTCTACGAGGGCATGGCCAAGGCCTATGCCAACGGCGCCGCACGCCTTGCCATTGCCGGCGACAATCCGATGCTGCTCTCGGGTGAAGATCCGGGCAAGGTCGCCCGCGCCAACAAGGCGAATTCCATGGCCTACAAGCCGGCGCTGGAAAAGATCGCCAATTTCGACATCAACTGGAACATCGTCTCCTATCCGAACCCGTCCTGGGCCAAGCAGGTGTTCCCGAACGACCCGGAAGAGGTGGCGGTCGAAAAGCTCGCCAATGCCATCTTCGCCGCCTCGCGCGTCGATGTCGCCGACCCCGTCGCCGCCTGGGCCGCGCACAATGCGGGCCTTGCCAGGCGCTCGGCCTGGCTGAACGGCGAGCGCTTCGCCGCGCTGCACTTCAAGGGGCCGGGCACGGACCTGACCGTGGGACTGGCGGACGGCCACGAATGGCACGGCGGCGCATCGATGGCCAAGAACGGCATCACCTGCAATCCGAACATCCCGACGGAAGAGGTCTTCACCACGCCGCATGCGCTGCGCGTCGAGGGCCATGTCTCCTCCACCAAGCCGCTCTCCCACCAGGGCACGCTGATCGACGATATCCAGGTACGCTTCGAGGGCGGCCGGATCGTCGAGGCGAAGGCGTCGAAGGGCGAGGCAGTGCTGAACAAGGTGCTGGACACCGACGAGGGCGCGCGCCGGCTCGGCGAAGTGGCCCTCGTGCCGCATTCCTCGCCGATCTCGGCGAGCGGCATCCTGTTCTACAACACGCTGTTCGACGAGAACGCCTCCTGCCACATCGCGCTCGGCCAGTGCTATTCGAAGTGCTTCCTCGACGGCGCGAGCCTGACGCCGGATCAGATCCGCGCACAGGGCGGCAATGAAAGCCTCATCCATATCGACTGGATGATCGGCTCGGACAAAGTGGACATCGACGGTATCCGCGCCGATGGCAGCCGCGCGCCCGTCATGCGCGGCGGCGAGTGGGCATGAACCATCTCGGCGTGATCGGCGGCGGCGGATGGCTGGCCGGGGCCTTGCTCCGGCCGGTGCTGACCGACCGCCTCATCAAGCCGGCCGACCTCGTGCTTTCTTCCCGCTCGGGCAACATTTCAGGCTACGAAGCCTGGCCGGGCGTGCACATGACGACGGACAACGCGATCCTCGTCGATGCCTGCGACACCATCGTCCTGTCCGTCCGAGCCGGCGATCTCGACGAGATCGATATCGACCTGCGCGGGCGGTTCGTCATCTCCGTCATGGCGGGGGTGACGGTGGAGGAGATCAGCGACCGCTTCGGCGCGCGGCGTATCGTGCGGGCGATGCCGAATGCCTGCGCCGAGCAGCGGCTGTCCTTCACGCCCTGGTGCATGACCGACGACGTGCGCAACCCGGAAGCGGATTTCGCGCGGCGCTTCTTTGCAGCCTCGGGCCGTCAGCACTTCATCACCGACGAGCACGAGCTCGACTATTTCACCGCACTGACAGGATCGGGCGCGGCCTTTCCGGCGCTGATGGCCGATGCGATGATCCGCCATGCGATCGAAGCGGGCATCGGCCCGGAGACGGCGGTCCTTGCGGTCCGCCAGCTCTTCCTCGGCGCCGCCACGCAGATGGCCAGTGTCAGCGATACGCCGGCCGATATCGTGGAACTGTTCATGGAATACCATGGCACCACGGCGGCCGGCCTTTCCGCGATGATCGACGCCGATCTCGCCCATGCGGTCTTCACCGGGTTGACGGCTGCACGCCGGCGGGCACAGGACGGCGCGGACTGATCCCGTCGGATACCGGACGCGCAGCCTGCGCCCGCTGGCTAAGCCAGACGCTCCCGAGCACCACGAGCATTCCTGCGGTCTGCAACAGGCCGAGATCCTGCCCGAGCAGCGCCCATCCGAGCACGACGGCAACGAGCGGGCTGAGGAAACCGAGCGGCGAGATCGTCGCCGGGTCGAGCCGCGCAAGGCCGCGGAACCAGACGATGTAGGTGAGCGCAGCGCCGATCACGCCGAGATAGAGGAACCCGAGCAGGTTTTCCGTCGTCGGCACCGGCAGGGCCGGCTCGAACCAGAGCGCGACAGGCACGAGCAGCAGGCCGCCCGCGGTGAGCTGCCAGGCAGTGAAGGTGAGCGGTGGCACCGGCGGCTTCCAGTGGTGCGACAGCACCGTCCCGAAGGCCATGGCAACCGCGCCGGCAAGACCAGCGGCGACACCGACCGGGTCGAGGGCCGCCGAGGGCGTCAGCACCAGCAACGCTACCCCGCCTATACCGGCAAGACCGGCGAAGACGGCGAGTGGCCGCACCGTCGTGCCGATGACGGCGCGCGAAAGCCCGAGCACGATCAGCGGCTGGATGGCGCCGACCGTTGCCGCAACGCCGCCCGGCAGACGATAGGCCGAGACGAACAGCATCGCCCAGAAGAACGAGAAGTTCAGCGCGCCGAGCAGGAAGGTCCGCGGCCACCAGACACCCTGCGGCAGGCGCCGGACGAGGAGCAGAAGAAGGAGCCCCGCCGGCAGCGCGCGCAACATGGCGACGGTGAGCGGATAGCCGGCCGGCAGAAGCTCTGTCGTCACGACATAGGTACTGCCCCAAATGGCTGGAGCGGTTGCAGTGAGGAGGACATCGGTGGTGCGAGACATGATTATCTCCAATCAAAGAATCTTGAAATCAAGATATATCATTTTATCTTGACGTCAAGACGATGGGGCCGCTAAATCCGGCCATGGATCACGTCGACAGAATTCTTATGCAATGGAGGCAGGAGCGGCCCGACCTCGATATCGCGCCGATGGGCCTGCTCGGCCGCCTCGCGCGGCTGCGCACCCATCTTGCGCGGGAAATCGAGAAGGCGATGGCTGCGCACGGGCTGAACTCGGCAAGCTTCGACGTGCTGGCGACCCTGCGCCGCACCGGCCCGCCCTACCGGCTTTCGCCGGGCGATCTGCTCGCCACCACCATGGTCAGCTCGGGCACGATGACCAACCGGCTCGACCAGCTTGAAAAGGCAGGCCTCATCGAACGCTCGCACAACCCGGAAGACCGGCGCAGCGTCATCATTGCGCTGACGCCGACGGGATTTGCACTGGTCGATATGGCGGTCACGGCCCATGTGGAAAACCAGCACCGCCTGCTGGAGACGCTGAGCGCGGACGAGCGCGTGGCACTGGACGACCTTTTGCGAAAGTTCCTCGCCGCGTTCGAGTAGAGCATCTCCGCTTTTCCTCGACGCGGAACCGTTTCGCGGTTTTTCCGGATTTCTCCCGGTCAGAGACTGCCGGCGAGCCGCTCGACGCGTGCTAAATGCGCCTTGCGTTTCTCCTCGCTCGCACGGTCCATGTCGTGCAGGCTCACCATCCTGAAATCGAGGCCCTTGGCGCAGAAGGCGGCGATGCCGCGCTTCAGGAGCCGCTTCACCGGGTTGCCCATATAGAGATGCACCACCCACCAGGGTGAGCCGGTCGTGGTGAAGGCCCAGAAGAGGCGGATATTGCCGAGCCGCGGCTGGATGCGCCCCCCGGCCGGATCGTTCTCGAAGGCGACGCCAGGGGCGAACACCCGGTCGAAGAACCCCTTCAGGATGGCCGGGAAATTGAACCACCATTGCGGAAAGACGAGCACGAGCCCTTCCGCCGCTTTCAGGCGGGAGACGAAGGGTTCGGCATCGGACGGATCATAGCCCGGTTCGAAATAGCGCGACCGCTCGGAGGGCGTCAGGCGCGGATCGAAGCCCTCGCGGTAGAGGTCGAGCAGATCGACCACATGGTCGTTTGCCTCCAGCCTCCGCCGCACCGTTTCGGCGATGCCGGCGGCAAAACTCTCTTCCAGCGGATGGGCGAGCACGAGCAGGATGCGCATGCCGGCCTCAGAACAGCGAGCCCTGGCGGGGCGCGGGCTTTTCCTCCACCTCGCCCTTCATGCCCTTCTTGCGTGGCGGCACGCCGCTGCCGGCTCCGGTGACGGCATCCACCGTGCCGTCGGCGAACTCGATGGCAATGGCGCGGCCGGGGCCAAGGCTGGCGGCGCCCTTCACCGGCGCCCCCTCCTCGTCGCGCACCAGCGCATAGCCACGCTTCAGGACATTCCGGTAGGAAAGCGACTGCAGCATGCGGTCCTGCGCCTGCAGAAGGGCGCGGCGGCGGGCAAGGTCGCCGGCAAGCGCGCTTTCGGCACGCAGCGCAAGACCCGACAGGCGGTCACGCGCGCGACCGGTTTGCGCGGCGATACGGGCGGGTGTTGCGCGCAGCGAAACATCGAAAGCGGAAAGGCGCGCACGGACCTGGTCGAGCCGGCGCTCGACGATGCGGTCGGCGCGCTGCAGGCGGTCGGCGACGCGCTGGCGCCGCTCGGCGATGCGCGTCAGCAGCATGTCGGGCCGCAAATGCGCTGCCGTACGCTCGAAGGCGCGGCGCTTGCCCACGGTGTTCATCTGCAGGCCGCGGCCAAGGCCCGCCGCCGCCTCGTCGAACCGGCGGCGCGGCAAGGCGAGAAGCTGGTCGAGCGAGGGCAGCGCCCGGGCGAGTGCGCGAACGCCTTGCCGACGGCTGTCCATCTGGCGCGCCGTGGCGCCGCGCAGGCGCGCGGTGAGCGAAGCGATTTCCGCATCGAGATCGGCCTTGACCGGCACTGCCATTTCGGCCGCCCCCGTCGGCGTCGGGGCACGGCGATCGGCGGCGTGGTCGATCAGCGTCCAGTCCGTCTCGTGGCCAACGGCGGAGATCAGCGGGATTTTCGAGGCCGCGGCAGCGCGCACGACGATCTCGTCGTTGAAGCTCCAGAGGTCTTCGAGACTGCCGCCGCCCCGGGCAACGATCAACACGTCCGGTCGCGGGATCGGGCCGGCCGGCTCGAAGGCGTTGAAGCCCTCGATAGCCGCGGCAACCTCCTGCCCCGACCCTTCGCCCTGGACCTTGACCGGCCAGACGACGACATGGACCGGGAAGCGGTCGGCGATGCGGTGCAGGATATCGCGGATGACGGCGCCAGTCGGCGAGGTGACGACACCGATCACCTTGGGCAGGAACGGCAGCGGCTTCTTGCGTTCGGCATCGAAAAGGCCTTCAGCGGCGAGCTTGCGGCGACGCTCCTCAAGCAATGCCATCAGCGCACCGGCACCGGCCGGCTCCAGTGCCTCGATGACGATCTGGTATTTCGAGGAGCCCGGGAAGGTGGTGATCTTGCCGGTCGCGATCACCTCCATGCCCTCTTCCGGCTTGAAGCGCAGGCGCGAAAAGCTGCCCTTCCAGATCACCGCATCGATGCGCGCGCGATCGTCCTTCAGCGAGAAATAGGCATGGCCCGAAGAATGCGGGCCGCGATAACCCGATATCTCGCCGCGCACGCGCACCTGGTCGAAGGCCTGTTCGACCGTGCGCTTGATGGAGCCGGAAAGCTCCGACACCGAATATTCGGCAAGATTGCTGGGCGAATCAGTCTCGGGGAAAAAGCTCATGCGGCAAAGTGTAGTGCGTTTGCCGGCGGATGACAGGGTGCTGCCGCCAGCATCCCCAGCCCACTTTGCGCTTTCCCACCCTATTCCGGCTTCACCCGGTAGAGGCGCAGCACAGCCCCTCCGGCCCCTTCGACCGGTTCGAGATACGCCGGGACCTCCCCTTTCAGAAGGTCGGCATAGAGCCCTTCCGGCTCCGCATCCGCAAGAAGCAGCGTTTCGGTGTTGCCGGGGCAGAAAGCAAGCAGCGTCACGCCGGCACCGCGCAGGAAAGCCTCGGCCTGGCGGGGATTGGACAGGCCGATATGCAGCTGCGTCAGCATGCCGCCCTGATTGCGGTGGTAGGGCGCCGAGAGCACGCGATGACCGCTGAAACGCAAGATCGACGTGCCGATATCCGAAACGGCAGCCACCACACCGGCCGGCTCGCGGGCGAGCGGCGCCAGAACGGCCTCGTCGGTGCAGGCCGGCGGCTTCGCTCCGCCGGCAAGCTCGGCGCGCAACACATTGCCGGAATAGCCCGGCACCAGGGCGCCGGCGAGCGCCCAGGTTGCGGGCGTCGAGGCAAGCGTCAGACCGGCGAAGGCAAGGCCCAGCCTCAGGTTCTTCGGCTGCGCATTGGCGGCCGTGCGCAGCTCGGCGATCATTCGGCCAAGTGGAATGGCGGCGAGCACATGGACGAAGATCGAGCCACGGACCTGGAGGAGGGAAACGGCAAAGGCGACGGCCAGCAGCGCTAGCAGGATAAGATGCGCCTCGGTGGCCTCGCGGCGATAGACGCTTCTGACGCAGACGGCGATGGCGAGAAGACCCGTCGCGTAGAAACTGCCGATCGATGTGGGATCGAGACGGAATTGCGCCAGCGCCGACTGGGCCTCGATGACCATGTCGAGCCAGAAGGTCTTCAGCAACGGATCAAGCGCGGCGAGCGGATTGGCGAGGCACCCGGGCGCGACCAGCAGCACCGCGACGGCAACGATGCCCCCTGCAGTCGCAAGGGCAGCCAATCGGCCGCGGAAAGACCAGGTGCTCGCCAGCGAAGCCGTGAGAAACAGCGTGCCACCGCCGAACGTCGCCAAGGCATAAAAGCCATAGGAGAGGCTGTCGCAGGTCACCTGCGTGTAGTGCGACGGCGCGACGGTGGCAAAGAAGGCGGCGGTCACCGTCAGGGCGAGCGAAAGGCCGAAGGCGGTGGCCACATCACGGAAGGCACGGCCATGCCAGACCCAGCGCAAGGCGACGACGAGGCAGACCGCGCCGATGAGCGGCGTCGTCTCCACGCCAATGGCAATGGCAAAACCGGCAAGCACGCCGGCAATGGCGTGATCGCGCGCCCGCATGGCGGGGGCGAGCAGCATCGCGGCAATACCGACGATGAGCGCGACCTGGACGTTGTGGTGGTCGATCGAACCGGGCTGGAAGCGGTTGAGCGAGACGATAAGAATGACCGTCAGGACCAGCGTCGTGTGCATCGCCATGGTGCCGCCGAGCCGGTAACCGGCAAGCCCCGCACTGAAAAGCACGGGCAGGACGAGGAACGACGGCCAGACGGCAAGCGCCAGCGCCTCGGCCTGTCGCTGCCCGGCGAAGAGCGAGAAGAAGCTGATCAGGTTGGCGATCGGCAGATCGACGAAGCGCGACCAGTGCATGAGCGTACCGCCGGCAAGACCAAGGCGATACTGGGTCGTATCGAACCAGCTCTGCCCGGCCAGGAGATCCCGCACCACGACGAGGCGCATCCTGTCGTCGTTGTCGACCCCGACGTAATCGGTCGCGAAGGGCAGCGACAGTGCGAGCAGAAGCGCAATCGTCAGGAGACTGTAGAGAGCAAGCACACGCCATGTCATCCCGAAGCGCCCCGTGGACGCATCCCGGGTTGCAAACGACAGGGCAGCAGGCATGGATTTCGACACGTTTCGCCCCTTCGTCCACCATTGGAAGCCTGCCGAAACCTAGCCTTAACCTTCTCAAGAAATAGTAAAATCGTGGGTCGCATGAAGAGGCCCGCGCCGGGAGAACGCGCCACCATGACGGAAAACCTGATGGAAGACCTGGAGATCGCCGTGCTGCTGCCCTGCTACAACGAGGCGCAGACGATCGGCGACGTCGTTCACGGCTTTCGCGCCGCCCTGCCGTCCGCCCGCATCTATGTCTACGACAACAACTCCACCGATTCGACCGCATTGCGCGCGGCGCTGGCCGGTGCGACGGTCGTGCGCGAGCGCCGCCAGGGCAAGGGCAACGTGGTGCGCCGCATGTTCTCCGACATCGAGGCCGACATCTACATCATGGCCGACGGCGACGGCACCTACGCCGCGTCCGATGCGGCCGAACTCATCCGCACGCTGATCACCGAAGGCGCCGACATGGTCGTCGGCACGCGCCGCGGTGTGCATGCGGATGCCGGCCGACAGGGCCACGCCTTCGGCAACCGCATCTTCAACACCCTGTTCCGCTCGCTCTTCGGCAACGATTTCTCCGATATCTTCTCCGGCTACCGCGCCTTCTCGCGTCGCTTCGCGAAGAGCTTTCCCGCCGTTTCCGGCGGCTTCGAGATCGAGACCGAAATGTCCGTGCACGCCTCTCGGCTGCGCATGCCGATCGCCGAGCTGGAACTCGACTACGGCCGCCGGCCGGAAGGCTCGCATTCCAAGCTCTCCACCTTCAAGGACGGCGCGAAGATCCTCTGGATGTTCGCCATGCTGATGAAAGAGACACGACCCTTCGTGTTCTTCAGCGCCATCAGCGGCGTCTTCATGGCGGCGAGCCTCACCTTCATGGCGCCGGTTCTGGCCGCCTATTTCCACACCGGCCTCGTCGAGCGCATGCCGACCTGGGTTTTCTCGCTCGCCCTGATGATGATCTCGTTCCTCGTCTTCTCCGCCGGCCTCATCCTCGATTCCCTCGCCCGCGCCCGCGCCGAGCAGTTGCGCATCCACTACATGAACCAGTCCGCAGGCCGGCATATCCGCAGCGTCCGCAAGGCGGACAAGGCCACGCGGCATCTTGCGGCCTGATCGAACGGAAGACGAGCATGAACAGGGAAACCACCAACCGCATTCGTTTCGTGATCGAGGACGTGCTGCCGCCGATCCTGCGCGATTCGGTACTCTTCCGGCAGGCGGCAAGCCTCGTATGGGGCAAGCACATCGGCAAGCTCGCAAAATTCCGTGAGCGAGCGCCGTTTCTGACTGCCGCGGAATATGAAGACCTCTATCGCGAGCATCCACGCGTCCATGCCGGCACGGACAATTCGCAGGCCTGCATCGACCGCATCGTCGGCTCCATCGCCGGGGAAAGCATCTGCGACGTCGGTTGCGGCACCGGCGCGCTGCTCAGCTACATCAAGGCCGGCAACCCTGATCTCAAACGGCTGACCGGCGTCGATTTCGTCGTTGACGACGCAGCCCATATCACAGGCGTCGAATATGTTGCGGCGATGATCGAATCCCTGCCCTTCGCCGATGGCGAGTTCGATACGGTCGTCTGCACCCATGTCATCGAACATGTGCTGGAATACCGCCAGGCGATCGCGGAACTTCGCCGCATCGCGCGCCGGCGTCTGATCATCGTCGTGCCGCGCGAGCGAGAGTACCGCTATAGCTTCAACCCGCATTTCAACTTCTTCCCCTACACGCATTCCTTCCTGCGCGCCGTGCATCCTGTGCCGCCCCGCCACGTCTGCCTCGATATCGGCCGCGACATCTTCTACATGGAAGACCGTGCGGAGGCCGAAGCGTGACGGCGAGCGCCTATAGCCCTGCGGTCTGGGCCGGCCTGCTCGGCACGCCGCTCCTGATCGCCACGGGACAGGTGCTGTTCAAGCTGACGAGCGGCACGACCGGCGATTTCGGCCTCAAGGGGCTGGCAGCGCTGGCGTTCAATCCGCTTCTTCTTCTCGCCCTCGCGATCTACGGGGCAGGCACCATCATCTGGATCTTCGTGCTGAAAGCGGTGCCTCTGACGATCGGCTATTCGTTCATGGCACTGACCTTCTGCTTCGTGCCGCTCTTCGCCAGCCTTTTCCTCGGCGAAGCGCTGACGCTGCGCTACGCGGTTGGGGCCTTCCTCATCATCGGCGGCATGCTCGTCATCAACACCTGACTGTCCTCATTCCTCGAAATGTGCCCGCGTCCCGGCATCCGCCGGGAAGAAGCTTTCGATCAGCACGCCCTGCACCAGCGCATCCTGCACGGAGCCGAAGGAGGTAAGCGTGGTGATCCAGTTGAAATGTTTTGTCCCGATCTTCATCTCGATCGGCAGGATCGGCAGCCGGCCCGTCTCCGGAAAGGCTTGCAGCGCGGCCTGGATGTCAGCCGCGGCGGCCAGCCGCTCGATGCGCTTCAGGAGCGGGCTGCGCGGCCCCTGCAGCCAGGCCTCGGCACGGATGCGGTGCACGAGATCGGCGGCCGATTGCGCCCAGTTGACGACGATCGAGCGCAGCGGCGTCGGCCCGAGATAGGCATCGAGGAAGTTGTCGCCCGGCGAGACGGCGATGCCCGCCATGCCGGCAAGGCCCAGAAAGGCCTGGTTGGCGGTCAGCACGTTGTATTCGTGGTCGAAGACAACGCCCGGATAGGGATCGTGGCGGGCGAGGATGAGGCCGATCGCCTCCGCCACGGCAGGCGGGAAGGCGGCAAGGCTCGTGGCCGGCGCCGTTGCGAAGCGTGGGCGAAAGCCGGCGGCGGAAAACAGCAGGCCCTGATCGCGCGCCGGAATATCCAGCACCGCGGAGAGGCGCAGGATCATGCCTTCCGAGGGGCGCGAGCGACCAGTCTCGAGAAAAGACAGATGACGGGCGGAAATGCCGGCCTCGCTTGCCAGCTCCAGCTGGCTCATACGGCGATGGCCGCGCCACTCCTTGAGATGCTCACCGAATTCCATGCAGTCCTCCCTTTTCATCTCCCGCACTAAACAGGAGGCCCGGCATGATTTCCATTACCTCCAAGGTAATTGGTTTACACCACGGGCCCCGGCAGGATCAGCACATCGAAACCGAAAGGAGCCCACAATGTTCGCTGCCATCAACCGCAACCTGCTGAAGTCCATCATGCTTGCCGACGGTGTCTTCTCGCTTGCCACTGCCGTCCTTCTCTTTGCCCTGTCGGGCCCGATCGGCGCCCTCGTCGGTCCGCTCGCAACACCGGCTGTCCTCAATGGTTTTGCCGCTTTCTTCGCCCTCTGGGGCGCCTTCCACCTCGCTGTCGGGCGGCAGGAGCAGCCCTCGGTCTCGGCCGTCCGCTTCGCCATTGCGGGTGATGCAGCCTGGATCGTCGGCAGCATCGCCGTCCTCGCCCTCGCCGGCAGCGGGCTGACGCTTGCCGGCATGGGGCTGATTGCGCTTGCCGCCGTGGTCGTCGCCGATGTGCTGCTCCTCAAGAAGATCGGCCTTGGCCGCCGACAGCGCGCCGCGCTTGCCTGACCGCGCCGATGCCCCCATCACGTGCCCCCGCCATTAGCGGGGGCACGTGCCGTTTCAGGGCCGACACAATGCAGCCGCCTACCGCGCAAGGGAGATTCCCCTTCTCTGGAAAATGCACTACCGTCGCGCCCGAATGAAAACGGGGAACCCTTCATGCGTGTTATTTTTTCCGAGGACCACAAGCTCAGGAACGCTCGTAGCGAGCTTTACGGCGGCGAGCTCGTGCCGCCCTTCGAGGCGCCGTTCCGGGCGGAGTGGATCCTCGCCGCGGTCAAGGATGCCGGTTTCACCGACGTTTCCGCGCCGGTACGCCACGGGCTGGAAACCGCACTGAAGGTGCATGATGCCGGCTACCTTTCCTTCCTGGAAGGCGCCTGGGAGAAATGGAAGGCCGCCGGCTACAAGGGGGAGGCCATTGCGACCTCCTTCCCGGTGCGCCGCACCTCGTCGCGCATCCCGAGCCAGATCGACGGCCTGCTTGGCTACTATTGCAATGCGACAGAAACGGCGATCACCTCCGGCACCTGGCAGGCCGCCGTCTCCTCCATGCAGAGCGCGGTGACAGCGGCCGATATCGTGGCTGACGGCGCGAAGGCGGCCTTCGCGCTTTGCCGCCCGCCGGGCCATCATGCGTGCATCGACAGTTTCGGCGGCTACTGCTTCATCAACAACGCCGCCGTCGCCGCCCAGCGCTTCCTCGACAAGGGCGCCAGGAAGGTTGCCGTGCTCGATGTCGACTTCCATCACGGCAACGGCACGCAGGATATTTTCTACGAGCGCGGCGACGTCTATTTCGCCTCGCTGCATGGCGACCCGACCGAAGCCTTCCCGCATTTCCTCGGCTATGCGGAAGAGACCGGCAAGGGCGCAGGGGAAGGCACGACACAGAACTATCCGATGCCGCCCGGCACCCCCTTCTCCGTCTGGGAGGCGGCACTAGCCGATGCCCTGAAGCGCATTTCAGCCTTCGGCGCTGAGGTGATCGTGCTCTCGCTCGGCGTCGACACCTTCGAGAAGGACCCGATCTCCTTCTTCAAACTGACTTCGCCGGACTACATCACGATGGGGCGGGCGGTCGCGGCCAGCGGCGTGCCTGTCCTCGTCGTCATGGAAGGCGGCTACGGCGTGCCGGAAATCGGCCCCAATGTCGCCAACACGCTGAAGGGCGTTGCCGGCTGAGGCCAGCATCAATTTTCCTGAAGCAAGGCGTCACGATTATCCATTTGCCGCGTGACGCCCCCTCCACTAATGCATGTCCCGCTAAAGTGCGCTGAGGTTCTTCAAACCCGGTGCTTTCAGCGGGCAGCCGGGAGGGCATTTCATGGCCGATCAACAGACAGCGACAGGCGGCGGGCTTTCGGGCTCCGGCAATGCAAGTCTTCTCACCGGGGTCCTTCTCTGCCTTGCGTCCATGTCGAGCGTGCAGTTCGGCGCAGCCTTTTCGGCCACCGCGATTGCCGACTACGGGCCCTTTGCCACGACCTTCCTGCGCCTCGTGATGGCAGCGTCCGTGCTGGCGCTGATCGTGCGGCCCCCCATGCGCTCCTACAGCCGCGAACAGTGGAAAAGCGCGCTGGCGCTGGGCACCACCATGGCGGCGATGACGCTCTGCTTCTTCGCCGCCATCGGGCGCATCCCGCTCGGCCTTGCCGTGGCGATCGAGTTCCTCGGACCGCTCGCCGTGGCGACATGGGGACTCGGCGGCGGCTGGCGGCTGATCTGGCCCCTCGCGGCCTTCCTCGGCGTGGTGCTGCTCTCTCATGACGGCGACGGCTGGGTCGGCGATCCCGTCGGCCTGCTCTTTGCCTGCGGTTCCGGCATCGGCTGGGGCACCTACATCGTGCTGATGAAGAAGGCCGGCCGGGTCTTTCCGGGCCTCGAAGGCCTTGCCATGTCGCTGATCATAGCCGCGGTCGTCGCCGCGCCCTTCGGCCTGGTGCGGGCGCATGAGGCGATGAGCCTGGAAGGCCTCGGCATGATGCTCGGCCTTGCGCTTCTGGTGCCACTCATCCCCTATGCCTTGGAAATGATTGCGCTGCGCCGCATGCCGGTGGCCGCCTTCGGCATTCTGATGAGCCTCGAGCCCGCCCTTGGCGCGCTTGCCGGCTTCCTCGTGCTCAGCCAGCCGATGACGCCTTTGCAGATGCTCGGCACGGGCCTCGTGGTCGCCGCAAGCGCCGGCGTCACCTCCAGCGGGGGCGGCGAAACCTAGGCAAATGCGCGCCTCTTTCATGTTCCTGCCGCAATCGGTAGGTTGAAGCAGAATCATCGAAGTCTCGGGGATGCCTGCATGTACAAGAAATGCGCTGTTGTCGCGGTTGCCGCGGTCTATCTTTCTGCCTGCACGACCACCGACCCCTATACGGGCGAACAGAAGGTTTCCAACACGGCCGGCGGTGCGGCGATCGGCGCGGGCGTCGGCGCGGTTGCCGGTCTCCTGATCGGCAACAACCCGGTGCAACGTCGCAATGCCGCGCTGATCGGTGCCGGCGTCGGGGCACTGGCCGGTGGCGCCATCGGCAACTACATGGACAACCAGGAAGCCGAGCTGCGCGCCCAGC
The DNA here is from genome assembly GCF_001262505.1 of Shinella sp. SUS2. Taxonomy (GTDB): domain Bacteria; phylum Pseudomonadota; class Alphaproteobacteria; order Rhizobiales; family Rhizobiaceae; genus Shinella. Next base: position 352,624 of record NZ_KQ410723.1, read on the forward strand.
TTCAGGGCACCGGTGTTTCCGTCACGCGCATGGGGGATCGCATCATCCTCAACATGCCGTCGAACGTCACCTTCGCTACGGATCAAGACCAGGTGATCCCGCCGTTCTATCCGACGCTCGATTCGGTCGCGCTCGTCTTGCGCAAGTTCAACAAGACGCTGATCGACGTCGACGGCCACACCGATTCGGTCGGCAATGCCGGCTACAACATGGACCTCTCCAACCGCCGCGCCAATTCGGTCGCCAACTACCTGGCCGGCCGCGGTGTCGACCCGCGCCGCATGTCGGCGATGGGTTACGGCCTGGAACGTCCGATCGCCTCCAACGCCTCGGAAATGGGCCGCGCGCAGAACCGGCGCGTCGAAATCGCGATCTCGCCGCTCAAGCAATAAGATACCGCAGATTTTCGCGGGGGGCCATCAGGGCCCTTCGCGACCCGGCGCCCATTCCAGCCGCTTGTAATCGAAACCGTATTTCAAGGTCGGCTTGACGATCTCGAAATAGGGCGAGAGATCGAAGTCGCGCGGCGTATAGAGCGAATGATGGCGGATGTGCAGGATTTCTTCGCGCGAATAGGTCGACGTCGCCGCGGCATGGCCGGGCGCTCGCGTGATGTCGGGCAGGATCGGATAGCGGATCGCCTCGAAGGCTTCCGCAATCAGCGTCGAGCAGATCGCCCGCGTCGGATCGCCTGAACCGAAGGCGATCATGCGGCGGCGCCAGCGGACGGGCACCGGCGGCGTGGGCATGAAATAGCGCAACATGTCCGTGATGTTCTTCAGATCGTATTTCAGCCCGAGGCGCGAGATCATGAAGGCGACGAGCGTGTCGCGATCCTCCGGCGTCAGCCCCACCGGGCGGCAGATGCGCGTATTGTAGGTACGGTACTTGGTGAGCGGCACGGCAACGCAGCCCTCGCCGAGATTGACCTCGATAAGCTGCGGGCGCTGCGCCGCCGGCAGCGTTGCCTGATCCAGCGTCAACGGCACCTCATCACCGACGAAGAGCGCCGCATGCGACCAGGTGGACTGCGTCAGGTACTTGATCGCGGCCGAGACCTTCTGGTTGCCCTCCACCAGCAATACGTCGCCGGGCCGCAACGTGCGCGCCAGCGTTTCAGGATCGGAAGGCGTGTAGGGCTCATAGCCGGAGGTCTGGCCTTGCAGCTTGTCGGCAAAACGGCGGCCGAGGCGATCGAGCAGCGTGTCGCGGCTTGCGGTAAGCGGCTTCAGTCCGGCGGTCACATCACGTCCTTCGCAGTCTCCACTACGGCCACACTAAAGCATGTCGCGCAAAAGTGTGCAGCGGTTTTACGAGAACGGCACGCGGAAAATCAGCCCCCCATCGGAACGAGCGAGCAGGGATATCGGATGCGCCTTGGCCCGCAGGCGCGACATCCTGTCGAGGTTGACCAAGGCATGTTCGATCGTATATTTAGAATCATTCTAAACTGGATTGTTACCGATGTTCTCCCGCCTTTTCCGCCCCGGCAAACGCAGCCTCGAATCCCTAAGCGAACAGGAGATCCTCGCCCTTGCCATCTCCTCGGAAGAGGACGACGGGCGCATCTACCTTGCCTATGCCGATGCGCTGCGCGACGCCTATCCGCATTCCGCCCGCATCTTCGAGGAGATGGCCGAGGAGGAGAGCCATCACCGCCAGATGCTCATCGATCGCCATGTGGCGCGCTTCAGCGACCGCATCCCGCTGGTGCGGCGCGAACATGTGCGCGACTTCCCGGAACGCAAGCCGGACTGGCTGATCCAGAACATGCCTCTCGAGGCGATCCGCGCGCAGGCCGAGGCGATGGAGGACGCTGCGCACCGCTTCTACCTTGCCGCCGCCTCCCGCACCGAGGACGCCGCAACGCGAAAACTGCTCGGCGACCTGGCGCTTGCGGAGAAATCCCATGAATCGCTCGCCCGCCGGCTTGGCAAACAGCACACACCTGAAGATGTGAAGGCGGAGGAAGACCAGACGGCACAGCGGCAATTCGTGCTGACCTATGTGCAGCCGGGCCTTGCCGGCCTGATGGACGGCTCCGTCTCGACGCTCGCGCCGATCTTCGCCGCCGCCTTCGCCACGCAGGACACCTGGCAGACCTTCCTCGTCGGTCTCTCGGCCTCGGTCGGCGCCGGCATCTCGATGGGTTTCACGGAAGCGGCCCATGACGACGGGAAACTCTCCGGCCGCGGTTCGCCGGTCAAGCGCGGCCTTGCCTCGGGCATCATGACCGCCGTCGGCGGTCTCGGCCATGCCCTGCCCTATCTGATCCCGAACTTCATGCTGGCGACGACCATCGCCGTCTTCGTCGTCTTCGTGGAACTCTGGGCGATCGCCTTCATCCAGAACCGCTACATGGAAACGCCGTTCTTCCGCGCGGTTCTCCAGGTCGTGTTCGGCGGCAGTCTCGTGCTGGCTGCTGGCGTGCTGATCGGCAATGCATAGGGAGACGGAGAGGCCTAGCGGCCTGTCGGGCGGTTCATGTCGCGCACCACCCAGCGGAAGAAGAGATAGACGCCGACACCCATGATGGCGAGCGGCAGGAGATTGGCAGCAGAATCCATTTCGACCTCGATAACCTCCCTGGGAGGGGATTAAGGCCTTGCTAACCAATGTTCAATCCGCAAGCCGGCAACGGTCCGTTCACAAAATGCGACCGGTGCTCACGAATTGGAAAGCGGGGCGTGACCGCCCCGCTCCGGTCCCGGTCAGGCGCGCAGCGTGCCGCCCGTGGTCTTGACGACATTGCCGACGATCTTGGCGGTGAGTGCCTCGAAGTCCTCGTCCGTCAGGGTCTTGTCGGTCGGCTGGAAGACGACTTCGATGGCGATCGACTTCTTGCCTTCGCCGAGCGATGCGCCCTCGAAGACGTCGAAGACGTTGACGGCGGCGATCAGCTTGCGGTCCGCCCCCGTCGCAGCGCGCACGATGGCGCCGGCTTCCACCGTCTTGTCGACGACGAAGGCGAAGTCGCGCTTGACGGCCTGGAAGGGCGAGAGATCGAGTGCCGGCTTGGTGCGGGTCGCCTTCTTCTTCGGGTCCGGCATGGCATCGACAAAGATCTCGAAACCGCAGAGGGCGCCGGATACGTCGAGCGCGCCGAGCGCCTTCGGGTGGAACTCGCCGAAATATCCAAGCACGATCTTCGGGCCCATCTTGATCGTGCCGGACCGGCCCGGATGATACCAGCCGGGCGCACCGGGCTCGATCTGCACATTGCCCATCGGCAAGCCGCAGGCCTCGATCACGGCCAGCGCATCGGCCTTGGCGTCATAGACGTCAACCGGCTTGCCGCCACCCTTGGCGGCATTCGACCAGAGGCGGCCGGAACCGGCAAGCGAGGCCGTGCCGCGGCGCACACCGCCGGCAACGCGGCGCTGGCCCTCGGGCCTGTCGTTCTCATAGGTGCCGGAGACCTCGAAGAGCGCGACATCGCCATAGCCCTTGTCGGCATTGCGCTGTGCGGCGGCAAGCAGGCCCGGCAGCAGCGACGGGCGCATGTCCGACATATCCGATGCAATCGGATTGGAGAGCGCCAGCGAGGCAGCACCGCCGCCGAAGAGTTCGGCATGGGCCTTCGGGATGAAGGACCAGGTGACGGCCTCCAGCATGCCGCGTGAAGCAAGCGCCCGCTTGGCAAGGCGCGAGCGGATCTGCAGCGTGGTCAGGATGCGGCCATTGACGGCACCATGGCTTTCGAGCGGCGCCGGCTTGATGTTGTCGACGCCGTGGATGCGCATGACCTCTTCCACGAGATCCGCCTTGCCATCGACGTCGGGACGCCAGGAGGGGACCGCGACGGAGACCCGCTCGCCCGAGCCGGTGACGGTGAAGCCGAGACGGGTCAGGATATCAACGCTCTCTTGCGACGACACTTCAAGGCCGGTCAGGCGCTTGACCTCGGAGAAGGGGAAATCGACGACCTTGGCGTCAAAACCCTTGTAGCCGACGACATCCGTCTTCGCGGCCACGCCGCCGCAGAGTTCCAGCACCAGCGCTGTGGCGCGCTCGATGCCGGGAACCATGTATTGCGGATCGACGCCGCGCTCGAAGCGGTAGCGCGCATCGGTGATGATACCGTGCGCACGGCCGGACTTGGCGATGTTCATCGGGTCCCAAAGCGCCGATTCGATCAGCACGTCGATCGTGTTCTCGTCGCAGCCTGAATGTTCGCCGCCCATGATGCCGCCGATCGATTCGATGCCGTTGTCATCGGCGATGACGATGTTGGCCGGGTTCAGCGTGTATTCGCGCGTGTCAAGCGCCAGCACCTTTTCCCCCTCGGCCGCGCGGCGCACGACAAGGTTGCCCTTCACCTTGGCCGCGTCGAAGACGTGCAGCGGGCGGCCCTGGTCGAAGGTCATGTAGTTGGTGATGTCGACGAGCGCGTTGATCGGGCGAAGACCGATGGCGAGAAGCCGCTGCTGCATCCAGCGCGGGCTCGGGCCATTCTTCACGCCGCGCACAAGCCGGAGCGCGAAACCGGGGCAGAGATGATCCTCGCCGCCAAGCTCCAGCTTCACCTTGACCGGTGTCTCGCCCTCGACCGGGAAGGACGGGGCCTTTGGGGCCTTCAGCGTACCGAGGCCGGAGGCGGCAAGATCGCGGGCAATACCGAAAATGCTCGTGCAGTCCGGGCGGTTCGGCGTCAGGTTGATCTCAATGACCGGATCGTCGAGGCCGGCATAGGCCGCATAGCTCGTGCCGACAGGCGCATCGGCCGGCAGGTCGATGATGCCGTCATGGTTGTCGGAAATTTCCAGTTCCTTTTCCGAGCACATCATGCCGCGGCTCTCGACGCCGCGGATGGTGCCGACGGCAAGCGTCACGTCGATGCCGGGCACATAGGTGCCGGGCGCGGCGAAGGCGCCGACAAGCCCCGTACGCGCATTCGGCGCGCCGCAGACGACCTGGATCGGGTCGCCCTTGCCGGTATCGACCATCAGCACGCGCAACTTGTCGGCGTTCGGGTGCTGCTCGGCGGAAACGACCTTGGCGATGACGAAGGGCTTGAAGGCCGCCTTGTCGTCGACGTCTTCCACTTCAAGGCCGATCGCCGTCAGCTTCGCGCAGATCTCTTCGAGCGTGGCGTCGGTCTCAAGGTGATCCTTCAGCCAGGAGAGGGTGAATTTCATGAAAATGTCTCCTTGGATGCCGGTTACGCGCTGAGGCCGCCGAACAATGTCGGCATGTCGAGCGGGCGGAAGCCGTAGTGGCTGAGCCAGCGGACATCGGCGTTGAAGAAGTCGCGCAGGTCAGGCATGCCGTATTTCAGCATGGCGATGCGGTCGAGGCCCATGCCCCAGGCAAAGCCCTGATATTCATCGGGGTCGAGCCCACCGGCGCGCAGGACGTTCGGATGGACCATGCCGCAGCCGAGGATTTCCATCCAGTCGGTGCCTTCGCCGAACTTGACGATCGGGCCCGAGCGATCGCACTGGATATCGACCTCGAAGGACGGCTCGGTGAACGGGAAGAAGGACGGGCGGAAGCGCATCGTGACGCTGTCGACCTCGAAGAAGGCCTTGCAGAACTCTTCCAGCACCCAGCGCATGTTGGCGACATTGGCGGTCTTGTCGACCACGAGGCCTTCGACCTGATGGAACATGGGTGAATGGGTCGCGTCACTGTCCTGACGGTAGGTCTTGCCGGGAATGATGATGCGGATCGGCGGCTTCTGCGCTTCCATGGTGCGGATCTGCACCGGCGAGGTGTGCGTGCGCAGCACCTTGCGCTCGCCGTTCTCGTCCGCGGGGAAGAAGAACGTGTCGTGCATCTCGCGGGCCGGATGGCCTTCCGGGAAGTTCAGCGCCGTGAAGTTGTAGTAGTCCGTCTCGACGTCGGGACCTTCAGCGATGGAAAAGCCCATGTCGCCGAAGATCGCGGTGATCTCGTCGACGATCTGGCTGATCGGATGGATGCGGCCGCGCTCGGCGGGCGAGGAGCGCACCGGCAGGCTGACATCCACCGTCTCGGCGGCAAGGCGCGCCTCGATGGCAGCGTCGCGCAGCGCCGTCTTGCGCTCGGTGATCGCATCGGTGACGCGGGTCTTCAACGCGTTGATCGCCGCGCCGCGCGTCTGGCGCTCTTCCGGCGACATCGTGCCGAGCGTCTTGAGGAGTTCGGAGACGGAACCCTTCTTGCCGAGGGCGCCGACGCGCACGGCTTCGATCGCCGCCTCGTCAGAGGCTTCGGCGACGGCGGAAAGGAGGCCATGTTCCAGTGTATCGAGTTCAGTCATCTTTACCTGCTTTGCTTGCGTCGGCCGGGCGGGGCGGCAGGAGAACCTGCGACAGATAGCGGGTTGCGGCGAGGAAACGCCGCAGATCACTACCCATGTGCACGCGCCCGATCAATCGGGTGAGCCATAAAAACTTGGCGAGAAACGCCACGAGAAGACAGAGTTCGGAAAGCGCATCACCGGGCGCGCTCTCCATCCAGGCGGAAAGCGCCCGGCCCGCGGTCGTTTCGCCATCGAGCGCGCTCGGCACAAGCTGGAGAAACAGGAGCCAGAGGTCGCGCGCCTGGGCGGCGGGCAGCGGCATGGCGGCTTCCGGTTCCTCCTCGAAATCCATGTAGCCGACACGGCCGTTTTCGAGAAAAAGGTCGCGCGGATGCGGGCGTCCGTGACAGAGGTTCAGCGCATGCACGGACCCGAGATCGGCAGCACAGGCAACGAGCAGCGCATCATGGCGCTCCGGATCGGCTGATTTCAGCGTTCCCAGCTGCATGCCGATCGTCGGACCGGCATCGGACAGGACAAGTGCACCGTCCGAGCGATAGAGCACCTTCGGCACCGGCAAGCCCTCGGCAGCGAAGGCCTCGAGCCGCCGCACCTCGCGATCCACCATGGCCTTGCGGTCCAGACGCGGAGAGGCGCGCAGGAAGGGTTTGCGGAACAGCCGGGCGAGCGCATTTTGCGCATGCGTCCAGACGATCGGCTTTTCCGTGCCGTAGCGCTTCACCCAGACGGTGCCGAACGACATTTCCACGCGCTCGATACGGCGCGCACCACGGGCAAGAACAGCGAGAAGCGTCTCGATGTCCCTGGGGGTCGCATCCGGGATCGCGGATAGATCGTTCAGCCTGCCATCCATCTCCAGTCCTCCGATGAGGCCGGTCCACAAAGCAAAAACCCGCACCGGTTCCCCGGCGCGGGTTTCACAACGAAACGATGTTTTGGTTGTGGAAGCGCCGGTTAGTTTACGGCGGCTTCAAACTCGTTCTTCGTGCCGGTGTCCTTGAGGTATTCCAGCGCCTTCTTGGCGGCTGCGACGAGCGCGCCGAAAGCTGCGGTCTCATGGATCGCCATGTCGGACAGAACCTTGCGGTCGACTTCGATGCCAGCCTTGTTCAGGCCATCGATGAAGCGGCCATAGGTCAGGCCGTGCTCGCGGACGGCAGCGTTGATGCGCTGGATCCAGAGCGCGCGGAAATTGCGCTTGTTGACCTTGCGGTCGCGGTAGGCGAACTGCTTGGAACGATCAACCGCGGCCTTGGCGGCGCGGATGGTGTTCTTGCGGCGGCCGTAGAAGCCCTTGGCTGCCTTCAGCGTCTTCTTGTGCTTGGCGTGGGAAGTTACGCCGCGTTTTACACGTGCCATGTCATGATCTCCTTAACGTATCAAATCGCGCGATTAGTCTCAGAGACCGTTCGGCAGGTAGTTCTTGATGACCTTCTTGCCATCGGGCTCGGCCAGCACCATGGTGCCGCGCGCGTCGCGAATGAACTTGTTGGTACGCTTGATCATGCCGTGGCGCTTGCCGGCGGCAGCTGCAACGACCTTGCCGGTCGCGGTGATCTTGAACCGCTTCTTGGCAGAGGACTTCGTCTTCATCTTGGGCATTTTGCTACTCCATTCTTCTTGAATTCGAGACACACTGACGAGGTGCATCTCCAGCGTAAAGAACGGCCACGGCATGCCCTGCCGGACCGTTCGGACGGCGGCTTGTAACCGATGTCCCTCAAAAGCGCAACCGGAATCCTCGAACCCCGACATCCGGCAGGCAGAAACGGAAAAGCCGCCCCGAAAGGCGGCTTCGATCCGGTGGTCATGGGGTCGCGTTACCGCGGCGCGAGCACCATCATCATCTGGCGGCCTTCGAGCTTCGGCTCAGCTTCCACCTTGGCGATGGTTTGCGTGTCTTCCTTGACCTGCATCAGGAGCTTCATGCCAAGCTCCTGGTGGGCCATTTCGCGGCCGCGGAACTTCAGGGTCACCTTGACCTTGTCGCCTTCGTCGAAGAAGCGGTTCATCGCCTTCATCTTCACGTCATAATCATGCGTGTCGATGTTCGGGCGCATCTTGATTTCCTTGATCTCGACGATCTTCTGCTTCTTGCGCGCTTCGGCCGCCTTCTTCTGGTTGGCGTATTTCAGCTTGCCCAGGTCAAGGATCTTGCAGACGGGCGGCTCGGAGTTCGGCGAAATCTCCACGAGATCGAGGCCGGCTTCTTCGGCCATGCGGAGTGCCTGATCAGTCGGGACGGTGCCGTGGTTGTTACCGTCGGCATCGATAAGCTGAACCCGGGGAATCCGGATTTCCTTGTTGGAGCGCGGGCCGTCCTTGACGGGGGCTTCCGCTTTAAAGGGTCTGCGAATGGTCGTGTTCTCCTCGAACTGTTTCGATAGGTATGGGCCTGCGTCGACCGGGCCGTTTGCCCGCCTGACGGCGTTTTCCGGCAATGTGTTGATCGCGCTTGCGAAGTCAATAGCATGCCGCGTGGAAAAAATCACCACCTGTCCTTGCACGCGCGAATCTGGTCTAGCTCTCGGCAAAAGACCGGCCGGCGAGCGCTTTGCCGCGGTCGGGGCACAGGACAAGGAGATAGGCATGACGGCGTCGAACGGCAACGGGGTCCCTGCGGAATTCATCACCGTGGGCGCGGGTGACGACGCCCGCAAGATCGCGATGGCGCTTCAGCCGGCCGCAGCCGGCAACGATCTGGCGCACATCATTTGGCTCGGCGGCTACCGGTCCGACATGACCGGCACCAAGGCGGTGGAGCTTGCCGGGCTTGCCGCCCGCCTCGGCACCGGCTGCGTACGCTTCGACTATTCGGGCCACGGCGCCTCCGGCGGCGCCTTCGTCGACGGCACGATCTCACGCTGGCTGGAGGAGACGCTCGCGGTGATCGACCACGCGGCAAAGACGCTCGGCTCGCGCCGCGCGGTGCTCGTCGGCTCCTCGATGGGCGGGTGGATCGCACTGCGTGCCGTGGCCGAACTTGCCGGGCGCGGCGGCATCGACATCGCTGGCCTCGTGCTCATCGCGCCGGCGCCGGATTTCACCTCGGACCTGATCGAGCCCAACTTGACGGAGGCCGAGCGCACGGCGCTGGCCGAGCGCGGCCAGTTCGAGGAGCCGACGCCCTACGGCCCCGACCCGAACATCTATACGCGCAAACTCATCGAGGACGGCCGCGACAACCGCGTTCTGACCGGCGCCATCGAGACCGGCTGCCCCGTGCACATCCTGCAGGGCATGGCCGACCCCGATGTACCCTATGGCCATGCGGTGCGCCTGATGGAGCACCTTTCCGGCGACGACGTCGTGCTGACCATGATCCGTGACGGGGACCATCGTCTGTCGCGCCCGCAGGATATCGCCAAGATCCTCGAGGCAACAGAAGCCCTCGTCCGCGGGCGATGAGGCCCCGGCCCGATCACATTTTAACCATATTCCCGCATCGCCAAATCTCATGATTGACGAAGTGCCCGCCTGACCGTTAACTCTTTGTTAACGATTAGGGGACGTTTCATGGCACGAATGATTGGTGCGAAGGCTGGGGTTGCGGCGGTTCTCGCTCTCCTCGTTTCTTCTTCCTCGGCTTTCACGGCGCCGGCTTCGGCGCTGACCATGCAGACCGGCGGCATCACGTCCCAGCCGATCGGCCATTATGAATTCTGTCAGACCAACGCTTCCGAGTGCCGCACGGGTGTGCGCGGCCAGGCGCCTGCCAAGGTGACGACCTTCGGCTGGACGGTGGTGCGCGAGATCAACGCCAGCACCAACCGTGCCGTCACGCCGATGACCGACAAGGACCTCTACGGCAAGGACGAGGTCTGGGCCTATCCGGACGGCGCAGGCGACTGCGAGGATTATGTTCTGCTCAAGCGCAAAAAGCTGATCGAAAAGGGCTTTGCTGCCGGCGATCTGCTGATCACCGTCGTGCGCAAGCCGGATGGCGAAGGCCATGCCGTGCTGACGCTGCGCACCACGGAGGGCGACTTCATCCTCGACAACCTCAACAACGAGGTCAAGCTCTGGACGGAAACGCCCTATCGCTACCTGAAGCGCCAAGCTTCCTTCCACGCCGGCCGCTGGGTCTCGATCGAAAACGGCGATGCCGTCATGGTGTCGTCGGTTGGCCAGTAAGACACATTTCGCAGGGGGACTGCGAAGGCCGCGGAGCAATCCGCGGCTTTTGTCTTTTCAGGAACCGGCCCCAACGTTACACCGCCAGGGCCGCCTCGCCGATCCGCTTGTAGAAGAAGGTCGTCGCGCAGAAACGGCCATCCGGGTAGAGCGCATAGTCAGGAATAACCCCGGCGCGTTGCCAGCCGAGGCGTTCGTAGACGGTTTCCGCGGGGCTGCCGGTGGCGGTATCGAGCACCAGCACGGTCTTGCCGCGCTGCGCGGCCTCCGCCTCGGTAGCGGCCATCAGCCTACGGGCGACGCCGCGGCCGCGCTCGCTCTCCTTGACGAGCAGCTTCTTCACATCCGCCCGGTGCGGCTGGTTCGGCATCTGGCGGATGCCGACCTGCACCGTACCGACGATCCGCCCTTCCCGTTCGGCGGCAAAAAGCAACGTCGCGCCCTCACCCACCGCCGCCGCCACATCCTGCCAGTAGGGCAGCGCATCGGCCGGCCCATAGGGCGCCATGAAGCCGACGGAGGCCCCGCCGGTCACGCAATCGGTCAGCACATCCGCCAGCTCGCCCAGCCGGGCCCGGGTTTCATCGGCATCGAGCAGCCTGATCTCGCTCATCTCGTCCTCCTGGCTCAGGATCGGCCGCGGTCCAGCACCACGGCATAATGCGCCGGCTCCACGCCGGAATTCTCGAAGACATGCCCTTCGGTGATGCTCATATAGAGGCAGTCCCCGGGGTAAAGCTCATGCACGGCCGTGCCGACCGTCATGCGCAGACTGCCGGCAAACAGCCAGACGTGCTGCGTCATGCCGGCCTTGGCCGTTTCCGGCGGATAGGCGATGCGCGCGCCCGGCGGAAACGCCACGTCGATCACCTCGACGCGCGAGGCCGTGTTCGGCGCCGAGACGGCACGGCGCTGGTAACCCGTTTCGGGATCCCGCCAGACCACCTGGTCCTCAAGCCGCGACAAGGGATCGCCCGCCGCCTCGGAGAAGGCGAAGAAGGCGGAGAGCGTGAGATCGAGCGCCGCACAGAGCCGCGAGAGCAATTGTGCCGTCGGGCTCGCCTCGCCGCGCTCGATGCGCGAGATCATCGCCCGGCTGACGCCGGAGGCGCCTGCAAGGTCTTCCAGCGTCTGGCCGCGCGCCATGCGCAACAGCCGCACGCGCTCGCCGATGGCACTTTCCAGAGGGTCGATTGCTTCTTCCATTATCATGGAATAATTATCTCTTATAATAGAGTCAATGGACTGAGCCTTTCCAAAATAATATTTTCCGGCGATGCCGCTCCCGCGACAATGCGACATCCGCCTGCCGGATAAGGTGCCGCAGCAAGAATCGGAGGGCGGGCGGATGACAGGTGAAGCACAGCGGGCGTCCTCGCTCTTTTCCATCACCGCCATCGTCGTTTCGATGACCTTCGTCGCCATCGGCAACGGGGTGATGCTGGCCTATGTGCCCTACGTGCTGTCGCGCGCCGATGCGCCCTCCTGGACACCGGGGGCAGCCGTCACGGCGATCGCCTTCGGCGGGCTTGTCGGCTGCGTCATCGCCGGCCCCGTCATCCGCCGCGTCGGCCATGCCCGCGCCTTTTCCTGCTCGCTGGCGCTGGTCATCATCGCGGCCTTCCTCGTCGCGCTCGGCGTCAACCCGGTCGTCTGGATCCTCGCGCGCGGCATCTACGGCGTGGCCGGCAATGCAAATTTCATCATCGCCCAGAGCTGGCTCAACCATGCCAGCGACAATCGCTGGCGCGGCAAGGCCATGTCCTTCTTCTACATGGCCTATGTGCTGGGGCTCGGCGTCGGCGCCTGGCTGTTCGGCCGCATGCCGGCGGATGGCAACCTCGCACCACTCGTCACCATCTTCGTCACCACGATCGCGCTGCTGCCCATCGGCCTCACCCGACTGCCCACGCCACCGGCACCCGCCCGGGTCAGCGTCGATTTCGCCATGGCCTGGCGCAACTCGCCTGTCGCGCTGATCGGCGTCCTGGCCGCCGGCGGCCTCTCCATGGTCGTACAGGGCTTTACGCCGATCTATGCCGCCACGAACAAGGTCGGCCAGACGGATGTGGCGCTCCTGATGTTCGTCATGCAGTTCGGCCTCATCTTCGTACAGTACCCGCTCGGCACGCTCTCCGACCGTATCGACCGGCGCATCGTGCTGATCGCCACCTGCATGCTGATCGCAAGCACTGCGGTCGCGGCCCTTTTCGTCTCCTTCCAGGCCTTCGTCATCCTCATGATCGTCTTCGCGCTCTGGGCGGGCGCCGTCGAAAGTGTCTATTCGATCGCCAACGCGCACGCCAACGACCGGACCGACCCCGAGGATTTCGTGCCGCTCGCCTCGACCCTCCTCGTCGCCTGGTCGACGTCTGCGACACTGGTTCCACTGGCCGTGACGGCGCTGACCCCGGTCTTCGGCCCGAAGACTTTCATCTATGCCGCCATGGCCGTGGCGCTGTTCTATGCCGGCTTCGTTGCCCAGCGGCTACGGCTGCGCGAGACCGTGCCGCCGGAGGCGCGGGAGAACTTCGAGATCAGGAGCGCCCAGCTGCCGAATGCCGGCGCGCTCGTCGAAGGCGAAAAAGCCCCGGAATAGCGGCGTTCGCACGCACGAAACCCTTCATTTACCGCTTTGCGGGAATCTCCCCCGCTGCTATATGGCGCGCATGAGCACCAACAATTCGACGCCCCTCGACCATATCCGCAACTTCTCGATCGTGGCCCATATCGACCACGGCAAGTCGACGCTTGCCGACCGGCTGATCCAGTCGACCGGCGGCCTTGCCGACCGCGAGATGTCGGAGCAGGTCCTCGACAACATGGATATCGAGCGCGAGCGCGGCATCACCATCAAGGCCCAGACCGTGCGCCTGCACTACAAGGCGAACGACGGCGAGACCTATGTGCTGAACCTCATCGACACGCCCGGCCACGTCGACTTCGCCTACGAAGTCTCGCGCTCGCTGTCGGCCTGCGAGGGCTCGCTGCTCGTCGTCGATGCCTCCCAGGGGGTCGAGGCCCAGACGCTCGCCAACGTCTACCAGGCGATCGACAACAATCACGAGCTCGTCACCGTGCTCAACAAGATCGACCTGCCGGCCGCCGAGCCCGACCGCATCAAGGAACAGATCGAGGAGGTCATCGGCATCGACGCGTCGGAAGCCGTGCTGATCTCCGCCAAGACCGGCCTCGGCATCCCGGATGTGCTCGAAGCCATCGTCCAGCGATTGCCCGCGCCGAAGAGCGAGGGCGGCGAGAAGGCCCCCCTGAAGGCGCTGCTGGTCGACAGCTGGTACGATACCTATCTTGGCGTCATGGTTCTCGTGCGCGTCATCGAAGGTCGCATCAGCAAGGGCCAGACCATCCGCATGATGGGCACGGATGCGAAGTACACGATCGAGCGCGTCGGCGTGCTGACACCGAAGATGGTGGCGATGGATTCGCTCGGCCCGGGCGAGATCGGCTTCATCACCGCCTCGATCAAGGAAGTGGCCGACACGCGCGTCGGCGACACGATCACCGAAGACAAGCGCCCGACGGCAAAGGCCCTGCCCGGCTTCAAGCCGGCCCAGCCTGTCGTCTTCTGCGGCCTCTTCCCGGTCGATGCCGCCGATTTCGAGGACCTGCGCTCGGCAATGGGCAAGCTGCGTCTCAACGACGCCTCGTTCTCGTTCGAAATGGAAAGCTCGGCCGCGCTCGGCTTCGGCTTCCGCTGCGGCTTCCTCGGCCTTCTGCACCTCGAAATCATCCAGGAACGCCTGGAGCGCGAGTTCGATCTGGACCTGATCGCGACGGCCCCCTCGGTCGTCTACAAGCTGTTCATGACCGACGGGTCCGAACGCGAGCTGCACAACCCGGCAGACATGCCCGACGTCGTGAAGATCTCGGAAATCCATGAGCCGTGGATCCGCGCGACGATCCTCACGCCCGACGATTATCTCGGCGGCATCCTGAAGCTCTGCCAGGACCGCCGCGGCATCCAGATCGAGCTGACCTATGTCGGCACCCGCGCCATGCTGACCTACGACCTGCCGCTCAACGAAGTCGTCTTCGACTTCTACGACCGCCTGAAGTCGATCTCCAAGGGCTACGCCTCGTTCGACTACCAGATCACCGACCACAAGGAAGGCCATCTGGTGAAGATGTCGATCCTCGTCAACGGCGAGCCGGTCGATGCGCTGTCCATGATGGTGCACCGCATGGCGGCGGAAAAGCGCGGTCGCGACATGTGCGAGAAGCTCAAGGAGCTGATCCCGAAGCACATGTTCAAGATCCCGATCCAGGCCGCCATCGGCGGCAACGTGATCGCCCGCGAGACGATCTCGGCGCTGCGCAAGGACGTCACCGCCAAGTGCTACGGGGGCGACGCCACCCGCAAGCGCAAGCTGCTCGACAAGCAGAAGGCCGGCAAGAAGCGTATGCGCCAGTTCGGCAAGGTGGAGATTCCGCAGGAAGCCTTCATCGCCGCGCTCAAAATGGGCGACGAATAAGACAAAAAGGGAGGCTCCGGCCTCCCTTTTCTTTTCTCAATCCCGCTTGATCGTCGCCAGGACCTCCCAGAGGTCGGCTCCCGTTTCGAAGACCGCCGCATTGGCACGAAAACCGGTTTCGGCAAAGACAAGGTCCAGCACATCCTGCGCCGGATCGCCTGCGGCCGGAGAAGCGGCGCCTGCGATGGTGCGTGCGGCTCTCTCGATGCGCGCAGTTTCCGTCGCCATGCCCTCGCGGGCCGTGTTCATGATGCCGGCAATCTGCATGAGAGGCGCCCCTTTAAAACTGGTGCCCTTCTACACGACCGCCCTTTCCATACCGTGAATGCCGGAATCGCGGCCCTGTGCCGAAACAGCACGGAGCCGCCGACCTCAGTGACCGGGATGCAGCGCGTCGTTCAGGTACATGCAGGTCAGCATGGTGAAGACATAGGCCTGGATGACCGCCATCAGCAGTTCCAGTGCGGTCAGGGCGACGGTCATACCGAAGGGCAGGATGGCGCCGATGACGCCGAGCGCGCCGAGGCTGCCCATCGAAACGACGAAGCCGGCGAAGACTTTCAGCGTGATATGGCCGGCGAGCATGACGGCGAACAGACGGACCGAATGGCTGACGGGACGCGAGAGGTAGGAGATCACCTCGATCGGCACGATGATCGGCGTCAGGATCAACGGCACGCCATCAGGCACGAACAGCCGGAAGAAGCGGGTGCCGTGCTTGAAGAGGCCGTAAAGCGTGACCGTGGAGAAGACCAGCATGGCCAGCGCGAAAGTGACGATCAGGTGGCTCGTCACCGTGAAGGCATAGGGGAACATGCCGACGAGGTTGGCGACGAGGATAAACATGAAGAGCGAAAAGACCAGCGGGAAGAAACGCATGCCCTGCTCACCCGCATTGGCCCTGAGCGTCGTCGCGACGAACTCGTAGACCATTTCGGCGCTCGACTGCCAGCGGCCGGGCACCAGGCCGCGCCGGCGCGTGGCGAAAAGCAGGAAGCCGCTCGCGGCGGCAATGGTCAGCACCATATAGGCAGAGGAATTGGTGAAGCTGAGGTCAAGTCCGCCGACCTCGAACGGGACAAGCGGCTTGATCTCGAATTGCTCAATGGGTCCGGCCATCGGATATCCTCGGGAAGGCTTCAGGGCGCACGACAGGCGTGCGCGCCGCGACTGCGGCACGCGAAAACCGCGCGGCTGATTTCGAAAAGGGAGGGTGTGAAGGGTTCACGCGGGGCTTTCTCTCTCGATTGCGAGATGAGGGGCCGTCCCCGGAACGAACAAGGCGCAGGTCGTCCAGCGCGAGAGCTGTTTAGCCGCTCGGCCGCATCATGGCAAGGGCCGCGATCGCACCCCACTCCATTCAAAAACCATCCAGGTCCAGTCCACGCCGAGCGCACGGTTGCCCGCCTGGTGTGATTCGGCCTTGCGGCTTCGAAGCAGCGTCAGGTCGCAGCGCGCCGCGGCGTCGATCGTCTCCTCGTCCGAGAGCCGGAAGGCCGGCCTTCCCGGTGCGCCGGGCCCGTGGCGCAAGGCAAAGACCAGCCGGCCGCCAGGTCGCAGCATATTGGCCAGAACCGGCAGGGCAACGGCGCGCGCAGGCGCATCGAGATGGTGCCAGACGCCGTTGAGGGTGACGAGATCGAAGAGACCGTGATCCCGCACCCTTGCAAGATGCGGCAAGTCATCGTCGAGAAAGACGATGCCGACATCGCCGTGCCGCGCCAAGCCGGCCTCGCGGAGCGGCTGTACGGGCTCGACCGCCAGAACCGTATGCCCCTGCCGGACGAACCACGCCGCATCCCGCCCCGTTCCCGCACCGATATCGGCGACACGGCCCGGCGCCCGCGGCAGCAGGTCGAGCACGGGCGCATAGAGCGCCGCCGGATCGAAGGCCTCGTAGCGCTCGATCAGCGCCGGCGTCGCCGCGGCAGCGTAGCCTTTCAGAATATCGTTCATCTGCCCTCCGGTGTTCCGCTTCACCGGAGAGCTGTTCGGTGCGGCTGTCAACCACGTTGACACGCGGTGTGAAAACCTCACACGCCCTCGTAGATCCGCTGGCCGGTGAGGAGTGCCGCATCCAGTGGCCCGCCCTCCGGGAAGATCGACAGCGTGTCGGGCATGTCGACGCCCTCGACCAGCCGGTGGCAGGTCTGCACAGGGCCGAGCACCGTCGTGACTGGAATGACACCGGCCCAGATCGGCAGGGCGAAATCCTCCTCGTCGTCACCAACGCCCTTGGCACGCACCTTGGCCGCCGCCTCGTCGATCGGCATGGCGATGATCGTCGTCGCCTTGGCTTCCTGTGGCGTGATGGGGCGCAACAGCGTGCTGCGGTCCGGATAGAAGCGGTCGACGACATCGCGCATCGCCTCGATCTTCTCCTCCGGGTCCTCGACGAGACGCGCCGTGCCGAAGCACATGGCAGAGCGATAATTGGCCGAATGGTTGAAGCCGGACCGGGCGAGTACCAGCCCATCGAGATGGGCGACGGTGAGACAGGCGGGCGTCCCGGTCTTCAGGTGGCGCAGCATGCGGCTGGCGGAGGAACCGTGCCAGTAGAGCGTATCGCCCTTGCGCCAGAAAAGCGTCGGCGTCGCATAGGGCTGGCCTTCGATGACATAGGCGACGTGACAGAGCATGGCCGCATCGAGAATGGCATAGACGCTTTCACGGTCGTAGCTGCCGCGCTCGTGCATGCGCTTGACGCGGTTGCGCGGGGTGACGGGATAGGCGACGGTCTCGGTGCTCATGTGCAGGGCTTGCCTTTCAAAGGATAGGCCGCCATGGTGCGCCATGGCATTGGATCGAAAAAGCACCAATTCTGATCAAAAAATCAGGACCACTTTACCAGACTGGTCCTCGCTCGTTCCTGTTCTTCCCGCAGCAGGCAGGCGGACGCCGTCGCTTTACCGTGAGCTGCGCCGGCTGATCGAGGCCGGGGACATTCCGCCCGGCAGCAAGCTGCCGCCGACACGGGATCTCGCGCACCGCCTGAAAACCTCGCGCGGCAGCGTGGTCGCCGCCTTCGAAACGTTGATCGCCGAGGGCTTTGCCGTCGCCCGTACCGGGGCCGGCACCTTCGTTGCCGACCGGGTGCCAACCCTGAAACCCTCAGCCCCCATCGAGCGGGAAAGCAGCGCCCCGAAAATGCCGTTGCCAGGCACACTCGGCGTCGCCATGGCCGATGCACGCACGCTGAAACAGTTCCGCACGCTGCTCGGGCGCCATCTCGCCCGGCCGGGGCCGGAGCATTTCTATTATGGCGATCCACGTGGCGGCGACGCGCTGCGCCAGGCGGTCGCCGCCTATCTCCGGCAAGCGCGCGGTGTGCGCTGCGAGGCACGTTCGATCATCATCACGACCGGCACGCAGCAGGGTATAGATCTCGTCATCCGCAGCGCGCTGTCGTCGGGCGACCGGGTGATGATCGAGGATCCCTGTTATCCGAGCGCCCGGGCGGCCTTTTCCGGCAACGGTCTGGTCCTCTCCGGCCTTGCCGTGGATGGCGAGGGGGCGGATATCGCGCTGGCAGCACCGGGCGCCCGCGCGATCTACGTCACGCCGTCTCACCAGTTCCCGCTCGGCGTTACAATGAGCATGCGCCGGCGGCTCGCCCTCATCGACTGGGCGCGGGAGACCGGCGGCTGGATCATCGAGGACGACTATGACAGCGAGTTCCGCTTTGCCGGGCCGCCGCTCGCCGCCATGCAGGGCATGGACGACAGCGGACGCGTGATCTATCTCGGCACCTTCTCCAAGGTGCTCTTCCCGGGCCTCCGGCTCGGCTATGCCGTCATTCCCGATCCGCTGCTGGAGACGGTCGTGGCCTTGCGCAGCCGCAGCGACCGCAGCCCGCCGACGCTGGCGGAAGCCGCCCTCACCGACCTTCTTCGCGAAGGCCATTTTGCCGCGCATCTGCGCCGCGCCCGGCGACAGGCGCAGGCGGCGCGCGATGCGCTGGTGGCAGGGCTTTCAGCGACCGGCGCGCTTTCGGTCGGCGTGCCCGACCAGGGCCTGCACCTCGTCGCCGGCTTGCCAACTGGACTTGCCGATACGGAGGCTGTGGAGATTGCCGCGCGCGCAGGGCTGGGTGCCCGGGCGCTCTCGACCATGGCCGTCACCAATCCGCCACGGCAGGGCCTTGTCATCGGCTTTTCCGGCTTTGCCCCCGAAACCCTTGATGCCGCTGCCGCGCGTTTTGCAGCAGCGATATCCGCGATCTGACGCCCTATCCGAAGCCGCGTCAGGCGACCCGGCGCGTTGCGACGGGGGCAATCGTCGCCACCCAGGCCCGTGCGATGGCAAGGCCCGTCGCGTCGGCGCTCGGGCCGTTCTCATCGGCCAGCGCGGCGCGTTTTTCGAGCCAGCCGGGCTGGAGCGTTTCGATGAGCTGCGGGAAGGTGTCGACCCACCCGTCCACCACGGCGCGGCTCGCCTCGAAATGGAACTGCGTGCCGTAGGTGGCGCGGCCGATGCGGAAAGCCTGGTTCTCGGCAGCGCCATTGGTGGCGAGGCGCACGGCATTGTCCGGCAGGGTGAACGTATCGCTGTGCCACTGGAAGATCGGAAACGCACCAGCCGCCGCCGATAGAACCGGATCACCGGCACCGTCCTTCGTCAGCGCGACCGTACACCAGCCGAATTCCGGCGTCGCACCGATCAGGTTTTCCGCACCATAGGCCCGGGCGAGAAGCTGGCTGCCGAGGCAGACGCCGAGCACGGACTTGTCCGCATCGCCGAAGCGCCGCATCAGCGCGGCGAGTGCAGGGAGATAAGCGTGGCGATCGTCGTCGCGGGCGTTCTGCGGACCGCCCATCACGACGATGGCATCGTGGGCCGCATCATCCGCCGGAATGGCATCGCCCGCATGGGGGCGGCAGAGGTCTAGTTCGGCACCCGCCTCTTCCAGCGCGACGCCGATCTGCCCGAGCAGCGTTACCTTGTCGTTCTCAACCACCAGAACCCGCATGCCAAACTCCTGCTTCCCGATTCTCGCGCGAGACAAACACGAGCCTCCGCTTCATTCAAGGGCATTGAAGAGCCGAAACAGAAAGAACCCGGCTCCTACGAGCCGGGCAAGTCGGGGAGGATCGGCAGAAGGAAGGGATCAGTGGCAGACGCGGATCTTCTTGATGATGACGTTGCCGTAGTAGTCGTAGGACTTCACCTTCTTGATGAAGCAGGACGGCTCGTAGCCGTAGCTGTAGTAACCGGCCTGGGAAGGCGCCGCAAAAGAGATGGCGGCAACGAGGGCGACGGTGGCGGAAACGATGATCTTGCGCATGGGGTCTCTCCTGATCTCTGGTAAGGATGAGCCTCTCTCATCCGGTGATCAGAAGGTCGCACATCGCCCCGCCGCCCGCTGTTCCGCGGGAAACAGGCGTCACGGATAGATGACGCCCTTGCGCAGGATGACGTTGGCGTAGAGCCGCGGCTCGCTGGTCTGCACCAATGTATGGGCAGCGCGCACACGGCCGTAGAAGTCGGCACCGACCAGCGGCACCACCGCGCGATCCGGCTCGTGGCCGGCGCAGCAGTCGATGATTTCGCGGTGCACGGGCTCCAGCGTGTCGCGGTCCTGGCGGTAGGTGGAGCGGAAGATGGCCTCCTCGACGAAATCATCGATCGGCATCACCGAGAGCACGGCATTCAGCACGGGAATGAGCGGCACGCCGTCGAGGCGGATGAGACGACGGGCGTGCTCGACGCCCGGATAGTTGCCGTCGACGATCGCAATCTCGTCGCCGTGGCCCATGGCACGCAGCGTGGCGAGCAGCTCCGGGCTCAGGATGGGGTCAAGACCTTTCAGCATTCAGGCAAGCTCCTTGAAGAGGACGTTGTGGTCCGGCAGATAGCGGGAGAAGAGCGGCAGGCTCGCCCCGCCGATCGAGCGCGCGGCACTGCCGACCGCACCCTCGACGATCTCCGGCAGGGTGACGCCCTGGAGATCGAGGCGGGCGACGGCGGCCTGCGTCGCCGCGACCACGCGTTCGCGCACCCAGGCGGGAAAACCGCCGTCGATGATGACGGCAGAGAAGTCGATGACGGAGGCGGAGGCGACGACGGCCTGCGCGAGCGCGGCCGCCATGTCCTCGATCCAGATTGCAAGCGGCGCGCCGAAATCGATCCAGCCATCCGTCGAATACCACAGCGGCTTCGGATCGATGCCGTGCTCGCGCAACAGGTTTTCCAGACGATAGACCGAAGCGATCTTCAGGAGCTGCACCGTCTCGCCGTTGCGACCCTGCACGGGAAGGGGGCCGATGGCGCCCGCCGTGCCGGTGCGGCCGGTGAACAGCGCCGAGTTCAGCACCACACCGCCGCCGATGAAGGAGCCGATGAAGAGATAGAGGAAATCCGGATATTGCGGGCCGAGGCCGAAGACGAGCTCGGCGGCGCAGGCGCTCGTCGCATCGTTCTGGAGCACCACAGGATGGGACACGCGGCTGGCGATCTCCGCCTCGAGGTCGACACCGCGCCACTGGTCCATGTCGGCCTGCGGCGCCCCGACTTCACTCGCCCAGCTCCAGAGTTCGAACGGCGCGGCGACACCGAAACCGGCAATGCGGGCGCGTTCTTCCGGCGTGATGGCGGCTTCGAGTTCCGCAAGGCCCTCCTCGACGAAGGCGAGCAGCGGACCGGGCATGGGATAGGGATAAGTCCGGCGCACCTGCCGGCGGATGCCGCCGACAAAATCCATCATGACGAGATCGGCGCTGCGGCGACCGATCTTCAGGCCGAAGGAATAGACAGCATCGGGATTGAGCCGCATCGGCACGGAAGGCTGGCCGACCTTGCCGCGCATCGGCTCGCCGCGCATCAGAAGCCCCTCGGCCTCCAGCGCGCGCATGATGACGGTGACGGTCTGGGCGGAAAGGCCGCTGCGCCGGGCGATCTCGGCCTTGGACAGGCTGCCGTGCCGCCGCACCAGCGACATGACCAGGCGTTCGTTATAGGCCCGGACGCGCACCTGGTTTGCACCGCCGCTCGGATCGAGGATTTCGGCCGGCACGGCATGTGCCGTCACGTCCTTTCTGATCATCGTCTCCTCCCGTTCCGGACCGGGCGTCGCGCACCCTTTCCGGTCCTCTTATCGGCTGGCGTTCCGCTCTTCCACCGGAAACGCACAGCGGGGCTTTTCGCCCGATCTTTCCTGCAGCATGCCACAACGAATTAATAATTCAATTCGATTTATTTATTGACAGCCATTTCTTTTGGTGTTCTCTTGAGGACGGAAGCGAGGATCGGCCGGCAGAAGACCTGCCCGCCCACCCTGCGACCGGATCGCCCCAGGAGAGGGGCGCATCCCGTTTCGTCCTTGGGAGGATACCATGAAGAAAACCATCATTTCCGCCGCTCTCGGCGCGCTTGCACTCGGCGTCGCCTTCTCCTCGCCGGCAGCCGCCGAAACCACGGCCTGCCTGATCACCAAGACCGACACCAATCCCTTCTTCGTCAAGATGAAGGAAGGCGCGGAAGCCAAGGCCAAGGAACTCGGCGTGACGCTGAAGGCCTATGCCGGCAAGATCGACGGCGACTCGGAAAGCCAGGTTGCGGCCATCGAGACCTGCATTGCCGACGGCGCAAAGGGCATCCTGATCGCGGCCTCGGACACGAAGGGCATCGTTCCCTCCGTGCAGAAGGCGCGTGAGGCAGGCCTGCTCGTCATCGCGCTCGACACGCCGCTCGAGCCGCTCGACAGCGCCGACATGACGTTTGCCACCGACAACCTGCTCGCCGGCGAACTGATCGGAAAATGGGCTGCCGCCACGCTCGGCGACGCCGCAAAGGACGCAAAGATCGCCTTCCTGAATCTCACGCCGTCGCAGCCTTCGGTCGATGTGCTGCGTAACCAGGGCTTCATGAAGGGCTTCGGCATCGACGTGAAGGACATTTCCAAGATCGGCGACGAGGACGATGCCCGCATCGTCGGCCATGAC
This sequence comes from Shinella sp. SUS2, assembly GCF_001262505.1. GTDB lineage: Bacteria > Pseudomonadota > Alphaproteobacteria > Rhizobiales > Rhizobiaceae > Shinella. The sequence continues at coordinate 375,438 of NZ_KQ410723.1, forward strand.
GTGACCAACGGCAACGAGGAAGGCGGCCGCACCGCCATGGAAAACCTTCTCCAGAAGGATCCGTCCATCAATGTCGTGCACACGATCAACGAACCGGCCGCTGCCGGCGCCTATGAAGCGCTGAAGGCCGTTGGCAAGGAAAAGGACGTGCTGATCGTTTCCGTCGACGGCGGTTGCCCGGGCGTGCAGAACGTCGCAGACGGCGTCATCGGCGCGACCTCGCAGCAGTACCCGCTGATGATGGCCGCCCTCGGCATCGAGGCCATCAAAAAGTTTGCCGACACCGGCGAAAAGCCGAAGGCGACCGAAGGCAAGGACTTCTTCGACACGGGCGTGACGCTCGTCACCGACAAGCCGGCAGCAGGCGTCGAATCCATCGACACCAAGGCCGGCAAGGACAAGTGCTGGGGCTAAGGCCCCCGCCGGCCCGGCTTGACCGGGCCGGCTTTCCGCTACGGACGCGGTCTGGGTCGCGGGAAATACCGACCCTGCTTTGACAACAGCAACAAGACATGGGCACCTTTCTTCCCGGGCGACGGCACGAGCCGGTTCACCTTGGGGAGGAGACCGCCCGCAGATGGCGGCAGGTGCGCGAAGCGCCCTACCGATGCGTCCACGCACCATTTCATCCGGCACGCCGCGACGGTCGGCACCGGAAGGGGAGGAAAATCATGAGTGAGACATCGACGGCCTCACAGCCTTCGCAGGAATTCGAGAAGGTGCTATCCGGCAGCGCGACGCAGGTCGCCTCCTTCGATACGCACGACAAGACACCCATCCAGAAATTCCAGCATTTCCTGCACGGCAGCCCCTCCGCGGTGCCGCTGATCGTGCTCGTGATCTCGGTCGCGGTGTTCGGCGCGGTGCTCGGCGGCAAGTTCTTCTCCGCCTTCACGATGACGCTGATCCTTCAACAGGTGGCGATCGTCGGCATCGTCGGCGCGGCGCAGACGCTGGTGATCCTCACCGCCGGCATCGATCTTTCGGTCGGCGCGATCATGGTGCTCTCCTCCGTCGTGATGGGCCAGTTCACCTTCCGCTACGGCCTGCCGCCCTCGCTTGCCGTGCTTTGCGGCCTCGCCTGCGGTGCCCTCTGCGGTTACATCAATGGCCTGCTGGTCGCCCGCATGAAGCTGCCGCCCTTCATTGTCACGCTCGGCATGTGGCAGATCATCCTCGCCTCGAATTTCCTCTATTCGGCCAACGAAACGATCCGCTCGCAGGATATTTCCTCGCAGGCGCCGCTCCTCCAATTCTTCGGCAACAACATCAAGCTCGGCAGTGCCGTCTTCACCTACGGCGTCATCGCCATGGTGCTACTGGTGGCGCTGCTCTGGTACGTCTTGAACCACACCGCCTGGGGCCGCCATGTCTACGCGGTCGGCGACGACCCCGACGCGGCGGAGCTCGCCGGCGTCAATGTCAAGCGCATGCTGGTCTCGGTCTATACGCTGTCCGGCCTCATCTGCGCGCTGGCTGGCTGGGCCCTCATCGGCCGCATCGGCTCGGTCTCTCCGACCGCCGGCCAATTCGCCAACATCGAATCGATCACGGCCGTTGTTATCGGCGGCCTCTCGCTCTTCGGCGGACGCGGCTCGATCCTCGGCATGATCTTCGGGGCGCTGATCGTCGGCGTCTTCTCGCTCGGCCTTCGCCTCATCGGCACGGACCCGCAATGGACCTATCTCCTGATCGGCGTCCTCATCATCTCGGCTGTCGCAATCGACCAGTGGATCAGAAAGGTAGCAGGCTGATGGCACTCGAACCCATTCTCACCGCCCGCGGTCTCGTCAAGCGCTACGGCCGCGTCACCGCCCTCGACCATGCCGATTTCGATCTCTATCCCGGCGAGATCCTTGCGGTGATCGGCGACAACGGCGCCGGCAAGTCCTCGATGATCAAGGCGATCTCCGGCGCCGTCACGCCGGACGAGGGCGAAATCCGCCTCGAAGGCAAACCGGTGCATTTCCGCTCGCCGATCGAGGCCCGCGGCGCCGGCATCGAAACGGTCTACCAGAACCTCGCGCTTTCCCCGGCCCTCTCGATCGCCGACAACATGTTCCTCGGCCGCGAGATCCGCAAACCGGGCGTCATGGGCCAGTGGTTCCGCAAGCTTGACCGCACGGCGATGGAGAAGTTCGCTCGCGACAAGCTCTCGGAGCTCGGGCTGATGACCATCCAGAACATCAACCAGGCGGTGGAGACGCTTTCGGGCGGCCAGCGCCAGGGCGTCGCGGTGGCGCGCGCTGCCGCCTTCGGCTCGAAGGTCATCATCCTCGACGAGCCGACGGCGGCGCTCGGCGTCAAGGAAAGCCGGCGCGTGCTGGAACTCATCCTGGACGTCCGCCGTCGTGGCATTCCGATCGTGCTGATCTCGCACAACATGCCGCATGTCTTCGAGGTAGCGGACCGCATCCACATCCACCGGCTCGGCCGGCGGCTCACGGTCATCAACCCGAAGGACTACACCATGTCCGACGCCGTCGCCTTCATGACCGGCGCCAAGCTGCCTGCGGAGGCCATCGCGGCATGACTACGGTCGAAACGATCGTGGACGACCTTCTGCGGCGCGCTGAAAACGCGCGCCGCTTCCTGCTCGGCATTGCCGGTCCGCCGGGTGCCGGAAAGTCGACGCTGGTCGAAGCCGTCAAGGAGCGGCTTCTCGCCCGCGGCGAGACGGCAGAGATCCTGCCGATGGATGGCTTTCATATGGACAATGGCATTCTTTCCGAACGCGGCCTCCTGCCGCGCAAGGGGGCGCCCGAAACCTTCGACGCCCGCGGCTTCATCGATATCGTCACAGCCCTGAAAAGAGCCGAGGACGAGGTGCTCGTGCCGGTCTTCGACCGCACGCGCGAGATCGCCATCAACGCCGCCCGGGCCATTCCGGCCGAAACGCGCTTCGTGCTCGCCGAGGGCAACTATCTGCTGCTGACCGAAACGCCCTGGGATCGGCTGGAAGAAAAATTCGACTTCACCATCTTCGTCGGGCCGCCCTATGCGGTGCTGGAGGAGCGGCTGCGCCGGCGCTGGCTCGGCTACGACCTGCCGGAAGACGAAATCCAGCGCAAGCTCTACGGCAACGACCTGCCGAACGGAAAGCGCATCCTTGAAAATTCCCGCCCGGCGGACCTCACCATCGACATCTTCTGAAACGATTGTCGTTCCGCTCCACGGATGCTATCGCAGCCGCCAGAGAAATCCCGGCAGGAATGCGAGAGCGTTTCACATCCGGGATCGCTGCAAAGCCAAGGGCGGGAGCTACGCCGATGACCACAGAACTCACCATCCGCCGGCCGGACGACTGGCATCTGCACCTGCGCGACGGCGCCATGCTCGAAGGCGTGATCGGCGACACCAGCCGCCATTTCGCCCGCGCGATCATCATGCCGAACCTCGTGCCGCCGGTCGTCACCACCGCGGATGCGAGCGCCTATCGCGACCGCATCCTCGCCGCCCTTCCGAAGGGCGACCGGTTCGAACCGCTGATGACGCTCTACCTCACCGAGCACACCGACCCCGACGACGTCGAAGCCGGCTACAGGAGCGGCCTGATCCGCGCCGTCAAACTCTACCCCGCCGGCGCGACGACCAATTCGCATGGCGGCGTGCGCAACATGGACAAGGCCATGCCCGTCCTGGAGCGCATGGCGAAGATCGGTCTGACGCTCTGCGTGCACGGCGAGGTGACGACGCCCGAAGTCGACATCTTCGACCGCGAGGCCGTGTTCATCGAGACCGTGCTTGATCCGCTGCGCACGCGCCTGCCGGAACTGCGTGTCACCATGGAGCATGTGACGACGAAGAACGGCATCGACTACATCACGTCCTCCAAGGCAAACCTTGCCGGCTCGATCACCACGCACCACCTGATCATCAACCGCAACGCCATCCTCGTTGGCGGCATCAAGCCGCACTACTACTGCCTGCCCGTCGCAAAACGCGAGGAGCACCGGCTGGCGCTGCGCAAGGCCGCGACGTCGGGCGACAAGCGCTTCTTCCTCGGCACCGATTCGGCGCCGCATGTCGATCCGCTGAAGGAGTGCGCCTGCGGCTGTGCCGGCATCTACACCTCGATCAACACGATGAGCTGCCTTGCCCACGTCTTCGAGGAGGACGGCGCTCTCCCCATGCTCGAAGCCTTCGCCTCGCTGAACGGTCCCGCCTGGTATGGCCTGCCGGTCAACGAGGAGACGATCCGCCTCGTCAAGCGTGCGGAGCCGGTGGCTTTCCCGGCAAAGATCGAAACGGGCGCCGGGCCTGTAACGGTGTTCGACCCGATGTTCCCGCTGCACTGGGACGTCGCCTGAACGGTTCAAAAGGTCGAAGCGGTTCTGCCAGCCGGAACCGCACCGGTCAAAAAGATCAGATGAAGGGGCGGGCCTGCTTGTTCAGTCCCTCCCAGCCGGCCAGCGCCAGAAGACCGTCGCCGTCAAGGATTTCGCAGCCCTTGTCCTGCCAGCGCATCAGTTTACGGTCGGCGAGCTTGCGCAACGTCTTGTTGGTGTGAACGAGCGAGAGCCCGAGCGTATCGGCGACATGCTGCTGGGTGATCGGAATGACCCGCCGCCCGCCGTTGACGCCGGCAGAATGGGCGCGCTGGTGGATGAAGGAGAGCAGATAGGCCGTGCGCTCAAGCGCCGAGCGACGGCCGATGCTGAGCAAATGCTCGTCGAGGATGCGCTCCTCATGCGCCGCGATCCAGGTGAGATCATAGGCGAGTGACGCGTGACGCTCGAACAATCGCTCCAGCTTGGAGCGCTCGAAGACGCAGAGCGTCACCGGCGTCAGCGCCTCGACGGAATGATCCATCTCGCCCATCAGGCTTCCCTGCAGGCCGATGAGATCGCCGGGCAGGAGATAGTTCATGATCTGCCGGCGTCCGTCCGGCAAAAGCTTGTAGCGGAAGGCCCAGCCTGAAAGCACGGTGAAGAGATGGGCGCTGTGCATGCCCTCGACGAGGATAGTGGCGCCGCGCTCGCTGGAAAGCTCGCCGCTCTTGAATTGCGAGACAAAGTCCAGCTCCTTTGCCGAAAAGTCCCGGAAAGTCGAAAGAGCGCGCAGGGGACATTGCTGACAGGGCGTGCGCCATCTGGATTGCTGATTGACCGCCGTACCACCCGACATTACGCCTCCGCCGCGTTTGATCCTGCCCAAACCCGCGGGCTGGCCCGGAAAACGCGGCGCGCGCGCCGTTGTTCCATCGCACGGGTGCTATGTCTTTTTTAAATGACACTCCCGGGGGGCAAGCCCAAAGTCCGCCTCCCGAACCGCCCCTCCGGCGGTTTCACATGGACGAGGAGTGCGGCGCCATGAACCATTCACTTCCGCACATCTTGATCGCCGAACGCGAATTCCTGATTGCGCTCGACGCGGAATATCTGATCAAGGCGGCATTGAACTGCCGGACCACCCTTCTGCGGCCGGAACAGCTCGACCAGTGGGATACGACGGCGCTGGCCGATGTCGACCTCTGCCTGCTCGACATACCGCTGGATGCCACGCTGATCACGGAGCGTATCGAACGGCTCGTTGCCAAGGGCGTTCCGCTGCTCTTCACGACCGTCGGTGACATCCATCGCGATGGCGTCGAGGGTTTTGAGGTCATTCCCGTCGTCATGAAGCCGCATGACGCCGAAACGCTGGTCGTCAATGTCAGGAAACGGCTGCGGCCGAGGCCGCAACCATCACAGGAGACGGATCAGAACTGACGGCCAAGCTTGGCATCGACCGAATGGGCGTTGGCCCCGCGGATCACGAAATAGAACATGATCAGCGTCCAGAGGATCGATTTTTCCGCACCCATCAGGCCCTCGGCCTGCACGATGCCGTGGAAGTAGACGGTGACAGCGAGCACGATCATTGCCGCGAAGGCGGCAGGACGTGTGAACAGGCCGATCGCGATCAGGATTCCACCGAAGAATTCAGTCGCGGCGAGCAGCGGCGACCAGAAGGCGCCGGGATAAAAGCCGAGGCTTTCCACCATGCCGCTGGCACCGAAGGGATTGAGGATCTTTCCATAGCCGTGCGTCACGAGAAGCACGCCGGCGGCAACGCGCAGGATCGTTTCCGCGCTTTCGCCGAGCGCGGCATAGATGCTGCCGAGCGAGGGAATGATAAGGCGGGAGCGGGTGGTGGCAAGCTCTGTCATAGGGTCTCCGGTTGATCTGTTGCGGTGCACCACGTCTCCTCCAGGAATCCGGCTGCGACAAGATGTCCGCCAACAAAACATGATAAATTGAGTTGACAATTCTGTGAGGGGACCGCGAGTGGGCGCGTGCCAAGAGGACGCCGCTGCTATATGCTTTTCGCATCGATCAGGAGGTGACCATGACCGGGGAAAAGCCGCGCGTTTCCATTCTCTACTGTACCCAGTGCAACTGGCTGCTGCGCGCCGGCTGGATGGCGCAGGAGCTGCTTTCGACCTTTTCCGATGGACTCGGCGAGGTGGCGCTCATTCCCGGCACCGGCGGCAATTTCGAGATCCGCGTCGGCGAGGCCCTGGTCTGGGAGCGCAAGCGCGATGGCGGCTTTCCCGGGCCGAAGGAGCTGAAACAGCGCGTGCGCGACATTATCGAGCCGGGCCGTGACCTTGGCCACACGGACCGTGCCACGAACAGCGGTCAGGGCTGAAACGAAAACGGCGGGCCGAAGCCCGCCGTCCTTGTGACGATCCCCGCCGTGCTCAGCGATAAGGCGAGTAGCACAGACGGTAGACACCGCCGCCGGCATGGTAACGGTTGGTATAGGGGTCGTAGGTGCGATAGCGGTTGGCGCACCAGTTCACATGCGCCCGGCGCCCGCCATAGTAGCGCGGCCGCTCGTAGCGTGGTCGTTCATAGCGCGGCCGATAGTAACGGCGCTCGTAACCGCCGTAATCGGGCTCATAGTGGCGGCGATAGTAACGGCGGTCGCAGCCGTCGCCATAGCAGAACTCCACCTGTGCCTTGGTGACGTCGCTTTTCGTCTCCACCTTCATGTCCGGCACGGCAAGCGGAACGGCCTGCGCCGCCCCAATGGGCGCGATCGCGGAGGCAATCCCCATCGCGCAACCGAAAACAAGATTTCGAATCTTCGACATGTGATCCTCACTGTTCTGGCGGGATTTTTCCCTGACACGTCCCTGCTTTGCATTACGTTCACGCATTTTGTTTTATTCATGTCGCGTCCTCCGCAGGATCGGACCGCAAGAAGACATGAGGTGACTGCATGAGCCTGAAATTCGGAACCAGCGGCCTGCGCGGCCTTTCCGCGGATCTCGAAGGGCCGGCCACAGCACTTTATGCCACCGCCTTTGCCCGCCACCTTCTGGCCGCCGGAATCGCCCGGCAGGGCGACGAGATCCTGATCGGCCGTGATTTCCGCGCCTCCAGCCCCGCAATCTCGGCCATCGCCATCGCCGCCCTCCGCAAGGCCGGCTTCTCCCCGCGCGACTGCGGCACGCTACCGACACCGGCGCTCGCCCTGCTCGGCCTTGCCCGCAAGGCGGCCTGCCTGATGGTGACGGGCTCCCACATTCCCGCCGACCGCAACGGCATCAAGTTCTACCGGCCGGACGGCGAGATCGACAAGGCGGACGAGGCCGCCATCACCGCGGCCGCCGAAACGATTCGCGCCGAGGGGCTCACCTTCGACGCCGCAAGGGAGACCGCCGACGATCTTCATGAGGCCGCGATGGCCCTCTACACCGCACGCAACCGCACGCTGCTGCCCGAGCAGGCGCTTGCCGGCCTTCGCATCGGGGTCTACCAGCATTCGACGGTCGCACGCGATCTCTTCGTTTCGGTGCTTGCCCATTATGGCGCGGACGTCGTCGCGCTCGGCCGGTCGGAGAACTTCATTCCCGTCGACACGGAGGCGGTCTCCGCCGAGACGATCGGACTCCTGCAAGGCTGGGCGGGGGAGCACGGGCTCTCCGCCATCATTTCCGCAGATGGCGATGGCGACCGGCCGCTTGTCACCGACGAGACCGGAACGCCGCTGCGCGGCGACCTCGTCGGCCTCATCGCCTGTCGCTTCCTCGGCGCGACTGCCGTCGCGACACCGGTCACCTCCAATTCTGGAATCGAGGCCGCAGTTTCCGGCACGGTGCTGCGCACCCGGGTCGGCTCGCCCTTCGTGATCGCCGCCATGAACGAGGCGGTCCTGGCCGGGAAAGCCGCTGTCGCCGGCTTCGAGGCCAATGGCGGCACGCTGACGGCAACGCCCTTTGCCGTGAACGGCCACATGCTCAGCGCTCTGCCCACCCGCGACAGCCTGATGCCGGTTCTCGCCGTGCTCGCCCTCGCGGCAGGGCAAAGCCGGCCGCTCTCCGAAATCGCCGCCGGCTTTGCCCTGCCGGCCGCGGCCAGCGACCGGCTGGAAAACATGCCGGTGGAGGCCAGCGCCGCCCTGATGGCGGAACTGCGCGCGGGTGCCGGCCCACTTGCTGCCTTCCTCGCGCCGATCGGCGTGCCGGCAGCGGTAAGCGACATCGACGGGCTGCGCGTCACTTTGGAGGACGGCAGCGTCATCCACTTCCGCCCCTCCGGCAACGCGCCGGAAATGCGCTGCTATGTCGAAGCGGAGAGCGAAGCCGCCGCCGCGCGGCTGCTTGCAGCCGGGCTGGAACGGATCTCCGCCTGGGGCACGAACCACTGAGCATTTCGCCTGTCCGGATGTTCTCCACGAAACCGTCGAGGCCATTTGTGGAAAAGACAGTTTTTGCCAAGCTGTTGCGAAAACTTCAAAAAGCCTGTTGACACCAGCGAGCGGTCCTTCTACATGCCTCTCCGTCGCCCAGATGGCGGAATTGGTAGACGCGCCAGCTTCAGGTGCTGGTACTCGAAAGGGTGTGGAGGTTCGAGTCCTCTTCTGGGCACCAAATTCCCATTCCGGATTTTCCGGAACATGCAAAAAGCCCGGCTCTGCCGGGCTTTTTTGTTGCTCGCACCCGGCGCCGTTTCGCTTCCTTTCCGGCAAAACAGAATCTTCCGGTTGCGCCCTTGCGTCATGCGCGCGATAGGCACATAAGCCTGCAAAATAATCATCTGCCTTTTTAAGATCAGGATCATCGTGGCCCCGCCTCAACACGATGCCCAAAAACCGGGCAACCTGTCCAAATTTCGGCTGTTCGCACCGATTCTTGCCGGCGCCACCCTCAAGGAGCGCCTGATCGGTTGCGTTGGAGCCCTGGTCGGCATCTGCCTCACCGGCCTCGTCTGCGGCTTCGTGATGGGCCAGGACCCACATCTGCCCCTGATCGTCGCGCCCATCGGCGCCTCCGCGGTTCTGCTCTTCGCCGTGCCTGCCAGCCCCCTCGCCCAACCCTGGTCGATCGTCGGCGGCAACACGATTTCCGCCTTTGTCGGCGTCACCGTGACCACACTGGTCAGGGATCCGGCCATCGCCATCGGCCTTGCCGTGGCATTGGCGATCCTCGCCATGTCGCTGACCCGCTCGCTGCACCCGCCGGGCGGAGCGGCCGCGCTGACCGCCGTTATCGGCGGGGCGGCGGTCAGCCGGTCGGGCTTCTGGTTTCCGCTCGTGCCGATCGCGATCAACTCTTTGATCCTCGTAGCCCTCGGCATGATCTTCCACCGGCTGGCCGGGCGGCAATATCCACACCGCCAGACGATTGCGCCCGTCAACACGCACAAGACCGCCGATCCGCCCGCCGCCTTCCGCGTCGGCTTCAACAGCGAGGATATCGATACGGCGATCGCCAACCTCAACGAGACGCTGGATGTCAGCCGTGCCGACATCGACACGCTGCTGCGTCAGGTCGAGCTGCAGGCCTTGTTGCGCCAGCGCGGCGAGTTGAGCGCCGCCGACATCATGTCGCGCGATGTGGTGACGGTGACCCGTGATGCCACGGCCGACGAGGCCCGCGGCCTCCTGCTCGACCACGACATCCGCACGCTGCCCGTGCTCGACGCCGACCGGCGGCTTCTCGGCACCGTGGGGCTGCGGGAACTGGCCGCCACGGCGCCGGACGCCCATCTGCCCATTTCCGAGGCGGCGACCGCCCGCCCGTCCGATCCGGCCATCGGCCTGCTGCCGCGGCTGACGGACGGCTCCATCCATGCCGTCGTCGTCGTGGACGACGAGCGCCATGTGGTGGGTATCATTTCCCAGACAGATCTTCTGGCCACACTCGCGAAAAGCCTCTCCCAGACCGGTCCCACGGGCCTGATGGGCGGCCACGGGCAGGGCATCTGACCATGCCCGGACGATGTCAATCGGGCCTGCCGGCGCCAGACCGGCGGCCCTTCCAAGAAATGTGAGACCGAGACGAAAGGAGTGTCGCCATGGCGACCGTCGACGAAAAGCTTGAACCGATCCTTGCCCAGGTACTGCAGCGCAATCCTGCCGAACCGGAATTCCACCAGGCTGTGCGCGAGGTCCTGGAAAGCCTCGGGCTCGTCGTCTCCAAACATCCCGGCTACCTGACGGACGCGCTGATCGAGCGCATCTGCGAGCCGGAGCGCCAGATCATCTTCCGCGTACCGTGGGTCGACGACAAGGGTCAGGTACAGATCAACCGCGGCTTCCGCGTGCAGTTCAATTCGGCGCTGGGACCCTACAAGGGAGGCCTGCGCTTCCATCCCTCCGTCAATCTCGGCATCATCAAGTTCCTCGGCTTCGAGCAGATCTTCAAGAACGCGCTGACGGGCCTGCCCATCGGTGGCGGCAAGGGCGGCTCGGACTTCGACCCGAAGGGCCGCTCGGACGGCGAGATCATGCGCTTCTGCCAGTCCTTCATGACGGAACTCTACCGCCATCTCGGCGAGCACACCGACGTGCCGGCAGGCGATATCGGCGTCAGCGGCCGCGAGATCGGCTGGATGTTCGGTCAGTACAAGCGCCTGACCAACCGCTTCGAGGCCGGCGTCTTCACCGGCAAGGGCCTGAGCTACGGCGGCTCGCTGGTGCGCAAGGAGGCGACCGGTTACGGCGCGGTCTATTTCACCCGCGCCATGCTCTCCACCAAGGGTACCGATTTCGAAGGCAAGCGGGTCACCGTCTCGGGCTCGGGCAATGTGGCGATCTACGCCATGGAGCAGGCCATCAAATATGGCGCCAAGGTCGTCGCCTGCTCGGACAGCAGCGGCTACATTCTCGACGAGGAAGGCATCGACCTCGCACTGGTCAAGGAAATCAAGGAAGTGCGCCGCGAACGCCTGTCGGAATATGCCCGCGCCAAGACGACCGGCGTGCATTTCATCCCGGCCGGCAAGGGCTCGATCTGGGACGTGCCCTGCGACGTGGCGTTGCCCTGCGCCACGCAGAACGAACTGTCCGGCAAGGACGCAAAGACGCTGATCAAGAACGGCGTCATCGCCGTCGCCGAGGGCGCCAACATGCCCTCGACGCCGGAAGCCGTGCGGGCGTTCCAGGAATCGGGCGTGCTCTTCGGCCCCGGCAAGGCGGCGAATGCCGGCGGCGTTGCCACCTCGGCACTGGAAATGCAGCAGAATGCCAGCCGTGACAGCTGGAGCTTCGAGACGGCCCGCGAGCGCCTCGGCCAGATCATGCAGGGCATCCACGACCGCTGCGCCGAAACGGCGGAAGAATATGGCGCCAAGGGCAACTATGTGCTCGGCGCCAACATTGCCGGCTTCACGCGCGTCGCCGAAGCCATGCGCGCGCAGGGCGTGATCTGATCACCTCTCGCTGAATCTCAGGCAGCCGACGGCCCCGGACCCTGTCCGGGGCCGTTTTCGTTGGCGGGCGTGAAGGCGCGGTCGGCAAGGCCGCCGGCGATAACCCGGAAGGGCGATCGGACCGCCTCTGCCGGCGCCTCTGGCGCGAGGCCACCGGCTGCCGGCTGGAACAGCACCTTTTCCAGGACGATCCAGTCGCGCCGGCCTTCCGGCCGGTCGAAGGTCATCGCCTGGCCTTCGCGCAGGCCAAGCAGGGCAAGGCCATAGAAGGTCGTGATCGGCAGGAAGGCGCTGCCCGGCGCGTAGGTGCCCGGCAGACACAGCGTTCGGGTATCGGTGAGCCCGCTTTCGCAGCGGAACGTCACCCGCGCATCGATCATCGCGAGATCGGGGGGGATGCACCCGCCGGCAGGCAGGCACCCGCTTGCCAGCTTGCGGTTCAACAGCACCAGCCATTCCTCCGTCAGCGGCGGCCAGTCGCGCAGCATCTTTTCCAGCACATATCCATCTCTTGCCGTGAGCATAGCGGGATTCCGTCCCATAACCATTCTCCATCCTGCCTGCGCGAGCGCGCGGCTTGAAAACCCGTGGTGGAGAAGCCCCCTGGCCGCAGCCGCGGCACAGGGGGTCACGATCCTGCGACGAGGCAGCCTCCGATGCGCCCGGACTGGAGGAAGGACAGGAATTTCAAGGCAGAATATCCTCAGGAGGCCTCGGCCGCATCCGGCACCGCGACATGCACGGCGATGATGCTGAGGCGCCGCACCTTTCCGTCGCGTGCCGCCCATTCGATCGACTGGCCGGCCGAAAGGCCGAGCAAAGCAGCACCGACCGGCGTCAGCACGGAAATGCGATGGCGGGAAATATCGGCGTCCTTCGGAAAGACCAGCTCGGCGGTCTGCGGCGGTTCATCGTCGATACGGAACTCGGCAACCGAGCCCATGCGAATGATGCCGGGCGCCATGCGGGCGTCATCGACGACTTTAGCGCGGTCGAGCTCGGCGGCAAGCTGTTCGGCCGCATGCGGGTCGCGCTCGGCCAGCATGTCGGCAAGGTTCGACAGGCGCGCATGTTCGGAGCGGGCAATGGTGATGGCAGGCGGGCGGATGGCCTTGGTCTTGGCGGTCATGGAAACCTCGCGGCACGGGTCTTCGCGGCCCGGCGGGCACGCGGAAAGTCGAAGATCTAGGGGGGAATGTCGCGCTTTCCGGTGCGGTTTTCGTGCAGAAACGAAATCGCTATTGCCCCACGGCCGGGGCGCGACGCGACCGAGCCGAGGGGCTAGTGTCCTGCGAGAGGAAACAACCGTTTCAAGAACCGGGCGATGGATTGCGTCGTGGTCATGCCACCATGATGGCTTGAGGGCGCGGAGAAAGTCAAGCCGGGCCACGACGGCGCGGCCGAACGCCGCCCCTGCGACGGTCTGCCGGTTTGACAGAAGTCAGGTCCGGGCGGAGAACGCACCATCCCCACAAGCCGGAGCCACGTCATGATCGAGGACCTTTTCGCCAGGAACAAAGTCTGGTCCGCCGAGCGCAAGGCTGAGAAGGCCGATTATTTCGACCGCCTCGCCAACCTTCAGCAGCCGGACTATCTGTGGATCGGCTGTTCCGACAGCCGCGTGCCGGCCAATGTGATCGCCGGGCTGGAACCGGGCGAGGTCTTCGTGCACCGCAACGTCGCCAACCTCATCCATCCGGCCGACCTCAACATGCTCTCCGTGGTCGAATATGCCGTGCACCAGCTTGGGGTGAAGCACATCATCATCTGCGGGCACTATGGCTGTGGCGGCATCCGCGCTGCCGTCAGCGGCGAGCGTTTCGGCCTGATCGACCATTGGCTTCAACCGATCCGCGATGTGGCGGACCGGCGTTTCGAATGCCGGGAATGTGCGCCCTGGAGCGATGCCGACCTCGACCGGCTCTGCGAGGCCTCGGTCGCTGCGCAGGTGGAGCGGCTGGCCCGCACGCCCACCCTCCAGACGGCCTGGCAGGCCGGCCACGCGGTTTCCATCCACGGCTGGGTCTACGGCTTGAAGGACGGGCTGCTTTCTGATCTCAAATGTACGATTGGCAGTGGCCAGGGAGGCAAAACCCATGCCGGTGGAGACCAAACGCATCTATGACGACCCCGAACCCACGGACGGGACACGCATCCTCGTCGACCGGCTCTGGCCGCGCGGCCTTTCCAAGGAAAAGGCCGGTTTCGACCTCTGGATGAAGGATGTGGCGCCCTCCACGGCGCTGCGCAAATGGTTCGATCACAAGCCGGAGCGCTGGCCGGAATTCCAGGCGCGCTACCGGGAGGAACTGCAGGGCAACCCGGCGCTGGAGGATCTGCGCGAGCGCGTTGCGGCTGGCACGGTCACGCTGCTTTACGGCTCGCGCAACCGTGAATTCAACCATGCGGCCGTGCTTGCCGACATTTTGCAGAGCGGGATCTAAGGTTCCGCACCGCCCGGCAATGACTGCAAAATTGTTGCTGGCTGACTGCAAGAGAATTCATTTGTCAGAGACCGGTGGGCCGGCCATTTTCTTCTCGTAACACGAGGAGCAGGCATCGATGCCCGAGCGAACGGCGATCGAAGTTCAACCGGAAACCATTGCCGCGGCGCATGGGGTGGCAAGCGATACCGCCTTCGGCGCGGTGGCACCGCCGCTCTACCTTTCCACCACCTACGAGTTTGCGGATTTCGACACCCCGCGCGCCTATGACTACGGCCGCGTCGGCAATCCGACGCGCGATCTGCTGGCGGATGCGATCAGCAAGCTGGAGGGCGGAGCCGGCGCGGTGATGGCGCCGAGCGGCATGGCCGCCGTCGATCTTCTCGTCGGGCGACTTCCCGCCGGCAGCCTGGTCCTTGCGCCGCACGACTGCTACGGCGGCACGATGCGCCTGCTCAAGGCGCGCGCCGCGCTCGGCCACCTCTCGCTGCGGCTGGTCGACCAGTCGGATCTCAACGCCTTCAAGGTGATGCTCTGGGACCATCCGGCGCTGGTGCTGATCGAGAGCCCGAGCAACCCGCTGATGCGGGTGGTGGATATCGCCGCCCTCTCCGCGCTGGCGAAGGCCGCCGGTGCGCACGTCGCCGTCGATAACACCTTCCTCTCGCCCGCCCTGCAAAAACCGCTGTCGCTCGGCGCCGACTATGTGCTGCATTCGACGACGAAGTTCCTCAACGGTCATTCGGACGTCATTGCCGGGGCGGTGATCGCCGCCGATGCGGGGGATGCCCGCGCCCTGAAGCACTGGGCCAACGTAACCGGCGCGACGGCCGCGCCCTTCGATTCCTGGCTGACGCTGCGCGGACTGCGGACCCTCTTTGCCCGCATGGCCGGGCAGGAGCGCAACGCCATGGCGATCGCCGAGCGGCTTTGCGCGCATCCTGCCGTTTCCCGGGTGCACTATCCGGGCCTTGCCGACCATCCCGACCATGCGCTCGCCGCCCGCCAGCAGCAGGGGTTCGGCGCGATGATGAGCTTCGAGCTTGCCGGCGGCGTCCCGGCGGTACGGGCCTTCGTGAAGAGGGTGCGCTGCTTCACCTTTGCCGAATCGCTCGGCGGCGTCGAAAGCCTCGTCGCCCACCCCGCCACCATGACCCATGTCGACATGGGCGTGGAGGCGCGCGGCAAGGCGGGCATCGGCGACGGGCTGCTCAGGCTTTCCGTCGGGCTCGAACATGTCGATGACCTGCTCACAGGGCTCGAGGCCGGCTTTTCAGGTTGCTGACGCGTTTTCATTCGCAATCGCCCGCGCACACTCTACACTGTCGAAAGGGAGGGCACGATGGAGGCCGATGACGACATTCCCGCGACTTTCGCCTCGCCGGCCTGCTTCATGCACGAAGTCGACCCGACCTATATGGGCCTGCCCGGCCCGCTCGACCGGCAGGCCTGGACGGACGTCAATCGCTGGCGCCGAAACGAACGCGAACGCCTGATCGCCGAGCGCCTCGCCGTGCCGGCCGAGCGGCGCGCGCAACAGGGCGAAGCCATCGCTGAAGGCATTCTCGCCGAGATCGGCGATGTCGGGGGACGCATCGTCAGCGCCTACTGGCCCTTCCGCGGCGAGCCGGACCTGCGGCCGCTGCTTGCCGAGGTCGCAAGACGCGGCGGGCGCACGGCGCTACCCGTCGTCGTCGAGAAGGCGAGGCCGCTGGAATTCCATCTCTGGCAGGCGGGCGATCCGCTTTCCCGTGGCGTCTGGAACATCCCGATACCGGCCGAGCAGAACCGCGTCCTGCCCGATATCGTGCTTTCGCCCGTCGTCGGCTACGATGCCGCCTGCTACCGGCTCGGCTATGGTGGCGGCTTCTTCGACCGGACACTGGCGGCCATGCCGGCACGGCCGCGCGTCATCGGTCTCGGCTACAGCGCGGCACGACTTCCAACGATCTATCCGCAGCTGCACGACATTCCGATGGACCTGATCGTGACGGAAACCGGCATCGTGCGCCCCGCGCCTCAGGCGGGCGTTTCCACCGTGCGTGCATTGACATAGAGCGCCCGGCCGGCAAACCAGCCGTTGACCGCCGCGCCGAGGCCGAGCAGCACGAAGAGCACGGCACTCCAGGCAAAGCTGCCGGTCCAGCTGCGGATGAGGCCGACGACCAGTGGGCCGATGGCGGCAAGCAGATAGCCGACGCATTGCGCCATGCCGGACAGATGCGCCGCCACATGCGGATCGCGCGTGCGCAACACGATGACGGTGAGCGCCACCGCGATCAGCCCGCCCTGCCCGATGCCCTGCAGCACCGCCCAGACCCAGACCGTGGACAGCGGCGCGAAAAGCAGGCCGAGAAGGGCGACGACGGCGAAGCCGCAAAGCACGACGTTGATCAGCCGCTGATCCTTGCCGCGCACGGCGATATGTGGCGCGACGAGGCAGGACGCGGCCTGCACCATGACGGAGACGGACACGATGGCCCCGGCGGTGACGCCATCGAGCCCGCGCTCGCGCAGGATCGGCACCAGCCAGCCGAACACACAATAGGCGAGCGCCGATTGCAGCCCCATGAAGAGGGTGACCTGCCAGGCGAGCCTGTCGCGCCACAGCCCCTCGACCCGGAAGCCCGAGCGTTTGACTTGCGAGCGCGTCGCCAGCACCTGCGGCAGCCACAGGAAGCCGACGATGAGCGCCGGCAGCGCCCAGACCGCAAGTGCCCCGTCGAGCGAACCGCCCAGCGCGTGCTCGATCGGCAAGGTCAGGCCGGCAGCGCTCGCCGCGCCGGCGCAGAGCGCCATCGTGTACCAGCCGGTCATCAGCGCCGCCTTGTCGGGAAAATCGCGCTTGACGAGGCCCGGCAGCAGCACGTTGCCGACTGCGATGCAGGCACCGGCAAGCGCCGTGCCGAGGAAGAGCAGCGGAATCGAGGAGAGGCCGCGCAGCGCCGTGCCGAGCGCCAGCAGGAAGACGACGAGGAGCAGCGTGCGCTCCGTGCCGATGCGCTGGGCAAGGCGCGGCGCCAGCGGCGAGAACAGGCCGAGGCAGACGACCGGCAGCGTCGTCAGGAGGCTGGCACCCGTAGCCGAAAGGCCGAGCGTGTCACGGATTTCCGGCAACAGCGCCGAAGCGCTGGAAAAGACCGGCCGCAGGTTGAAGGCGATGAGCACGAGGCTGGCGCCGAGCAGGAAGCGCGTGACGGCGGCCTTCGGACGCTGCGGCTCGGGCGTCGGCACGCTGTCGGCTTCGGCATCGATCAGGTCGATCGAGCCGGGATCGTTCTTGGCAAGATAGGTCATGACATCAGCAACCGGTCGAGGGCGGAAAGGACGGGTGCCATGAAGCGGCGGACGGCGGCATCGGCAGCGTCCGGACTGCCGCTCTCGATGGCATCGACGATGGCGACATGCGCGGCCATGTCGGGTTCCGGCAACTCCTGGCCAAGGGTCGCATCGATGGTTTCAGCAATCAGCGTCGAGAAGAAATCGTACATGCCGATCAGCACCACGTTCTGCGAGGCGGCGACCACGGCCTGATGGAAGGCGAAATCGCGCGCAATGAAACCGGCCTTGTCACCACTGCCGTAGTCGCCACGGGCGGCCAGCAGGGCCCGAAGTCCCGCAATGACGGCCGGCGTGTGGCGCAGCGCCGCAAGCCGCGCGGCCTCCGCATCCAGCGCCAGCCGCGCCTCGAACTGGTCGCGTAGCCCCGCGCGCCGGGCCATACCGAGCGGGCGCACGGTATCGGCCGTCGAGAGCACGTAGGTGCCGGAGCCCTGCCGGGTTTCGAGATAACCCTGCGAGACGAGCACGCGCACGGCCTCGCGCACCGTGCCGCGGCTGACGGAGAGCATGGCCGAGAGCGCCGCTTCGTTCGGCAGCTTCTCGCCCACCGTCCAGCGATGCTCCAGGATTTCGGTACGGATCGCCTCGACGGCGGTGTCGGCGAGATTGGTCTTGCTGAGGGCGCGCATGGATTCAATCACAAAGTCATCAGATGACTTTGTGATTATCTCTCTTTCCTCGGACCGTCAAAGGGAATCGGCCAGCCCATCTACGAGCCGGCCGATGATGCGTGGCAGATAAAATCCTTAGCCGGCCATAATGGGCGTTGTACGGGCCGCCAGCCAGTCGGCGACCTCCGGCTCCAGCAAGCCATCCATCGCCGCGGCGACCTCGGCGTGGTAGACATCGAGCCAATGGCGCTCGGCCTCCGTCAGGCTGCCGAGATCGGCAAGGCGCAGATCGATCGGCACCAGCGTCAGCGTCCGGAAACGAAGGAAACCGTCCGTATCGGCGACGACTTCCACCTGGTTTTCGATGCGGATGCCGTATTCGCCGGCCTTGTAGTAGCCGGGCTCGATCGTCGTCACCATGCCGGGGGCGAGCACGATCTCGTTGATGCGGCGGTCGAAGCGCTGTGGCTGCTCGTGAACCGAAAGGAAATGGCCGACACCGTGGCCGGTCCCATGGTCGTAGTCGAGACCGAGATCCCAGAGCGGGCGCCGGGCAAAAGCATCGACCTGATGACCGCAGGTGCCGACGGGGAATTTCAATGACATCATCGAGATGAAACCCTTCAGCACGGCGGTGTAGCTGCGCCGGACATCCTCGCCGACAGGCGCGAATGCGGTGGTGCGCGTGGCGTCTGTCGTGCCGGAAAGATACTGGCCGCCGGAATCGAGCAGATAGACACTCTTGGCGGAGATCGGCGCGTTGCTCGCGGCGCTCGCCGCATAGTGGCACATGGCGGCATGGCCGGCGGCCGCCGAGATGGAGCGGAAGCTCGGCTCGACGAAGATCTCGGACATCTGCCGGAAGGCGAGGATGCGCTCTTCCGCCTCCAGCTCGGTTATCGGCCGGCCGCCCGCTTCACGTTCGGCTGCGTGCCGTTCCAGCCAGGCGAAGAAGCGGATCCAGGCCGCGCCGTCGAGGCGGTGGCAGTCGCGGAAGCCGGCAAGCTCGACCGGGTTCTTGACCATCTTGGCAAGCGTGACGGGGCTGCGGGCAAGCCGCACCGTGCCGCCTGCCGACCGCACCGCATGGGCGACGGCCGATGGCGCGAAGGCCGGATCGAGCAGCAGGGTGCGGCCGGGCGCAGCGGCGCGAGCGCGCTCGATCAACGTTTCCGGCGCAGCCATGGTCACGCCATCGAGCTCGAAATCGGCAAGATCGTTCGGCAGCTTGCGGTGATCGACCAGCCATTCGGCCGTGCCCGCCCGGTCGAAGATCAGGAAGGACTGCGGCATGGGATTGAAGGCGACATCGCTGCCGCGCACGTTGAGGAACCAGGCAATGTTGTCCGGCTGGGTTTCGACGAGGAAGTCCGCGCCCTCCTTCGCCAGCATGGCGGCGATGCGCCCCTTCTTCTCAGCCACCGCCTCACCGGCATGGGAAAGCGGAAAGGCCATGATCTTGCCGAGCGGACGTTCCGGCTGGTCGGCCCAGATCGCATCGACGAGATCGCCCGAGACCGGCACCCAGTGGCCGCCCGCGGCCTCGACGGAGATACGGCAATCCGCATCCCAGGTGGAGGGCAACAGCATGGCGTTGAAACCGACGCGCTCGCCGGAGCGCAGGTTCTTCGCCAGCCAGTCCTTCAACGGCGCATCGTAAAAATGCTCGATGGAGAACAGGTCCTGGTCGATCTCCTCGCGCACCTGCACCTGATAGCGACCATCCACGAAGATCGCCGCGCGGTCGCGCATGACGATGGCAACGCCCGCCGAGCCGGAAAAGCCGGTGACATGGGCAAGGCGATTGTCATGGGCGGCGCAATATTCGCCCTGGTGCTCGTCGAAGCGCGGAACGACATAGCCGTCGAGCCCTTCCTCCGCGAGTCTTGCGCGAAGGGCGGCGACGGGGCCGGCGGTCTGCGGCCGGGTTTTCGGGGTCATGGCAGTGTCCTTGGATTGCAACGGAGAGGGATTTCAGGTGCCCGGCAGCGCGTCCGCGAAGTGGCAGGCCGCAAGGCCCGCACCGGCCGGCCGGAGCGCCGGCTTCTCACGCCGGCAGATCTCGCCGGCGTGCGGACAGCGCAGATGGAAGGGGCAGCCCGGCGGCACATTGAGCGGCGATGGCAATTCGCCGGCGATGGCAGGCTTGCGCCGGCGTTTTCCGGGATCGAGCGAGGGGGCGGCGGCAAGCAGCGCGCGGGAATAGGGATGCACGGGATTGGCGAAGAGCGGACCGGACGGGCCGATCTCGACGATGGCGCCGAGATAGATGACGGCGACGCGGTGCGAGACGTGGCGGACGAGCCGGAGGTCGTGCGCGACGAAGAGCACCGTCAGGCCGAGCGTATCCTGCAGCTCCATCAGAAGGTTGACGACCTGCGCCTGGACGGAGACGTCGAGCGCGGAGACCAGCTCGTCGGCAACGAGGCAGGTGGGCTCCAGCGAAAGCGCGCGGGCAATGCCGATGCGCTGGCGCTGGCCGCCGGAAAACTCGTGCGGGTACTTGTCCGCCGCCCCCTCGGGCAGGCGCACGAGATCCAGCAGCTCCTCGACACGCCGGCCGACCGCCGCGCCGCTGCGCATGCCGTGTACGGTGATCGCCTCCTCCAGCGTGTCGCGCACCGTCATACGGGGATTGAGCGAGGTATAGGGGTCCTGGAACATCATCTGGACACGGCGGTTGTAGGCGCGCCGCTTTGCGCCCCGGAGGCCGACGACGCTTTCGCCCTCGAAGAGGATGTCGCCCGAGGTCGGCCGGTTGAGACCGGCGATGCAGCGGGCGAGCGTGGACTTGCCGCACCCCGATTCGCCGACGATGCCGAGCGTCTCGCCGGGCATGACATCGAGCTCGACGCCGTTCAGCGCCGAGACGACCTTTCGCGGCCGGCGCGCGACGGTATCGGCGAGCGAGCGGGGTTTTGCGAATGTCATCGACAGATCGCGGATGGAGAGAAGTGGGGCAAGGCTCATTGGGCTGCCTCCCGTGCGGAGAAAAAGGCCGCGGCTTCGGGGAGCCGGTGGCAGGCGACGAGCCTCCCACCCGAAAGCGCGGCAAGCGGGGGCCGGACGTTCCGGCAATCAGGCCCGGCGACCGGGCAACGCGCCGTGAAGGCACAGCCCGCCGGCATGGCGGAGAGCGCAGGCGGCGCGCCGGGAATGGAATAGAGCGGCGTGCGCGGCGGCACGTCGCGCGGGATGGAGCGCAGGAGGCCGAGCGTATAGGGGTGTCGGGCGTCCCCGATCACCGCCGCCGTCTCGCCGGTCTCGCAAAGCCGTCCGCCATACATGACCGCGACGCGGTCGCAGGTCTCCGCCACCACCGCCATGTCATGGGTAACGAGGATCATCGCCATGCCGAGTTCCTCGGCGAGCGACTGGATAAGGCGAAGGATCTGGTCCTGGATCGTCACGTCGAGCGCCGTCGTCGGCTCGTCGGCAAGAAGCAGGCGCGGATTGGAGGCGAGCGCGATGGCGATCATCACCCGCTGGCGCATGCCGCCGGAAAATTCGTGCGGATAGTCGCCGAGCCGGCTGCGCGCGGCAGGAATACCGACCATGTCGAGCAATTCGACGGCGTGGGCCTTACGGGCGCGGGCGTCGAGATCCGTATGGGCGACGAGGTTTTCCTCGATCTGCAGGCCGACCGTCAAAAGCGGGTTGAGCGAGGACATCGGCTCCTGGAAGATCATGGCGATCTCTCGCCCGCGCACGGCCCGCAGGCGCGTCTCGTCCAGTGCGGCAAGATCGCGGCCCTTCCAGAGGATTTCCCCGAAGACCCGGCCGCGGGGCTGCACGATGCCGAGGATCGAGCGCAGCGTGATGCTCTTGCCCGAGCCGGATTCGCCGACGAGGCCGAGGATCTCGCCTTCGCGGACCTCGAAGGAAACACCGTCGACGGCGACGAGGGGATGCGCGGCGGGACCGAATTCGGTGCGCAGGTTCCGCACCGCAAGAACGACCGGTTTTTCCATGTCAGCGTCCCTTCGGGCGAAGCAGGTCCGCCAGTGCATCGCCGAGCAGGCTGAAGCCGAGGCCGGTGACGACGATGGCGATGCCGGGCATGAGGCTCATCCACCAGGCGGTCATCAGGAAGTTGCGGCCCTCCGCAATCAGCACGCCCCATTCGGCGGCGGGCGGCTGGGCGCCGAGGCCGAGATAGCCGAGCGAAGAGCCGAGCAGGATGGCGAGCGCCATGTCGGTCATCCAGTAGACGATGACGGGGGAGATGGCGTTGGGCAAAAGATGGCGGAAGATGATGCGGGTATCGGAATAGCCGAGAACGCGGCCGGCGGCGGCATAGTCGTTCGCCTTCTGCGCCATGATCTCCGCCCGCGTCAGCCGGGCATAATAGACCCAGTTCACGGCGGTGATTGCCACATACATGTTGACGAGGCCGGGGCCGAGCACGGCGACGATGGCGATGACCAGAACGAGAAAGGGAAAGGTGATGATGGCATCGACACAGCGGCCGAAGATCATGTCCGCGACACCGCCGTAATAGCCGACGAAGGCGCCGACGGTGACCCCGATGAGAAGTGCGAAAATGGTGGCGAAGAAAGCCATCTGCATATCGACCGAATAGGCCCAGATGACGCGCGAGAGCATGTCGCGGCCGAAATTATCGGTGCCGAAGGGATGGGCAAGGCTCGGCCCCTGCTGGATCGCGTTGAGATCGAAGGCCAGCGGGTCGTAGGGCGCAAGCACCCCGGGGAAGAGGGCGAGCGCCAGCGACAGGACGAGGATGGCAAAGCCGGTAACGAAGGCGGGCTTGGCGAAGGCGCGGGCAAGGAAGGCCTTGAGCCGCGAGGGTCTTGCCGCGGAAAGGGTGACGGTGCTCATGACTGGCGAAGCCTCGGATCGAGCCAGGACTGCACGACATCCGTCAGGAGGAAGACGACGGAGACGAGCACGGCGAAGGTGAGCGTCAGCCCCTGGATCAGCGGATAATCGCGCGCGAAGATCGCCTCCAGCATCAGCCGGCCGACGCCCGGTACGGCAAAGACCGTCTCGGTCACCAGCGTGCCGCTCATCAGGTTGCCGATGGAAAGGCCGAGCAGGGTCACGGTGGAAACCATGGCGTTGCGCAGCACATGGCGCGTCATGATGATGCGCGGGGAAAGACCCTTTGCGCGGGCGAACTGGACGTAGTCGGCATCCAGCACCTCGATCAGCGAGGCGCGCAGGTTTCGAAGGATGACCGCCGACGTGTAGAGCGCGACGGAAAGCGCCGGCAGGATGAGGTGGTAGAGATTGTCGAGGAAGCTCGTGCCGTAGCCGCCGACCGGAAAGAGGCGGAGCTTTGCGGCGAGCACCGTCAGCAGGAGGAGGCCGATATAGAAGACCGGCATCGACAGGCCCACCTGGAAGATGCTGCGGATCGCGATATCGGTCGCACCGTTGGCACGGGCGGCGGCAAGGAAGGCGAGCGGCCCGGCAAGACAGATGGCGAGCACGATGGAATAGAGCGCCAGGAAGATCGTCGTCGGCAGGCGGGCGAGGATGACCTCGGTGACCGGCGCCTTCAGCATGATCGAGCGGCCGAGATCGCCCGTCAGCGTATTCTTGACGAACACGCCGAACTGCACCGGCAACGGCTGGTCGAGGCCGAGATTGCGGCGGATCTGCTCGATCTGCGCGTCGGTCGCCTTGGCCTCGGCCATGGCGATGGCCGGATCGCCCGGCAGGAGGCGCACGAGAAGGAAGATGAAGATCATCACCAGGAGGAAGGTGGGGATGATCTGCACCAGCCGCGCCAGAAGATAGGAAAGCGAAGGCATGGATGAAACCTCAATGCCACCTGCCGCAGGCAACAAGGCATACGGCAGGCAACGTTCGAGCTGGTGTCGTCGGGTCTGGCACTACTTGGCGCGCCAGGCCTCGGAGAAGTCGTTCGCGCCGAGCGGGGTCTGCACATACCCCTCGATGGAGCGCGAGACGGCAACGGCGAAGGGCGTCTCGAAGAGGAAGAGCAGCGGCGCCTCCTGCGCATAAATCTCCTGCATGCGCTTGTATTCGCCCTTGCGCTTTTCCGGATCGACCTCGGAGTTCGACGCCTCGAAGAGCGTGTTGAATTCCGCATTGTTCCAGCCGGTGCCGACGGCCTGGCGCTGCTTGTAGTAGCCGAGCCAGCCGGTGACCTGCGCCGGGTCGTTCACGTCGTTGGCCCAGCCGTAGGTGTGGATATCGAAGGCGCCGGAGCGGTTCTTCTCGCCGCGCGTCGGGTTGTCGACCTGCTCGACGGTGAGATTGACGCCGAGCGGCGCCCACATCTGCTGGAGCGCGGTGAAGAGCGTGGCGTCGTCGGCGCTGCCGGCAAGCGTCGTCAGCTTCACCTCGAAGCCGCCGGAAAGGCCGGCTTCGCCGAGCAGGGCCTTTGCCTTCTCCGGATCATAGGGGTAGAGCGGCGCGGGGCCGTGATGCAGCTGGGTCGCGGCCGACATCAGCGAGGTCATCGGCTTGCCCGTGTCGAAGGTGACGAGCTTGATCAGCACATCCTTGTTCGTCGCGTAGTTCAGCGCCTGGCGCACTTTCACGTCGGCCAGCGGGTTCTTCGCCCCGTCGGCGCGCGTCTCGCGCGTGTTGATCGGCGCATAAACGATGCGCGTCGAGGGGAACAGCTCCATCTTGAGGTTCGGATCGGCACCGAGCTCCCCGACGCGGGCGAAGGGGATGAACTCGGCCGCGTCGACCTCCCCGGCCTGCAGCTTCAGGATACGCGTCGCGTCGTCGGGAATGACGGCGAAGGTGACTTCGTCGAGATAGGGCAGCGGCTTGCCGTCCTCGCCGGGGCGCCAGTAGTTCGGGTTGCGGGCAAAGCTCATGCTGGCGCCCTGCACGCGGCTCTTCAGCATGAAGGGGCCTGACGTGACGGGGCCGCCCGCGAAGAAGGTCTGCGCCTTCTCCTGGTCCGTCGCGCCCGCCGCCTTCTCGAAGGCCGCTTTCGGCATGATGCCGGTGTTGAAGGTCGCAAGGATCGAAAGAATGGTCGGATCGGGCTGCTTCAGCGCGAGCGTGACGGTGTCGCCCTCGGCCGTCACGTTTTCAACCGAACCGAGCAAGCCGGCCCAAGGGCCGAGATCGGGATTGCGCGCCCGGTCGAGCGAGAAGATGACATCCTCTCCGGTGATCGGCGAGCCATCGGAGAACTTGAGGCCGGACCGCAGGGTCAGCGTGATCGCCTTTCCATCGGCGGAAACCGCGTGGCTTTCGGCAAGACCGGGCACGATGGAGCCGTCAGGACCGTTGCGCAGCAGCGTTTCGTAGAAGGCGTTGATCATCCACAGATCAGGATTCCGGTCGGCATAGACGGGGTCGATGATCGCCGAATCGTCATAACGGGCAAAGGCCATCGACCCGCCGCGCTCGATGGCGAGCGCCGAAGTCGCGGCGGTAAGGCCAAGGGCCGCGCCCAGGAAAAGTGGCAACAAAGGCTTCATGTCATTCCTCCTCGATGGTCCGGCAAGGCCGGCATCTGCCTTTTTGGATATTGGATCCAATTTTTCCGGACAGGGCTTGCCCTTTCCGGCATGAAAACGCAGACGTTCGTGTTGATCCCCCTTAAAAACCGGCGGCAGGCACGATAGGCTCGCGAGCTTGCGCAACCGACTTTAGTCAAACTAAAGTCCATCACGCGATGCAAGTCAAGCGGAAAGCCACGATGACCCTCGACGACGACAAGATGCCCGCCAGCGACGCCGGAGGAACCGGCAGCGACATGCCCGCGCCCGCCGCCCTCGGCCGGATGCTGCGCCAGCGCCGCAAGGCGATCGGCAAGACGATGAAGCAGGTGGCGCTTGAGGCGGGCCTCACGGAGGGCTTCATCAGCCAGATCGAACGCGGGCTTTCCACGCCCTCGCTGATCTCGCTCTACAACGTCGCCAACGCGCTCGGCACCAGCGTCGATACCTTCCTGTCGCAGCCGCCGCGGCATGAGCACTCGATGGTCTCCCATGCCGGCGAGCGGCCCGGCTACAATGTGGCGACGAAGGACCGGGTCTATGAACTGCTCGAACGCGGCTTTCCCGGCGCCATGCTGAACGGCTGCATCACCCAGATTCCGGAAGGCTATGTCTCCGAGCTGACGAACCATGAGGGCGAGGACTTCATCTACCTGATCGAGGGTGAAATCCTCTACGAGGTGGACGGCAAGGACTATCACCTGAAGGCCGGCGACACGCTGCACTTCCCCTCGAAACTGCCGCACCGGGCCCGCAACATCGGCAAGGGCCCGGCGCGTGAGCTCTGGGTCGGCACGACCCGGATCATCACCGAAGACTGACCGCGTTACTGCTTGCGCGGCCAGGTGTCGGCAAGGCGGTAACCCGCTGGCCACGGGTCATCCGGATCGAGCATGACCTGGCTGGTGCCGGTGACCCAGGCGCGGCCGGAGATTTCCGGCACGATGGCCGGACGGCCACCGACCGTGGTTTCGCCGACGATACGGCAATCGAAGCGCGAATCGAGGATCGAATAGCCGGAAAAGCTCTGGCCGACCTTGATCTGGCCGCGGGCATGCAGCACGGCCATGCGGGCCGAGCAGCCGGTGCCGGTCGGCGAGCGGTCGAGCTTGGCCGGCTGGATGACGACCGTGTTACGGCCATGCAGCGCCCCGTCGCGCTCGTCCACCGGCAGCGTCAGCTGGCAGAAGGAGATGTGGCTCCATTCCGGGTTTTCGGGATGGGTGAAGCCGAGCTGCTCGTTGGCCGCCTTGGTGATGCGGATACCGGTCTCCGCCAGCTCGCGCGCCTCGTCCGGTGTCACGGCGAAACCAAGCGCGCGCGCATCGGTGAGGACGAAGCTGTCGCCGCCATAGGCAGTGTCGACAGTGAGCGTGCCGAGGCCCTCCACTTCAAGCTTCGCATCCAGCTTGTCGGCGAAGGAGGGGACGTTGGTGACGGTGATGCGCTCGGCCTTGCCGTTGCGGCACGCGGCGACGACATTCACCAGCCCGCCCGGCGCTTCCAGCACCATGTGGGTTTCTGGTTCAACCATCGGCACGATGCCGCTGTCGAGCAGCACGGTGGAGACGCAGATCGAATTGGAGCCGGACATCGGCGGTGTGTCCTCCGGCTCCATGATGATGAAGCCCATCGTGGCGCGCGGATCCTTCGGCGGCACGAGCAGGTTGATGTGGCGGAACACGCCGCCGCGCGGCTCGTTCAGCACGAAATTGCGCAGGGCCTTGTCCTCGGCGATGAACTTGCGCTGCTCCCACAGCGTCTTGCCAGGCGGCGGGGCGACGCCCCCGACGATGACGTCGCCCACCTCGCCCTCGGCGTGGCAGGAAACGATGTGGATGACCTTGCTGCTGCGCATGGCTCTTTCTCCGATTTCAGGCTGTTTCGGCGCGGTCGGCCTTGCCTTGCCGACGCGGTTCCGCTTTCATAGAAAAATTGGATCCAATATACAATCGTGTTTTTCATGGGGCTGCTCCAGCAGGGCTCTGTTGCCCCGCCTCTGGTTTCGACCTATGACCGATCGCTTCATTCCACCGGGGTTCGACGTGATGAAATTTGCTGCCGTCGATGTCAGGCAGGCCGCTTCGGCGGCGGACATCGTCTACGAGGCCCTGCGCAAGGCGATCATCGAGGGCGACCTTGCCGAGGGCGAGAACCTTCGGCAGGACCAGATCGCGCAGATGTTCAACATCAGCCGCATCCCGGTGCGCGAGGCCCTGTCACGGCTGGAGCAGCACGGCCTCATCACGACCCAGCGCTACAAGGGCGCCGTCGTGGCCGGCCTTTCGGTCGAGGAGATCGAGGAGATCTTCGAGTTCCGCGCACTGATCGAGGCGGAGGTCATCCGCCTCGCCGTGCCCAACCTCGACCGGGAGACGCTGGAAAAGGCACGGGGTTACTGCAACGAATTCGACCGGGAGACCGATCCGCACCGCTGGGGCGAGGTCAACCGCAACTTCCACTACAGTCTCTATGAGGCTTCGCGCCGGCCGTATTATCTGCAGAACGTGCGCTCCTCGCTCGACCGCATCGACCGGTATCTGCGTGCCCAGCTGACCTTCACCAACGGGGTGCCGCGTGCCGGACGCGAACATGAGGCGATCCTTGCCGCCTGCGAACAGGGTGATGCGGATCTCGCCTCGCGGCTCACCCGCGCCCACATCCTCGATGCCGGCCGATCTCTGATGACGTTCTTGCGGGAGCAGCGAGGCTGAGCATGGCGCCTCAAGGCCCGAACACAGGTTCGGCCGCCGCGCCGGCTCTGCTGAAGGGATGATCTATCTCGCGAAAGAGCCTGCCGGGTCGAAGCGCCCCGCCGACCACCCGGTTTTCGTCAAAACTCTTCCCAGTCCCCGTCATTCCCCTTGTCCTGCCGCACGCCAAGGGCGCCTGCCAGCTTTTCGCTGAGCGCGAGGGCCGGAGAGGTGACGGGGCGCGATACGCTGTTGGCGGGCTTGACGTTCCATTGGCCTGGCGACTTGCGGGCGAGTTTCGGAGCCATGATGGACGCCACCGTCGGTGAAACCGGGGGCGATGCAGGCGTCGACGACGGCACGACATGCAGATGCGGGGCATGCACGGTGCGGCCGGCGGCGGCGCTGCCGCCGACATTGAAACGGCCGATCAGCGCGTTGAGCGCCTGCACCTCGGAGGCGAGGCCATGGCTTGCGGCGGTCGTCTCCTCCACCATGGCGGCGTTCTTCTGCGTGCCCTGGTCCATCGCATTGACGGCGGTATTGATCTCCTGAAGGCCGGACGACTGTTCACGCGCCGCCTCGACGATCGCCTGGACGTGGCCGTTGATCTCCTGCACCTCGGTGACGATCGCCTGCAGTGCGCGGCCCGTATCGCCGACGAGGGAGACGCCGGAGCGCACCTGCTCGCCCGAAGTCGTGATCAGTGCCTTGATCTCCTTGGCGGCCTTGGCCGAGCGCTGGGCGAGTTCACGCACTTCCTGCGCGACGACGGCAAAGCCCTTGCCCGCCTCGCCTGCCCGGGCCGCTTCCACACCCGCATTGAGGGCAAGGAGATTGGTCTGGAAGGCGATCTCGTCGATGACACCGATGATGCTGGTGATCTCGCTGGAGGACTTTTCGATCTCCTGCATGGCCGAAACGGCGCGGCGCACAATGTCGCCGGATTTTTCAGCGCCCGTGCGGGTGCGTGCGACGAGCTGGCCCGCCTCCTCCGCCCGCCGGGTGGAATCCTTCACGGTGGTGGTGATCTCTTCGAGCGCGGCGGCGGTTTCCTCGACGGAGGCAGCCTGCTGCTCGGTGCGGCGCGACAGATCGTCAGCGGCGACGCGGATCTGGCTGGCGCCGGCGTCGATCGCGCGGGCATTCTCGCCGACCTCGCGCAGCGCATCGCTGAGGCGTGAGACGGAGGCGTTAAAATCCTCGCGCAGCCGGTCGAGATCGCCGTCGAAGGGTTTTTCGATACGGCAGGTCATGTCGCCGCCCGCAAGCCTGCCGAGCGCTTCGGCAAGGCTGGCGACGGCCTCCTGCACACGGCCGCTGTCGCGGGTGCGCTCTGCTTCGCGCGCCTGGCGCTCGCCCTCGGCGCGGCGACGATCGTCGTCGCCCTGACGTTCGAGGCGCTGGCGCTCGGCCGCATTGTCGCGGAAGACGGCGACGGTGCCGGCCATCTCGCCGATCTCGTCCCTGCGGTCGGCATGCGGGATGGTGACGGCGGCGTCACCGGCCGCCAGCTTCTTCATTGCGCCGGCAAGACCGTTGAGCGGTCTGACGACGCGGCGGTTGACGAGGACGACCGCGGCAAGCGCCAGGCCCATGGAGATGACTAGCGAAGCCCAGGTGAGCGCGAAGGCCGAGCCTTCCTCGCCGCGCGCCGAAAGGATCGTCTCGTCCGTCACCTTCTGGGTGCTGGCGACGAGGTCGTTCAACGAAGCGCTGATCGCATCGGCGCTCGCCTGCATCGGCCCCTTGTAGACTTCCAGCGCCGGACCCTTGGCGGCAATGGCCGAGAACTGGATGAGCTTTGCCGCATCGTCGAGATAGGTTTTCAAGGTCGCCTTGATGCCGTCGATTTCCGCGACGGCGGCCGCATCGCCGCTGTTGGCCGCGCCATAACTATCCACCATGCCGGCAAAGGCATCGGCGCGCTCCTTGATGCGCGCCTCGATACGGCCGATCTCGTCGGGATCCATCGAGAGCAAGTGTTCGGAATAGGTCGCGTTGAGCTCGGAGAAGGCGTGGCTGAGCTGGAGGATGCGGCTCATCTCGGGCATGCGCTCGGCGCCGATACGCTCGATATGGCCGGTCATCGCCGAAAGGGAGCGGAAGGCGACGACGCCTTGCAGGGCGCCCAGCACGACCATGAGGACGAAGAGCGCGGGCAGGAGCCTGCTGATCCGGACATTACGCATGACAGTTCCCTGATAGTCTTCGGCGGCACGGCTTCGTGCGGGTGCGCAAAAGTTTAGGAGCGGTCGTTTAACGCAGGCTTAATGGACGGACCCGACCTCCTGCCTTGCCGGCTGCTTTTCCATACCCTACATGCGGGGCGAACAGGAGTTTTCGATGATCCTCGACGCCGCCCGCCTTTCGCTTGCCAATCTCTTCGCTCCCGAGACGCGGGGCGTCTTCTGGAAAGTCATCGGGCTCACCCTGCTCGCGCTCATCGTCCTGTGGTTCGGCCTCAGGGAAACCTTCATCGCCTTCGCCTGGCCCTTTCTGCAGGGCATGATGATGCCCGACCTGCCGGAATGGGCGGGCTGGCTCACCTTCGTCTTCGGCATCCTCGCCAGCATCGGCCTGGCGCTCGGCCTTGCTCTTCTGCTTGCGCCGGTGACGGCGATCATCGCCGGCTTCTTCCTCGACGACGTCGCCGAGGTGATCGAGAAACGCGACTATCCCGGACAGCCGCCCGGGCAGGCACTGCCGCTCGGCCAGGCGATTGCCGGCTCGATCAAGTTCCTCGGCATCGTCATC
Organism: Shinella sp. SUS2; assembly: GCF_001262505.1. GTDB lineage: Bacteria > Pseudomonadota > Alphaproteobacteria > Rhizobiales > Rhizobiaceae > Shinella. The sequence continues at coordinate 406,387 of NZ_KQ410723.1, forward strand.
CTCGGCAACCTTTTCGCGCTTTTCCTGCTGTTCATCCCGGGCATCAACCTCGTCGCCTTCTTCCTGGTCAACGGCTACCTGCTCGGCCGGGAGTTCTTCGAATTCGCGGCCATGCGCCACCGGACACCGGCAGAGGCGCGCCTGTTCCGGGCCAAGCACGCCTCGACGGTGTTGATCGCCGGCCTCCTGATCGCCGCGTTCCTGGCGATCCCGATCGTCAATCTCCTGACGCCCCTCTTTGCCGCCGGCCTCATGGTGCATCTCCACAAGGCGCTGAGCGGCAAGGATCCGGGCTTCTCACTGCGGCAGGGCTGACGTCTCGTACAGCGCGACATAATCGCCCTTCGGCGGGATCGGCTTGATCACGTCGATGAGCATGCCGTTGGGATCGGCAGTGATGAAGTGGCGCTGGCCGAAATCCTCATCGCGAATATCGAGCAGGATGGGCAGCCCGGCGGCGCGCAGGTCCGCATAGACCGCATCGACATCCTCCACTTCGAAGTTCAGCAGCATGCCGGAAACCCTGCCGCGGCCGATGGCCGGGATCGTCTCATGGCTGCCGTCGAGTACCGCAAGCGTAACCTTCTCATCCTCGCGCGACTGGAGGTGGACATACCAGCCACTGTCGAAGAGGGCTTCGAAGCGGAAGTGCTTTTCATAGAAGGCGGCCGTGCCGGCGACGTCGTTGGTCATGATCACCGGATAGTAACTGATCGTTTTCATCGGGCTTCTCCTGGTTCCGTTTTTCGTGTCGCGACGGCCAACCGCCTTATGGATTTCACTGGATTCGCCGTCTAATTAAACATACAATCTGTATGTTTCCGTCAATTAACATACATTCTGTTTGCATGTAAAGGAGAAAAAATGGCGCGCAGCAACAAAGAACGCACCGAGGCGACGCGCCTGGCGCTGATCGAAGCAGCCCGGCGGCTTTTCGTGGAGAAGGGTTATGCGGAGACGGCGACGCCCGACATCGTGGCGGAGGCCGGAGTGACGCGCGGCGCGCTCTACCACCATTTCGAGGACAAGAAGGCCCTGCTCCGCGCGACGCTGGAGCGGGAAGCGGAGGCAGTTGCCGCTCATATCGAAAGGGTCTCGCTACCCTCCGGCTCGCCGCGCGACGCGCTGCTATCAGGCGCGACCGCCTATTTCGACGCCATGGCGGAGCCCGGCCGCACGCGCCTTCTGCTGCTCGAGGCGCCCGCCGTACTCGGCTTCGAAAGCACCGGCGCGATCGACAGGGACAATGCGGAGAGCACATTGAGGGTCGGGCTTTCCGACCTGCTCGGCAAGGATGTGGACGCAGCAAGGCTTCAGGCCCTGACCGACCTCATCTCCGCCGCCTTCGACCGGGCGGCGATCGCCATCGAGACGGGTGCCGACCGAAAAACCTATGAGGCGGCGATCGCCAGCCTGCTGGACGGGCTCAGGGCGTAGGGCCGAAGAGCTGCGGCGGCAACTCCACGAGGGGCGCCGGCACGTCGCAGGTCTTTTCCGGCGAGCGACAGAGATCTGCAATCACGCAGTGCTCGCATTCCGGCTTGCGCGCCTTGCAACAGTATCGCCCGTGCAGGATCAGCCAGTGATGCGCGTGGTAGAGATACTCGTCCGGAATGAGGCGGATCAGCTTGTCCTCCACCTCGTCGGGTGTTTTTCCCGGTGCCAGTCGAAGGCGATTGGCGATGCGGAAGATATGCGTATCGACCGCCATTGTCGCCTGGCCGAACGCCATGGACAGCACCACGTTCGCCGTCTTGCGCCCGACGCCGGGCAACATGATCAGCTCCTCGCGGGTGCGCGGAACCTCGCTGCCAAACCGGTCGACAAGCATCTGGCTGAGGGCGATGACGTTCTTCGCCTTGTTGCGATAGAGCCCGATCGTCTTGATGTAGTCGCGGACCTTTTCCTCGCCGAGCGCCAGCATCTTTTCCGGCGTGTCGGCGACCTTGAAGAGCGCGCGCGTCGCCTTGTTCACGCCTGCATCCGTCGCCTGGGCGGACAGCGCCACGGCAACGACCAGCGTGAAGGGATTGACGTGCTCCAGCTCACCCTTCGGCTCCGGCCGCTGGATGGAGAAGCGTCGAAAGATCTCCTTCAGCTCATCCTGCGAATAGAGGCTCTTCGGCCGGGCCGGCGTCTTGCGCCGCGGCGCTGCTTTCTTCTTGATCGTTCCGTTTTCCATGGTGCTCCCGCAGGACGCATGCCGTCCGGCAAAACCGCTACACAGTTCCGCGCGACTTGCTTATAGTCATGCCCCATGACGCAAGGCAACGCCGACCTCACGATGAACGACCTGCCGGTCTTTTCCGCCGAACTGCACCCCTACCGGTCGCTCGGGCGCAACGGCCACCGCATCTTCTTCATCATCGCCGGCGCACTCAGCTTCGCCCACATGGCCGTTTTCATGATCTCCGGCGCCTGGCCGGTTGTCCTGTTCTTCGGCCTCGACTTTCTCGTGCTCTTCGGCGCCTTCTGGCTGAACAACCGGGCGGCGAAGGCCCGCGAAGTGGTCTCGCTCTCGCGCACCAACATCTCGATCCGCAAGATAAGCCCGTCAGGCCGCGAGACCGAACATGCCTTCAATCCGCTCTGGGCGCGCTTCCTCGTCTCGCGCAAGGCGAAGATCGGCATCACCGCGATGCATGTGCGCGGCAACGGCCGCGAGACAGACGTCGGCACCTTCCTGCCGCTCGACGACCGCGAGCGTTTTGCCTCGGCCTTTTCCGGCGCGCTCGCCCGCGTCAAGCGCGGCTACTGACCATAACGTTCCAACCGGTTGCAGGCGCAAACCGCCCGCATGTCTTCACTCCAGTCGTCTGGTCGCAGGAATCGGGTGGCGGGCACGCCAAGGGCGTGCTTTTCTGGCGATACAGGAGAAGAACGATGAACATTGCCGCAAGCCTGCAGACCGACATCACGCCCGAGGGCGACGACTATTCGACCGTGCGCCGGGTCATCGAGCTCATTACCGAGGATTACCGCGAACAGCCGGGCCTCGAGGAGATCGCCGGCCGGCTCGACCAGTCGCCGACGCAGCTGCAGAAGACCTTTACCCGCTGGGCCGGCCTTTCGCCAAAGGCCTTCCTGCAAGCGGTGACGCTCGACCATGCCAAGCGACTGCTCCGCCAGGAGGAGCTTCCGCTGCTGGAGACGAGTTTCGAGGTCGGTCTTTCCGGCCCCGGCCGCCTGCACGACCTCTTCGTCACGCATGAGGCGATGTCGCCGGGCGAATGGAAGGCGCGCGGCGCTGGTCTGACAATCCGCTACGGCCTGCACGCCTCGCCCTTCGGCGGAGCGCTCGTCATGATCACCGATCGCGGTCTTGCCGGCCTTGCCTTCACCGACGAGGCCGACGGCATGGACGCCTTCGAGGACATGTCCTCGCGCTGGCCGAATGCGCACTATGTGGAAGATTGCGAAGCGACCGCCGCCTATGCGGAACGCATCTTCGATCCGAAGCGCTGGGATCCGAAGGCGCCGCTCCGCGTCGTGCTGATCGGCTCGGATTTCCAGGTGCGCGTCTGGGAAGCCTTGCTGCGCATCCCGATGGGCTGCGCCGTCACCTATTCGTCGATCGCCGAAAAGCTCGGCCAGCCGACCGCCTCACGCGCCGTCGGCGCCGCCGTCGGCCGCAACCCCATCTCCTTCGTCGTGCCCTGCCACCGGGCACTCGGCAAGAGCGGGGCGCTGACGGGCTACCACTGGGGCCTGACGCGCAAGCGCGCAATGCTCGGCTGGGAATCGGGCAAGGCCTGAATGGCGGAGCGACTGCCCCTCATCCCGCTGCCGCGACCTTCTCCCGCAAGCGGGGAGAAGGGGTATGACGCACCCTCTTCTTTAATGTTCCAAGGCTTGGCCACGTGTCCCTTCTCCCCGCTTGCGGGGAGAAGGTGCCGGTAGGCGGATGAGGGGCTTGGGCCACACCCGCTTGGGTTAGCGCTCAATGCGCGCCGGACATGTCTCCGAGCACGTCCTTCGACTTCACCGTCGAATCCGCGTTCAGCACGTAGACCATCGGCACACCGGTGGCGAGGTTGAGCTTCAGGATCTCTTCCTTGGAAAGCTTGTCGAGCACCATCACCAGCGAACGCAGCGAGTTGCCGTGCGCGGCGACGAGCACCTTTTCACCGCGCAGCACGCGGGGCAGGATTTCCGTGAGGTAGTAAGGCCAGACGCGGGCGCCGGTGTCGCGCAGGCTCTCGCCGCCCGGCGGCGGCACGTCATAGGAACGGCGCCAGATATGCACCTGCTCCTCACCCCATTTTTCGCGCGCATCGTCCTTGTTGAGGCCAGACAGGTCGCCATAGTCGCGCTCGTTCAGCGCCTGGTCGCGAATCGTTTCCAGACCCTGCTGGCCGATCTCGTCGAGGATGAGCGACAGCGTCTTCTGGGCGCGGGTAAGATCGGACGTGAACGCGATATCGAACTTGATGCCCGTCTCGGCAATCGCCTTGCCGCCGGCCTTGGCTTCCTCGATGCCAAGTGCCGTCAGGTCCGGATCGCGCCAGCCGGTGAAGAGGTTCTTCAGGTTCCATTCGCTCTGGCCGTGGCGAACGAGGACGAGGGTTCCGCTCATATGTCTGTCTCCTGGGGGTTAGCAACGCTTCGAAACGTGGATACCGGCGTCCGGAACGATGCGAAAACGAAAGAAAGGATCAGTTGAGCCCGAGCACGTCGAGCATGGAATAGAGGCCGGGCTTCCTGTCACGCGCCCAGAGCGCCGCCTGCACGGCGCCGCGTGCGAAGATCGCGCGATCCGTCGCGCTGTGCGACAGGGTCACGATCTCGCCCTCGCCGGCCAGCATCACCGAATGCTCGCCGATGACCGAGCCGCCGCGGAGCGTGGCAAAGCCGATCGAGCCGGCGGGGCGCGGGCCGGTGTGGCCATCGCGCACACGCACCGAATGGTCGGCAAGCGCGATGCCGCGTCCCTTGGCGGCGGCATCGCCGAGCAGCAGCGCGGTGCCCGAGGGCGCATCGACCTTGTGCTTGTGGTGCATTTCCAGCACCTCGATGTCCCAGTCGGCAGGGCCGAGCGCTCGTGCAGCCGTTTCGGTGAGCACGCCGAGCAGGTTGACGCCGAGGCTCATATTGCCCGACTTGACAATGCGGGCGTGGCGAGCGGCGGCCTTGATCTTCTCGTCGTCGGCCGGCGAGCAACCGGTCGTGCCGACGACATGCACGATGCGCGCCTGCGCGGCGAGGCCGGCAAATTCGATCGTTGCGGCGGGCGCCGTGAAATCCAGAACGCCCTCTGCCGCGACGAAGGCTTCAAGCGGCTTGTCGGTGACGGGAACGCCGATCGGCCCCAGGCCGGCCAGTTCCCCCGCATCACGGCCGACGAAGGGCGAGCCTTCGCGCTCGACCGCCGCAAAGACCTCGGCCCCCTCGATCGCATGGATCGTGCGGATCAGCGTCTGGCCCATGCGGCCCGCAGCCCCCACGACGACCAGCTTCATTGCGTTGCCGCTCATGTCCCGTTCCGTCCCTTCTGCGAAGTGCCGGCGCACTCCGGTTTCCTGTCTTTCCGCACGGTCGCCCGCCGTAGAGCCACCTATTTGCCCGTGCTGCCGGCGGCGGGCGCCTGGAGGCTGTTGAGACGAGCGTAGAGACCGTTCTCCCGGCTCGCAAGCGCCTCATGCGTGCCCTCTTCGGCAACCGTGCCGGCCTGCATCACGATGATCTTGTCCGCCCGCACGACGGTGGAGAGCCGGTGCGCGATGACGACGACGGTACGCCCGCTCATCGCCTCGTCGAGCGCCTTCTGCACGGCCTGCTCGGATTCCGTATCGAGCGCCGAGGTCGCCTCGTCGAGCAGGAGAATCGGCGCACCCCGCACCAGCGCGCGGGCGATCGACAGCCGCTGGCGCTGGCCGCCGGACAACGTCACGCCGTTCTCGCCGACGGGCGTGTCATAGCCGAGCGGCTGGGCGAGGATGAAGTCATGCGCATAGGCATGGCGCGCCGCCTCCTCGATCTCCGCATCCGTCGCATCGGGGCGGCCATAGCGGATATTGTCGCGGATCGTGCCCTCGAAGAGATAAGGCTGCTGCGAGACGTAGGCGATGGCGTTGCGCAGCGACTGTTTCGTCACATGGGCGATGTCCTGCCCGTCGATGAGGATCTCCCCCACTTCCGGATCGTAGAAGCGCGGAATGAGGTTGATGACCGTCGACTTGCCGGCGCCGGACGGCCCGACAAGCGCCGTCGTGCGGCCGCCCTCGGCGGTGAAGCTGACATCCTTGAGGATCGCCTCGTTTTCCGAATAGCCGAAACGCACGCCCCGGAAGGTGATCGTGGCATTGGAAACGGCGAGCGGCTTTGCATCCGGCCGGTCGGCCTGCCGAGGCTTCAGGTCGAGCACCTCGTAGATCATGCGCGCATTGACGACCGCGCGCTCCAGCGAGACCTGCAGGCGGGCGAGGCGCTTTGCCGGGTCGTAGGCCATCAGCAGCGCCGTGACGAAGGAGAAGAAGGCGCCCGGCAGCACGCCGCCGTAGATCGAGCGGTAGGCCGCATAGGCGAGCACGCCGGCAATCGCTGCACCCGCAAAGGTTTCGGTCATCGGCGCGGTGCGCTCGGTCAACCGCGCGATGCGGTTGGAGCGGCTTTCGGCCCTCTCGATGATGCCCTCGACCTTGGTCTTCAGCTGCGCCTCCATGGTGAAGGCCTTGACGATGGCGATGCCCTGGATCGTCTCCTGCATGGCGCCGAGCACATGGCTGTTGAGCTCGACGGATTCGCGCGTGGCGCTGCGCAGGCGCCTAGAAACGTAGCGCAGGCCGATCAGGAGCGGCGGGGCGACGACGAAGACGATCAGCGTCAGCAGCCAGTCCTTGGAGATCATCACGCCGATGAGGGCGACGAGCGTCAGGAAATCACGCGCGACCGAGGTCACCGTCATGTTCAGGACGTCGCGGATGCCGGTAACGTTCTGGCTGATCTGGGCGGCGAGATAGGCCGAGCGCGATTCGTTGAAGTAGCCGACGCTCAGCGCCATCAGGTGCGAGTAGAGCCGCCGCTGGTAGCGGGCGACGATATTGTTGCCGATCTTCGACAGGATGACAGCCTGGTAGTAGGTGGCAAAGCCGCGCAGCACGAAGGCGATGAAGATCGAGCCGCAGATGAGGGCGACGAGGTCGGCGCGCTTGTTCGCGAAGGCCTCGTTGACCACCGATTCCATGATCCAGGCGGTAAAGCCCGTCGTACCGGCAACGATGGCGAGGCAGAGGATGGCCAGGACATAGCCGCGGACGTGCTCGCGGCCGTTTTCGGCGATGATGCGCTTGAGCACGGTGGCGACGGTGTCGGAGCTGACGTGTGGGCGCTCGGTTCGACTCTTATCGGCCAATAAACTGACTTTCCTGCACGATCCTGCACGATCCTGCGGCACCGGGAGGATGTGCCGCGCTGGACCCGCTCTATAGGGGCTCGGTCCCTCTTTGGCGAGTCCGCGGCGCAGCGAAGCGCCGGCGGAGGCTTCACCTTTTCCAGTGGCGTCCCTCGGTTGCAACACCAAAGCGGTCGGGCATGCGCGCAAAGGCGGCAAGACCGGCAAGGGCTGCGACCGGATGGGTGACCACATAGGTCGGGATCGTCTTCAGAAGCGCGCTGTGCGGCGCCTTGTCCTCGAAAGCGGCGCGGAACTCCGGTCCACGCAGCGCCGGCAGGATCTTCTGCGAGATGCCGCCGGCGAGGAACACGCCGCCCTTGGCCATGAAGATCATCGCCATGTCACCGGCGACGCGGCCGAGATAGGTGGAAAACAGCGAGACGGTCTCGATCGCCGCGCGATCCTCCTGCGCCAGCGCCCTGGACGTGACGTCTGCCGGGGTTTCGAGCGGAGCATCGACGCCGTCGGCCGCCGAGACGGCGCGGTAGATGTTCATGATGCCGCGGCCGCACAGGAGCTGCTCGGCGGAAATGCGGCCTTCGATGGGCTCGAGAAAGGGCCAGATCTGGTGGTCGCGCTCGCTGCGCGGGCCGACATCGACATGGCCGCCCTCTCCCGGCACCGGGATCCAGCTGTGGCGCGCATAGACGAGCCCGGCAACGCCGAGCCCCGTGCCGGGACCGAGTACGACACGTGAGGCGGCCTGCCGCTCGACGCCGGGGCCGATCTTCTCGCGGTCCCCCTCACCGAGCGAGGCGATGGCAAGCGCCTGCGCCTCGAAATCGTTGACGAGCAGCACGTCGTCGAAGCCGAGATTGGCGATCATGTCGCGCGGGCGCACCACCCAGGGGCAATTGGTCAGCGGCACTTCGTCGCCCTCGATGGGGCCTGCAAGCGCCAGAATGGCCGAACGCGGCTGCACCGAACTCGTGTCGAGGATGCATTGCTGGAGCGCGTCGTCGATATTCTTGAAATTGGCCGTCTGGACGATCGGAAACTGCTTCGGCTCGGCGAAGGCATCGACCAGCAACGCAAAACGCGCATTGGTGCCGCCGATATCCCCGATCAGGATGGGAAAGGGGAAGTTCGTTTCGGTATCGTTCGGCCGCACCATCAGGCTGTCCCGTTCATTTCGCGTGGAGGTCGTTTCCGGTGAACGTGCCGTCAAACGGCGGCAAAGTCGAGCAGATGTTCCGCCGTCGCACGGTTCAGCGCCGTCGGAATGTCGTAGACGATGGCGAGCCGCATCAGCGCCTTGACATCGACGTCGTGCGGCATGGGGGTCAATGGATCGACGAAGAAGATGAGCAGATCGACCTCGCCCGTCGCGATCAGCGCACCGATCTGCTGATCGCCGCCGAGCGGGCCGCTCTTGAGACGGGTGACGTCGAGACCCGGGCAAGCCTCCAGCACCCTGCCGCCCGTCGTACCGGTTGCGACGATTTTCGCCTGCGCCAGCACCCTCTCGTTCTGCAGCGCAAAGGCTGCCATGTCGTCCTTCTTTTCGTCATGCGCGATGAGCGCGATGCATTTCTGGCGCGACATGGGCGTTCCCTGCGATTTTAAATCGATTTGAACGCCTTATACAAAAGCGGCGGCGGGTTGAAAAGCCCGACCCGACACGCCCCTTATCCGCCTGCCGGCACCTTACTGAAGCGGCCGCGGGATCGGGATCGGCACGATGGCCGGAAGCATCGTGTCGGCGGCGATCACCGATTCGATCGTGCGGCCGGCGCTCTCGCCACCGCCGGAGAAGGCGAGTGCGGTGGAGGAAACGCCGCCATTGCCTCGATAGGTCACCTCCTGCTCGGAGGTCGGTGAAGCGCTGGCCAGCACCGTGCTGCAGGCATTCGGCAGGTCGGAGAGCTTGACATAGCGTGGCTTGACGGGCTTGGCGTCCTTCTTCGGCGTCGGCTTTGCCCACGGCTCCTTGGTGAACCACCAGGCGAGCGACTGGTCGCAGCCATCGCCGGCCGGAACGCGCGCCTGCGGCTTGCAGCCGGCAGCCCCTTCCGGGCATTTGATGCGGATATGGAAGTGCTCGTCATGGCCGTAGATCGGCCGCACCTTGCCGAGCAGGGAACGATCGCCCTGCCAGGTCTCGCACAGCTTCTTCTTGATGGCCGGATTGACGAAGACGCGATCGACCTGCGGGTAGCTTGCCGCCTTCATGACGAGGCGGGCATGGGTCGAGGTCCAGCGACGCGAATCGACCGTCAGGAACTTGCTCTTGTCGAGCATGGAGGTGAAGGGCAGCTTTTCACGCTCTTCGGCCGAAAGCCGTTGGTCCGGCATGGGCGTGAACCAGATGTCGGCATCCAGCCCGACCTGGTGGGAGGCATGGCCCGACAGCATCGGCCCGCCGCGCGGCTGGGAGATATCGCCAAGCAGCAGTCCCGGCCAGCCGAGCTTCTGCGCATCCTGCGAAAACTGCTCGATGAGCGCAATCATGTCGGGATGACCCCAGCGCCGGTTGCGCGACAGGCGCATGGCCTGCCAGGACGGGCCGTCCGTCGGGATCGCCACTGCACCGGCGATGCAGCCCTTGGCATAGGAACCATAGGGGCTCGCCGCCATCTTGGCCGGCAGGCGCTTTGCGCCGAACAGTTCCTTGGCCGGCCGCTCCTCGGCGGCAAGCGGCCCGGCAAGCGCGGTCAGCGCAAGGCCGGCGGCGAGGAGGCAGGTGGTCAATCGGGAAAGCATGGAATGCACAGGCGTCGTCCGGTCTGAAAATCGCAATCGCTGACGAAAGGTTAAAGGATCATCCTTTCGCGGAAGTGAATCGTTGCCCGGAATAGGCACGCCAAAAACCGCCGCTTTCATGGCAGGCCTGTCATTTGCCCGGATTTTGCCTATTCTCTGGTTCACGCTTCGGCAAACGAAACGAAAGGGATTTTGGCATGCAGGCAGCCTCCGGGAAAATCGTGTTCACCATCGCCCTCGCCCTGTCGCTGGCGGCCGCGACCGGTGCAAGGGCCCAGGAGGCAAAGGAGCCCGTCTGGCGCACGGGTATCTCGACGATCGGCGAATTGAAGCGTCCGAACGGCTTTGAACGCTTCGACTATGTCAATCCGGATGCGCCGAAGGGCGGCGAGCTGAAAATGTCCGAAACCGGCACATTCGACACCTTCAATCCCGTTCTCTCGAAGGGCGAGGCTGCGACAGGCGTCACCTCCCTCGTCTTCGACACGTTGCTGAAATCCGCCGACGACGAGATCACCGCCTCCTACGGCCTGCTCGCCGAGGCGGTCTCCTATCCTGACGACATCGCCTACACCACCTTCCGCCTGCGCCCGGAGGCGAAGTGGGCCGATGGCCAGCCGGTAACGCCCGAGGACGTGATCTTCTCCTTCGACAAGTCGAAGGAACACAATCCGCTTCTTTCCAACTACTACCGCCATGTGGTTTCCGCGGAAAAGACCGGCGAGCGCGATGTCACCTTCCGCTTCGACGAGAAGAACAACAAGGAGCTTCCCAACATTCTCGGCCAGTTCCCGATCGTGCCGAAGCACTGGTGGGAAGGAACCGACGCCAAGGGCAACAAGCGCGATATCAGCCGCACGACCCTGGAGCCGGTCATGGGCTCGGGCCCCTACAGGATCGCATCCTTCCAGGCAGGTGGCTCGATCCGCTTCGAACTGCGCGACGACTATTGGGCCAAGGACCTCAACGTGAATGTCGGCCAGAACAATTTCGGCGTGATCAGCTATACGTTCTTCGGCGACCGGAATGTCGAGTTCGAGGCCTTTCGCGCCGGCAATGTCGACTTCTATCGCGACAACAGCTCCAGCCACTGGATGACGGCCTATGATTTTCCAGCCGTGAAGGATGGCCGCATCGTGCGCGAGGAGATCGAAAATCCGCTGCGCGCCGTCGGCATCATGCAGGCCTACGTGCCGAACCTGCGCCGGGAACGGTTCAAGGACCAGCGTGTGCGCGAGGCACTGAACTACGCCTATGATTTCGAGACGCTCAACCGCAATCTCTCCTTCGGCAGGCTCAACCGCATCGACAGCTACTTTTGGGGCACCGAGCTTGCCTCCTCCGGCCTGCCGGAAGGGCGCGAAAAGGAGATCCTCGAAGAGCTGAAGGACAAGGTCCCCGCTTCCGTCTTCACCACGCCCTACACCAATCCCGTCGCCGGCGACCCGAAGAAAACGCGCGAGAACCTGCGCAAGGCCATGACGCTCTTCAAGGAGGCGGGTTACGAGCTCAAGAACCGGAAGATGACGAACATCAAGACGGGCGAGCCGTTCGGCATCGAGATCCTGCTCTCCAACCCCTCGCAGGAACGCACGGTCCTGCCCTACGTCAAGAGCCTCAACGACATCGGCATCGACGCCCGCATCCGCACGGTGGACGCCTCGCAATACACCAACCGCGTGCGTGCCTTCGACTATGACATGATCTATGGCATCTGGGCGCAGACGCTGGTGCCGGGCAACGAGCAGAGCGACTACTGGGGCTCTGCCTCCGTCGACCGGCAGGGCTCGAAAAACTATGCCGGCATCGCCGATCCCGCGATCGACGAGCTGATCCGCCGCATCATCTTCGCACCGAACCGTGCGGAGCTCGTGGCGACGACCCATGCGCTCGACCGCGTCCTGCTCGCCCATCACTATCTGGTGCCGATGTTCTATTCGAAATCCCAACAGGTCGCCTATTGGAACCACCTCGCCCGCCCGGCGGAGCTGCCCTATTACAGCCTTGGTTTCCCGGATGTCTGGTGGTCGAAGAATGCCGTGAAATGAGCCGGGGCTTGCGCCATGCGGCGTCCTCGGCTCCATATAGCGATGACGAATCACCGCCGCGGACAGCGGCGGCAGAACGGAAGGGTTGGGCTTGACCGACTGGACTGCGCCAAAACAAGAAGACGGACGACAGGCTGCGATGGGTAGCTGCTGATGGGCGCGTATATCCTTCGCCGCCTCCTGCTGATGATCCCGACGATCTTCGGCATCATGGCGATTTCCTTCGCGATCGTGCAGTTCGCCCCGGGCGGCCCTGTCGAGCAGGTGATTTCCGACCTCACCAGCCAGAGTTCCGGCGACCGCCTCTCCGGCAGCGGCGGCGACCTGCAGAATATCGGTCAGGACAGCGCCTATCGCGGTGCACGCGGCCTCGATCCGGAATTCATCGCCAAGCTGGAGAAGCAGTTCGGTTTCGACAAGCCGCCGCTCGAACGCTTCTTCACCATGATGTGGGACTATCTGCGCTTCGATTTCGGCGAGAGCTTCTTCCGCAACACCTCGGTGATCGATCTGATCGCCCAGAAGATGCCGGTCTCCATCTCGCTCGGCGTGTGGATTCTCGTCTTCTCCTATGCCATCTCCATTCCGCTCGGCATCCACAAGGCCGTGAAGGACGGTTCGGCCTTCGACGTCTGGACCTCGGGCATTATCATCGTCGGTTACGCCGTGCCGAGCTTCCTCTTCGGCATCCTCCTGATCGTGGTCTTTGCCGGCGGCTCGTTCCTCGACTGGTTCCCGTTGCGCGGCATCGTCTCGGACAATTTCGACAGCCTCGCCTGGTGGCAGAAGCCGCTCGATTACATGTGGCACATGACGCTGCCGCTGATCACGCTGTTGCTCTCCGCCTTCGCCACGACGACGCTTCTGACGAAGAATTCGTTCATCGACGAGATCAAGAAGCAATACGTCACCACCGCGCGCGCCAAGGGCCTGACCGAGCGGCAAGTGCTCTACGGCCACGTCTTCCGCAATGCCATGCTGATCATCATCGCCGGCTTTCCGGGAGCCTTCATCTCGGCCTTCTTCACCGGCTCGCTGCTCATCGAATACATCTTCTCGCTCGATGGCCTCGGTCGCCTCGGCTATGATTCCATCGTCCGGCGCGACTATCCGATCGTCTTCGCGACGCTCTTCATCTTCTCGCTGATGGGTCTCCTCGTCAGCCTCGTCTCCGACCTCATCTATACCTGGGTCGATCCGCGCATCGATTTCGAGCGGAGGGACGTGTGATGAGCGCCGTCACGGAAACAGCACCGGTCGCCCCGCCGAAGAAGGGCCTGTTGAACCCGACGAACCTGCGTCGCTGGGAGAATTTCAAGGCGAACCGCCGCGGCTACTGGTCGCTGTGGATCTTCCTCGTCATCTTCGTGCTCAGCCTGTTCGCCGAGTTCATCGCCAACGACCGGCCGGTCCTCGCCTCCTATAAGGGCGAGATCCTCGTTCCCGTCCTTGTCGACTATCCGGAGGAGAAGTTCGGCGGGTTCCTCGCCGAGACGGACTATCGCTCGGATTTCATCACGGAAGAGATCAACGCCAACGGCTGGATGATCTGGCCGCCGATCCGCTATTCCTACAACACGACGAACTCCAACATCCCCCATTCCGCGCCGACGAAACCCTTCTGGCTGATGTCCGGCGAGGAGCGCTGCGCCGGTTATCCAGGTGGCGCCGGCGACCCGAACTGTACGCTCGCCAACCTCAACTGGCTCGGCACCGACGATCAGGCGCGCGACGTGCTCGCCCGCGTCATCTACGGTTTCCGCATCTCCGTGCTGTTCGGCCTGGCTCTCACCATCGCCTCAGCCATCGTCGGCGTGACGGCCGGTGCGGTGCAGGGCTATTTCGGCGGCTGGACGGACCTTCTGATGCAGCGCTTCATCGAGATCTGGTCCTCGATGCCGGTGCTCTATATCCTGCTCATCATCGCCGCGATCCTGCCGCCCGGCTTCTGGATCCTGCTCGGCATCATGCTGCTCTTCTCCTGGGTCGGCTTCGTCGGCGTGGTGCGCGCGGAGTTCCTGCGCGCCCGCAACTTCGAATATGTGCGGGCCGCCCGCGCGCTCGGCGTCGGCAATGCGACGATCATGTACCGGCACCTCCTGCCGAACGCGATGGTGGCGACGCTGACCTTCCTGCCCTTCATTCTGTCGGGGTCGATCACAACGCTCACCTCGCTCGACTTCCTGGGCTTCGGCATGCCGCCGGGTTCACCCTCGCTCGGTGAACTGGTCGCGCAGGGCAAAAACAATCTCCAGGCGCCGTGGCTCGGCCTGACCGCCTTCGTCGTCATGTCCCTCATGCTGTCGCTGCTGATCTTCGTCGGCGAAGCGACGCGTGACGCCTTTGATCCGAGGAAGACCTTCCGGTGAGCGCTCCCGAACCCCTCCTGTCCGTCCGAGACCTCTCCGTCGCCTTCCACCAGGGTGGCAACACTTCGCTTGCCGTCGACCGCGTTTCCTTCGACATCCGTCGCGGCGAGGTCGTGGCGCTTGTCGGCGAGTCCGGCTCCGGCAAGTCCGTGACCGCCAATTCGATCCTGAAGCTGCTGCCCTACCCGGCCGCCAGCCACCCCTCGGGCGAGATCCATTTCAACGGCGAGAACCTGCTGAAGGCCGACGATGCCGCGCTGCGCGCGGTGCGCGGCAACGACATCACGATGATCTTCCAGGAGCCGATGACCTCGCTCAATCCGCTGCACTCCATCGAGCGGCAGATCGGCGAGATCCTGAAGCTGCACCAGGAGATCGAAGGCCCGGCCGCCCGCGCAAAAACGCTCGAGCTGCTCAACCAGGTCGGCATCCGCGAGCCGGAAAAGCGCCTCGCCGCCTATCCACATGAGCTTTCCGGCGGCCAGCGCCAGCGCGTGATGATCGCCATGGCGCTCGCCAATCGCCCGGAGCTGCTGATCGCCGACGAGCCGACCACCGCGCTCGACGTCACCGTCCAGGCGCAGATCCTGGAACTCCTGAAATCGCTGAAGGTCGAGCACGGCATGTCCATGCTCTTCATCACCCACGACCTCGGCATCGTCCGAAAATTCGCCGATCGGGTCTGCGTGATGACCAAGGGCAGGATCGTCGAGACCGGCCCCGTCGAGGAGATCTTCTCCAACCCGCAGCACGCCTATACCCGCCACCTGCTCGCCGCCGAGCCGAAGGGCGAGCCCCGCCCGGGCGACGATAGCCAGCCCGTCGTCATCGAGGCGGAGGACGTCAAGGTCTGGTTCCCGATCAAGGCGGGCTTCCTGCGCCGAGTCGTCGATCACGTAAAGGCGGTCGACGGCATCGACGTCACGCTGCGTGCCGGCCACACGCTCGGCGTGGTGGGCGAGTCCGGTTCCGGCAAGACGACGCTTGGCCTCGCGCTGACGCGGCTCATCGCCTCGAAGGGCCGCATCGCCTTTGCCGGACAGGATATTGCCGGACACTCCTTCAGCGAGATGCGCCCCCTGCGCCGCCGCATGCAGATCGTCTTCCAGGATCCTTTCGGCTCGCTCTCGCCGCGCATGTCGGTCGCCGATATCGTTGCAGAGGGCCTGAAGGTTCACGAACCCTCGCTTTCCGAGGCCGAGCGCGACCACCGCGTCGCCTTCGCGCTGGAGGAGACCGGCCTCGACCCGGCCACCCGCTGGCGTTACCCGCACGAATTCTCCGGCGGCCAGCGCCAGCGCATCGCGATCGCCCGCGCCATGGTGCTGAAGCCGGAATTCGTCATGCTCGACGAGCCGACCTCGGCGCTCGACATGAGCGTGCAGGCGCAGGTGGTGGAGCTCCTGCGTGACCTGCAGGCAAAACACAATCTCGCCTATCTCTTCATCAGCCATGACCTCAAGGTCGTGCGCGCGCTCGCCAACGACATCATTGTCATGCGCGGCGGGCAGGTGGTGGAAAAGGGACCGGCGAAGGATATCATCGAACGGCCAAGCGAGGCCTATACCAGGGCGCTGATGGCCGCCGCCTTCAATCTCGAAGCGGTCCGCAACGAAAGCATCCGTCAGTAGAACCTTTGTTTTTACGCATTGTCCGACGCCGAAGCGATTTTGCTTCGGCTGAAATGCTTCAGCAGGAACCAGCATGCAGACGACAAGCCCCGTCATCATCGATCTGAAATTCGACCAGGAACAGGTCGCCACTGCGCTGAAAGGCGCCTTTGCGGACCGCGAGGTGATCAACCTCCAGCATCCGGCAAACCGCAACCGCGACCTCTCCGGCATCGACTATGCCGTGGTCTGGAAGCCCGGCGCCGATCTCTTTTCGCGGGCGAAGGACCTGAAGGTGGTGTTTTCCGGCGGCGCGGGCGTCGATCATGTGCTGACGCTGCCAGGCCTGCCCGCGGTGCCGCTCGTGCGCTTCGTCGACGAGACGCTGACGACGCGCATGAGCGAGTGGGTGGTCATGCAATGCCTCCTGCATCTGCGCCAGCACCAGGCCTATGAGGCACAGCGGGAAAAGCGCGTCTGGCGCGAACTCGCTCAGCCGGAAGCGAAGGACATGACGATCGGCATCATGGGCTTCGGCGTTCTCGGGCAGGATTCCGCCGCCAAGCTGAAGACGCTCGGCTTCAACGTCATCGGCTGGTCGAAGAGCGGCCGCAAGATCGACGGCTTCGAGATCTTCGACGAGGCCGGGCTCGACACCTTCCTCGGCAGGACCGACATCCTCGTCGGCCTGCTGCCGCTGACACCGGAGACGAAGGGCATCTACAATACCGGGCTCTTCACCCGCCTCAGCCGCAAGGGACCGTTCGGCGCGCCGGTCTTCATCAATGCTGGCCGCGGCGGCAGCCAGGTGGAGGCCGATATCGTCGCTTCCCTCAACGACGGCACGCTGCACGGCGCCTCGTTGGATGTCTTCCAGCAGGAGCCGCTGCCGCTCGAAAGCCCGTTCTGGGCGATGGACAAGGTGTTCATGACGCCGCACGCCTCGGCG
This sequence comes from Shinella sp. SUS2, assembly GCF_001262505.1. GTDB lineage: Bacteria > Pseudomonadota > Alphaproteobacteria > Rhizobiales > Rhizobiaceae > Shinella. The sequence goes on from NZ_KQ410723.1 coordinate 423,459, forward strand.
GCATCGGATGTCGCAGCACTCTTCCGCCATGTCGCAACACAGATCGAACGGCTTGAAAGCGGGAAACCGCTGGAGCATCTGGTTGATCGCAGCGCAGGGTATTGAGGCCCGCCGAAGCCGGCCCGATATGCGTCAGGGCCGGCGGTAGCCGGTCGGCTGCTCGTAGAGCCAGCCGATGCGCTCGATGGCTGCATCCAGCCCCTCACGCGCCACGCTCATCGTGTGGCCGTTGGCGTGGATGATGGTCGCGTCGTCTTCCATGATCGCGACATGGCCCTTCCAGAAGACGAGGTCGCCGCGACGAAGCGCGGCACGCTCGATCGGCGCGCCGAGGCCGGCGGCCTGCATGTCGCTGTCGCGCGGCGCGGTGCGGCCCGTCATCATCATCGAAAGCTGCACCAGGGCGGAGCAGTCGAGGCCGAAGCCCGAGCGGCCGCCCCACAGATAGGGCGTCTCAAGGAAACGTCCGGCGATGGCGACATAGTCGTCCCCCGCCCTCTCCCCGACGGCAAGGCAGTGGCTGGCAACGACAGACTGACCGCTTGCGAGCGTGAGATAGCGGGTACCGCGCGTTTCGCTTTCCCCGACTGCCGTTATCCGGCTACCGATCGACAGGGCAAAGGCAGCGGGTGTGCGCAGGTCCGGCCCGGAATAGGCAAAGGTGCGTGGCACGGCGACGACATGGGTCGCCGCAGGCGCGTCCGCATCGAGCGCCATCTCCGGTAAATACCCGACATATCCGTCGAAATCGGATTTCACCCAGGCCCAGCCTTCCGCCCGGTCGAGCACGCGCACGCCTTCACCGAAGAGGAGTTCCGTATCAATGCCGGCGGCGGCATCCGGCCGGGGACGCAGCGCGACGACGGGCTGCACCACGAGGGCCGGCGTACCCGTGACATAGTGTTCGGCCGGAACGGTGCCGCGCAGCGCTTCCTCGGCAAGATCCGGGCGGAAGGCGTTGAGGCGGCGGTCGGGAAGGGCGTTCATGGATCTGGTCTCGCGGTGCCGGTTCAGGGGGTCTGTGCTCGGCCCCGGGCGATGATGAGGTCGCCGAGGCGTTCGAGATAGAGCGCACCATCCACGGTGCGCTTGATGATGACATTGCGGCGATCGCGGTCGTCGCGCATGCGGGTAACGAGGCCCTGCTCGCCCATCGTGTCGAGCGCGCGGGTAATCACCGGCTTGGTGACGCCAAGCTTCGCCGCCAGCCCCCGCACCGTATGCGGCGGGGGCACCAGATAGATTTCCAGCAGGATCGCCAGCTGGCGCAATGTCAGGTCGCGCCCGTCCTCATGGACCTGTTGCAGCGTCACCTCGTGCCAGAGGCCGAGCGCCTGCGATGGGGTCAGATCTAGCGGCACGGCGTCTCCGGGCACGACGGCATTTTCGTTACGATACCGTATCGTTTCCCGGAAGAAAAGCCGTGGCTCAGGCCGCCGCCTTGCGCAGGTGATGATAGAGCGCGCGGATGGCCTGCGCCTCGCCGCCGACAGGCGAATGCGGCCGCTCGGCCTGTGCCCAGCCATAGATGTCGAAATGCGCCCAATGCTTGTTGCGGGTGACGAAGCGCTTGAGGAACAGCGCCGCGGTGATCGACCCCGCCATCCCGCCGGCGGGAGCGTTGGTGAGATCGGCGATGCGGGCGGAGACGTCCTTGTCGTAGCCCATATAGAGCGGCATGCGCCACATCGGATCATCCACCGTCAGGCTCGCCTCGGTGAGGTCGTGAGCAAGGTCCTCGTCGTCGGTGAAGAAGGGCGGCAGGTCGGGGCCGAGCGCGACACGGGCGGCGCCCGTCAGCGTCGCCATGTCGACGATGAGGTCGGCCTCGGCCTCGTCGGCATAGGCAAGCGCGTCGGCAAGGATCAGCCGGCCCTCGGCGTCGGTGTTGTCGATCTGCACGGTGAGGCCCTTGCGGCTCTTGTAGATATCGCCAGGGCGGAAGGCGTTGGCCGAGATCGAATTCTCGACGACCGGCAGGAGCACGCGCAGGTCCACCTTCAGCTTGGCGTCCATGATCATCAGGGCAAGGCCCATGACATTGGCCGCGCCGCCCATGTCCTTCTTCATCAGCAGCATGGACGCGGCCGGCTTGATGTCGAGGCCGCCGGTATCGAAGCACACGCCCTTGCCGACCAGCGTCACGCGCTTGTGGCCCTTCTTGCCCCAGGTGAGCTCGAGCAGACGCGGGGCCTGTGCGGAGGCGCGGCCGACCGTGTGGATGAGCGGGAAATTCTCCTTGAGGAGATCATCCCCCGTGATGACAGAGACCTTGGCCTTGTAATGCTCGCCGAGCGCGCGAAAAACGTCTTCCAGCGCTTCCGGGCCCATGTCGTTGGTCGGCGTGTTGATGAGGTCGCGGGCAAGGAAGACACCGGCGAGCTGACGCTTGATGTCTGTCGCGTCAGCATCGCTCGGGATGAGCAAGGTCGGGGCTTCCGAGGCGGAGGCCTTGTAGCGCTCGAAACGGTAACTGCCGAGGCCGTAGCCGAGCGCCAGGCGATTGGCCGTCAGCGGAGCGGTCTCGATATGCCAGTCGCCGGCCGGCAGCGCACGGGCGAGCTTGCCCGTCAGGAAGGGTGCGTCGGACGGATTCTTGCCGAGGCCGAACAGGGCGCCGCCGAGATGGCCGTCCGCCGTCGGCACCATCAGCAACGCCCCGGACTCCGCCTTGAAACCGGCCTTCTTCGCCCAGTCCAGCGCGATGGGATCGATCGTGCCCGTCTCGATATGGGCCGGGGTGATCGCGAAGATCGGCAGCGTCTTGCCGTTCTTGGTGTTGAAGGGAGAGGGCCGGTCGATGTACTGGAAGGGGGCCATGGCGGAACCTTTGGGCAGGGCTTGAGAATCAGGCGATTAACACTCTGTTAGGGTTAACAGATTATTGCTGGAGCGGAGATTGCGGCGTGATTCCTTGACCGCCGCGACCTGCGGAAATCGCTTCGGGGACTTGTCATGGCCGCTTCGCTCACACGTTTGTCATTCCGTTCCGGGCTTCTGAGAGGCGCAGCCCTCGTCGTCATCGCCACTGCAATGGCGGGTTGTGCGGGCAAGAGCAACCTCACGACCGGCTCCATTCCGAAAATGTCGAAGCCGGTTTCCGAGATGAATGCGACGGAACTGCGGGGGGCCGCCGAGACGATCGGCCGGGCCTACGAGAAGAACCCGAAGGACCGCACGGTCGGCATAAACTATGCCAATGTACTGCGCATGAACGGACGCAACGATCAGGCGCTCGCCGTCATGCAGCAAGTCGCCATCAACAATCCGAGCGACCGCGACGTGCTCGCCGCCTACGGCAAGGCACAGGCCGCCGCCGGCCAACTCGAACAGGCGCTGAACACGATCCTGCGCGCGCAGACACCGGACCGGCCGGACTGGCGGCTGAAATCGGCCGAAGGCGCGATCCTCGACCAGCTCGGCCGTGCCGGCGAGGCACGCGGGCGTTATCGCGAGGCGCTCGACATCAATCCGAACGAACCTTCGGTCCTGTCCAATCTCGGCATGTCCTACCTCCTGGCAAAAGACCTGAAGACCGCGGAAACCTACCTGCGCTCCGCCGCCTCGCAGCCCGGTGCCGACAGCGGCGTGCGCCAGAACCTGGCGCTGGCTGTCGGCCTCCAGGGCCGCTTCCAGGAGGCCGAGACCATCGCCCGCCGCGAGCTGACTACCGAACAAGCCGAGGCGAATGTCGCCTATCTGCGCTCGATGATGACCCAGCAGAACGCCTGGAAGAAGCTCGCTGCCGACGACAGCGGCAACACCAACTGATCTCCTCGAACGGGATGCGCCCACGGACGCAAAACCGCCGCACAGTTTTGTTGCAATAGCCTTGATACTTGCTCCCAAGCACGACCTCGCCCCGGCCGACATCTCGACCGGGGCTTTTTTTGATCTGGGCTCCGTCCGTCTTTCTAGAAGCGATCGGCGACCTGGATGCCGGCGGGGCCGAGGATGACGGCGACGAGCACGGGCAGGAAGAACAGGATCATCGGCACAGTGAGCTTCGGCGGCAGGGCAGCGGCCTTCTTTTCCGCCTCGTTCATGCGCTGGTCGCGGCATTCCTGGGCGAGGACACGCAACGCCTGGGCAAGCGGCGTGCCGTAGCGCTCGGCCTGGATGAGGGCCTGCGTCACGGATTTCACCGTATCGAGGCCAGTGCGTACGCCGAGGTTTTCATAAGCCGCGCGGCGTTCCTGGAGGAAAGAGAGCTCGGCCGTGGTCAGCACCAGTTCCTCGGCCAGTTCCGGCGAGGCCATGGCGATTTCATCGGCCACGCGCCTGAAGGCGACCTCGATGGAAATACCGGACTCGACGCAGATCAGCATGAGGTCGAGCGCATCCGGCCAGGCCCGCTTGATGGACAGCTGGCGCTTCGACACGCGGTTGGAGATGTAGAGATTGGGCAGGTAGAAGCCGATATAGGCCGCGACGACTGTCGCCAGGATACGCATCGGCAACGGCTTTTCGCCAAGGAAGCCGAGGAAGAAAATGTAGAAGATGGCGACAGCGGCGACGACGAAGGGCAGCACGAAGCGCGCAAAGAGGAAGACATTGAGCGCGTTCTGCGAGCGGTAGCCGGCCTGACGCAGGCGGTTCATCGTGTTGGCGTCGACCAGCGCCTCACGCAGGTTGAGCCGCTCGACGACCTGGCGGACGGGAGCGTTGTGCTGGGCGCGCAGCGAGGCCTTGCTCTGGCTGGCTTCAGCGCTCATGCGGGCACGTTCGCGCGCGCGCATCTGCTCGCGCTCCAGTGCCACGGACTTCATGCGCTTGTCGAGGTCGCCGCGGTCGAGATAGGGCGCAGCAAGCGTGTAGACGGTCGCGAGCACCGCAATCATCACGAAGGCCGGCAGCAGCACGGCCGGATCGGTAAGGGTGGTGACTAATCCCGACATGCCCCTGCCCCTCAGATATCGAAGTTGATCATGTTGCGCATCACGAAAATGCCGATGGACATCCAGACGGCCGAAATGCCGAGAATGAGATGGCCGCGCGAATCCTGGAACAGGATCATGATGTAGTCGGGTGAGGTCAGGTAGACGAGGAAGGCGACGATGAACGGCAGGGCGCCGATGATGGCGGCCGAGGCCTTCGCCTCCATCGACAGCGCGCTCACCTTGGCTTTCATCTTGCGCCGTTCGCGCAGGACGCGGGAGAGGTTGCCGAGCGCTTCGGACAGGTTGCCGCCGGCCTGGCTCTGGATCGCGATGACGATGGCGAAGAAGTTGACTTCCTGCAGCGGAATATTGGTGAACATGCGCGCGCAGGCTTCCGACACGCTGAGGCCCACCTGCTGCGCTTCGACCAGCCGGCGGAATTCGGTGCGCACCGGCTCCTGGCCTTCGGCCGCGATCAGGCGCAGCGCGTCGGTCAGCGGCAGGCCGGACTTGATCGAACGCGTCATCACGTCGAGCGAATTGGGAAACTCCTCAAGGAATTTGTTGAGGCGCCGCTTGACGAGATAGCCGACGACCCAGCGCGGCAGGCCGGCACCGGCGATGAAGGCCGCACCCAGGCTGAGGAGCAGGCCGGAGCCCGCAATGAAGGCGAGCAGGAAGATGAAGATGCCGGCGGCGACGCTGAGAAGGTAGAACTGCGTCATGCTGATCGAAAGCCCAGCCTGGACCAGCTTGGCCTTGAGGGTGGTGGCAATGCGCTTGGTCTGCTCCTGCTGCTTCTTTTCCAGGTCCTTCAGCGAATCCTGCACCGACTTGCGGCGCTTGGACAGTTCCTGCATGCGGTCGCGCGCCGCCTTGGCCTTGCCCTGGTCGGTTTCGGCAGCCTGGACGCGGCGCACGCGGCTTTCCGTCTTCTTCGCCGCCTCGATGCGCGAGAAGAGCAGGCCATAGGCAAGCCCCGCGGTGGAAAGGGCCGCAAGGGCGAAGATCGCAACGATGGTGATATCCAGTCCGAACATCCCTGCCCCTTACGGCTTTTCCATCGCGTCGAGCGTTGCCGCCAGGCGCTTGTCCTCGTTGAAATAGCGGGCGCGATCCCAGAAATGCGGCTTGCCGATGCCCGTTCCGGTGTGCTTGCCGATCAGGCGGCCATTGGCATCCTCGCCCTGGATATCGAAGCGCATCAGGTCCTGCGTGACGATGACGTCGCCTTCCATGCCCACCACCTCGGTGATGTGGGTGATGCGGCGCGAACCGTCGCGCAGGCGCGAGGCCTGGATGATGATATCGATCGAACCGGCGATGATCTCGCGCACGGTCTTGGCTGGCAGCGTGTAACCGCCCATGGCGATCATCGATTCCATACGGGAGAGGCATTCGCGCGGCGTGTTGGCGTGGATCGTGCCCATCGAACCATCGTGGCCGGTGTTCATGGCCTGGAGGAGGTCGAAGACCTCCGGGCCACGCACTTCGCCGACGATGATGCGTTCAGGCCGCATGCGCAGGCAGTTCTTGATGAGGTCGCGCATGGTGATCTCGCCCTCGCCCTCGATGTTCGGCGGGCGGGTTTCGAGACGCACCACATGCGGCTGCTGGAGCTGGAGTTCGGCCGAGTCCTCGCAGGTGATGACGCGTTCATCGCGATCGATGTAGTTCGTCAGGCAGTTGAGCAGCGTCGTCTTGCCCGAGCCGGTACCACCGGAGATGACGAGGTTGCAGCGCACGCGACCGATGATCTGCAGCAACGTCGCGCCTTCGAGCGTGATCGAGCCGAACTTGACGAGCTGGTCGAGCGTCAGCTTGTCCTTCTTGAACTTACGGATGGTGAGCGCGGTGCCGTCGATGGCAAGGGGCGGGGCGATGACGTTGACGCGCGAACCGTCCGGCAGGCGCGCGTCGCAAATCGGGCTCGATTCGTCGACACGACGGCCGACCTGGCTGACGATGCGCTGGCAGATCGACAGGAGCTGGGCATTGTCGCGGAAGCGGATCTCCGATTCCTGCACCTTGCCGGCGACTTCGATATAGGTCTTGCCCGCGCCGTTCACCATGATGTCGGCAATGTCGTCACGCGCGAGCAGCGGCTCCAGCGGACCATAGCCCAGAACATCGTTGCAGATGTCGTCGAGCAGTTCCTCCTGCTCGGAGATCGACATCGCGAAATTCTTGATGGTGATGATGTCGTTGACGATGTCGCGAATTTCCTCGCGCGCGCTCTCGGTATCGAGCTTGGCGAGCTGCGACAGGTCGATCGTGTCGATGAGCGCGGAGAAAACCTGGCTCTTCGTGTCGTAGTAATCTTCCGTGCGCGGCGCGCGGCGGCGGGCGGCAGCAGCCGGTGCAGGTACCGGGGCGGGGGCCGGCTCGAAGACGGGTTGCGGCGGCGCGGCCATGGCCGGGCGCTCTGCCGTCACCGTCGTGACGGCAGCCGGCGTGGCCTGGACCGCCTGGCCCGCCGCCCCGCTCTTGCCGAAACCTTCATTGCCGCGTTTGCCGAACATGCCACTTCATCCAGTCTGTTGCGCCGCCCGTCGGGCCTATTTCTTGCCGAGCAGGCCGAGCAGATTGCCAAGGCCTGCCTTCTTGGGTTTCTTGATCGTCGCGCGGCCCGTCACGAGATGGGCGATCTGCGAGAATGTCTCCGCCGTCGGTGACTTGCGGTCCATCTCCGCGATCATGCGGCCGCTGTTGGCGGCGGTGCCGAAGAGCTGCGCATCGAAGGGGATGACCGCGACCGGTTGGATGCCGAGCGGCTCGCAGAAATCGGCTGTGGCGATCTCCGGCCGCTTCGGCAGACCGACCTGGTTGAGGATCAGGTGCGGCGGCTTGTCGTTCGGTCGAAGCTTCTTCAGGGCATCGAGCATGTTCTTGGTGTTGCGCAGATTGGCGAGATCCGGCACCGCCGTGATCACCAGCTCGTCGACCTCCGAGAGCAGCGTGCGTGTCCATTCCGACCAGGCATGCGGCACGTCGAGCACGGTTACCGGGGCACTGCGCTGCAACACCTCGATGATCGGCTGGAAAGAGCCGCGCTCCAGGTCATAGGCACGGTCGAGCATGGAGGGAGCGGCGAGCAGCGACAGGCGCTCCGAGCATTTCGTCAACAGGCGATCGAGGAACACTTCGTCCAGCCGGTCCGGTGCGTAGATCGCTTCGGAAATGCCCTGCGGCGGATCCTGATCGAAATCGATATTGGCCGTCCCATAGGGCAGGTCGAGATCGGCGAGGATCACTTCCGTCTGGAAGAGGCTCGAAATGTCGAAGGCGCAATTGTGCGCGATCGTCGACGCCCCCACCCCGCCCTTGGCGCCGATGAAGGCGATGGTGCGACCGAGCGGCTCGGCGTCCGGATCGACGAAGATTGCCGACATGGCGTTGAGGATGTCGGCCATGCCGACCGGGCCGACCATATACTCGGAAATACCGTTGCGGATGAGGTCGCGATAAAGCGGAATATCGTTGTAGCTGCCGACGATGATGACCTTGGTGCTGGGATCGCAGACCTCGGCAAGCGGGGCGAGCTCGTCCATGATGCCGCGCGGTTCCGTCGAGGTCTCGAGGATAAGCAGGTTCGGCGTCGGGGCCGAGCCGAACATATTGGCCGCCGCCGCAATGCTGGCGCTGGAAACCTTGAGGCTCACCTTGGCCATACGCCGGTCCTGGCCGCACCGCTCCATGGTGCGCAGCATGGCCTCGCTTTCGCAGAAGGCATGAACCGAGATGCGCGGCAGCGGGCGAACGCCCTCCAGTTCGGTGGAGCGGACCGTCTCTTCCGCCTCAAATGCGTCCGCGCGCTCGATGGTGTAGTCTACTGTGCTCATCGTCATGCCCGTTCCTGGTGTCCGGCGGACCGGATGGATATGTGCCTGGCCCTAGCCGGCGATTACAGCAGCGGCTGGCCGAACTCGCGATAGTCCTGAATCACCACGTTGCGCTGCTCGGCGTCGATCGGGGTCATGCCACGCGGCTGCACGAGATCCATCGGATTGGCGATCTGGGCGGCCAGATTGGCCTGCGATGCACAGCCGAAGTTCTGGTAGTTCTTGTTTTCCATCGTGTTGACGACAAGGTCTTCCGGCCATTGACCGCAGGGGCCCGTCTGCGCGGTGATGGCGAAGAAGGCAAGCCGGATCGGCGCGTTGGCGCCGTAGCCGCTCGCATCGTAGCTCGTCTCGATCAGCTGGTCGCGCTTCAGGCCCGCTCCCGTCAGCGTGGTGCGGATATCCTTGCGCAGATAGTTGGCCGTTGCCGCATTGGCCGAGCCGCGCGGCAGCATGATCTGCACGGCACTGCGTGACTTCGCGGCATGGTCGGCGGCAAAACCGCGAATGTTGTCGCGCATGGCCATCGTCAGCGAACGGTCGCCGGTGGCGATCGGGATGTCCATCGTCTGTGCGGATTCGGCCAGCACGATCGGGTGGCGCGTGCGGTAGTCGTCCGGGATCGACGCCGTCGTGGAGCGATCCGGTCGCGCACCGCAGCTGGCGAGCACGGTGGCGGACAGGATGAGGGTCGCCGCGAACACGGCGCGCATCGGCAGGGGCTGGTGCATGGTGCGGTTCCTCGCGGAAAGCCAAGTCTTGCTGGTCGTGTCGCGCATGTCCCGTCCCGTCACTTGTAGATGAAGCCGATGGAGCCGTGGTAGTTGCCCGCCGGCATGGCGTCTTCCTTGCGGCCGTAAACCTTGTTCACCTTGCCGAGGAAGAAGCTCGCCGCATCGTTGGTCGCGTTGAAATTGTCATCAGGACGCTGGAGCGCGCTGCGCGCGACAGGCCGCACGAGATAAGGCGTGGCGATGATGACCATTTCCGTCTCGTTGCGCACGAAGTCCTTGGAGCGGAACAGCGTGCCGAAAATCGGGATCTTCGAAAGACCCGGCAGGCCGGAAACCGCCTGGCGAATATCGTCCTTGACGAGGCCGGCAATGACGATCGAGCCGCCAGACGGCAGTTCAACGCTCGTCGTGGCCTCGCGGCGCCGGATGCCGAGCACCGTCATGCCGGGAATGCTGTGGACGCCGCCATAGGTTGCCGAGCCCTCGAAGGTCGGTTCGGATACCTCCGTCTCGACACGCAGGCTGATACGGCCGGGCGAGAGCACGACCGGGCGGAAGTTCAAGCGGATGCCGTATTCGACCTCGGTGAGGCTGCGGGTGACCGTAGGGGGTTTGCTTTCGTCGCCACCGTCGATCGTCTGTTCCGTCGGGAGACGGAAATCACCGCCGACATAGAAGCGCGCCTCTTCGCCCGAGATCGCCGTCAGGCTCGGTTCGGCAAGGGTTCTCATCACGCCGGCCTGTTCCATGGCGCTCATGCTGCTGGCAAGAGCAAGGCCGCCGATCGTGCCGGAGGCTGCGCCGTTGGAAACCCAGTCCGCCGCACCACCGAGATTGGTCGGATTGCGGAAGGAGATGCCGCCGTTCGATCCCTTGACAGAACCGTTGAAACCAAGCTGCTTGAGCACCTGGCGGCTGACTTCCGCCACGGTGATCTTCAGCGTCACCTGGTCCTCGCCGTCGATCTTGAGCATGTTGACGACCTGCGAACGCTGGCGCACTTCGCCGAAGATCGCTGCATCGCCGTTGTTGCCCTGAGCCGTGATGTTGCGGGTCGTTGCTTCACCGCCCCTCAGGAAGATCTCGGCAAGACGCGTCGCCTGGGCGGCGTCCTGCGGGGTCCGCACCGTGCCGTTGAGCACGATGTTGTCCGAGATGATCTCGACCTGGATGTCGGAGTCCGGGATGAAGCGGCGCAGGTTCGCCTGCAGGCCATCGATGTCACGCTCGACGGTAAGATCGATGCTGACAATCTCCTCGCCGCCCGGTCCGAAGATGAAGATGTTGGTCTGGCCCACTTCCTTGCCGAACAGATAGATGCGGCGTGACGTACGCGTGACGGCATCCGCCTTGCCCGGGTCGGCGACGAGGATGTCGTGCGCGTCTGTCGGAAGGTCGACCACGATCGCCTTGTTGAGGCCCAGCTTGACAGCCTTGCGGGCACCGGGCCCGGCATCGTTGATGCGGATGACGGAGGCCGTCGCCGCCTCGGCGACACGTGCCGGCGTGCCGGTCAACACGATCTCCGGCAGGCCGGAAAGCGCCAGGCAGAGGCTCATTCCACCGGCGACAGAAGCCCGAAAAGTCCTTGTGATTCCAAACACGGGTCAGCTCCTGGTCACTTCTGGGCTGCGGGCTCGCCGCCGTTTACGATTTCACCGGTCTTGATCACCTGTATGATCGGCATGCCATCGCCACCGCTGAGAAGGTAGTCGGCCGCGCCGGTATCGGATTCCTGGGCATCGGCGATGCTGCGCAGCGCCAGCGACAGACGCTCGGCCATCTGCTGGGCGACGGCGATCACCTTGGTCTGGTCGGGTGTAAGCTCCAATGTCGCAGTGGTGCCGACGGCGGATTTCGAACCGTCCTCGTTTTCCTGGATCTGCTGGTCGATGGCGAGCACGCGCACATTCGACAGGACAGTCTCGGTTATGTAGGAGCCTTCCGGGCTCTTGCGCACCATGATGACGTCAACGCGGTCGTTCGGAAGGATGAAACCACCGGCGCCCGTCGCGACCGAGATTTCGGTCGCGACCGCCCGTTTGCCCGACGGCAGCAGCGACGACATGATGCGGTTGCTCGAATCGGCGATCTTCTCCTGGCGGATCGGCTCGCCGTTGAAGATCGGCATGCGGGCAATGGCACCGTTGAGGTTTTCCATCGCGTCCGGCTGGTTCTGGTCGGTGATGAAACCCTCGGCGACCGAGCCTTCCGGCCAGGCCGTCCAGGCGATCGTTTCCGGATTGAGCCGCGCACCAACCGGCAGGCTTTCCCTTGCAACCAGCACGTTGACGGTCGGCTCCCGTTCGACGACAGCCTCCGGCTGGACAGGCGTGCCCCCACCGGCGACCTTCAGGGCCAGAAGCCCTGCGACGCCGGCCGAAACGACGGCCACTGCCAGAATGATGATTCGCGCCGGTCTCATGTGGTTTCCCTGGGCTGCGGACTTTTCTATCCGCCCACATTGACCGGCAATGGTGTAATTATGGTTAATGACTGACTTACGGGTATGGTTAACCGTAGCCTAACGACCCGTCACTGGCCGAGCGCCGCCAGCATCAGCGGCGAGGAGGGATAGGCCGCGAAGGCGCCGATACCGATGGCGATACCATAGGGCACCTTCTTGGCTTTCAGCAGATGATCGGGCACCGGCAGACCGGTGGCGAGGATCAGGTCGGAGCTGGCGCGCAAAGACAGGATCGCTATGGTGAGCAGACCGCCGAAGAAAGAGACGTAGACGAGGTATTCAACGAGAGAATGGGTGAGCCCGAACCAGACTGCGCTGGCCGTCAGGAGTTTCGCATCGCCGCCGCCCATCACGTTAAGAGCAAAGAGCGTGAAGCAGACAGCAAAGACCACGAGGCCGGCAGCAAAGTGCGTGGCGATCTCCGCCGGGCTGAGGCCGGCCAAAGGCGCCACGACGACGAATGAGGCGAGCAGGATCGCCGAGACCCGGTTGGGTATCAGCATCGTCAGGAAATCCGAGAAGGCCGCGACCGCAAGGCAGAGCGGGAAAACCACGAAGATGATGGCCTGGGTCATGTGCTTCGTCTCTTTGGTAACGCAAAACCGCTTCATGCTTTTGCTAGAATTACCCCGGGGCAGGATGCGCCCGATCCCTTTAGGAAAGGATAATGCCGCAAAAACAGAAAGCCGCCTCTGCAGGCGGCTTTCCGTATAAGGGCGATGCCCATCTACCAATCAGGGGCCGACGGCGGTCGTCAGCTTGCCGCCCAGCTTGCTGAACGTCGTGTCCAACGAGTTGCCGAGGGCGGTTGCGCCGGTGATGAGGGCAACGGAAATCAGGGCAGCGATCAGGCCGTATTCGATGGCGGTGGCGCCCGATTCGTCCTTCATAAGGCGAGCGAAAATCTTGGTCATGGTATTCTCCTAGCTCCACGATGTTGGTTCAGCACGTCCGCCAACTGTTTCCGTTGTTCGGATGACTGCAACCTACAGGCAAGCCATTTCCATCGACTTAAGGAAACCGGTTAACAAGACCTTGCCAATCGATTGCCGAATTTATGGTAAGCAATGGGTAAAACTCCCTACGCGCGCGAATCTCCTCTATTATTGAACCCGCTTGCGGTGCAAAGCGGGCAGAATGTGCGACAGATAATTCTGCAAGGCTAGCGAGTGGCTTAAAGCTTCATTCACCATTCACGGCGATGCTGTCGGTGTTTTATCGCCGGGATGACTGTTTATGGGACGCGATTGGATTTTCACGGCGTCAGCCGCAAGGCTTGCAACAGCCGCTTTTATCATGGCGGCGGCGGTTTTCCCCGCTCTTGCCGAGGAGCCGTTGATGCGCGTCTACATGGACCACGCCCGCGTGCTTAAACTCGACCGCCCCGTCAGCAAGGTGATCATCGGCAATGCCGACGTTGCCGATGCGACCGTGGCCGATGCCCAGACGATCGTGCTGACTGGTCGTAATTTCGGAACTACCAACCTGGTCCTGCTCGATGCGGACGGCAACGCCATTGTCGATGAGCGCATTCTGGTCTCGATCGACGAAGGCAACACGGTGCGCGTCTTCCGGCAGACGGACCGCTCTGTTCTCTCCTGCACGCCCAATTGCGAAGAGCACGTCGCCCGAAACAAGAGCGGAGGCTGACGCCACGTCTCGCTTCGGGCGTCCGAATGCGGGAAACCCTTCAACTCTTTCGCATCACGCATACGAAATATAAACGTTCCCCGGCCTATTGTCGCCCGTGTCCAGCATTTGGGAACGGATCGCGATGTCGCTCGATCATGATGCACCTGTACGCCGGAGGCCAATGAAGGGTCTTTTCGGTCGCCTTCTTGCCCGGCGCGACGGCGCGACGGCTATTGAGGTTGCGCTTCTCAGCCTGCCCTTCTTCCTGATCGTCTTCGCTTCGATCGAGACCTTCGTCGCTTTTTCCGCAGAGCAGCTTCTCGCCAACGCCACGGAAACCATCGCACGCAAGATCAGGACAGGGGAAATCCGTTCCAACATCAAGGAAGAGGATTTCCGGAAGGCCTTCTGCGACGAGATTGCCATTCTGATGCCATGCTCCCCCGAAGAAATCAAAAAGGCCAACAAACTGTTTCTCGACGTTCGAAGCTTCGCAAAGTTCTCGGATATCCCCAAAACCATTCCGCTCGTCGGCACAGATCTCGATACCGCGTCCTTCACGATCGCCCCGGGCGGCAAGCGAACCATCAATATCGTACGCGCGTACTATCGTTGGGACATCGTGACGGACCTCGTCCGCCCCTACATCTCCAACATCCGCGCAGCCGACGGTTCCCGGCAGAACTATCTGATGATGGCGACGACCGTGGTCCAGAATGAGGACTATCCGTGATGCGAATGGTTCTTTCCCCTTCGGATGCCGTGAAAACCTTGCAGGCCACCGGGCACGGCGTACTGCTGCGCCTGCGCCATTTTATCCAGGATCGCCGCGGCGTCGGCGCCATCGAGTTCGCGATTGTCGCACCGCTGCTGATAATGGCCTATGTAAGCGCCTTCGAGGTGACCGTCGCCATCACGGCCTCGCGCAAGGTGAGCCGCGCGTCGGCAACCGTTTCCGACCTCCTGACGCAGAGCAATACGACCAACAAGGCGACGCTCGACACGATGAAGGATCTTGTCGCCAAGATCGTGGCGCCGTTCCCCGTCAACAGCGCCTATACGCTGAAGATCACCGGTGTCGCGGTTGCAGCTGACGGCAAGGCAACCGTGGCCTGGTCCCGCGACCAGGCCGGAAACGTCCCCTATGCCAAGGGTAGTGCGGTTCCGCTGCCAAGCGACATCGGCGCCATGGAGACCTTCATCGTGCGCACGGAACTGTCCGTGCCCTATTCGATCCTGCTGCTCGCACCGAATCTCGATTCGAATCTCAACAAGATCAATCTCGGCCGGACAAGCTACTTCCGCCTGCGTGTCGGCAAGAAGATCGATTGCTCCGACTGCTGAGCCAACGTCTCGTTCATCCGGCGATTTCGCTTGAACCGCGTACAAGCGCCATGCCATGTCTGGCGGTTCATCCACCCATCCGACCGGCAGGCCGGATACGGGCAGACGGCAGGTGATCCATGGCGCGAGCCTTTCTCTTCGTTCTCGATTCCTTCGGCATCGGCGGCGGCCCGGATGCGGCCGCCTTCGGGGATCTCGGTGCCGATACGCTCGGCCATATCGCGGAATTCTGCGCGGCTGGCGTCGCCGACCGGCCGGGTCTCCGCCAGGGACCACTGAAACTTCCGAACATGTCGGCACTCGGTCTCCTGCACGCCGCCCGTGCCGCGACCGGCCGTTTCCCGCAGGGCATGGACGTGCCGCAACGCGTCTTCGGCTACCACGGCGCCGCCAGCGAGGTTTCCAACGGCAAGGACACACCTTCCGGCCACTGGGAGATCGCCGGCACGCCCGTCACCTTCGACTGGGGGTATTTTCCGACCGAAGGGGACGCCTTCGAGCCTGAACTCGTCGAGGCCATCTGCAGTGCCGGCAACGTCTCCGGCATTCTCGGCAATTGCCACGCCTCGGGCACCGACATCATCGCCCGCCACGGGCTGGAACATATCCGCAGCGGCAAGCCGATCTGCTACACCTCCTCAGACTCCGTCTTCCAGATCGCCGCACACGAGCGCATCTTCGGCCTCGACCGGCTGCTCGCCTTCTGCGAAACGGTGCGGCAGATTCTCGATGAGCGGCCGGGCGGGCGCATCGGCCGGGTCATTGCACGGCCTTTCGTCGGCGAAACGCCGGAAACCTTCGAGCGCACCGGCAACCGCCGCGACTATTCCGTGCTGCCGCCCGAACCGACCCTGCTCGATCGGCTGACCGAGGCCGGCCGCACCGTACATGCCGTCGGCAAGATCGGCGACATCTTCGCCCATCAGGGCATCGGCAGGCTGACCAAGGCAAACGGCAACATGGCGCTGTTCGACGCGACGCTCCACGTCATGGACGAAGCCGCGGACGGCGATCTCGTTTTCACCAATTTCGTCGATTTCGACATGCTTTACGGCCATCGCCGCGACGTGGCGGGATACGCCGCCGCGCTCGAAGCCTTCGACCGGCGCCTCCCGGAGGTGGACCGCAAGCTGAAGCCCGGCGATATCGTCATCCTCACTGCCGATCATGGCTGCGACCCGACATGGCGCGGCACGGACCACACGCGCGAACGCGTGCCGATCATGAGCTTCGGCCCGGGCCTGCGCTCGCGCCTGCTTCAAACCCGCACCACCTTCGCCGATATCGGCGAAAGCATCGCCCGCCATCTCGGCATTCCGCCGGGCCCGCATGGAAGGAGCTTTCTGTGACCAGACGCATGCCCAAGGCGGAACTGCACTGCCATATCGAGGGCGCGACCCCGCCGTCCCTCGCCCTTTCCCAGGCGAAACGCTACGGCATCGACACCTCGGCCTTCATCCGCGACGGCGAATATGCCTGGCAGGATTTCACCAGCTTCGTTGCAAGCTACGATGCGACGGCAAACCTCTTCCGCACGGAGGAGGATTACGCGCTGCTCGCCGAGACCTATCTCATCGAGATCGCCGAAGCCGGCGCCATCTACAGCGAGCTGATCGTCTCGCCGGACCAGGGTGACACCATCGGTATCGGCGCCGATGCCTATATACGCGGCCTCGCCGAAGGGGCCGAGCGGGCCAGGGCGAAGACCGGCATCGAAACGCGCCTCCTCATCGTCGGCATCCGCCATTTCGGCCCGGAACGGGTGGTGAAGGCGGCGGAATATGCCGCCCGCCGGCCGCACCCGCTGATTTCCGGCTTCAACCTTGCCGGCGAGGAGCGCATGCATCGCGTCGCCGATTTCACCCGCGCCTTCGACATCGCCCGCGATGCCGACCTCGGCATCACCATCCATGCCGGCGAGCTTTCGGGTGCCTTCAGCGTGCGCGATGCGCTCGACCGTGTTCGCCCCACCCGCATCAGCCACGGCGTGCGCGCCATCGAGGACGGCGACCTTGTAAAGCGGCTGGCAGACGAGGGCGTGGTGCTGGAAGTCTGCCCCGGCTCGAACGTGGCGCTGAAAGTCTTCCCGGACTTTGAGCGCCACCCGCTGCGCGCCCTCCACGAGGCTGGCGTGCGCGTCACGCTCAATTCCGACGACCCGCCTTTCTTCCACACCTCGCTTGCCCGGGAATACGAGATCGCGTCCTCCGTCATGGGTTTCAGTGATGGTGAACTTCTCGGCATGACGCGAACCGCAATCGAGGCTGCCTTCGTCGATGAACCGACGCGCCAGCTGCTGCTTTCCCGGCTTTGAGGGGTAAGCCGGCTGGGGATGTTTCCGGCCGGGTGCTCTCCACTCTTGCGGCCTTGCGCCGTTCCGTGGAAAAAGAAGCGTTTACTCATTCTCGGAAGGTTGGCCATGGACGGCGTCACAGTCATCGATCACCCGCTCGTGCAGCACAAGCTGACCATCATGCGCAAGAAGGAGACCTCGACCGGGAGCTTCCGCCGCTTGCTGCGCGAAATCTCCACCCTGCTCTGCTACGAGGTCACGCGCGACCTGGAGCTGACCACGCAGCGCATCGAGACGCCGCTCGAAGAGATCGACGCACCGGTGCTCGAAGGCAAGAAGCTGGTCTTCGCCTCGATCCTTCGCGCCGGCAACGGACTGCTCGAAGGCATGCTGGAACTGGTGCCGTCCGCCCGCGTCTCCCATATCGGCGTTTACCGCGACCACGAGACGCTTGAAGCGGTCGAATATTTCTTCAAGGCGCCCGACAGCATCGACGAGCGCCTCGTGATCGTCGTTGACCCAATGCTGGCGACGGGAAATTCGGCAATTGCCGCCATCGACACGCTGAAGAGCCGTGGCGCGACGAACATCCGCTTCCTCTGCCTGCTCGCCGCACCAGAGGGCATCAAGAGCTTCCGCGCGCACCATCCGGATGTACCGGTCTACACCGCCTCCATCGACCGCCAACTCAACGAGAAGGGCTACATCGTGCCCGGCCTCGGCGATGCCGGCGACCGCATGTACGGCACGAAGTGAGCGGTTAACCCATCCTTTACCAAGTCCATCGAAGTTCGTGGAGAGGGGCGCCGACGGGTGCCCCTTTTGCCGTCCGTTAGCCGGATGCGTGCTATTTCGGGACAGATCCTCCCGGAGACTGTCCCATGTTCGTTCGCAGCCTTGTCTTTCTCGTCGGTTCCGTCGTCGCAGCCGCGGCCTTCGTGCCCGGCGTCGCGACCCGTTATCTCGACGCGACCGCCAAGGCGCCCGAAGCGAAGGTGGAACAGGCGGCCCTGGAGACCGGAAAGAATGCAGCGCGCTACACCGGCAACCGCAGTGCCGTCATCAGCGCCGATCCGAGCGGTCATTTCACCGGCCTCTTCGCCATCAACGGTCGCAAGGAAGAGGGCATGGTCGATACCGGCGCCAGCATGGTCGCCATCAACATCTCGACGGCGCAACGCCTCGGCATCGCCAAGGCGGATCTTGATTTCCGCTATGCCGTCGATACGGCGAACGGCAAGGCGCGCGCCGCCTATGTCCGCCTCGACCGCGTCGAGATCGGCCCCGTGCGCATGGAGAATGTCGGTGCCATGGTGCTCGACGACAAGGCGCTGTCGGGCACGCTGATCGGCATGAGCTTCCTGAAGGGGCTGTCGTCCTACCGTGTCGAGGACGGCCGGATGCACCTCACCCGCTGATGCGGGTCAGGATATCCGGCGACGGCAGGGGTGCATCCGGTGCGATCCGGTAGAGCCCGGCAAGGCGCGCCACGCCATGCGCAGCGCTCTCCGCATCCGACGCATGCACGCGGCCGATCTCCTCGCCCTTCTCCACCTTCGTGCCGAGCGGCAGCAGCCGGTCGAAACCGACGCGATGGTCGATCCCTTCGTCCGGGCGGCTGCGCCCGCCGCCGAGCTCGATGACGGCAAGGCCGACGCCGCGTGTGTCGCAGGCCGCAAGATAGCCGGATTGCCGGGCGAGGACCGGCCGTGTGACCGGGGCCGGCACAAGATAGGCCTCCGGCCGCTCCATGAGGTCGGCCGGGCCGCCGAGCGCCTGCACCATGCGCCCGAACACCTCGGCCGCCGCGCCGCCGGCTAGAGCCGCGGCAGCCCGGCCTTCGGCCGCGGCGATATCCTGTTCCAGCCCCGACAGAACCAGCATTTCCGCCGCGAAGGCGAGCACGATGCGTTCGAGCCGCGTCCCGGCCTTCCCACCCTTCAGGAAGGCGATGCAGTTGGCGATCTCGATGGCATTGCCGGCGGCATCCGCGAGCGGCTGGTTCATGTCCGTAATGAGGGCGGCGGTCGTGACTCCGGCCCCGTTCGCGACCGCGACCAGCGAGCGCGCCAGCGCCTCCGCCTCGCCCGTATCCGCCATGAAGGCGCCGTTGCCGACCTTCACGTCGAGCACCAGCGACTGGAGGCCGGCGGCGAGTTTCTTCGACAGGATGGAGGCCGTGATCAGCGGTACCGAATCGACCGTCGCGGTGACGTCGCGGATGGCATAGAGGCGCTTGTCGGCCGGCGCGAGATCGGCTGTCTGGCCGATGATGGCGCAGCCGACCTCCCGGACCGTGCGGCGGAAGCGGTCGGCGGAGGGCATGATCGTATAGCCGGGGATCGCTTCCAGCTTGTCGAGCGTGCCGCCGGTATGGCCGAGCCCGCGACCGGAAATCATCGGCACGGCAAGCCCGCACGCGGCAGCGATCGGCGCCAGCATGAGGGAGACATTGTCGCCCACCCCGCCGGTCGAATGTTTGTCGGCGACCGGCCGGTCGATATCCGACCAGTCGAGCACATCGCCCGAATCGCGCATGGCGAGCGTCAGCGCCACGGTCTCCTCACGCGCCATGCCGTTGAACCAGACCGCCATGGCGAAGGCCGCCACCTGCCCTTCCGAGACGCTGCCATCCGTGAGGCCGGCGATGAAGCGGGCGAGCTCCTCCGCGGTGAGAACCTCGCCGTTCCGCTTGCGGCGGATCGTCTCCTGCGGGAGCATGCTAGTAGCTCGCGGGCGGCGGGGGCGGTGCGGACTGCCCGCCGAGCACGGAGAGGATGTCGCCGAGAAGGCCGGAGGCGCCGAAGCGGAAGGTTTGCGGTGTCGCCCAGTCCGCGCCGAGGATCGAGGCGGCGAGCGCGAGATATGCGTCGGCATCCGCAACGGTGCGCACGCCGCCCGCCGGCTTGAAGCCGGCCGGCTTGCCGCTGTCCTTTATCGCCGTCAGCATGATTTCGGCGGCCGGCAGTGTCGCGTTGACGGAGACCTTGCCGGTCGATGTCTTGATGAAATCGCTGCCGGCGGCAATGGCAAGGTCCGACGCCTTGCGGATGAGCGCCGCATCCTTGATCTCGCCGGTTTCCAGGATCGTCTTGAGGCGCACCGGCGGCGTGCAGACGGCCTTGATCGCCGTCACCATCTCGCTCACCGCCGCCTCGTTGCCTGAAAGGAAGGCGCGGTAGGGGATGACAAGGTCGATCTCGTCGGCGCCATCAGCGATCGCCTGTTTCGTCTCCGCCAGCACGTCGGCAACAGCAAGGTCGCCGGAGGGGAAGTTGACGACGGTCGCGATCTTCACCGCATGGCCCGCGCCGAGGATGCCCCGTGCCTGCGCCACGAACCGCGGCCAGATGCAGATTGCGGCCGTGTTTCCAAAGCGCGTCTGCGCCTGGGCGCAGAGCTTGTCTATGGCGGCGGCATCGCAGGTGTCGCTGAGGTCCGTCAGGTCGAGCAGCGAGAGCGCCTTTTGCGCAGTGGCCTTGATGCTGTCTTCATGCATGGTCTTCGTCTCCACCCGCGATCATTTCGGCAAGGATCGCGGCAAGCCGCTTCCCGCCGACCGGGGCCATGTCCTTGGTTTCGTGGTGGCTGAGCTCGCCGCCCGTCATGCCGGCACCGAAATTGGTGATGACCGAGGCGGCGGCGACGTCAAGGCCAAGATGGCGGGCGATCAATACTTCCGGCACAGTCGACATGCCAACGGCATCAGCACCGAGGACGCGCGCCATGCGGATCTCCGCCGGCGTTTCGAAATTCGGGCCGGAGAACCACATGTAGACGCCTGACGACAGCGGGATCCCCAGTTTCCCGGCCGCCCTCTCCATGCGCGCGGCAAGCGCCGTGTCATAGGCATTGGTCATGCCGACGAAGCGATCGTCGCTGTCGATGCCGATCAGCGGATTGGCGCCGGAAAAATTGATGTGGTCGGAAATCCGCATCACCGAGCCGGGCGGCATGTCCTCACGCAGCGAGCCTGCCGAATTGGTGAGAATCAGCGACGTGACGCCGAGCCCCTTCAGCACCTCGATGGGCGGGCGCATGGCGTTGGCATCGCCACGCTCGTAATAGTGCACGCGGCCGGAGAGCATGATGACCGGCACCGCGCCGAGCGTGCCGATGACCATTTCGCCGGCATGGCCGGAAACGGAACTGACGGGAAAGCTCGGCAGGTCCGAGTACGCGATGCGCAGGGGGTTCTCGACTGCTTCGACGAGCGATCCGAGGCCGGAGCCGAGCACGATGCCGTAACGCGGCAGCACGCCGCCGAGGCGGGCGCGCAGCAGTTCCGTGGTTTCGGCGCTCATCCGATTACATCCGTCGCAAAGCTGTGCGGCAGAAGCTCGTCCATGGTCATGGTCTTCTTCACACCCGCCTCGTCACAGAGATAGATCGGTGTCCTGGCGGTGGCGAACTCCGCGATCTTCTGCCGGCAGCCGCCACAGGGCGGGCAGAGCGGCAGCTTTTCGGCGATGACGGCCATTTCGACGATCTTCTTGTTGCCGGCCATGATCATGTGGCTGATCGCGGTCGGCTCGGCGCACCACCCCTGGGGGAAGGAAAGGTTCTCGATATTGGCGCCGGCGTAGATCTTTCCGTCCTCGGCGCGGATCGCCGCGCCGACGGGGAATTTCGAATAGGGCGCATGGGCGAAGGCCATCGCGGCGCGCGCCGCCTCGAAGAGGTCGTGGGACATTTTTTATCGCTCCTTGACGTAGGGCACCCCGCCGGCCTTCGGCGGAATGGCCTTGCCGATGAAGCCTGCGAGCAGGATCACGGTCAGGATATAGGGCAGCGCCTGCATGAACTGTACCGGCACCTTGCCGATCAGCGGGAAGGCATAGCCCTGGTAGCGGATGGCGAAGGCATCCAGAAAACCGAAGAGCAAGCAGGCGAAGAGGATGCTCTTCGGCCGCCACTTGGCGAAGATGAGGGCGGCAAGCGCGATATAGCCCTTGCCCGCCGTCATGCCCTTGGTGAAGCCGGCATTGGCGGAAAGCGAGAGATAGGCCCCGGCGATGCCGCACAGGATGCCGCAGCAGATGACGGCACGGTAGCGCAGCCAGATCACCGAGATGCCGGCCGTATCGACCGCACCCGGGTTTTCGCCGACAGCGCGAAGGCGAAGGCCGAAGCGCGTGCGGTAAAGGATCCACCAGCTGGCCGGCACCATCAGGAAGGCGAAATAGGTCAGCGGCGAATGGCCGGAAAGCAGGCCCGAATAGATCTGCCCGAGGACCGGCACGTCGCGCACCGCATCCGCGAAGGGCAGCGTGATCCGCCCGAAGCGCCCGTCCTCCGTCAAAGCCGGCGTACGCCCGCCCTGGCGGAACCAGGCTTCGCCGAGGATGACTGTGGAGCCGGCGACGACGAAATTGATCGCGACGCCCGAGACGATCTGGCTGCCACGCTGGGTGATCGAGGCATAGCCATGGACCAGCGAGAGCAGCACGGAGACGAGCACGGCGGCAAGAAGCCCCATCGTCACGGACTGCGTGATGTAGGCAACGGAGCCCGCCGCGAAGGCGGCGCCCAGCATCTTGCCTTCGAGGCCGATGTCGAAGATGCCCGCCCGTTCGGTGAAAAGACCGGCAAGCGCGGCAAGGATCAGTGGCGTGGAGACGCGGACGGTCGACTGGGCCAGCTCGATGAAGACCTGAAAGAAATCCATGGCTCAGGCTCCCTTGGTGGCGGCGACGTCGCGGGTCTTCGGCGAGAGCCCGAGGACGATGCGCGCGATGGCGGGACGGAACATGTGCTCGAGCGCGCCGGCGAAGAGGATGACGAGACCCTGGATGATGACGATCATGTCGCGCGAGATGGAGGGCATCTCGAAGGAGATTTCCGCCCCGCCCTGGTAGAGCATGCCGAAGAGCAGCGCGGCGGGAATGATGCCTGCCGGATGGGACCGGCCCATCAGCGCCACCGCGATGCCGACGAAGCCCGCGCCCTGCACGAAGTCGAGCTGCATGCGGAACTGCTCGCCCATGATCGGGTTCAGTGCCATCATGCCGGCAAGCCCGCCCGAGATCATCATGGTGATGACGATGATCTTCGCCTCCTTGATGCCGGCATAGCGCGCGGCGGCGGGGCTGTGGCCCATCGTGCGCATCTCGTAGCCGAGCTTCGTGCGCCAGATCAGCACCCAGACGCCGAAGGCCGCAAGAAGCGCCAGCAGGAAGGAAATGTTGAACGGCGCCGTGCCGACGGAAAGGCCGAAGATCGACATCAGCCAGTCGAGCTTGGGCAGCTGGCCGCCGGCATCGAAGGTGCGGGTTTCCAGCGACATCGAGCCGAGCGGCTTGAACACCTTGTTGAGCAGGTAGTTCATCAGGCTGGCGGCGATGAAATTGAACATGATCGTCGTGATGACGATATGGCTGCCGCGCTTGGCCAGCAGCCAGCCGGGGATCAGCGCCCAGAGCGCGCCGAAGAAGGCGGCGCCGAGGATGGCGATCGGGAAGACGAGATACCAGGGCAGCGTCTGGTCGAAGGACAGGCAGGCGAGCGCCACACCGATGCCGCCGATATAGGCCTGCCCTTCGCCGCCGATGTTGAACAGGCCGCAATGGAAGGCGACGGCCACGGCAAGGCCGGTGAAGATGAAGGTCGTGGTATAATAGAGTGTGAAGCCGATGTATTCGCCGCGGCCAAAGGCGCCATTGATCATGTGGTAGGCGGCTTCCAGCGGGCTTTCGCCGACGATGAGAACGACGAGGCCGGAAATCAGGAAGGCGACGGCGAGGTTGACGAGCGGGATCAGGCCATATTCGGCCCAGGCCGGCAGTTTCGCATGAGGAACACTCATTCCGCGGCCTCCTTCCGGCCTTCCACCCCGGCCATCAGCAGGCCAAGCTCTCCTTCGGTGGCATCCGGCGTACGCTCGCCGACGACACGACCGGCGAACATGACCAGGATACGGTCGGACAAGGCACGGATCTCGTCGAGCTCGACCGAGACGAGCAGCACTGCCTTGCCTTGGTCACGCATCTCGATGATACGCTTGTGAATGAACTCGATGGCCCCAACATCGACGCCGCGCGTCGGCTGGCCGATGACCAGCACGTCCGGTCCGCGCTCCATCTCGCGCGCCAGCACGATCTTCTGCTGGTTACCACCGGAGAAATTGGCAGTCTTCAGCCGCGGGTTCGGCGGGCGGATGTCGTAGGCGGCAATCTTCTCCTCCGCATCGGCGCGGATGGCGTCGATGTCGAGCAGCATGCCCTTCCGGTATTTCGGATCGTCGTGATAGCCGAGGATGGCGTTTTCACTTTCCTCGAACTTCAGGACCAGGCCGACATGGTGCCGGTCTTCAGGCACATGGGCGAGACCGCGCTTGCGCAGGTCTGCCGGGTCGGCATGGCCGGTGACGTCGATGGGGCTGCCCTTGAGCAGCACGGTGCCAGATTTGGCGCGGCGGATGCCGGAGATCGCCTCCAGCAGTTCCGACTGGCCGTTGCCGGCAACACCGGCGATACCGACGATCTCGCCGGCGCGGATGTCGAAGGAGACGTCATCGACCATCGTCACGCCCCGGCTGTCGCGCACGGTGAGGTTCTTCACCGAAAGCTTGACGTCGGCAGGCTTCGCCTCGCCCTTTTCGACGCGCAGCAGCACGCGGCGGCCGACCATCAGCTCGGCCAGCTCCTCCACCGAGGTATCCTTCGTCATGCGTGTCGCCACCATCTCGCCGCGGCGCATGACGGAGACCTCGTCGGTGATCGCCATGATCTCGCGCAGCTTGTGCGTGATGAGCAGCACCGTCTTGCCCTCGGCCTTCAGCTGCTCGAGGATGCGGAAGAGGTGATCGGCTTCCGCCGGCGTCAGAACGCCCGTCGGCTCGTCGAGGATGAGGATGTCGGCCCTGCGGTAGAGCGCTTTGAGGATTTCCACGCGCTGCTGGATACCGACGGGCAACTCCTCGATGACGGCATCCGGATCGACCTCCAGCGCATATTCCTTTTCCAGCCGCTTCAGCTCGGCACGGGCCTTGGTGATGCCGGCATTGAGGATCTGGCTCTCTTCCGCGCCGAGCATGATGTTTTCCAGCACGGTGAAATTCTCGACCAGCATGAAATGCTGGTGCACCATGCCGATGCCGGCGGCGATCGCCGCATTCGGGTCACGGATACTGACCTTGCGGCCACCGACCAGGATGTCGCCATGGTCGGCCTGGTAGAAGCCGTAGAGGATCGACATGAGGGTGGATTTTCCGGCACCGTTTTCACCGATAATGCCGTGAATGGTACCCTTGCGGACCTTCAGGTTGATGTTCCGGTTGGCGTGGACGAGGCCGAAGCTCTTGTCGATGCCCTGCAGTTCGATTGCCAATTCGCTCATGACGATCCACTCTTACGGGGATTTGAGGCCAACGGGCCTTTCGGCCGATCGGTCTTAGTCTTGTTGCTTCCGCCGTGCTTGTCCAGCCTGATTGCGGGTTGATGCGGCCCTCGCTATAGCTCGTGCCGCCGGCAGCGAGCGACGAGGACCGCCCCATGACACCGCCTGAGATCACGCCCGACCTTCCCGAAGATGACCGCATCGCCCGCCTGGAAGAGCATATCGCCCACCAGGCGAAAACGATCGAGGAGCTTTCCGACCAGCTCGCCGAACAATGGCGCGTGATCGAACAGCTGCGGTCGAAGCTCGACCGGCTGACGGAGCGGTTCCTCGTGCTGGAAGAGGGCTCTCTCGATGCCCCGGCCATCACCCGCCCGCCGCATTATTGAGATCCAGGACGGGGAGACGGAATCGGCCCGTCCGCCTTCCGGCAAACGGGCCGTCACTGCCGCTTAGTAGGGGCAGGTCTCGTCCGACATGTAGTCGTGCGGCTTCACCGTACCGGCGATGATATCGGCGCGCGCCTTGTCGACGGCGGCCTTCATTTCCGGGGTGATGAGCGGCGCATTGTTCTCGTCCATGGCGACGTCGACGCCATTTTCCTTGAGGCCGAGCACGTTGACGCCAGGCTTGAACGTGTCGTTCTTGGCGGTGATGAAGGCGTCATAGACGGCCACGTCCACACGCTTGACCATCGAGGTCAGAACCTTGCCCGGATGCAGGCCGTTCTGGTTAGAATCGACGCCGATGCCGAGCTTGCCGGCATCGACTGCCGCCTGGAGAACGCCCACGCCCGTGCCGCCGGCCGCATGGTAGACCACGTCGGAGCCCTGGTCGAACTGGGACTTGGCGATTTCACCGCCCTTGACCGGGTCGTTCCAGGCATCCGGCGTCGTGCCCGTATAGGCTTCAAGCACCTTCATGTCCGGGCCGAGCGACTTGGCGCCGCCGATGTAACCGCAGGCAAACTTGTGGATGAGCGGGATATCCATGCCGCCGACGAACGAGACGGTCTTCGTCTTGGACGCCATGCCGGCGAGGATGCCGGCGAGCCAGCCGCCTTCCTCTTCCTTGAAGACGACCGAGCGGACGTTCGGCTTGTCCACGACCATGTCGATGATGGCGAACTTGGTGTCCGGATATTCGGCAGCGACCTTCTCGAGCTGGGCCGCCCAGGAGAAGCCCGCCATGACGATCGGGTTGTTGCCGTCGCTGGCGAAGCGGCGGAGCGCCTGCTCACGCTGCGCGTCATTGGCGATTTCGAAGTCGCGATATTCGATGCCGGTCTCGGCCTTGAACTTTTCCGCGCCGTTATAGGCTGCCTCGTTGAACGACTTGTCGAACTTGCCGCCGAGGTCGTAGATGATCGCCGGCTTGATGTCCGCGGCAAGCGCGCTTGCCGACATGGCGGCCGTGGCAAGAAGAGTGAGAAGGGTTTTTTTCATTGTGCAGCCCTGTTCGCTATTGATCTTATAGGGACCTTCCGCGTGGGCGCCCGAAAGGCGCGCAACGGAGCCACCGACCCGTTCCCTTGGGTCAGGCTGGCGGCATCCTTGCATGGCTCAAGGAAAAATTCACCAGAAATTTTTCAACTGGTAAAAAATAGAAGCCGCCACGAAAGTCTTTTCGCAGCGGCTCGCATGTTTCTGAAAATTTTACGAAATCAGCCGATGGCGCAGGAGACGCCCGTGCCCCGCAGGCCGCAATAGCCGCCCGGGTTCTTGGCAAGATATTGCTGGTGCACATCCTCGGCAAAGTAGAACGGCCCTGCCTCGGCGATCTCCGTGGTGATCTTGTCCGTGCGCCCGGCCGCGATCAGCGCCGCCTGGTAGACGTCGCGTGCGCGGCGCGCGATCGCAAGGTCCGCCGGGTCGTCGAGATAGATCGCCGAGCGATAGGTCGTGCCGATATCGTTGCCCTGCCGCATGCCCTGCGTCGGGTCATGAGCCTCGAAGAACGCCTTCAGCAGCGTCTCGAGGCCCACCACCGCCGGATCATAGACCACCCGCACGACCTCGGTATGGCCGGTCAGGCCCGTCGTCGTCTCGTGGTAGGTCGGGTTGGGCGTGAGACCGCCGGAATAGCCTGCCGCCGTCACATGAACGCCCGGGATCTTCCAGAGCAGCCGCTCGGCACCCCAGAAGCACCCCATGCCAAGCAGCACGGTCTTGAAACCATCGGGATAAGGCCCCTTCAGCGGACGCCCGCTCACGAAGTGGGTCTCGGATGTGGGAATGGGCTCGGCGCGCCCGGGCAGAGCCGCGCCGGGGGCGGGCATGACGGTCTTCTTGTTGAACATGTCGATCAGGAACATTTTTGGCCTCCTGGCCGGTTGGGCGATTCCAGCAACGGTGCCCGGCGGCCTGCCTGGCGAGAATTGCGTGAAAAGGCATCTTTCAGGCGGTAAAGCGACCCGCGACGGGCGGACGCCGGTAGGCGATCAGCCAGAAGAACAGCGAGACGGCGAGCAGGACGGCAAAGGCCGGCTGCGAGAGCACCCACATGGCCGCCGGATCCCAGACATAAGGATGGAGGTTGCGCATGATGCCGTCGGCAACAAGTGCAATCGTGTCCGGGCTTGCCGTGCTCCAGGCCACGGCGAGTGGCGTCAACACCGGCTCGGAGGCCGAAACCGACTGGATCGCATCGATCGTGCCCGCCATGACGGCGACGACCAGCGCGAGAAGGCTGATGGCCTTCAGGATGAACCGTATCATCGCACACCCTCCATGTACCGCCTGCGCAAGCCTAAATCCGCTCCGCTTCCTTCGTGCCTATAGATAGGAAGACGGCCGGCATTTCGCAATCCTTCGCCCGAAGCCGAACATCCTTCAAAAATCTGTCAGAAAGCGGTTGATCCCGCCGCAAACCTCGGTATATATCGCGCCGTCCCGCCGAAATGGAAACAGGAAAGCGGTCCGCGCCGGATTGACCATCGGCTGCGAGCGGACGGACAGGTGGCCGAGTGGTTGAAGGCGCACGCCTGGAACGCGTGTATAGGGGAAACTCTATCGAGGGTTCGAATCCCTCTCTGTCCGCCATTTTCTCAAATCGCCTCCTCATGCTAGATTTCCGTTCATCTGGTGCCCGGCGCCTTTCGTCGTCGGATCATTGCAAACGCTGCCTGCGTATTCGGGCGCAATGCCTGGCACGCCCTTGAAGACTTTTGCCGAACCCGGGGTTCGACACCCCCCCTCACGAAGAGGCGCCACAGCAACGCTGCAGTTTTCGAACTGGCCAGCCTTGGCAGAAATAGTTTAACGGCTTTCACCTTCGGGCAAAATGCTGAGTATCCGCTCGAGCCTGTTTCGCTGTACTGGCTCTGAGATAGCCGGAAAACTTCAACTTTTCGCTGCCTCAGAAAATTTATCACACAAGTCAACATCTGTTCTTCGACAAGAAACCAGCCATTTCACCCGACCGAGCAAGGGTTTGATTGGCCGGCGTATTTGTCGAGCGTATTGATTTCAAAATTTCCATCCTGAGTGGAACCATTGTCGACCTACAACAGTTTACCGAAGAACAACCGGTGATGGTGGGGTCCGGCATGCACGATATTGTTGTTCGGGTCTTCAGCAGGAATGGCCATGAGCTTCTCGCCATGATTCCTCTAAACAGCATGGCCTTCGTTCGTCAGGACGGCATCCCCGGCTCGGACAGTGAAATCATAGCGGGCGCCATGCTGTTGCTTCGCGACCAGAGGCGGTTTTCAGATACGGAGATCGAGTCCTTTCGCTACCGGGTGGAGCACCCGCGACGCCCTGACGTCTCGGCCTTCAACGCTGATGGCGCCTAGCTTCGTTTGACATCTGAATTTCCGGACATCCAGGACCATTGATGGCGGGGCGCAAGGCGTCACGCGACGCGTTTTGAACCTGCCGACCTCGACCCGCGCTACACAATGTTGCACGCAGGCGTTCTGGGTGGATTTCGGCATGCCCATCTGACGGCAGCAAGCCCGGCCGCTCCTTGGCACGCGCCCCGCTTCAGGAGCCGATCCTTGCCAGTGCGATCGGCATCGCATGAACCGTGCCGTTTCCCATTCGCTCTCCTGCACGTTCCCGGCGCGGCCTTCGCAAGCGCCGCCAAGATTATAGATTGAACTTTCCACGCACCCCATCCATCACGAAAAATTTTCATGGGATTTCTGGATATATCGAAAGAGCCGCCCTACAATTCTTTGAATCAATAGAAAGGTTGCATAGCTCGTTCCGCACAATCTTCAAAAATGAGCGGTCAGATATACCACAAACCGGGAAAAGCTCGTTGGTCGTTACGATAGAAAAACTAAAGGTTGCATATTTTCCGGTGCCGAAGGCTGCGAATACCTCGATGAAGCATCTGCTTCACGGCATCAAGACTGGGAAGAGATTTACAACGACTACGGATCAGGCAACCGGCGCTGTCCGCCACATCCACAGGGAGTACAGAACGCCGAAATTTTCGTCCATCAAATCCGAGGATTATCGCGGGTTCTTCAAAATCGCGATCGTCCGGGACCCGGTCGAAAGAGTGGTTTCCGCCTGGCGGAACAGGGTCATGCATCACAAGGAGCTGGAAGACGGAAGTACAGCGGAAAAAATCCATCATGTCGGCCTCCCCCAAAAGCCGACACTGCCGCAGTTTGTCGAGTGCCTGGAAGAATACCGGGCGGTGAACAAGTCCATTGCCGTTCATACGGCACCGCTTGTTGATTTTCTGGGCCCGTCCCGAAATTACTACGACTTGATCTTCGACATTTCCGAATCCCGCCAGATCGAAGTTTTCTTCTCGACCCTCACCGGTGAAGACAGGAAGCTGCCGGTCAAGCAGATTGGCGGGCCACCGGCGAACCGGGATCAACTGTCTGACGAACTCGTTCAAAAACTGGAAGGCACCTACAAGGACGACTACCGGCTTTTTGGAGATGTTTTCGGCAGGCAGACCGATCTGCAGCTGATCGCCAAGCGTGCCAAAAGGCACAAGGCTTCCCTGAATGGTTTTCTTGCCCGCCTGAAATCAAGGCTGCTGAAATAGAAACACACACCGGGTGGGCCGCTTGCTTCATGCGAGAACACCCGAGATGCGAGTCCACACATACTCGCCTTGCTGACGCCCGCCGGGGCATTGTTTTCCGGTCAGGAGAGCCAGGATGGCAGGCGAGGCGGCACGCGGGCGGTCAGAGCCGCCTCGATACAGTCGGAAAGATTGCCGAAGCGAACGGTGCGGCCGGAAAGGCCCGGGCCGTAATGGGCGTATTTGCCGGAGTTGGTGAGGAGTGTGCGGGTCCTCGGCGGGAAGACCGGCTCGGAGATCGAGCACCAGCAGAGGTCGGGCAGGACCTGGACGCCGCTTTCCCTTAGCCGGGCAACAATCGGGCCGGCTTCCGCCATGACATCGCGGCCGGCGGTGACGATCACGGCGACGTCCGCGTGGCAGCTGCGGCTGGCAAGGGCATCGGCAAGGGCCTGGCATTCCGAGAGCGAGGCATGCGGGCTGCCGATGGCGACGAGCTCGACCTCGGCCGGCCCCTCGTTGAACATCGTCCAGACCTCGGCCATGTCGGCGCGGGTGATCGTCACGAAGTCGGCGGCAAGCGATGCCGCACCGCGCGCTTCGGGCGTGACACCCTCGATATGCAGCATGGGGGCGGCGGAGGTGGTGCCGAAGGCGGCGCAGAGGGCCTTGAGATCGTCCCGCGTCGGCTTTGCGGCGGCAAGGCCGCGCAGGAGCGGGATGCGGTCGGGCGCGGCGCGGCCGGCGAGATAGCCGATGAGCGGCCAGAAGGCATCGTCGATCCCATCGGGCAGATCGACATCGACAATCCGCCTGGGTTTGCGGTGTTCGTCGAGATAGACGCCGGACAGTGGCGCGCGGCCGGTGAGCGCGATGCAGAGGTCGAGGAAATCGGGGTGCTTTGCCGTGCGGGCGCCGAGCACGGTGTTGGCGAAGATCACCGCATTGGATTCGGCCCAGGCGATGGCTTCGCCGGCCTTCGGCGCATTGTCGAGCAGGTAGGGCGAACAGGTGAAAGTTGGGCGGCAGCCCATGCGGACATAGGCATCGGCGAGGCGAGCGGCAGGGTCGCCGAAGGACGGCGGTACGCCCTGGGCCTGCCAGTTGGCACGGTCGACGGAGATGGCGTTCATCGTGGTCGGCACGCGGACCGTCGCCCCCATCTCGGCCATCTTTTCCGCAAAGGTAAGATTGGCGGGGCTGGCATAGATGCAGCCGTCGATATGGCCCTGCACGACATCGACGAGTTTCAGGGCACCCTGCTGGGCCGCCATGGCGGTGGTGATGCGCATGGCGAGCGCCACGGCGATGCCGTCGCGGCCCTCAAGCATGGCGCGATCGTCTTCCGTCAGGTCGAGCGCGGCGGTGGCGGGCGGAGCGACGGGGATGGTGAGACCGTCGGCCTCGATCATGGTTTCACCGATCCGGGCGCTCTTGGCACGACAGAGTGCCTCAAAGGCCGCTGGGGAGAGGCGCAGGACCGGCAGGGATTTGCCGAACATTTCCGCGGCGATCAGCGCGCCAAGGGTCAGAACGTCCTCCGCCTCGCTGAAGACGAGGGCTGCGGGGGCACGGCCTGTGAGGGCGAGATCGAGCAGCACGCCGGAGCCGGTGCACGAGCCGCGGCTCGACGGCATCATCAGGATGCCGCCGGTGATCGTCACGCCATGCAGCGGGTGGTGCACGTCGATGACGCTTCCGGTGGCGGGATCGACACCGCCCCAGAAGCTCAAGGCCTCGCCGGTTGCGATGACCGGACCGGAGGCGGTGCCGGAAAGGATGCTGTAGGCAGAAAGGTCGGCCATGGGACGGTTCCTCTATTGCTGGGGCTATTCCATCAAAGCGACGATGCAGCGCTACCGGAAAACCGGAGAATGCAGCCTGCCCGCACCCCGAGGAGCGCGGGCGTGGCCTAGAAGCGCTGCGGCGAAAAGGACACGATGTCGATCGCCGGCGGATGGCCGGCCACGAGATCGGCGACGAGCCGCGCCGTGCCGGCGGACTGGGTGAGACCGAGATGGCCGTGGCCGAAGGCATAGACGACATTGGGGGTGGCGCGGGCGCGGCCAATGGCGGGCAGGCTGTCGGGCAGCGAAGGGCGGAAACCCATCCACTGCACGCCGCCCGCCGGCTTCAGGCCGGGCAGGAAAGCTTTCGCCTTCTCCAGCATCGCCTCGGACCTGCGGAAATTCGGCGGCAATTTCAGCCCGCCGAGCTCCACCGCACCCCCGACGCGGATGCCGGTCGATAGCCGGGTAACGACAAAGCCATGGCCGCCGAAGGTGACCTGTGTCTTGAGGTCGAAGGCGTCGGCTGGCAGGGTCGTGTTGTAGCCGCGTTCGGTTTCGAGCGGGATGGCTTCGCCAAGCGTACGGGCGACCTGGTGCGAGAAGGCGCCGGCCGCGAGCACGACCTTTTCCACCCGGCGCGTGCGGCCGTCCGTCGTCGTGATCTCGACACCGCCTTCGACGGGCCTGAGGCCGGACACCTCGGCCCGCTCGATCCTGCCGCCCCTGGCACAAAAATGATCGGCAAGCGCCAGCGTATAGAGCTTCGGGTCGGCGATGGAATACCAGCCGGGCGTGAAGGTGCCGTGCGTGAAGCGCGGTGCGAGGCCGGGCTGAATCGCGGCCATCTCGGCCGCGTTCATGTGGCGGAACTCGATGCCGTGCGCCTCGCGCGCCTTCCAGCCGGGCAGCGATGCATTGAGTTCGGCCTGGCTTTCATAGACTTGGAGGTTGCCCTCCTTGCGCAGCATGGGAAGCGTGCCGGTCTCGGCGAGGAAGGGTTCCAGCTCGGCCCTCGAAAGGTCCATCAGCGCGGTCTGCGCGGTCGTGGAATGGGCGACGCGGCCTGCCGAGCAGGCGCGCCAGAAGCGGAACATCCAGGGTGCGATCTGCAGCGCGTAGGACGGCGGCACGCTGAGCGGCCCGAGCGGGTCGAGCAGCCATTTCGGCGCTTTCTTCAGGATGCCGGGCGAGGCCAGCGGCAGGATGTCGGTGAAGGCGAAGGCGCCGGCATTGCCCGCAGAGGAGCCGGCGGCGGGGGCTTCACGCTCGATGACGGTAACGGCAAGGCCACGGGCCTGGGCGGCAATCGCCGCGGAAAGGCCGACCACGCCGGCGCCGATGACGACGACGCCGGGTTCGATTCCAATCTGCATCATGGCCTCAGTGCGTCGCGGCGAGGAAGGTCTTGAGGTCGGCATCCTTCGGGGCGCCGAACAGCTCTTCCGGCGGCGCGATTTCGGCCATCACACCCTTGTGGAAGAAGGCGACGCGATCGGAGACCTCGCGGGCGAACTTCATTTCGTGCGTGACGCAGATCATCGTCATGCCCTCGGAGGCGAGCATGCGCAGCGTGTCGAGCACTTCGCCGACGAGCTGCGGGTCGAGTGCCGAGGTCACCTCGTCGAACAGCATGTAGGCCGGCGACATGGCAAGCGCGCGGGCGATCGCCATGCGCTGCTGCTGGCCGCCCGACATGCGGCTCGGATAGACCTTCAGCTTGTCGCCGAGGCCGACATGGGTGAGCTGCTTGACGGCCATGGCCTCGGCCTCGGCCTTGGACTGGCCGAGCACCTTGACCGGCGCCAGCATGACGTTTTCGAGCACGGTGAGGTGCGGGAAGGCGTTGAACTGCTGGAAGACGATGCCCAGCTTGCGGCGCAGCTTGTTGAGATCCGTGCCCTTGGCATGCACGTCCGTGCCGTCGACGACGATGCGACCGCCGTCGATGGTCTCAAGGCCGTTGATGCAGGTGAGCAGCGTGGATTTTCCCGAGCCCGAGCCGCCGATGATGGTCAGGACCTCGCCCTTCTGGACGGTCAGGTTGATCCCCTTCAGGACTTCCAGCGAGCCGAAGGATTTGCGGACGTTTTCGATCTCAATCATTGGACCACCGTCTTTCGAGATAACCGCCGAGCCGGGCGATGGGGAAGCTGATGATGAAGTAGATGGCGCCGCAGATGAGCAGGATGAACAGCGGCTCCTGCAGGCGCGTGACGAGGATCTGCGAGGCGCGCAGAAGCTCGATGAGGCCGAGCCAGAGCACGAGGGCCGAATCCTTCATGACGCCGAGCGTCAGGCCGATCCAGGCGGGCAGCGAGACGCGGGTGGCGAGCGGGGCGACGATGTAGCGCATGTCCTGCCACCAGGTCATGCCGAGCGACCGCGCCGCGCGGCGCGTGGTGGCCGGTACGGAGGAAATGCCGCCGCGCACGATCTCGGTGCAATAGGCCGCCGTATAGAGCGACAGCACAACGCAGGAGGTGGTGAAGGGCGCCCAGCCGAGCTTCATGATCGATTGCAGCGCATTGCCGAGCACGAGCTGGATGAGCAGCGGAACGGAACGGAAGATATCGAGCACGAAGGTGAGCGGCATCGACCAATAGGGGCCGGCCTGGTTGCGGATGACGCCGCACAGGATGCCGAGAACCGTGCCGGCAAGGACGGAGACGGCGGTGACGGCAAGCGTCATGGCCGCGCCCTTGGCGAGGAAGCCGAGATCGGCGAGGGTGAGAGCGGTGTCGAACATGGTGTTTCCCCCTCTCAGTAGCGGAACATGCGCGCGGCAGCGAGGCGTGCTGCCAGCGTCACAGCCTTGGCGATCAGGTAGTAGATGACCGCGGCAAGAGCGAAGAATTCGAATGTGCGGAAGGAGACCGCGTTCAGCGCCTGGGTGATGCCGGCCAGATCCGTGTTCATGCCGACGGTGACGCCGAGCGAAGTCATCAGGATCGCCCAGACCATCTGGTTTGTGGCGGGCAGGAAAGCGATGCGCAGCATCTGCGGCATGACGATATAGCGGAAGGCCTGCAGCGGCGTCATGCCGAGCGAGCGGCCGGCGCGGGTCTGCGTCTCCGGGATCGCCTTCAGGGCGCCGCGGAAGTTTTCCGCGAGATAACCGGCATTGTTGAAGGCGATACCGACGAGCAGCGCCGTATAGGGGCTGAGGTGGATGCCGAAGCTGCCGAGGCCGAAATGCGCCATGTAGATCTGGAAGAGGGCCGGCGTGTTGCGCGCGATCTCGACCCAGGCCGTGGCGAAGCCGCTGAGAATGCGGTTGCCGGACAGCCGGAAGAGCGTCAGTGCCAAAGCGACCACGAGGCCGATGGCCATGGAGAGAAGCGCGATCTGAAGCGTGACCAGCGCGCCGTCCAGCATCTGGGGCAACGCCTTCAGCGCCTGGTTCCAATGGAAAGTGTAACTGAACATTGCCGTCTCACCCTTCGGAAACGATGAACGGCGCGGGACGCATGTCCCGCGCCGCCAGGGAAGCGGCAGATTAGCGATAAACGCCGTTCACGGACAGGTCCGGCACGTCGCCGCCGACCCACTTTTCGTAGAGTTCGTTGTAGCGGCCGGTGCGAACCTGCTGGTTGACGAAGAGGTTCAGGTAATTGATCAGGCCATATTCTTCGCGGTTGGTGAAGAGCGCGACATAGTCGATGTCATAGGGCGCCTTGCCGACGACGGAGATGCCGGCGAACTTGCCGCTCTTGACGTTGGACTGGGCGACCGTCGAGGTGGAGACCGTGGCGTCGATCTGGCCCTGGCTCAGTGCCAGGAAGACGTCGGCCTGGGTCTGGTACGGGCGGAATTCACCGGCGCCCCATTCCTTGACCGACTTTTCGAGCGCGATGGCCTCGAACGTGCCGGCGGTAGCGCCGACCGTTTTGCCCTTCATGTCCTCGAAGGACTTGACGCCCGACTTGTCATTGGCCGTGACGGCCATTTCGAAGGCGAAGTAGGGGATCGACATGCCGACAGTCTTGGCGCGCTCCAGCGTGTCGGAGGTCGAGGCGACGCCGACGTCGACGCGGCCGGACATCAGGGCCGGGATGCGCTCCGGGAAGGGCGTTTCAACGATCTCGGCGGTGACACCGAGGGCCTTGGCCAGATCGTTGCAATAGTCGACGTCGAAACCGATCGGGTTGTTGCTCTCGTCGCGCGCGCCCATCGGCGGGAAGTCGAGAACGACGGCGCAGCGCAGCGTGCCGGACGAGATGATGTCGTCCAGCTTGTCGGCCTTGGCCGGGCTGGTCAGAGCGGTGGCGGCCACGAGGCCGAAGGCGAGGACCGAGGTCTTCTTCATAACTCTCTCCCTGGGTTGGTCTGTCGATTCACGCGGCGGAGGTCCGTCCTGCGCCAGAACTGTAAACCGCCACTAAAATACAACTAATATACAAAAAGTATATACCCGGAAGGAGAAAATATGCGGGCCGGGCTTCCCTCACGGAAAACCCGGCCCACAGGACGCATACGCTATTGAATCAGTTGATAAAATCTTCCGGCAGAAGACCTTCCGGCATGTTCTGGTAGGAGACCGGGCGCAGGAATCGGCGGATTGCCATCGTGCCGACGCTGGTGGCGCCGAAATTCGTGGAGGCCGGATACGGGCCGCCATGCACCATGGAATCCACCACCTCGACGCCCGTCGGGAAGCCGTTGACGAGCACGCGACCAGCCTTGCGCTCGAGCGCCGGGCGCAGGCGCTTTGCGTCAGCAAGATCGCCGTCATCCATGTGGATGGTCGCCGTCAGCTGGCCTTCGAAATTGCGGGCGAGCTTTTCCATCTCGTCGACCGAAGAGACGCGCACGACGAGGCCGAGCGGACCGAAGACTTCTTCCGACAGAGCATGGTCGGCAAGGAACTGTTCGCCCGAGATCTCGAAGAGGTTCGGCAGCACCGTGCGGCCGGTGGATGCGGTCGTCAACAGCGGCTTGACGGTGTTGCGGCTTTCAAAGCGCGCCTGACCGTCCTGATAGGCCTTGGCGATGCCGTCGGTCAGCATGGTCTGCGGAGCGACCTTGCCGAGGGCCTCCACGGCGGCTGCCGTGAAGCGATCGGCATCTGCGCCGTCCTGGACGATGGCAATGCCCGGATTGGTGCAAAACTGGCCGGCGCCCATGGTGAGCGAGCCCGCCCAGCCCTGGCCGAGGCCTTCCGCCCGGGCCTTCATAGCCTCCGGGAGCAGGAACATCGGGTTGACCGAGCCGAGTTCACCGAAGAACGGGATCGGCTCCGGGCGCGCGGCGCACAGGTTAAAGAGGGCGCGGCCGCCGGCGAGCGAGCCGGTGAAGCCGACAGCCTTGATCAGCGGATGCTGCACCAACGCCTCGCCGACCTGGCGGTTTCCGCCCTGGATGAGCGAGAAGACGCCCGGATGCACACCGGTCTTGCGGACGGCGGCCTCGATCGCCTCGGCGATGATCTCGCCCGTACCCGGATGGGCGGAATGCCCCTTGACGACGACGGGGCAGCCGGCAGCCAGCGCGGCGGCCGTGTCGCCGCCGGCCGTGGAGAAGGCGAGCGGGAAGTTGGAGGCACCGAAGACGGCAACCGGGCCGATCGGCCGCTGGATCAGGCGGATCTCCGGGCGCGGCGCCGGCTGGCGATCGGGAAGAGCCGCATCGAAGCGGCGGTCGAGATAGTCGCCCTTCTCGATATGGTCGGCGAAGAGGCGGAGCTGGCCGGTGGTGCGGCCGCGCTCGCCCTGAAGGCGGGCGACCGGCAGGCCGGTTTCCTGCGTGCCGATCTCGGTGATGGCCTCTGCACGCGTCTCGATCTCGTCGGCGATGGCGCGCAGGAACGCGGCCCGCTCGGCGCGGGAGGAATAGCCGTAGCTGAGGAAGGCCTCTTCCGCGGCTTCCGCGGCCTTGTTCACCAGCTCCACCGTGCCGACGGCGAAATCATGCGCCGGGCCATGGGCGGGCGAGGAGGTGAAGGCGCCGTTTCCGTCAAGCCATTGCCCGGCGACGAGATGTTTACCGTTGGGGGTGAAAGCCATTAGACGTACCTTTCTCACGGGAAGAGGGATTCGCCCCCGACATAGACTCTTGCGGGGTGAATTGCACTTGTCGAAATCTTGTATACTCTATGTATGCAAATGATCAATCGCCAACCTGACCCGGTCGGCAAAAGTGGAAGAGACCAGAGATGACGCAGACCTCCACCCTGACGATTGCCGCCCTTCACGAACGGGTAGAAGCGATCTTCCGCAAGGCCGGCCTCAACGCCGTGCAGGCCGGCGCGCTTGCCCGCGTCATCGTCGCCGGGGAGCGGGATGCCTGCAAGTCGCACGGCATCTACCGGATCGAGGGTGCACTGCGCACCGTCAAGGCCGGCAAGGTGAAGCCGGACGCCGTGCCGGTGCTGGACGCCAACGAGGGCTCGGCGATCGTCAAGGTCAATGCCAGCGGCGGCTTCGCCAACCCGGCCTTCGAACTCGGCGTGCCGGTACTTGCCGAGCGCGCCCGCAAGCTCGGGATTGCCGCGCTCGTCATCAACGACTGCACGCATTTCTCCGCCCTCTGGCCGGAGGTCGAGGCTGTCACCAATGAAGGGCTTGCCGGCCTCGTCATGTGCCCGAGCTATGCCACCGTCGCGCCTACCGGCGGCAACAAGCCGCTGCTCGGCACCAATCCCTTCGCCTTCGGCTGGCCGCGCAAGGGCGATGCGCCCTATGTCTTCGACTTCGCCACCTCGGTCGCCGCCCGCGGCGAGATCGAGCTGCACCGCCGCGCCGGCAAACAGCTGCCCGAAGGTTGGGCGATCGACGCAGACGGCAACCCGACCACCGATCCGGAAGCCGCGCTCGCCGGCGCCATGCTGCCCTTCGGCGGCCACAAGGGGTCGGCCATCGGCACGATGATCGAACTGCTCGCCGGCATCATGATTGGCGACCTCACGAGCCCTGAGGTTCTCGACTATCTCGGCACCACGACGCTTGCTCCCTTCCACGGCGAGCTGATCATCGCCATGTCGCCGGAAGCCTTCTCCGCCGGTCGCCCTGGCGATCCCTTCGCCCGCGCCGAAGTGCTGTTCGAGGCCATCGTCGGCCAGGGTGCCCGCCTGCCCTCGCAGCGCCGCTTCGTGGCGCGCAGGACGTCCGAAACGGACGGCGTCACGCTCACGGCTGCCGAACTGGAACAGCTCGACCGCCTGCTGGAAAAGGGCCTCGACGCCATCGCATAAGGGGTTCAGCCCCGCCGCCGCGGCAAGACATTGCCGCGGCTTCAGCCCTTCTGCAGGGCGAGATGGGCACCGAGGCCGATGAGGATCGTCCCGCCTGCCCGGCGCACCAGCGCCTGCACCCCGCTCGACCGCTTCAGCCGCGCCAGGATGACATCAGCCAGGAGCACGGTGACGATATCGGCGAAGGTGAAGATGAGGTTCACCATCGTTCCGAGAATGGCAAGCTGTACCCAGACCGGCAGGCTGGCGCCGCTGTCGACGAACTGCGGCAGGAAGGCGAGGAAGAAGATCGCCGTCTTGGGATTGAGCACCTCGACGGTGATGCTCTGGATAAACGCCCGCCGCCCGCCCTTCGGCACCACGGTGACATCACCCTCTTCCCGCATATCCGTCGATCGGAAAAGCGAAATGCCGAGCCAGACGAGATAGGCGGCTCCCAGCAGCTTGACGACGGTATAGGCGACCGGCACCGCATGGAACAGGGCGGAAAGCCCGGCCGCGGCGGCGATGATATGGGCATAGGATCCCAGATGGATGCCGAGCACCGCCATCAGGCCCGCCGCGCGACCGCCCGCCATGGTCCGGGCGGCGGCATAGAGCATGGCGGGGCCGGGAATGAAGGCGAAGATCGCCGTGGTCACGGCAAAGGCAAGCAGCACGTCCAGGGAAGGCATTTCCGGTTCCTCGCGATCGATTTTCGCGACTGTCGCAAAAGCGGACCACGACGGCAATGCAAAACGAAACGCCGCCCGCAGCGTGGGCTGCAGGCGGCGTGAAATGCCCGTAGAGGGGTGATCGGAGGCTTACGCCTTGTAGGTCTGCACGGCGCCCGGCAGCTTGCTCCATTCGGCATAACAGGTATCGAACAGCTTCAGCTGGCTTTCGACATAGCCGCGCTGGCTGTCGGAAAGCGCGTCGGTCTCGTAGAAGTGCAGCGTGTATTCCTTGTCGCCCTTCAGCACCATCATGTGCTTGAAGTAGAGAACGAGGTCCGGGCCTTCGTCGAAGGAGGAGAGCACGGCAAGCGCCGATTCCAGCTCCAGCGCGCGGGCGCGGGCATCCGGGTCGCCCTTGGCGGCAGCCTGGGCGAGGTTGCACATGTGGATGACTTCCTTCGGCAGCACGCAGCCGATGCCGGTGATCGCGCCGACGGCGCCGCAATCGACGAAGCCGGTGAAGACACAGGTATCGACGCCGATCATCAGCGAGACGTCATCGTCGCGGCTGGTGATGTTCTCGGCCGCATAGCGCATGTCGGCCGCACCGCCGAATTCCTTGAAGCCGACGAGGTTCTTGTGGTCTTCGCGCAGCGCGAAGAACAGGTCGGCGCGGGTGGCGAAGCCGTAGTAGGGGCTGTTGTAGATGACGGCCGGCAGATCCGGCGCAGCGGAGAGGATCGCCTTGAAGTGGTTCTTCTGGGCAGCGACGACGGAGCCGCGGGAGAGGACGCGCGGGATGACCATAAGACCCTGTGCACCGACCTTCTGGGCATGGGCGGCATGGGCAACGGCCGAGGCGGTGTTGACGGCGCCGGTGCCGACGATGACCGGGATGCCCGCCTTGACGAGGCGCTCGACGCCCTCCATGCGCTGCGCGTCGGTCAGCAGCGGCCAGTCACCCATCGAGCCGCAATAGACGACAGCCGACATGCCCTTTTCGATGAGTTCCTTGCCCTTGCGCACCAGCTGGTCGAAATCCGGCGTGCGGTCGTCCTTGCAGGGGGTCATCAGGGCGGGAATGACACCGGAAAAAATCTTGGCCTTCATGTCGGTCTCCTTTGGCGGTTCATCGGATGGTCGGCCGGCACGATGCACTGGGCCTCCCCTCTCTCTGAGGATGGGTATAGCATCTTGTATTTTATTTGTCGACAAGAAAAATACAGCGCCTGTCAGAGCGCAATGTCGAGCCTGTCGTTGCGGCTGAACAGCTTCTGCACCTGGGCGACGATCGCCTCGGCATGGGCCTTGCCGAGCCGGTCCGCCTCCTCGATGTCACGGGCCTCGATGGCGGCAATGATCGCGGCATGCTCATCCACGAAGCGCTGGGGAAACTGCTCGTCGTAGGACTGGTAGTAGAGCTGCAGGATGCGCCGTCCCTCGTCGAGCAGCCGGCGGAACAGGCTGGTGAAATAGGGGTTGCGCCCGGCCTCGGCGATCGCGGCGTGGAAGGCCGCGTTGGTGGCGATCATCGTCAGGGCGTCGCGCGCCTTGAGCGCCGCCGCATAGTCCTCGTGAAACCCTCTGATGATGGCGAGGTCCTCGGGGCGGTGCGCCTGCGCCGCAAGCCGCGTCGTCACCCGGTACATCAGCACCAGCGCGTCGAAGAAGGTGTGCAGGTTGAGGAAGTCGATGTTCGAGACCATGGTCGAGCGGTTCGGTAGAGTCTCGATCAGCCCCTCGCCGGCAAGCCGGACCAGCGCCTCGCGGATGGGCGTGCGCGACATCTTGAACCGCTCGGCAAGCTGCACCTCGTCGATCGGGCTGCCGGGGGCAAGCTTCAGGTCGAGGATCTCATCGCGCAAGAGGTCATAGACCATCTTCACACCGGAGCCTCGTTTGCGTTCGGGCAAGGAACTGGAATCGGTATCGGTCATCGAAAATCCTCTTGTCGACAAAAGAAATACAATTGTCCGGCAACGCTATCAATCGTTTAAAGTGGGCATTTTGACGAAAGTGTCGTCAAGTCTCCGAAGCGCGGGATTCCCCGAAATCCTGCGGCTCCCCCGCACAAAGACGAAAAAACGCGTGCGAAAGCCCGCCGGCGAGACGCCGGCAGCCGCTCTTTTGTCCTGAAGGGTGCCGTCACCTCGCGCTGACGCTATGCCTCGTCCCGCCGCGTCGGATAGGGATGCGTTTGCCCGCGAAAATCACGAAGACGGAAACAGCCATCGTCCGCCTCTTCGACCGCTGCCGAATCCGCACGCACCTTGCCGTGCCCGCCGGGGATGTCGAGGATATAGTCCGGCTGGCAGAGACCCGAGACATGGCCGCGCAGGCTCTCGACCAGCGCCCTGCCCTCGGCGAGCGTCAGGCGGAAATGCGCCGTGCCCGGTGCAAGGTCGGGATGATGCAGGTAATAGGGCTTGATCCGGTTCTCGACGAAAGCGCGCATCAGATCGGCCAGCACCGCCGCATCGTCGTTGACGCCTTTCAGCAGCACCGTCTGGCTGATCATCACCATACCGGCATCGACGATGCGGGCGATGGCGGCACGGGCCTCGGCGGTGAATTCGCGCGGATGGTTGGCGTGCAGCGCCACATAGGTCGTCTTGCCGGAGGCCTTCAGCGCCGCGAT
This sequence comes from Shinella sp. SUS2, assembly GCF_001262505.1. GTDB lineage: Bacteria > Pseudomonadota > Alphaproteobacteria > Rhizobiales > Rhizobiaceae > Shinella. The sequence goes on from NZ_KQ410723.1 coordinate 466,256, forward strand.
CAGCGCGGCATCCACCCGCGCAGGATCGACGACGGGCACGCGGCTGTGGAACCGCACGATCTTCACATGGGGGATGGCGGCAAGCCGTTCCATCATGGCCTGCAGCCGGCGCGGCGAGAGCACGAGCGGATCGCCGCCCGTCAGGATCACCTCCCAGATCGCCGGCCGCGCCGCGATATAGGCGATCGCCGCATCGAGTGCCTGGGCGGACAGGGTGCCGAGCCCTTCGGGCCCGACCATCTCGCGGCGGAAACAGAAGCGGCAATAGACCGGGCAGACATGCACGGCCTTCAGCAGGACACGATCGGGATAACGATGCACGATGCCCTCGACCGGGCTGTGCGCGAGATCGCCGATCGGATCGGCGCGCTCCTCCGGCAAAGTCTCGAGCTCGGCGGGGTCGGGCACGAACTGGCGGGCGATCGGATCGTCGCGGTCCGCAGGATCGATCAGCGCGACGAGCGGCGGCGTGACGGCGACGGCATAACGCGCGGCAACGGCCGTCGCGCCCGCCCGTCCCGCCTCAGGAACGAGACCGGCCTCGACGAGTTCGGCCACCGTCGTCAGGCTGCGTGCCGCCGTCATGGCGCCGTCTCCGCGACCGGCGCCCAGATCACCTGGTCGATGCGCGCGGCGCCCGTCGCCAGCATGACCAGCCGGTCGAAGCCGAGCGCGATGCCGCTCGCCTCCGGCATATGGGCGAGTGCGGCAAGGAAATCCTCGTCGAGCGGATAGGTCTCGCCGTAGACGCGGACCTTTTCCGCCATTTCCAGCTCGAAGCGTCGGCGCTGCTCGTCCGCATCGGTCAGTTCGCCGAAGGCATTGGCCAATTCCACGCCGCAGGCATAGAGCTCGAACCGCTCGGCGACCCGCCGGTCCCGCGCCGCCGGGCGGGCAAGCGCCGCTTCCGCGGTCGGATATTCGCACAGAATGGTGGCGCGGCCGAAACCGAGCTGCGGCTCGACCTTTTCAATCAGAATACGGCTGAAGAGATCGGCCCAGGTGTCGTCTTCCGCCACGCGCAGCCCGGCCGCCCGCATGGCGGCGGCAAGGCGCGCGCGGTCCGTCGCGCCATCAGGGTCGATCGAAGCGAGAAGGTCGATGCCGGCATGGCGCCGGAAGGCATCCGCCACTGTCAGCCGCTCCGGCGGCAGGGCCGGATCGCAGGTCGCACCGCGATAGGTGAGCATCGATGCGCCCGTCACTCCGGCGGCCAACACGAGGATTTCGGCGCAATCCTCCATCAGCACCTCATAGGCCTCGCCCGCCCGATACCATTCCAGCATGGTGAATTCCGGGTGATGCAGCGGCCCGCGTTCCCGGTTGCGGTAGACATGGGCGAAGCAGGCGATGCGCTGTTCGCCCGCCGCCAGCAGCTTCTTGCAGGCGAATTCCGGCGAGGTGTGCAGGTAAAGCGGCGTCCTTGCACCGGAATGGCCGATCGCGGCGGTCTCGAAGGCGTGCAGATGCGCCTCGTTGCCCGGAGAGACCTGCAGCGTCGCCGTATCCACCTCGGTGAAGTCGCGCGCCGTGAACCAGCCGCGCAACGCCGCCTGGATGCGGTTTCGCGCCAGAAGGAACGGCCGGCGATCGGCATGGACATCGGGCGCCCACCAGGGCGAGGGCTTCAGGCTCATGACGTTCCTGTGGCAGGTTTCTTCGCGCTTGCCGGCGGACAGACTGGTCTTTTGCCGGAATATAGGATAGTTGCGGCCCCGAAAACACATTTTCGGCACTCGGGGAAGGCGTCTCACGGCGGTCCTGTACGCCGCGATCCATCCAGTTACAAGGAAGACTTATGGTAAAGATCATCGCCTCTTCCGTCCGCAAGGGCAATGTCCTCGAGGTCGAAGGCAAGCTCTATGTCGTGCTGACGGCGCAGAACTTCCACCCGGGCAAGGGCACGCCGGTCACCCAGGTCGACATGCGCCGCATCTCCGACGGCGTGAAGGTTTCCGAACGCTACCGCACGACCGAACAGGTCGAGCGTGCCTTCGTGGAAGACCGCGAGCACAACTTCCTCTATGAGGATGGCGACGGCTACCATTTCATGAATCCGGAAAGCTACGACCAGCTGACCATGTCCCACGAGGACATCGGCGACCTCAAGGCCTATCTCCAGGAAGGCATGACGGTCATCCTGTCGGTACATGAAGGCGTTGCCATCGCCATCGACCTGCCGCGCCACGTCACGCTCGAGATCACCGAGACGGAACCGGTCGTAAAGGGCCAGACGGCCTCGTCGTCCTACAAGCCGGCAATCCTGTCGAACGGCATTCGCACGCTGGTGCCGCCGCACATCACCGCCGGCACGCGGGTCGTCATCGCGACGGAAGACGGTTCCTACGTGGAACGCGCCAAGGACTGATCCTTTTAAGGGCGCACAATGCCTTTCCTTCGATCCACACCGATCGAAAGGCTTATGCGCCGCACCATAAGAAGCTGCCCGCCGGAGACGGCGCGGCGGCTTTTTTTCTTCCAACTTGCGGAAAATCCGTTAAGACCAACCCCCGGCTCTTACCACTTGTTTTGGCGCATGCCGTCGTCGCAAAACCGCTGAGCACTTTTGCGCGGCATGCTTAGGGAGACGGGAACCCCGCATGACCAAATTCGACGTGCTGACGGTCGGCAATGCCATCGTCGACATCATCGCGCGCTGCGATGAGAACTTCATCACGGACAACGGCATCATCAAGGGCGCGATGAACCTCATCGACGCCGAACGGGCGGAACTGCTCTATTCCCGCATGGGTCCCGCACTCGAAGCCTCCGGCGGCAGCGCCGGCAACACCGCCTCTGGCGTTGCCAGCTTCGGTGGCAGGGCCGCCTATTTCGGCAAGGTGGCGAACGACCAGCTCGGCGAGATCTTCATCCACGATATCCGCGCCCAGGGCGTGCATTTCGAGACGAAGCCGCTGGCCGGCCCGCCGCCGACCGCCCGCTCGATGATCTTCGTCACACCCGACGGCGAGCGCTCGATGAACACCTATCTCGGCGCCTGCGTGGAGCTCGGCCCCGAGGATGTGGAGGAAAGCGTCGTCGCCGAGGCCAAGGTCACCTATTTCGAAGGGTATCTCTGGGATCCGCCGCGCGCCAAGGATGCGATCCGCGATTGCGCCCGCATCGCCCATGCGAGCGGCCGTGAAATGTCGATGACGCTGTCGGACAGTTTCTGCGTGCACCGCTACCGCGGCGAATTCCTCGACCTCATGCGCTCCGGCACGATCGACATCGTCTTCGCCAACAAGGCGGAAGCCCTGGCGCTCTATGAAACCGAGGATTTCGAGGAGGCACTGACACGCATCGCCGCGGATTGCCGGCTGGCGGCAGTGACGATGAGCGAGGAAGGCTCTGTCATCCTGTCGAAGGGCGAGCGCATCAATGTGGACGCGATCAGCATCCCCAGCGTCGTCGATACGACGGGCGCGGGCGACCTCTATGCTGCCGGCTTCCTCTATGGCTATACGGCCGGACGGTCGCTGGCCGATTGCGGCCGGCTCGGCAGCCTCGCCGCCGGCCTCGTCATCCAGCAGGTCGGCCCCCGCCCGCTGCTGTCGCTGGCGGAGGAGGCCAGGAAGGTCGGCCTTATTTGAAGGCCTCGCCGGGATAGGCACCCCAGATTTCGTTCTGCGAGACCCAGCCGGCCGTGCCATCCGCCTCCGCGCGGCACCAGTCGCCATTGCATTCGCCGACCTTGACGACGACGCCGGGCTGGATCTTCGCAATGACCGACGAGTTCGACATGGCGTCGCGGCGCATGTTGACGAAGATGCCCTCGCCCTTGCCGCGCATCCACGGCGCGGTCACGGCCGTGCGCTCGCCTGACAGGAGCGCCTGGTTGACCCAGCCCTCGGTGCCATCCGCATCGCGGATACGGCGCCAGTTGTCATACTCCTGGATGATTTCGACCGGCACACCGGACTTGAGGTAGCGCCAGGCGACGGCATAGTCGACGCTGGGGCCGACGCGCAGGTTGACGCTTTTCGCCTTGAGGCTGACGAAGCGGGGCAGCGGCAGGCCGCTCGGCCCCTTGGCCGCCTGGGCATGGGCGTACTGGACGCCGGCAACGGAAACGAGGATGCCCGCAAGGGCGGCAAGGCTGAGACGCAGGACAAGGTTACGCATGGACGATCCGCACAAACTGGAGAGGGCATGATACTGCCGGACCGGCGCAAAGTGGCAAATCGCGGGAACGCCAAAGACGGCGGATTGTCTTCGCGACCGGGTCTGGTAGAAAATGCCCCTGATGAAGCAATCCTTGCCCAACTTGGTTAAGGACCCGTCAACAGGACGCCGGAACAGCCCATGACCCAGAAGAAAAAACCGAAGGTCTACATCACCCGCCGCCTGCCCGAGGTCGTGGAGACCCGGATGCGCGAGCTGTTCGACGCGGAACTCAACATCGACGACACGCCGCGCAGCCAGCCCGAACTCGTCGCCGCCGTCAAATCGGCCGACGTTCTGGTGCCGACGCTGACGGACCGGATCGACGCCGCGCTCATCGAGCAGGCCGGCCCCCAGCTCAAACTGATCGCCTGTTTCTCCAACGGTGTCGACAATGTCGACGTGGAGGCGGCGGCCCGGCGCGGCATCACCGTTACCAACACGCCGAACGTTCTCACCGAGGACACCGCCGACATGACGATGGCGCTGATCCTCGCCGCCCCGCGCCGGCTGGCGGAAGGTGCACGCATCCTGACGGACCGCAAGGGCGAATGGGCTGGCTGGTCGCCGACCTGGATGCTCGGCCGACGCATCTGGGGCAAGCGCCTCGGCATTGTCGGCATGGGCCGCATCGGCACCGCCGTCGCCCGCCGCGCCAAGGCCTTCGGCCTCTCCATCCACTACCACAACCGCCACCGCGTGCGCCCGGACACGGAGGACGCGCTGGAAGCGACCTATTGGGACAGCCTCGATCAGATGCTGGCGCGCGTCGACATCGTTTCGGTCAACTGCCCCTCGACGCCGGCGACCTATCACCTGCTGTCGGCCCGAAGGCTCGAGCTGATGCAACCGACGAGCTACATCGTCAACACGGCGCGCGGTGGCATCATCGACGAGACGGCGCTGATCAAGTGCCTGCGCGACGGCAAGATCGCCGGCGCCGGCCTCGACGTCTTCGAGAACGAGCCGTCGGTCAACCCGAAGCTGCTGAAGCTCGCCGCCGAGGGCAAGGTCGTGCTGCTGCCACACATGAGTTCGGCAACGCTCGAAGGCCGCGTCGACATGGGCGAGAAGGTCGTCATCAACATCCGCACCTTCTTCGACGGCCATCGGCCGCCGGACCGTGTGCTGCCGAGCCGGGTGTGATCAGACCAGCGTCTTGCGCATTTCGATCGAGGTGGGGCGCGCGAAGCCAGGATGAGATTTCTCGGCTGTCCTGACGAAGCCCCACCGGGCAAAAAGGGCATGGTTGGCGGCCAGTTCGACCCGCGTTTCGAGCCGGAGCGTCGCCAGGCCCTTTTTCCGCGCCAGCGCCTCGGCGTGCTCCAGGAGAGACCGCCCCACGCCGCGTCCCTGAAAGGACGGCAGGACAGCGAGCTTGCCGATATAGAGGCTTTCTTCCTCCGGCTTCAGGAACATGCAGCCGAGCAGCATTTCCCCCTCCACGGCGAGAAGCCCGATTTCCTCCCGCGCCTTCTTGGCAAGTGCGTCGGGTGTCAGCCGATGGGCGGAGGATGGCGGGTCTATGAGACCGTCCATGAAGGCGAAAGCCGAGAGGATCAGCGATAACAGCGCGTCCCAGCCGTCGAAATCCGGTCCAATCGAGCGGACTTCCGTCATTGCCCGCCCTTGCGACGCTTGTATTTCAACGTCTCGAAGCGCGCAGCCAACCCGTCATAGAGCAACAACCGCCCGACCAGCGGATCACCGGCGTCCGTGACGAGCTTGATCACCTCCATCGCCATCAACGTGCCGACGACACCCGTCAGCGCACCGACGATACCGGCTTCGGCGCAGGCCGGCACGACACCCGGCGGAGGGGCCGTGGGGAAGAGATCGCGGTAGCCGGGATTGAGCATGCCGTCCGGCCCGGCCTCGTAGGGCTTGAGCACGGTGACCGAGCCGTCGAAGCGGCCGACAGCGCCGGTGACGAGCGGAATGCGCGCAATCTCCGCGGCATCGGCGGAGGCATAACGCGTGTCGAAATTGTCGGAACCGTCGACGAGGAGGTCGTAGCCGGCGAGGAGACGTGCGGCCGTGTCGGCCGTCAGCCGCTCGGCGATGCCGGTGAAGGTCACGTGCGGGTTGAGACGGGCAACGGCGGCTTCGGCGCTCGCGATCTTCGGCGTGCCGAGCCCGGCGGTGTCGTGGATCACCTGGCGCTGGAGATTGGAGAGGGAGACGCTGTCATCGTCCAGCACGCCGATATGGCCGATGCCGGCAGCGGCAAGGTACTGGATGACCGGCGCGCCGAGACCGCCGGCGCCGACGATCAGCACATTCGCCTGCTTCAGCTTCTGCTGCCCCGCACCGCCGATCTCTGCGAGCACGATATGCCGCCGGTAGCGGTCGATCTCTTCGGGACTGAGCGGATCGGTCATGGCACGATGCCTCCATGCGAGACGGTGAGGAACTGCGCGCGATCGCCGAGCGCATCGAACATCGACCGGTCGGTACCGGTCATGAAGGCCTGTCCTCCGAGTGCATCGACCCGGTCGAACAGCGCGGCCCGGCGGCCCTCGTCGAGATGGGCGGCGATCTCGTCGAGCAGCAGCACCGGTGCATGGCCGGTCATGCCGCCGACAAGGCCGGCATGGGCGAGGATGAGGCCGACGAGCAGCGCCTTCTGCTCGCCCGTCGAGCAGCGTTCGGCCTCCATGTCCTTTTCGCGGTGGCGGATCAGGAGATCGCCGCGGTGCGGGCCGTCCAGCGTGCGGCCGGCGGCGGCGTCCCTATAGCGGCCATCCTGCAGCATGCCGAGATAGATGTCCTCGATCTCATAGGCCGGGCGCTGCCATTCTCCGTCAAGGAAGCCGGAGAGACGCATGCTCGCCGACGGGAACGGTCCATCGTCGCGCGCCGCCTCCACGAGGCCGGAGATGAGGCCGACGAGTTCGTGGCGGGCATGCGCCATGGCGATGCCGAGCCCGGCCATCTGCTTTTCCAGCGCCGTCAGCCAGGCAGGATCCGGCCGCGGTTCGGAGAGCAGCCGGTTGCGACCGCGCATCGCCTTCTCGAAATCCGCTGCCCGGCGGCCGTGTTCGGGATCGAGCGACAGCACCAGCCGGTCGAGGAAGCGACGACGATCGGCGGAAGGACCGGTGAAAAGGCCGTCCATGGACGGTGTCAGCCAGACGACACGCAGGTGGTCCAGCAGTTCATCGACGGTGCGGGCAGGCGTGCCGTTCAGTCGGAGTTTTCGCGCCTGGCCCTCGTCGCCCCCCTCCGTGCCGGTGCCGATATCGACCTCGCCCATCATGCCGTCGAGCGTGGCGAAGATCGTGAAGCCGCCGCTGGCGCTGGCGCGCACGACATCGCCATAGGGCGCGCGGCGCAGGCCCCGGCCCGGCGAAAGCAGGGATACGGCTTCCATCAGATTGGTCTTGCCCGCGCCGTTCTGTCCTGTCAGCACGACGTGCCGCCCGTCGAGCGGCAGCGACAGGCCCGCATAGTTGCGGAAATCCGTGAGCTTGAGGCGGGAAAGGGAAACCTTGTGCGGCATGGGGTGAGAGCTAGAGCATTTTGCCGCCAAGGGGAATCACCCTGCGGCGCATAAATCGGGCAACAACAGAAAGATGGGCAGGCGCCTGGCGCCACGCAAGCCGCAACGGCGAGAACAGCGAGCGGAACCCGTGCCAGGGACAGCGCTCCACCGGACAGGGCCGTGCGGAAAATCCAGCAGTTCAAGCCGGTTGCCTGCATGGCCGGGAGCAGGTAAGCCAGGACATCCCGCCGCGCTTCGCATCCTCCCCTCCCAGCCCGCAGGTCCTTGCCTTGTCCTCTTCCCTTCCCGTCTTCGACCGTTCGTTTTCCGCCTTCCTCTTCGACATGGACGGCACGATCATCAACTCCATTCCGGCCACCGAACGCGTCTGGACACGCTGGGCGCTGAAGCACGGGCTGGACGTCGCCACCTTCCTGCCGACCATGCATGGCGTGCGCGGCATCGATACGATCACCCGGCTCGGTCTGCCGGGCGTCGATCCCATTGCCGAGGCCAAGGAGGTCGAACGCGAGGAGATGGAGGATATCGAGGGCGTGCTGCCGATCCCGGGCGCGATCGCCTTCCTCTCCGCCCTCCCAGCCGGCCGCTGGGGCATCGTCACCTCGGCGCCGGTGGCACTCGCCCATCGCCGCCTCGCCGCCGCGGGCATCCCCCTGCCGACAGTCATCGTGACGGCCGACGACGTGACCCGCGGCAAGCCGGCACCGGACGGCTACCGGCTCGGCGCCGAGCGTCTCGGCTTCGATCCGGCCGATTGCCTGGTCTTCGAGGACGTGCCGGCGGGCATTCTGGCCGGCGAGGGCGCCGGCGCCCATGTCTTGGTGATGACGGCGACGCACCATCATCCGATCGAGACCGGCCATCCGACGCTGCAGAGCTACGAGGGCGTCACGACGAAGATCGACACCGATGGCCGGCTGACGCTGCTGCGGGCGGAAGGCTAGGCCATCAGCCGGCCGGCTTCATGGCGATGCCGGCCAGCACCGTCTCGATCACGGCGTCGATTTCCGCCTCGGAGACATCGAGCCGTTCGGTCAGAAGCCGACCCCAGGCGAAGCTCGACAGAAGTTCGGTGACGAGCTCGGGGCTGGCGTCCGGGCGCACCTCGCCGCGCGCCTGCGCCATCTCGATGATCCGGCTGCTCTGGCGGCGGCGATCGCGCATATAGGCCGAAAGGGCGGCGAGCGCATCGGGCTCGCCCTGTGCCTTTGCCACGACGCAGCGGAACACCTCGCCGCCCGTGCCCTCGCGCCATGTCGTCAGCAGGCCAGAAAGATGGGCCCGCAGGTCGTCGCGAACGTTGCCTGTGTCCGGGAAGGTGAAGTTCGCCCGCTTGCGACGATGATAGACATCCAGCAGAAGCGCAGCCTGCGAAGGCCACCAGCGATAGATCGTCGGCTTGCCGGCGCGTGCGCGCCGCGCCACGGCCTCGATGGAGAAGCCGGAGAGCCCGTTTTCCACGAGTACCGCCTCCGCCGCAGCCAGGATCGCCTCCTCGCTTGCCGGATTGCGCGTGGCACCGATTGAACGGCGGGCGGGTCTGGTCTCTGCCTCTGACATCCGATCTTCCATTTTTGCCGTTTCTAGCATGGGCGACACTTGAACGGAACGTTTCGTTTCTATATAAACGAAACGTTCCGTTTTATAAAGGTTGCTCCCATGACCGACGATTCTCCGGCCCTCCGGCTGTCCAAACCGCACCTGGTGCTCGCCCTGCTGTTGCCCGTCTACCCGCTGATCACCATCCTGCTCTACATCGTGCTGCCCCTCACCGAGGGCTGGACGATCTGGCAGCGCACCGCCGTGATCACGCCGATCATGGTGTTCGCCATGGTCTTCGTCGTCTCACCCTTCGTGCAGAAGCGCTTTGCCGCCTTCATCCTGCGCGCCGCATGAAAAAAGCCGGGGCGTTTCCGCCCCGGCTTCCATTGTCCATCAAACGCCGACCGAAGCAGCGCGCGAGAACGCGGCGATCAGCCCTCGAAAAACTCCTTCATCCGCGCGAAAAAGCCCGCGGATTCCGGGTTGTTGTCCTTCGAGGAAATCTCCTCGAACTCCTTCAGCAGCTCGCGCTGGCGCTTGGTCAGCTTTTGCGGCGTCTCGATCTGGATCTGGATGTAGAGATCGCCGACCTGCGTGGAACGCAGCACCGGCATGCCCTTGCCCTTGAGGCGGAACTGGCGGCCGGCCTGGGTGCCCTCGGGCACCGAGACGCGCGACTTGGTGCCGTCGAGCGTCGCCACGTCGAAGGTGCCGCCGAGCGCTGCCGTCGTCATCGAGATCGGCACGGTGCAGTAAAGGTCCGCCCCGTCGCGCTGGTAGAACTCGTGCGGCTTGACCGACAGGAAAATATAAAGATCGCCCGCCGGCCCGCCGCGCACGCCTGCTTCACCCTCGCCCGAGAGCCGGATGCGCGTGCCGTCCTCGATGCCGGCCGGAATGTTGACGGAGAGCGAACGCTCTTCCGTGACGCGGCCATGGCCGTGGCACTTGGTGCAGGGATCGCTGATCGTCTGGCCGCGGCCGTGGCAGGTCGGGCAGGTGCGTTCGATCGAGAAGAAGCCCTGCGCGGCGCGCACACGGCCGGAGCCCTGGCAGGTGGCACAGGTCTTCGGGCTGGTGCCGGGTTTTGCGCCCGTACCGGTACAGACGTCGCAGGTGATCGACGTCGGCACACGGATCTGCGCCGTCTTGCCGGCATAGGCCTCTTCCAGCGAGATCTCCATGTTGTAGCGAAGATCGCCGCCGCGTTCACGCCCACTGGCAGAGCGCCGCTGGCGCCCGCCGCCCATCATCTCGCCAAAGATGTCCTCGAAGATGTCCGAGAAGCCACCGCCCTGGAAGCCGCCGCCACCGCCCATGCCGCCCTGCTCGAAGGCCGCGTGGCCATAGCGATCATAGGCCGCCCGCTTCTGCGGGTCCTTCAGCGTCTCATAGGCTTCGTTGACGTTCTTGAACGTCTGTTCGGCGGAGGCATCACCCGGATTCTTGTCGGGGTGGTACTTCATCGCCATCTTGCGGAAGGCGCTCTTCAGCTCCTTCTCGTCGGCGGTCTTGGAGACACCCAGCGTCTCGTAAAAATCAGCTTTTGCCATTCGGGTTCACGTCCGTTTCGTGGGAACGGTCTTCTTGTTATGGACCTGGAAGCTTGCCTTAGCCTGCGTTTGCAAAGCACGCACGCAAAGAGGCGGAAGCCGGTGCGAAGAAAAGACCATGACATCGTCACCGCTTGCAACGGGAGTGATCATCTTGGCCTTGTTCCCTTCGCGCTGACTTCCGCCTTCTTGCTATCCGTTGCACCGGCCGCCTGGGCGGCCGGCTTTTCAGGAGAATTAGGCCGACTTCTTACGGTCGTCCTCGTCCTTGACTTCCTCGTAGTCGGCATCGACGACATTGTCGCCGGCCTCACCCGAGGATGCATTCTCTTCAGCCTGCTGAGCCTCGTAGATCGCCTGACCGAGCTTCATGGAGACTTCCATGAGCGTGTTGGTCTTCGCCTTGATGTCGTCCGCGTCGGGCTCGGAGGCTTCGACGGCGGTCTTCAGCGAGGCGATCGCGTCCTCGATGGCCTTGCGATCGGCTTCCGTGACCTTGTCGCCATATTCCTTGAGGGACTTTTCCGACGAATGGATCAGGCTTTCGGCCTGGTTCTTCGCCTCGACGCCCTCACGGCGCTTCTTGTCGGCCTCGGCATTGGCTTCGGCGTCCTTGACCATCTTCTCGATGTCGGCGTCGGAGAGGCCACCGGAGGCCTGGATGCGGATCTGGTGCTCCTTGCCGGTGCCCTTGTCCTTGGCCGAAACCTGCACGATGCCGTTTGCGTCGATGTCGAAGGTGACTTCGATCTGCGGCATACCGCGGGGTGCCGGGGGAATGCCGACGAGGTCGAACTGGCCGAGCAGCTTGTTGTCCGCAGCCATTTCACGCTCGCCCTGCGAGACGCGAATGGTCACGGCCGACTGGTTGTCCTCGGCGGTCGAGAAGGTCTGCGACTTCTTCGTCGGGATCGTCGTGTTGCGGTCGATCAGACGGGTGAAGACGCCGCCCAGCGTTTCGATGCCCAGCGAGAGCGGGGTCACGTCGAGGAGCAGGACGTCCTTGACGTCGCCCTGCAGAACGCCGGCCTGGATGGCGGCGCCCATGGCGACCACTTCATCCGGGTTGACACCCTTGTGCGGCTCCTTGCCGAACAGCTGCTTGACGACTTCCTGCACCTTCGGCATGCGGCTCATGCCGCCGACGAGAACGACTTCGTCGATCTCGGCCGCCGTGACGCCGGCATCCTTGAGGGCTGCCTTGCACGGTGCGACGGTGCGCTGGACGAGATCGTCGACCAGGCTTTCGAACTTGGCACGCGACAGCTTCATCGTCAGGTGCTTCGGACCGGAGGCGTCCGCCGTGATGAACGGCAGGTTGATTTCGGTCTGCTGCGAGGACGAGAGCTCGATCTTTGCCTTTTCGGCAGCTTCCTTGAGGCGCTGCAGAGCGAGCTTGTCGTTCTTCAGGTCGATGCCCTGGTCCTTCTTGAACTCGGCTGCGAGATATTCGACGAGACGCATGTCGAAGTCTTCACCACCGAGGAAGGTGTCGCCGTTGGTCGACTTCACTTCGAAGACGCCGTCGCCGATTTCCAGGACCGAGATGTCGAACGTGCCGCCGCCAAGGTCGTAGACGGCGATGGTCTTGCCGTCCTTCTTGTCGAGGCCGTAGGCGAGCGCGGCTGCGGTCGGCTCGTTGATGATGCGCAGCACTTCAAGACCCGCGATCCTGCCGGCGTCCTTGGTCGCCTGGCGCTGCGCGTCGTTGAAGTAGGCGGGAACCGTGATGACGGCCTGGGTGATGGTCTCGCCGAGATAGGATTCGGCGGTTTCCTTCATCTTCTGAAGGATCATTGCGGAGATCTGCGAAGGGGAATAGCCCTTGCCGCGGGCATCGACCCAGGCATCGCCGTTGTCGCCCTTGACGATCTTGTAGGGAACGAGACCCTTGTCCTTCTCGACGAGCTTGTCGTCGTAGCGGCGGCCGATGAGGCGCTTGACGGCGAACAGGGTGTTTTCCGGGTTGGTGACCGCCTGGCGCTTGGCCGGCTGGCCGGTCAGCCGCTCACCGTCTTCGGTGAAGGCAACCATGGAAGGCGTCGTGCGCGCGCCTTCGGCATTCTCAATGACCTTCGCGTCCTTGCCATCCATGACGGCGACGCAGGAATTGGTCGTCCCGAGGTCGATACCGATTACTTTAGCCATGTCATTCTCTCCTTGAAGCGAACTGCCGGAACCCATTCAGGCGTTCTTTTGGCAGCCCCTAATGGTATGGTCTTCTCGAAAGCACGGGCCTCAGCCCTGCCTTGCGGCGTATATAAGGAGCCCTCCAGACGACTGCAAGACATTGCCGGGCCGCAAAGCTCGCAAAATCAGCGCGTCCGATGGGCTTGGTGTATCTTCGTCGCAACCCGCAATCAACCACAATCCTCTCAGGTGTTTCAAGCAACGGATCGCGGTTTTTGGCGGCTACTGGAGAGATAGTATCTCCCGGCCCGGAAATGTAGAGCCTCCGGTACAAACGGAGATGCCGAAGAGAGAATGGCCGAAGGAAATATATAATATTTCCCTTCACTTGAACGCATCGTGAAATTTTTCCCGGGGTCAATTCATCCCCGTCGCCGCCACCTCGCCCACACTTGTTCGACTGAACCGCGAGCGGATTGTGTGGCAAATGATCTCGACGGACCCGACCGAACCAGCCTTTTTACAATCGAGCTACCGACATGCGGCGATATTAGTCGAAATCCGCGCGCTGGCTCTATCCCTCCAATTGAAGGCCGGCTTTCGCGCCGACCAGCCGCGCGTCCCCGCAGGCAATCCCGACGGCGGGCAATGGGTCGACGAGGGTTCCGGCAACCGGCCGATCCTCGTCAGCCGCCGCGGACCTCGCAGCGGAGGGCAAGTCCGTATCCTCGGCAGGTGGCAGGCTGTCACGCCTGCGCAGGAGGCGCGGCTGGCGATCAGTACAAGTCGCATGCAAGAGGCGCTACGCGCCGTTCATAGGCGTGAACCGAACTGGAAACCAACCCCGCAAATCTACGAGACGGTTGAGGGGTTAGAAGCGACAACGCAGGAAGCGATGCTCCGCGCGCTCCAGGCGAAGCTACCACAAACTGGGCTTGGCCCCTATGCAAAAGAGTGGGTTGTTGCACCAGAAACAAATAGACGATTTAACCGGACGGAGCAGTCCGAGATTGATCGCATCGGTCGAACCTATGGATGCCATTGGTGTGGTAGAAAGACTTCGGGAACACCTCGCGGCCATTTTATCGGTGACCATCAGGTACCAAAATCAGTTGGCAAGCCAAGCAGGATTTATCCACACTGTTGGTGGTGCAGCAATTCACAGGGCGGACTTTTATCGAAGAGGAGATTTTGACACTATGGCCGTTCAACATCTATCGATCGCCCCGGAATATGTAAGCTTCTACGTCGCAGGCCGTCAGAATGTAGACATTCCAGTTCATATGGACAGGCAGGGAATCTTTGTTTCTAATGACTGTGTCAACATTCCAGCCTATTATTGGAGCGATGGAGACACTCATGTGACCCTCGGACCCTACTCCGAGGTTGCGGAGGCAAGAGAGCCGGATTCTGACTCCATTCTGAACACCCCCAACCAACAGCTCATTCTGTTCGACGCGAACGAGCCTCAATACGCCATTGCGCAGACGCCATCCATGAAAACGCGTATCCGGGTCTGGATAGATCATCCGGTCGAGCCGTCAAACGTCACCATCGCCTTTGGATGAACGGGCGGCCGTCAGCCGCCCAGAAGCACGTCGAGGAGGGTTGTCCGGCGCGTGCCGGTCTGTCCCTGCTGGCCGACGTCGGCGGGCGGCGTAAAGCCGTCGTCGAGCGGAACGGCACCGGTCTGTTCGTTCGCCACCGCCTGCCCGTCGCGGGCGGGTTCGTTGCCGAGCGTGCGGGAGATGATGTCGAAGAGCTGGTCGCCTTCCGGCGCCGGCTCGGTTCCGTCTACGACAGGCTCTCCGCCGCCGGCGGTTCCGAACAGCGGCGAGGGCGACAGGCCCTCATGGGCGGCGGTCATGAACTGGCTCCAGGCCTTTGCCGGAAGCCCGCCACCCGTCACCTTCTTCATCGACTTGCCGTCGTCATTGCCGAACCAGACGCCGGTCGTGAGGTTGCTCGTGTAGCCGACGAAGAGCGCGTCGCGGAAGGATTGCGTCGTGCCGGATTTGCCGGCGGCCGACCAGCCGGGAATGCGGGCGTTCTTGCCGGTGCCCTCGGTGATGACGCGCATCATCATGCCGTTCATCATCGAGACGATATTCTGCTCCAGCACGCGCGGCGGGTTGTCGTAGGTGTTTTCGTAGAGCACCTTGCCGTCGGCCGTCGAAATGCGGCGGATGATGTGCGGCGTCGCCTTGTAGCCGCCGTTCATGAAGGGCGCATAGGCGGCGGTCAGCTCCACCAGCGTCACCTCCGAGGTGCCGAGCGCGATCGAGGCGTTCGATTGCAGCTCCGATTCGATGCCGAGCCTTCGGGCGAGTTTGATCACCTCGTCCGGGCCGACTTCCATGACCAATTGGGCCGCAATCGTGTTCAGCGACTGGGCGAGCGCGGAGGAAAGCGTCACCTCGCCACGGTATTTCTGGTCGTAGTTTTCCGGCGTCCATTTGCCGATCCTGACCGGCGCGTCGTTGCGCACGGAGAGCGGCGAGCGGCCGGCCTCAAGGGCGGCAGCATAGACGAAGGGCTTGAAGGCCGAGCCCGGCTGGCGCTTGGCCTTGGAGGCACGGTCGAACTGGCTTTCGGCATAATCGCGCCCGCCGACGAGCGCGCGGATGGCGCCCGTGCCGTCGATCGAGACGAGCGCGGCCTGCGAGGCGTTCGATTTTTCGCCGTCCTTGTCGAGGAGCGCGGTGATCGCCTCGTCGGCCTTCTTTTCGAGATCGAGGTCGATCGTCGTGTCGATGACGAGGTCTTCCTTGATGTCGCCGATCATGCCCGGCAGCTGGGCCATGACCATGTCGGCGGCATAGTGCTGCGCGCCGGACCAGTAGCTCTTCGCCCGGGCCGGCGTCTGGGACATCGCCGTCGTGATTTCGGTGTCGGTGACGAACCCTTCCTCGCGCATCGCGCCGAGGACGACCTGGGCGCGGGCTTCGGCGGCTTCCGGATCGCGCGCCGGCGAAAGGCGGGACGGCGCTTTCAGGAGGCCGGCCAGAAGCGCGGCCTCGCCGAGATTCACGTCGCGCGCCGACTTGTTGAAATAGCGCCGCGATGCAGCCTCGACCCCATAGGAATTCGAGCCGAAGAACACACGGTTGAGATACATCGCAAGGATCTGGTCCTTGGAATACCTGTGCTCCAGCCAGAAGGCGAGCAGCACTTCCTGCACTTTTCGCTCCAGCGTGCGCTCCGGCGAGAGGAACATGTTTTTCGCAAGCTGCTGGGTCAGCGTCGAGCCGCCCTGCACCATGCGGCCGGTCGTGATGTTGGTGATCATCGCACGGGCGAGGCCGAGCGGATCGACGCCGAAATGCGAATAGAAGCGCCGGTCCTCGATGGCGATGACCGCCTGCGGGATATAGGGCGACATGTTTTCGAGCGACAGCGCCTCGCCGCCGGTGAGGCCGCGGTTGGCGATGGCATCGCCGCTGACGGCGAGGATCTTGATGTTCGGCGGCCGGTCGGGGATCGACCAGCTCGTGGCGCTCGGCATGCGCGCACCGTAATAGAGCACGAGACCGCCGACGCCGATGGCGCCCCAGATGCCGAGCACGACGCACCAGTAGAAGAGCCGCCGGAACAGGCCGAAGAAACCGCCACCGGACGACTGGCGGCGCCGGCCGGAACCGCGCCGCGGTCGCTCGGCCTTCGCCGGCTTGCCGCGTCCCTTGCGCCCGCCCGCCACGCGATCCCCTGCGTCGACGTGGAAATCGTCGTCGTGGCGGCCTCCCGATCCCTGAAAGGACGGTTCGATGCGCTGGGATTTGCGGTTGGCTGCCATAAGCGGTTGGATACACCCTTAAAAATATCGCCGTCCGGTGGACCTTAAATGCGGCGATTTAAGGGGTCGTTAAGAAGCGGTGAACGCGCGGGCGACAGTTTGAGGGGGATTTGAGAGAAAGATCGGGCGGCCGATCGGCCGCCCGGAAAAATGCGCCGGTTTGCCGCGCCGTTTCCGGCGCGGAACCACTCAGACGGCCGCGCCTTGCTCAATAATAGGGCGAATAGCACTGGCGGCGGCCGCCATAGTTGGGCTGGAACGTGTTGTCATAGTCGCGATACGAGCGATAGCGCGCATAGCACCATTCGGTGTGACGCGGGTTGATGCCCTCGTAGCGCGGCTGCGAATAGCCGTCATTGGCGATCGCACCGCCGATAATGGCGCCGGCGCCGAAGGCTGCCAGCGGATACCACCAGCCGTCCGAGTGGCGGCGATAGCCGCGGCGTTCATAGCGATAGCCGCGATGGCCGCCATACCAGCCGCGACGCTCGTGGCGTTCACGACGCCACTGCACGTCCTGCACATCGCTCGCCTGAGAAGCGCCGACCTTCGGCATCGGCATGGCGAAGGCCGGTGCGGATACGAATGTCGTGGCGAACATGGCGACGGCCATGGCAGCGGCAATGCCGCCCTTGATCGTTGTCTTCATGTCGGTCTCCCTTGGATAGTCACTGTTTTACAGTGATCAAGACGGATGACAGCATGAAACAATTCGACTGAATGCAAGATGAACCAAACTTCTCCATCGCCTCAATCCTCGCCGTTGCTCAGCCGGCTGAGAAACCGCTGCCGTTCGAAGATGAGAATGACCACCAACGCCATGATGAAGGGGATGATTAGGTAGAACAGCCGGAAGACGGCAAGCGCCGCCAGCACCGCCGCCGGATCCATATCCGGCAGGCCGGCGATGAAGACGAGCTCCAGGACGCCGATGCCGCCCGGCGCATGCGACAGCAGCGCGACCGAGAAGGAGGCGAGGAAGATGCCGAGCACAACGAAGAAGCCCGGATTGCCCGCCTCCGGCAGCACGAAGTAGATGATCGCCGCCGCGCCGATGAGTTCGATCGGCGCGATGAAGAGCTGGCGGAAGACCAGCGAGGGTTTTGGATATTCCAGCTTCAGCCAGCGGGTATCGATCGGCCGGAAGCCGACGAGACTGCCGACCACGTAGAGCGCGACCAGCGCAAGAATGAAGATCCCCGTCGAAAACGCCGCCTCGATCGGCAGAAGATGGGAGAAGCGCTCGACGATTTCCGGTTCCAGCACCAGCACCAGGCCGAACAGCATGACCGTGCCGAGCGCGAAGGTGAAGGAGCAGAAGGCGACGAGAACGCCCACCTCCGATCCGGTCAACCCCTTCGACGTATAGGCGCGATAGCGCACCAGCGCGCCTGAAAACACCGAAGCGCCGATATTGTGCGACAGCGCATAGGTGGTGAAGGAGGTGATGGTGATGAACCACAGCGAGATGCGGTGACCAAGGTGTTCGAGCGCCAGATGGTCATAGGCGGCAAGCGCCGCATAGGCGAGCAGGGTCGCGCCGCAGGCGAGCAGCCAGCCGGAGACCGGAATGGCATGGAGGCTCGCCATGAACTCGTCGAGCGACAGGCCCCGCAGGTCCTTGTAGAGGATGTAGATCGACAGGATGATCGCGGCTGTGCTGACGAGCGGCCAGAAGAACTTTTTCAGCCGCTTCATCCTGCCTCCCCCTCTGCTCCCGGCGCGCCATAGCCTGAGCAGCGAGGGTTTCTCGCAATCTTTCCTGATGCCATCCTCACCCTTCCCCATGTCCGGGCCGTCGTCGCCTGTCCGCGCGCGGCCCTTGTTTTTTGAAGAAACCAGCATTTCCGTTCCGTCCGGTTAATGCTGGCCTCCCATCTCATCACATCTGCGTCAGCGCGCTGCGAGCGCCGAAAGAATGCGCACCCACGAGCGGATGCCCTTTTCGAAGGAGCGCAGCTCGTATTTCTCGTTCGGCGAATGGATGCGGTCGTCCGACAGCGCGAAGCCGACGAGCAGGGATTCCATGCCGAGCATCTTCTGGAAATCGCCGACGATCGGGATGGAGCCACCCATGCCGATGACCACGGCGGGCTTTGGCCATTCGTCCGACAGTGCGCTCTTCGCCTTGCCGAGCAGCGCGGAATCGTAAGGGAGCTGGATGGCCGGCGAACCGCCATGGGCGTGGAACGTCACCGAGCAATCGGCCGGCACCCGTGCCCGCACGTAGGCGCGGAACGCGTCGCGGATCTTCGCCGGATCCTGCTTGCCGACGAGGCGGAAGGAGACCTTTGCCGAGGCTTCGGCGGCGATCACCGTCTTGAAGCCTTCGCCCGTATAGCCGCCGGTGATGCCGTTGACCTCGGCGGTCGGGCGCGCCCAGGTGAGTTCGAGCACCGAGCGGCCCTTTTCGCCCGAAGGGATCGACAGACCGATCTCGCCAAGGAAGCTCTCAGCCGTCTTTCCGAGCGTTTCCCATGCCGCCTTGATCTGGGTCGGCGTCTCCTCCACGCCGTCGTAGAAGCCGTCGAGCGTCACGCGGCCGGTGTCGTCGTGCAGGCCGGCGAGGATGTCCGACAGGATGTGGATCGGGTTTGCCGCAGCGCCGCCGAAATAGCCGGAATGCAGATCCCGGTCAGCCGCCTTGATGACGATCTCCTCGCCGACGAGGCCGCGCAGGCCTGCGGAGATCGCCGGCGTGTCGGCGTCCCACATGCTGGTATCGCAGACGAGGGCGAAATCGGCCGTCAGCTCGGCGGCATTGGCCTCGAGGAAGGGCTTCAGCGAGGGCGAACCCGACTCCTCCTCGCCTTCGAAAAGGATGGTGACGCGGCAGGGCAGCGCGCCCGTCGTTTCCTTGTAGGCGCGGCAGGCTTCCACGAAGGTCAGGAGCTGACCCTTGTCGTCGGAGGTGCCGCGACCGGTGATGACGCGCCGGCCCTCGCCCGCATCGCGCACCGCCGGCTCGAAGGGATCATGGTCCCACAGGTTCAGCGGATCGACCGGCTGGACGTCGTAGTGACCGTAGAACAGGACATGCGGCGCATCGGGTTTTGCGCCATCGTGATGGGCGACGACCATGGGGTGGCCGGGCGTGTCGCGCACCGTCGCGTCGAAGCCGAGCGAACGCAGCTCCGTGACCAGCCACTCGGCCGCCCGGCGGCACTCCGCCTTGAAGGCCGGATCGGTCGAGATGGACTTGATGCGCACCAGTTCGAACAGGCGTTCGAGGCTGGCCGGAATGCCGGCGCTGGCACGATCGAGGACGGGCAGGATATTGGTCATGGATGAACCCCTAGAACATGATGCGGTCGCGCTCTTGCGATGCAACATGCGGCAAATCAAATGAATTTCGGCGCGACATTAGACCGATCGGCTCGGTCAGGGCAAATCGTATGACGATCAGATGCGCGGATCGCGGCCGAGATTGGCAAGCACCAGGCGCATATATTCCAGAAGCAGCTCCCGCTCGAAACGCCGGAACCCCTGGAACAGCGTGTCCTCGGTGGCCGAGGCCGCCGCCATCGCGGTTTCGCGCAGCGCCTTGCCACGGTTCGTCAGGAAGACGAGCTGGGCCCGCTTGTCCTTCGGGTGACGCCGGCGGGAGATGAGCCCGTCGCGCTGCATGCGGGCAAGCGTGTTGGCCATGGTCGCCTGCTCGATGTCGAGCCGGTCGAGCAGTTCGCGCTGGGTGAGACCGTCGCCGCTCCAAAGCTCCAGGAGGACCGGGAACTGACCGGGCGCAAAACCAGCCCCGTCCGCCCGCACCTGAAGGGCGCGGGACGCCGCCTTCGCCAGGAGATTGGCGAGGTATGCTGCCGACTCCTTCCGGTCAAATTCCATGGCGGGAAGGTATGCCGCTTTCAGGGGGAAGACAACTATGGATCGCAGGCGATCCATCTGCCCCAAAACGAGAAGCCACCGACGACAGGAGGCTTGTCGCGGCGGCTTCTTCGAATGATGGACAAAGGCCCGGAGAGGGGGATGAGGCCTTTGTCCTTTGTCTGGCGCGGCGGGGGACAGGCCGGGTGCCAGACAACGGCTTTGATCAGGTGCCGATGACCAATATCTGTGGGTTCGAATGTGACTTTTCAAGGGATTCAGGAGGCCCGGAAAATTACAAATTGGTAACGTTCGTGTGAGGCTTTCCACGCCCCGGGAGCGCCCGTTTTCCCACAATGAAAGATGGACGCGGAAAGCCGCCCGCGCTATCCATTCACCCCATGAAAAAAGGTGATCATCTCTTCCTCGTCGACGGCTCGGGTTTCATCTTCCGTGCCTTCCACGCCATCCCGCCGCTCAACCGCAAATCGGACGGGCTGCCGGTCAATGCCGTCTCGGGTTTCTGCAACATGCTGTGGAAGCTCTTGAAGGATGCGCGCAACACCGACGTGGGCGTGACGCCGACCCATTTCGCGGTCATCTTCGACTATTCCTCGAAGACCTTCCGCAACGAACTCTACGACCAGTACAAGGCGAACCGGTCGGCACCACCGGAAGACCTGATCCCGCAGTTCGGCCTGATCCGCCATGCGACACGCGCCTTCAACCTGCCCTGCATCGAGAAGGAAGGTTTCGAGGCCGACGACCTGATCGCCACCTATGCCCGCCTTGCCGAAGCCGACGGCGCCGGCGTCACGATCGTCTCTTCCGACAAGGACCTGATGCAGCTCGTGACCGAGAACGTCTCGATGTACGACGGCATGAAGGACAAGCAGATCTCCATTCCCGAAGTCATCGAGAAATGGGGCGTGCCGCCGGAGAAGATGATCGACCTCCAGTCGCTGACCGGCGATTCGACCGACAACGTGCCCGGCGTGCCCGGCATCGGCCCGAAGACAGCCGCGCAGCTTCTCGACGAATATGGCGACCTCGATACGCTGCTCGCCCGCGCCGAGGAGATCAAGCAGGCCAAACGCCGCGAGAACATCATCGCCAATCGTGACCTCGTGCTGCTCTCCCGCCAGCTCGTTACGCTGAAGACGGACACACCGCTCGATACGCCCCTCGACGACCTGATCCTGCACCCGCAGGACGGGCCGCGGCTGATCGCCTTCCTGAAGGCGATGGAGTTCACCACGCTGACACGCCGCGTCGCCGAAGCCTGCGATTGCGATGCCGGCGCCATCGAACCGGCGGACGTGCCGGTCGAAGGGGGCACCGAGGCGCGCGGCCCGGACCTCGACAAGGGCGACAGCGCGACAGCCCCTGCCGGCACGGAAACAGCTGCCGCAGCGCCGCCGCCTGCCGCGGCTGCGGACGGCGATACGCCCGCCGCGCTCGCAAGGGCACGCGCCGAGCGCTTTGTTGCCGTACCCATCGACCATGCCGGCTACGAGACCGTCCGGGACCTCGAAACGCTGGACCGCTGGATCGCCGCCGCACGAGAGACCGGTCTCGTCGGTTTCGACACGGAGACGACCTCGCTCGACGCCATGCAGGCCGAACTCTGCGGCTTCTCCCTGGCGATCGCCGACAATGCCAAGGATCCGGCCGGCACCGCCATCCGCGCCTGCTATGTGCCGCTCAACCACAAGACCGGCGTCGGCGACCTGCTCGGCGGCGGGCTTGCCGAGGGGCAGATCCCGATCCGCCCGGCGCTGGAGCGCCTGAAGGGCCTGCTGGAGGATCCGTCCGTCCTGAAGGTCGCGCAGAACCTCAAATACGACTATCTCGTCATGCGCCGGCACGGCATCACCGTGAAGGGCTTCGACGACACGATGCTGATGTCCTATGCGCTCGATGCGGGCACCACCACGCACGGCATGGACACGCTTTCCGAACGCTGGCTCGGCCACAAGCCGATCGCCTACAAGGACGTCGCCGGCTCCGGCAAGGGCGCCCAGACCTTCGACATGGTCGATATTTCCCGCGCCACGACCTATGCCGCCGAGGATGCCGACGTGACGCTGCGCCTCTGGCACGTGCTGAAGCCGCGCCTTGCGAGCGAGCGCATGACCACCGTCTACGAGCGGCTGGAGCGCCCGCTGGTGCCCGTGCTGGCGCGCATGGAAGAGCGCGGCATCACCATCGACCGCCAGGTGCTGTCCCGCCTTTCCGGGGAGCTCGCACAGGGCGCTGCCGCCCTTGAAGAAGAGATCTACGAGCTTGCCGGCGAACGTTTCAACATCGGCTCGCCGAAACAGCTCGGCGACATCCTGTTCGGCAAGATGGGCCTGTCCGGCGCCTCCAAGACGAAGACCGGCCAGTGGTCGACGTCCGCGCAGGTGCTCGAAGACCTTGCCGCACAGGGTATTCCGCTGCCGCGCAAGATCGTCGACTGGCGCCAGCTGACCAAGCTGAAATCGACCTATACGGACGCCCTGCCCGGCTTCGTCCATCCCGAGACGAAGCGCGTGCACACGTCCTATGCGCTGGCCGCGACGACGACCGGCCGCCTCTCCTCCTCCGATCCGAACCTGCAGAACATTCCGGTGCGCACCGCGGAAGGCCGCAAGATCCGAACGGCTTTCATCTCGACCCCCGGCCACAAGCTGGTCTCGGCCGACTACAGCCAGATCGAGCTGCGCGTGCTCGCCCATGTCGCCGACATCCCGCAGCTGAAGCAGGCTTTTGCCGACGGCGTCGACATCCACGCGATGACGGCCTCCGAGATGTTCGGCGTGCCGGTCGAAGGCATGCCGTCCGAAGTCCGCCGCCGTGCGAAGGCGATCAATTTCGGCATCATCTACGGCATCTCGGCCTTCGGCCTTGCCAACCAGCTCTCCATCGAGCGCTCGGAGGCCGGCGACTATATCAAGAAGTATTTCGAGCGCTTCCCGGGCATCAAGGACTACATGGACCAGACCAAGGCCTTCGCCCGCGAGAACGGCTATGTCGAAACCATCTTTGGCCGCCGCGCGCATTACCCGGAGATCAAGTCGTCCAATCCCTCCGTGCGCGCCTTCAACGAACGCGCCTCGATCAACGCGCCGATCCAGGGTTCTGCCGCCGACATCATCCGCCGCGCCATGATCAAGATGGAGCCGGCACTTTCCGCCGCCGGCCTCTCCGCCCGCATGTTGCTGCAGGTGCATGACGAACTGATCTTCGAGGTCGAGGACAGCGAAGTGGAAAAGGCGATCCCGATCATCGTCGATGTGATGGAGAACGCTTCCATGCCGGCGCTTGCGATGAAGGTGCCGCTGAAGGTGGACGCCCGTGCGGCGACCAACTGGGACGAGGCGCACTGAGGGACGCAAGGCGGCCCCTCATCCTGTTGCCGCGACCGTCTCCTCGCAAGCGGGGAGAAGGTGCCGGCAGGCGGATACGGGGCGCTTATGCCGTCTCGTTCATCTCCGCATGCCCCGTCTGGATGTTCCATAGCGTGCGATAGAGCCCCGGCCGTTCCACAAGCTCGTCGTGCGCGCCCGACTGGATGACCCGCCCGGCTTCCATGACGTGGATCGCATCCGCATGTACCACCGTGCTCAGCCGGTGCGCGACGAGGATCACCGTGCGCTTGCCCTTCATCCTGGTGAGCGAGCGCTGGATCGCCGCTTCCGTCTCGTTGTCGACGGCGCTCGTCGCCTCGTCGAGGATGAGGATCGCCGGATCGATCAGCAGCGCACGGGCGAGCGCGATGCGCTGACGCTGGCCGCCCGAAAGTTTCTGGCCGTATTCGCCGATCTGGCTTTCGTAACCCTCCGGCAGGTCGCGGATGAAGTTGTCGGCCTCCGCCATGCGCGCCGCGGCTTCCACCTCTTCGCGGCTCGCCTCCGGCCGGCCGTAGGCGATATTGTCGGCGATCGACCCGGAAAACAGCGTCACCTCCTGCGGCACCCAGGCCATGCTCGTGCGAAGACATTCGCCGGACCAGTCGGCGAGCGGCACGCCATCAAGGGAAATGCGCCCCCTTTGCGGGCGGATGAAAAGGCCGAGGAGCTTGATAAGGGTCGACTTGCCGCTGCCCGTCGGGCCGACGAGGGCGACTGTCTCGCCCGCCTTGATGGCGAGGTTGATGTCCGTGACGCCGCCGGGGCTCGTCGCATAGCGGAAGCCGACACCGTCGATCTCGAAGCGGCCGGAGACCTTTGCCTCGTGCGTCCCGTGCGGTTCGCCGCGCGGCTCGTCGAGCAGGCGCAGGATGCGCCGCGTCGAGGCCATGGCGCGCTCGTAGAGGTCGGCGATCTCGGCAAGGCCGGTCATCGGCCAGAGCAGACGCTGGGTGAGGAAAACGAGCAGGCCATAGGCGCCGACCTGCATCTCGCCGTTCAGCGTCAGCCAGCCGCCGATCAGGAAGGTGGCGAGGAAGCCGGACAGGATCGCCATGCGGATGATCGGAATGAAGGCGGAGGAGACGCGAATCGCCGCGCGGTTCGCCTCGACATAGCCACGGCTTTCCGCCGTCAGCGTCGCCGTCTCGCGCGCCTCGGCACCGAAGGCGCGGATGGTCTGCAGGCCCTGCAGGTTGGTGGTGAGCCGCGCGCCGAGCCCGCCAGCCCGCGCCCGAACCGCATCGTAGCGCGCCTGCGCGCGGCGCTGGAACCAGAAGGCCCCGGCGATGATCGCCGGCACCGGCGTAAACGCGATGACCGCGATCAGCGGGCTGACGATGAAGAACACCGCGCCGACGAGCAGGACGGCGGCGAAGGTCTGGATCAGCTCGTTCGCCCCGCGGTCGAGGAAGCGTTCCAGCTGGTTGATGTCGTCGTTCAAGACGGCGACGAGATCGCCGGAACGGTTCTCCTCGTAGAAGCTCGTCGGCAGATGCTGGGCATGGTCATAACAGAGGATGCGGAGGCGATGCTGCACGTCCTGCGCCAGCCCCCGCCAGAGGATCTGATAGAAATATTCGAACAGCGATTCGCCGAACCAGATGAGGAAGGTGGCGATGCCGAGCAGGGCGAGCTGGTGTACGGGATCGGTGATGCCGACCTTGGCGACGAAGGAATCCTTCCCGCGCACCACCACGTCGAGCGCGATGCCGATCAGGATTTCCGGCATGACGTCGAAGATCTTGTTGATCACCGACGAGGCGACAGCCCGCACCACGCGACCCTTTTCGTCGCTGACGAGCGACAGGAGAACACGCAGTGGATGGCGATTGCCGGAGGACAGAGTAGCGGACGTCGCGGGAGCGGGCATGGAAAGAACCTGTTGTCGAGGCCTGCCGGTCCACCGGCGGCGTCCCCGCCTCTAGAGCATTTTACGGCCAAGTGGAATCACCGCTCCGCCCGCGTGCGGCTGACGGCAGCACGACGGTGGCATTCTCTTAATCCATTTCGCGAAAAGGCGAGCCGCCTTAACACCGCCTTAAGATCGTGCGCGTCTTGATCGGCTCTCATAGGCGGGGTGCAAGACCCCAGGAACGAACCGGCACCCGGCCGGAACGGAGGCAGGCGTGCAATCCCTATCCGGCGCGGCAGCGCGCTTTCGACTGCTGGCGGCTGCAATGGCCGTGATGCTTCCCGTTCAGGCGAGCGCAGCCTGCCTCAGCGGCGTGAATCTCGCCGGTGCCGAATTCGGCGAGGGGCGCGGCACGTTCGGCAAGGACTATACCTATCCCTCTGCCGAAACGATCGCCTATTTTGCCGGCAAGGGCTTCAACGCCGTGCGCCTTCCCTTCAAGTGGGAACGGCTGCAGCCGCGATTGAACCGCGGCTTCGACAAGGCGGAGCGCAAGCGGCTCGCCGACACCGTCAAGGCATTGCGCGGCGCCGGCATGACCGTCATCCTCGATCCGCACAACTATGCCTATTACGGCGACAAGCAGATCGGCTCGCCGGACCTGCCGGACAGCGCCTTCGCCGATTTCTGGCGTCGGCTCGCCGAGGACTACAAGAACGACGGCGGCGTGCAGTTCGGCCTGATGAACGAACCGCACGACGTGCCCGCCACGCAATGGCTCACCTCCGCCAATGCCGCGATCGCCGCGATCCGCGAGACGGGCGCAAAAAACCTCGTCCTCGTGCCCGGCACGATCTGGACGGGCGCGCACAGCTGGGAAGAGGAGCGCGAGGGCGGCGCCAACGGCACCGTCATGCTCGACATCAAGGACCCCGCCGACAACCACGTCTACGAGGTCCACCAGTATCTCGACGCCGATTTTTCCGGCAAGGCGGATACCTGCACGCGGGCGGACGACGCTGTCGCCGCGCTGGAGCGCTTCACCGACTGGTTGAAGCGCAACAACAAACGCGGTTTCCTCGGAGAATTCGGCGGCTCGGCGGACAAGACGTGCCTAGACGGACTGGCCCGCATGACGGCGCTGGTCGGCAAGGAGCGTGCAGTCTGGATCGGCTGGGCCTATTGGGCGGCCGGCGACTGGTGGCCGGCAACAGAACCGCTCAACATCCAGCCGACCGCTGACGGCGACCGGGCACAGCTAGCCGCCCTCATCGCCGGCGGCGGGCTGCCGGCCAAGCCCGGGGCCTGCCCGGCGCTTCCCTGACATGCCGGTTCCGGCCCCGCGGTGAAGCGGCTGCGCCCGCTGTTGCCACTCGACTACAAAAAATCATCGATGACTTTCTGCAGTCTCCCCCGATTCAAAAGAAGACGTGCAACGGCCACTGGACAGGGCGACGGGAGAAGGAAAGCCGGCTTCCTTCGAGCGGCAGCCTGTCTTCCGTCACGCGGCCAGCCGTATCCTCCGAACGGGATTGCTCTTCCTTCGGCTGGAAGCCGACGGGATAGAGGTTGAAGTAGCCAAGCGTCACGCCGCCGAGATAGATCATGCGGAAGGCTCCCGTTCTGTTTAACGTCCCGGCCGACATCATGGCAAAATCGTGGCACCTGTCAATAGTCTATAGAATTAGTGCTCTATTCCACGCTTGATATGAAGGGCGCCGAGGGGGTAGGAGGCGGCCAGACGCCACCGGGAAGATGCCTTGTACACGCTGGACCAGACTGCGCTGTTCGAAGAGGAGATCCGCAAGAGCCGGTTCCGCGCGATCGCCTGTCCCGTCGAGAACGAGGCGGAGGCGAAGACGCGGCTGGCTGAAGTGTCGGATCCTGCGGCGAACCACAATTGCTGGGCCTTCCGCATCGGCCAGACCTATCGCTTCAGCGACGACGGCGAACCGAGCGGTACGGCCGGAAAGCCGATCCTGCAGGCGATCGACGGCCAGGCGCTCGACCGCACGCTCGTCGTCGTCACGCGCTGGTTCGGCGGCATCCTTCTCGGCAGCGGCGGGCTCATCCGCGCCTATGGCGGCACCGCGGCCGCCTGCCTGCGCGCGGCAGCCAAGACCGAATATGTCGAACGCATCGCGCTCTCCGTCTCGCTCGGCTTTTCCGACCTTGCCCTCGTCAAGGCGCGGCTGTCCGCCCTGGCGGGCCTGGTGATGGACGAGGAGGCCTTTCACGAGAGGGGCGCGCGCCTTTCCTTCCGGGTACCGGTGGAAAAGGCGGACGAGATCGGCCGGATGGTCGCCGACCTGACAAGCGGGCGCGCCGAGATCGACGAATGAACGGTTTGCGCGCAAAGGCCGCCGCCTCCATGCATGGACGGGGCTCCCGCACCGGATTCCGCCCTCCGGCCAAAAGAAATCGTCTTCCACATCCCGTCAGCTTCGCAGAACGGTTTGGCGCAGCATGCCCGAGCGGCCGAAAGCCTTCATCCCGTCGGCGAAAAGGGCGCAAAGATGCGCTCCTGCGCGGGTCGCCAGCGACGGTGTGCCGCTATAGGCAAGGTGGTTTTTTCGTTCTATCTACCAGCCCGGACATATTTTTCGCGGGGGCTCCCCTGCGATCCCCGCACGAAAGAGAGGACGATCCCCATGAGCCTTCGCATCAACGACATCGCTCCGGACTTCACCGCCGAGACCACCATCGGTTCGGTCAGCTTCCACGACTGGATCGGCGACGGCTGGGCCGTGCTCTTCTCGCACCCGAAGAACTTCACCCCGGTCTGCACCACCGAGCTCGGCGCCATGGCCGGCGTCGAGGGCGAGTTCCGCAAGCGCGGCGTCAAGATCATCGGCATCTCCGTCGATCCGGTCGACAGCCACGTCAAGTGGAAGGCCGACATCCGCACCGCCACGGGCTTCGACGTCGAATACCCGCTGATCGGCGACAAGGACCTGAAGGTGGCGAAGCTCTATGACATGCTGCCGGCCGCCGCCGGCGACACATCGGAAGGCCGCACGCCCGCCGACAACGCCACGGTGCGCTCCGTCTTCGTCATCGGCCCGGACAAGAAGATCAAGCTGATCCTCACCTACCCGATGACGACGGGCCGCAACTTCGCCGAGATCCTGCGCGCGATCGATTCGATCCAGCTCACCAGCAAGCACCAGGTGGCGACGCCTGCCAATTGGCAGCAGGGCGACGACGTCATCATCACCGCCGCCGTTTCCAACGAGGACGCCATCACCCGCTTCGGCGCCTTCGACACCGTCCTGCCCTACCTGCGCAAGACGAAGCAGCCGGCCGCCTGATCGGCCCCCGGCCAACATGTGAAATCCCCTCCGCCCTGCCCTTGCGTGGCGGAGGGTGAGCCGGCTTTAGACCGGCTCCCAGCCATCCTTCTCGCTGGCGCGGTAGATGGCGTCGATGAGCCTCTGGTTGAGGCGCGAATTTTCCAGCGACACGACCTCCTCGTCCCCCCCGAGCGCCGCCCGGGTGAAGGCCTCCGCTTCGCGCCTGTACTGGCGGGCATCCTGGAAGCGGAAGAACTGGCTTTCGCTGTGGCTCTGGTTGGTAAGCTCGATCTCCTCCGCCCCGTAGCGATCGGCATTGAAGGGCGATTTCACCTCGATGAAGCCCTTGTCGCCGTGGAAGACCATGACCTGACGCTGGGCGAGCTGGGTGGAAACGTAGAAGGAGAGCTCGAAATCGCCGAAATCGGCGCGCACGCTGGAATAGACGTCCGTGCCGAATTCCGGGTCGCGATCGGTGCTCGCCTGCACGCGGACCGGCTCCTTGCCGGTGGAAAAGCGCGTGGTGATGGTCGGGTAGACGCCGATATCGGGCAGACCGCCGCCGCCGAGCGCCGGCACGTTGCGCATGTTGCCGGGGTCGCGGTTGAAGTAGGTGAAGGCACCCTGCACGTGGCGCAGCCGGCCGATCGCCCCTTCGGCCAGCAGCGCGCGGACCTTCCGCCAGACGGGGCTGTAGGTGACCATGAAGGCTTCCGAGATCAGCACCTTGTTGCGGTCACGCGCGGCGATGAGCGCATCGATCTCCTCGGCCTTGAGTGCGATCGGCTTCTCGCACAGCACATGTTTCCCCGCATCCGCCGCCTTGATCGACCATTCCACATGCTGGGACGTCGGCAGCGGGATATAGACGGCGTCGATCGTGTCCGAGGCGAGCATCTCCTCGTAGGAGCCGAAGGCATGCGGTACCGAGAAGCGGTCGGCCATGGCGCGGGCCTTGGCGAGGTCGCGGCTGGCAATGGCGGTGATGACGCAGTTTTCCGCATCCTGGATGGCCGGCACGACGAGTTCGCGGCCGATCTTGGCCGTCGACAGGATTCCGAAACGCAGCATGATGATCTCTCCTTGATTGCGACAAGAGACTAGTGGCGAGGTACGTTCCTCGCAAGCCGAGCCGCCCGGCAAAAAGTCGGATCCGCTGCGTGCAAAGGCGCCGGCTGCGCCCTATGTTGCAGGAAGCCTTTTTTCAGCACGCACCCTTTGGAGGACCCCATGCAGCTTCGCGCCCTCGGCAAGACCGGCCTTTCGATCGCTCCTCTCGTCTTCGGCGGCAATGTCTTCGGCTGGACGGCCGACGAGAAGACCTCCTTCGACCTGCTCGACGCCTTCACCGGCGCCGGCTTCAACGCCATCGACACGGCCGACGTCTATTCCCGCTGGGCGCCGGGCAACCAGGGCGGCGAATCCGAGGCGATCATCGGCAAGTGGTTGAAGCGCTCCGGCATCGCCCGCGACAGGGTGGTCGTCATCACCAAGGTCGGTTCCGACATGGGCCAGGGGCGCCGGGACCTGCGCAGGCGCTGGATCGTCGAGGCCGTCGAAAACTCGCTGAAGCGGCTCCAGACCGATCATATCGACCTCTACCTCTCGCACTGGCCGGATCCGGAAACGCCCTATGAGGAAACCCTGGAGGCCCATGCGAGCCTGGTGAAGGCCGGCAAGGTGCGTGCCTTCGGCGCCTCGAACCTCGATGCCGGCCAGTTGCAGGCCTCGTTCGAGGCCGCCGACAAGGCCGGCCTGCCGCGCTATGGCGCGCTGCAGCCGGAATACAATCTCTATGACCGCGCCGGTTTCGAGGGCGCGCTGGCCGACCTCTGCCGCAAAGAGGATCTTGGCGTCATCACCTATTACAGCCTCGCCTCCGGCTTCCTCACCGGCAAGTACCGCACGAAGGCGGACACGGAAGGCAGAACCCGCGGCGAGGGCGTCGTGCACTATCTCGACGACAAGGGCCGGCGCATTCTCGCCGCGCTCGACACGGTAGCCGCCGACACCGGCGCGACACAGGCCGAAATCGCGCTCGCCTGGCTGATGGCCAAGCCCGCCGTCACTGCGCCGATCGCCAGCGCCACCGGCCTCGGCCAGCTCGCAAGCCTGACGAAGGCGGCGACCCTGACGCTGAGCGCGGAGCAGATGGCGGCGCTCGACGCGGCGGGGGCGTGACCCATGGCCATCATCATCCGCGATGCGCTGGAAAGTGACGAAGCCGCCTGGAGAAAGCTCTGGGCCGGCTACCTCGCCTTCTACGAGACCGACGTGCCGGAGGAGGTCACCGCCTTCACCTGGGCCCGCATCCTCGACCCCGGCTCCCGCGTCTCGATGCGCCTTGCCGACGAGGACGGGACGGTGCTGGGCTTTGCCATCCACCACTATCACGATTCCACCTGGGACATCGCACCGGAAGGCTATCTCGAGGACATGTTCGTCGATGAAGACACGCGCGGCAAAGGCATCGGCCGGGCACTGATCAACGATCTCGTCACCATTTCCCGGCGCAACGGCTGGCGCGGGATCTACTGGCACACCCGCCATGACAATGCGCGCGCCCGCAAGCTCTATGACAGCTATGTCGAGACCGACGGACACATCCGCTACCGGCTGGAGACCTAGAGCTTTCCCGCATTGTCCGATGCCGAAGCAATCTCGCTTCGGCCGGAAATGCTCGAGCAGAACCTGCCGAGCCGGGGTCAGCCGCGGAACCGGAAGAAATCGACGAAAGCGCGCAGCGCCGGGCGCATCTGCCGGCGCGAGGGGTAATAGATCGAAAAGCCGTCGAAGGCCGGGCACCAGTCTTCCAGCACCGCGACGAGACGGCCGGCCTCGATATCGTCGGTGACGCGCTGGTCGAAGACATAGGCAAGGCCCGCGCCGTCGATCGCGGCCGCGCGCATCAGCCGCTGATCGGAGACGATCAAAGGGCCGGTAACGTCGACCGTCACCAGCCGCCCGCCCTTTTCCAGTTCCCAGCGATAGACCCGTCCGCTGGAAAAGCGCCGCCGGATGCAGCGGTGCTGCATGAGATCGCGCGGCTGGACAGGTTCCGGATGGTTTTCGAAATAGGCAGGCGCGCCGACGATGAGGCCGCGCCAGGGACCGCTCGCCCTCACCGCGATCATGTCGGCCTCCAGATGTTCGCCAAGCCGCAGCCCCGCATCGAACCCCTTCTCGACGATGTCCTCGAAGCGATCGTCGGTCCTCAGGTCCAGCTCGATCTCCGGATAGGCGGCGAGGAAGGCGCCGAGCCGCGGCATGACGATGTCTTCGGCGGCGATCAACGGCATGGTGACGCGCAACGGCCCGGCAGGGCGGCCCTGCCGGTCGGCAAGCGCCTCCATGGCCGAACCGATATCGGAAAGCGCTGGCGCCAGCGTGTCGAGCAGCAGGCGCCCCTCCTCGGTCGGCGCCACGGAGCGGGTGGTGCGCGCAATGAGGCGCACGCCGAGGCTTGCCTCCAGCGCGGAGACCGCATGGCTGACGGCGGAGGGCGCAATGCCGAGTTCACCCGCCGCCTTGCGAAAGCTGCGCGTCTCCGCGACGATGGCGAGCACCGCGAGTTGAGAAAGCTGGGTTCGGTTCATTGTTCCAACCAATAGAACAAGCTGTTGGCTTTTGCAGCAATTTTCCGATGAAGCACCGCGCTCTAGATTGGCCTTGTCCGGATGACGGCAGATCGTTCGCCGTCCGGCCGTGCGGCCCCGCCTCCGGGGTCCAGAGAAAAAGGATTTCGCCATGAAACACAGACAGCTCGGCACGCTCGACGTTTCCGCCCTCGGCCTTGGCTGCATGGGCATGAGCCATGCCTACGGCCCCTCCGGCGACGAGACGGCGGCCATCGACACGCTGCACCGCGCCGTCGATCTCGGCATCACCCTGTTCGACACGGCCGAGGTCTACGGCCCCTACAGAAACGAGATTCTTCTCGGCAAGGCGCTGAAGCCTGTGCGCGACAAGGTGGTGATCGCCACCAAGTTCGGCTTCCGCATCGACCCCGCAAAACCCTCCGCCGAGATGATCACCGGCACGGACAGCCGGCCGGAAAACGTCAAGGCCGTCGCCGAGGCCTCGCTGAGGCGGCTCGGCATCGAGGTCATCGACCTCTACTACCAGCACCGCGTCGACCCGGCGGTACCGATCGAAGAAACGGTGGGCGCCATGGCGGAGCTGGTGCAGGCGGGCAAGGTGAAGGCGCTCGGCCTTTCGGAAGCCGGCAGCGAGACGATCCGCAGGGCCCATGCCGTGCACCCGATTGCCGCCGTCCAGAGCGAATATTCGCTCTGGACCCGCGACGTCGAGGAAAACGGGGTGCTGGAGACCTGCCGCACACTCGGCATCGGCTTCGTGCCCTTCAGCCCGCTCGGCCGCGGTGTGCTCACCGGCGCGCTGAAGAAGCTGGACGGCCTTGCCGACGACGATTTTCGCCGCTCGCTGCCGCGCTTTGCCGCGGAGAATTTCGACGCCAATCTCGCGCTGGTCGCCCTCCTTGAGGAAATGGCGGCGGAAAAGGGCGTCGCCCCGGCGCAGCTGGCACTGGCCTGGGTGCTCGCGCAGGGCGATTTCATCGTGCCGATCCCCGGCGCCAGCAAGGTGCCGCACCTGGAGCAGAACGCTGCCGCCGCCGAGATCGTCCTGACACCGGAGGAAGCCGCCCGCCTCGGCGACCTCCTGTCACCGGCCAAGGTGGCCGGCGGACGCTACTCGCAGCGCATGGCCTCGATGGCCAACCGGTAGCGCGTTCGCAGCCGGGTGACGGCTTTCACAACGGCAAAGGGCCGCGGATCACTCCGCGGCCCTTCCTGTCTTTAGCCGGCTTCTTCCACCCTACTGAATGAGGATGGCCCGGAAATCGTTGACATTGGTGCCGGTCGGCCCGGGCACGAAGAGGTCGCCGAGCGCGTCGAAGACGGTCCAGCTGTCGTTGCGGCCGAGAAACTCGGCAGCGTCCTTGCCCTTGTCGGCAAGCCGCGCGACGGTGGTGCCATCGGCGAAAGCGCCGGCATTGTCCTCCGACCCGTCGATCCCGTCCGTATCGGCGGCAAGTGCAAAAAGACCCGGCAGACCATCGATGCCGCAGGAGAAGGACAGAAGGAATTCGCCGTTGCGCCCGCCCTTGCCCTTGCCCTTGATCGTCACGGTCGTCTCGCCGCCCGACAGCACGACGACGGGCTTGCGGAACGGCCGGTCGCGGCGAACCACCTCGGCGGCGATCGCCGCATGCACGCGGCCGACCTCGGCCGCCTCGCCCTCGATGGCATCGGAGAGGATGACGGCCTCGACACCCGCCTCGCGCGCCGCTTCGGCGGCGGCTTCCAGCGAGACGGCAGCGGACGCGACGAGCTTCACCTCGTTGCGGGCGAAGGCGGCATCGGATGGCAGCGGCGGCTCGTCCTTGCCATCACGGATGTGGCGCATCACGGCTTCAGGCAGGTCGAGGCGGTAGCGCTCGATGAGGCGCAGCGCATCCGCGCGGGTGGTCTCGTCCGCGATGGTCGGACCGGAGGCGACAAGGGCAGGGTTGTCGCCGGGAATATCCGACACGACAAGCGAGACGACGCGGGCCGGATGGGCGAGCGCGGCGAGCCGGCCGCCCTTGATGCGCGAGACCTGCTTGCGCACGGCATTCATGGCACTGATCGGGGCACCGGAGGCGAGCAGCGCCTTGTTGACGGCGATCTCGTCGGCAAGCGTCAGGTCGCCGGCCGGCGCCGGCAGCAGGGCCGAGCCGCCGCCGCAGACGAGCGCGACGACGAGGTCGTCCTCCGTCAGGCCACGCACGGCGGCCATCAGCCGGCCGGAGGCGAGAAGCCCGCTGTCATCCGGCACCGGATGGGCAGCCTCCAGGATTTCGATGCGCTCGCAGGCAACCGCATAGCCGTAGCGCGTGACGACCACGCCGGTGAGCGGTGCGTCCCACAGCCGCTCGAAGGCACGCGCCATCTGCGCCGCGCCCTTGCCGGCGCCGATCACCACCGTGCGGCCCTTCGGCTTTTCCGGCAGATTGGCGGCCAGCACCTTGTCCGGATCGGCGGCGGCGACCGCGACGGAAAAGAGGCTTTCGAGAAAGGCGCGCGGATCGGCGATGGGCGGCATGGGTTCCTCCGGGTCATGCTGCCGCCCGACCGCCTCGAACACGAGGGATTCCGGCAGCAGATTCAAAATTCTACAGCGGCCGTCGCCGCGCGCGGGGCGGCGGCGCTTCGGGCCGGGCAATTAAGCACAGCCCCTCACCCGCCCGCCAGCACCTCCTGATGAAAAAGAGCCGCGGCGAGGGATGAGGGGCTGCGCCTCCTCCTCCAGAAGGAGTGGCCGGGCGGGGCTCCCCTCCCCGCCCGGCCAGGCCGTCATGCGACGGCGTGGTTCGCCATGCGCTCCAGCGCCTTGACGAGACCTGAGTGATCGAGCCCAGCCTCGCCATGGGCGGCGCACTGGTTGAAGAGTTCCTGCGTGGACGCGGTGTTCGGCAGGGCGACGCCGAGTGCCTTGGCTCCTTGCAGCGCCAGGTTCAGGTCCTTCTGGTGCAGCGAGATGCGGAAACCCGGATCGAAGGTGCGCTTGACCATGCGCTCGCCGTGCACTTCGAGAATGCGCGAGGAGGCAAAGCCGCCCATCAGTGCCGAGCGCACGCGCGCCGGATCGGCACCGGCCTTCGACGCGAAGACGAGGGCTTCGGACACCGCCTCGATGGTCAGTGCGACGATGATCTGGTTGGCGACCTTCGTCACCTGGCCGTCGCCGCAATCGCCGACGAGGGTGATGTTCTTGCCCATCAGCTGGAAGAGCGGCAGCGCCCGGTCGAAGCTCTCCTGCGAACCGCCGGCCATGATGGAGAGCGAGGCGTTCTTGGCGCCAACCTCACCACCCGAGACCGGGCCATCGACAAATTCGGCGCCGGTTGCGCGGATCTTCTTGGCAAATTCCTTGGTGGCGATCGGCGAGATCGAGCTCATGTCGATGACGAGCTTGCCGGTCGCAAGGCCGTAGGAGACGCCGTTCTCGCCGAAGAGCACGTCTTCGACCTCGGGCGTATCGGGCAGCATGAGGATGATCGTGTCGACGGTCTCGGCCAGTACCTTCGGGCTATCGACGATCTCAAGACCGTTGTCGAGCAGTTCCTGACGTGGCGGGATTGCGAATTTCGAGGTGATGACCGTGTGGCCGGCGTCCTGAAGGTGACGCGCCATGGGGGTGCCCATGATGCCGAGGCCGATGAAACCGATAGTTGCCATGATTTAAACTCCCAGACTTTGAATGCGTTTTGTCTTCAGCGACCGACTTCGGCCAGCCAGCCGAGGCCTTCCTGCGTCGTGGTGCGCGGCTTGTATTCGCAGCCGATCCAGCCGTCATAGCCAAGCGCGTCGAGCGTCTTGAACACGAAGGGATAGGCGATCTCGCCGGTACCCGGTTCGTTGCGGCCCGGATTGTCGGCAAGCTGCACATGGGCGATCTGCGCCTGGTGCTTCTTGAACGTGCCGATCAGCTCACCCTCGGTGCGCTGCTGGTGGTAGAGGTCGTACTGGATGAACAGGTTGTCGCTGCCCACCTCGGCGATGATGGAAGCCGCCTGGTCCGGGGTGTTGAGGTAGAAGCCCGGAATGTCGAAGCGGTTGATCGGCTCGATCAGAAGCCGGATTCCGTGCTTGCCGAGCTCGCCCGCCGCCAGCTTCAGGTTGGCGACGAAGGTGGCGCGCAGCTCCTTGTCCGAAACACCCACCGGGGCGATGCCCGAGAGGCAGTTGACCTGCTTGCAGCCGAGCGCCGTCGCATAGTCGATCGCCGAGGCCACGCCGCGGCGGAACTCGTCGACCCGGTCCGGCAGGACCGCGATGCCGCGCTCGCCGCCGGCCCAGTTGCCGGCCGGCAGGTTGTGCAGCACCTGCGTCAGGCCATGAAGATCGAGCGCCGCACGCAACGCCTCCTTGTCGAAATCGTAGGGGAAGAGATACTCCACCCCTTCGAAGCCGGCCTTTGCGGCCAGCGCGAAGCGCTCGAGGAACGGCGCCTCGTTGAAGAGCATGGTCAGGTTGGCCGCGAATTTGGGCATGGTGTTTTCCTTCTCTTCGTCTCAGTCCAGAAGAGCCAGCGTGGCGGTCGGGGCGTCTTCGCCGCGTTCGGCCAGGTCTTCGAATTCGACGACGGCATTGATATCGGCGCCCATGGCGATGTTGGTGACGCGCTCGAGGATGAACTCGATGACGACGGGAACCTGGTGCTCCTTCATCAGCGCCTGCGCAGTGTTGAAGGCTTCCTGGAACTCGTTCGGGCTGCGGACGCGGATCGCCTTGCAGCCGAGGCCTTCGGCAACGGCAACATGGTCGACACCATAGCCTGCTTCCGAATCGCCCGACGCATTGATGTTATCGAAGGCGAGCGAGACCTCGAAGTCCATGTTGAAACCGCGCTGGGCCTGGCGGATGAGGCCGAGATAGGAATTGTTCACGACCACATGCAGGTAGGGCAGCTTGTGCTGGGCGCCGACCGCAAGCTCCTCGATGAGGAACTGGAAGTCGTAGTCGCCGGACAAGGCGACGATCGGACGATCGGGATCGGCGGCCCGCACACCGAGGGCAGCGGGCAGCGTCCAGCCGAGCGGGCCAGCCTGGCCGCAGTTGATCCAGTTGCGTGGCTTGTAGACATGCAGGAACTGCGCGCCGGCGATCTGGGAAAGACCGATGGTCGAAACGTAGCAGGTGTCGCGGGCAAAGGCCTTGTTCATCTCTTCGTAAACGCGCTGCGGCTTCAGTGGCGTCTGGTCGAAATGGGTCTTGCGCAGCATGGTGCGCTTGCGCTCCTGGCATTCCTCGGCCCAGACCGACCAGTCACGCAGCTTGCCGGCGACCTTCCATTCGGTCGCGACGTCGAGGAACACCTTCAGCGCGGCGCCGGCATCCGAGACGATGCCGAAATCCGGCGTGAAGACGCGGCCGATCTGGGTCGGCTCGATATCGACGTGAACGAAGGTGCGGCCTTCCGTATAGGTCGGGATATTGCCGGTGTGGCGGTTGGCCCAGCGGTTGCCGACACCGAGAACGAAGTCGGAGGCGAGCAGCGTCGCGTTGCCGTAGCGGTGCGAGGTCTGCAGGCCGCACATGCCCGCCATCAGCCGGTGGTCGTCCGGGATCGTGCCCCAGCCCATCAGCGTCGGGATGACGGGAACGCCGGTGATCTCGGCGAACTCGACCAGAAGGTCCGAGGCATCCGCATTGATGATGCCGCCGCCGGCGACGATCAGCGGGCGCTCGGCCGCGTTCAGCATGGCGAGGGCCTTTTCGGCCTGGGCGCGGGTAGCGGCCGGCTTGTAGGGCTCGAGCGGCTCGTAGGCGTCGATGTCGAACTCGATCTCGGCGAGCTGGACGTCGATCGGCAGGTCGACCAGGACCGGGCCGGGACGGCCCGAACGCATCGTGTGGAACGCCTTCTGGAAGACATAGGGAACAAGGCCCGGCTCCATGACCGTGACGGCCCACTTGGTGACGGGCGCAGCGATCTTGGCGATATCGACCGCCTGGAAGTCTTCCTTGTCGAGGCGGGCGCGGGGTGCCTGGCCGGTGATGCAGAGGATCGGGATCGAATCGGCGGAGGCCGAGTAGAGGCCGGTGATCATGTCGGTGCCGGCGGGGCCGGACGTACCGATGCAAAGGCCGATATTGCCGGCGCGGGCCCGTGTATAGCCCTCTGCCATGTGGCTTGCGCCCTCGACGTGGCGGGCGAGCACATGGCGGACCGTGCCGCGCGCCCTCAGCGCCGAATAAAAGGGATTGATCGCAGCGCCCGGTACACCGAAGGCACAATCGATGCCTTCCTTTTCCAGAACCAGGACCGCTGCATCGACAGCACGCATTTTAGCCATGGGATTTCCTCCGTCTCTCGAGAAGGAAGGTAGCGCATCTGTTTCTGCGCGCAATCATAAAATGGAAATCAATCCCATCATACGGAAATAAACATTTTCAACGAAACTGGAACAATCGCCCCGGGCCGGCTATGTCATGAATGCGCAGAGACGAAAGAGAGGGACGCATGGCGGAGCAGCAGGAGAAGATGCGGGGGCGGCCCGGCCGCAAGGCCGGCGAGAATGCGGCACCGTCCTCGGTGCAGGTGCTGGACCGCAGCCTGAAACTTCTCGATCTCGTGGCGCGGGCGGACGGCGCGGCGCTCACCGACCTTGCCGACCAGTCGGCCATGGCGCCCTCCACGGTGCACCGCCTGCTGACCTCGCTTTCCCAGCACGGCATGGTCGCCCATGACGCGGAGACCGGCGCCTGGACGATCGGCGTGAAGGCCTTCGAAATCGGCACCGCCTATCTGCGCTTCCGCAAGCTCGGCACGATCAGCCGGCCGTTTCTCAAGCAGCTGATGGAGGGGTGCGGCGAGACCGCCAACATCGCCATCGAGGACGATGGCGACGTGGTCTTCATCTCGCAGGTCGAAAGCCACGCGCCGATGCGCGCCTTCTTCCGCCCCGGCCGACGCGGGCCGATCCATGCCTCCGGCATCGGCAAGGCGATCCTTTCGACCTGGCCGGATGCCCGCATCGAAGCGTTGCTCACCGGCCGCACGCTGCAGCATTTCACCGACAAGACCCGCGACACGATCCCGACGCTGCTGGAAGACATCGGAAAAATCCGTATCCGCGGCTGGTCGATCGACGACGAGGAGCACACGCTCGGCATGCGCTGCGTGGCCGCGCCGATCTTCGACGAATATGGCGAGGCGGTTGCCGGCATTTCCGTGTCCGGACCGGCGGTGCGCCTGCCCGACAGCAAGGTCGATGCCTTCGGCCCGGTGGTGCGTGCGGCGGCGGAAGGGCTGACCAAAGCGATGGGCGGGCGCCTGAAGGGTCCCTGACGCCATCTCCCCCAACAGGCCGATACGATAAGCCGTTCCGTCTTGCCCGAGGCGGAAAACGTTCTTCTCCTTGATTTCCCGCAAGCCGGCGGCACCGTTGTGGCGTAGTCTGGCGGCAATTCTCTCGGACAAGGAAGGACGATCCCATGACCCCCATCCGGATTGCGGCCACGGCCGCCTCGCTTCTATTGGTCGCCAGCCCCGCCCTGGCTAAAATCCCGCTCGTCAACGCCACCTGCCCCGGCAATATCGAGGTGCATGCCGACGAGGGCGGGCCGATCTACATCAATGGAAAGGAAGGCAAGCTGCACGTCTTCAACGACAACTACTATGAGGCCAAGGGCGGCGGCGTGACGATCTCGCTCAGCATCAACCCCGACGGCACGGCCGCCGTCTCCTATACCGGACACGGCGGCGCGAACGGCATCTGCACCGTCAAATGATCAGGCCGTCTCGAGCAGGCGCTGCCTTGCGGCATCCGCCTTGCCCTTCCCCTTCATCGCCTTGCCGGCGACATAGACCTCGGCGACGCAACGGTCGTCGCCCATGGTCTGGAGGATGAAGAGCTCTTCCGCGAGCGAGGTGGCGGTGCGCATGCGATACTCCATCGCCGACTTGCCGGACGAATCGAGCACGACGATATCCGCATCCGCCCCTGCATGCAGCGAGCCGATATGCGTCTCGAGCCCGAGCGCGCGGGCATTGCCCAGCGTCAGGCGGTAGAAGGAATTGAACGGCGTCAGTTTCTGGCCGTTGAGGTGCAGCACCTTGTAGGCCTCGTCCATCGTTTCCAGCATGGAGAAGCTGGTGCCGGCACCCACATCCGTCGCCACCGACCAGCGCGCGCCGAGCCGGTCGAACTTGTCGCGATCGAAGAGACCCGAGCCGAGGAAAAGGTTTGACGTCGGGCAAAAGACGC
Organism: Shinella sp. SUS2; assembly: GCF_001262505.1. Taxonomy (GTDB): domain Bacteria; phylum Pseudomonadota; class Alphaproteobacteria; order Rhizobiales; family Rhizobiaceae; genus Shinella. The sequence goes on from NZ_KQ410723.1 coordinate 507,081, forward strand.
CGACGGCACCCGTCTCGGCGAGCACGGAAACCTCGCGGTCGCTGAGATAGATGCAATGGCCGAGCAGCATGCGGTCGTTGAGCAAGCCGTAGCGGGCATAGATATCGGTGTAGTCCTTCGCCTGCGGGTAGAGCGAGGTGGCGAACGCGATCTCGTCGCGGTTCTCCGAAAGATGCGTCTGCACGTAGCAGGAGGGATGTTCGGCGACGAGCGCCTGGCTCATCTCCATCTGCTCCGGCGTCGAGGTGATGGCGAAGCGTGGGCTGATCGCATAATGCGCGCGACCGCGGCCATGCCATTTCTCGATGAGCCGCTTCGTCTCGTCATAGCCCTGCTGCGGCGTGTCGCGCAGGGCGTCGGGCGCGTTGCGGTCCATCATCACTTTGCCGCCGACCATGCGCATGCCCCGCGCCTCGGCCGCCGAGAAATAGGCCTCGACGCTCTCGGGATGCACCGAGCAATAGGCGACGGCGGTCGTCGTGCCGTTCGAGATCAGCTCGTCCATGAAGCGATCCGCCACGGCGGCCGCGTGGGCGGCCTCGGCGAACTTCTGCTCCTCGACGAAGATGTAGGTGTTCAGCCATTCCAGAAGCTGCGCGCCATAGGACGCGATGGCCTGGGTCTGCGGAAAATGCAGATGCGTGTCGATGAGGCCCGGCAACACGAGGTGCGGGCGATGGTCGGCAACCGCGACGCCCGGGCCGGCATGCCTGCTGACCTCGGCATGCTCGCCGATCTCCACGACCTTGCCGCCGCGGACGAACACCGCGCCATCCTCGATGTAGCGCCAGGCGGCCGTATCGTCGATGCCCTGCGGCTCGGCGAGAAAGGTCAGCACGCGGCCGCGGATCAGGAGTTCGTTCATTGGGTCTTCTCCCCGCTGACGGCATTTTCGTACCAGGCGACGAGCAGGCGGCGCTCCTCGTCGGAGATCTGCGTCACATTGGCCGGCGGCATGGCATGCGAGCGGCCGGCCTGCAGGTAAATCTCCCGCGCGTGGTTGGCAATCTCGCCGTCCGTTTCCAGGACGACGCCCTTCGGCGCCGTGATGATGCCTTCCCAGCCCGGCTCCTTCGCGTGGCACATGGCACAGCGCCCGAGGATGGTGTCGCGCACCTGCGGAAAGCCGTCCGCCGAAACGAAGGTCTGCTGGATGGCCGAGACCTTGGTTTCCGCCGGTTCGCCTGTCAGGATCTTCGGCACGGTGGACAGCCACATGATGGCAACGAAGAGCAGGGCGGTGACGAGCCAGGTCCAGGTCGGATTGCCGGCATTGGCGGACGTGGTGTTGAAGTAGTGGCGGATCGTGACGCCCATCAGGAAGACCAGCGAGGCGATGATCCAGTTGAATTCCGTGCCGAAGGCCAGCGGATAGTGGTTCGACAGCATCAGGAACAGCACCGGCAGCGTCAGGTAGTTGTTGTGCGTGGAGCGCTGCTTGGCGATCTTGCCGTATTTCGGATCAGGCGTGCGACCGGCGATGAGGTCTGCGACGACGACGCGCTGGTTCGGCATGATGATGAAGAACACGTTGGCCGACATGATCGTCGCCGTGAAGGCACCGAGATGCAGGAAGGCGGCGCGCCCCGTGAAGAGCTGCGTATAGCCCCAGGCCACAGCGACGAGGATGAAGTAGAGCGCCACCATCAGCCGCGTGTTGTCATTGCCGAAGGGCGACTTGCAGATCAGGTCGTAGATGATCCAGCCGAAGGCGAGCGAGGCCAGGGAAATACCGATCGCCACCGGCTTGGAGACGTCGAGCACGTTCGGGTCGATCAGATAGAGGTCTGCGCCTGCATAATAGACGAGACAGAGCATGCCGAAACCGGAAAGCCAGGTCGCATAGCTTTCCCATTTGAACCAGACGAGGTGCTCGGGCATCTGCGCCGGCGCGACCAGGTATTTCTGGATGTGATAGAAGCCACCGCCATGCACCTGCCATTCCTCGCCGTGGGCGCCCGGCGGCAGCGCGGGATGCTTCTTCAGGCCCAGATCGAGCGCGACGAAATAGAACGACGAGCCGATCCAGGCGATCGCCGTGATGACGTGCAGCCAGCGGACGGCAAACATGAACCAATCCCAGGCTATGGCATATTCGTACATAGGGACCTCCTCCCACTTTCCATGGGCTTGTTTGCCATCAAGTGATTTTCCCGGAAATCCCGGTGAATCCCGAACACTTTCAAAAAAATCTAAAAGATGACCGCCTCTTTGCTCTGCACGCCAATGTGGTAGAAAGGGCCATGTCCTATCTCGATAATGTGCGCGTCTTCGTTCGCGTGGTCGAACTCGGTACCCTTTCGGCGGCGGGGCGCGACCAGCGCGTCACTCCCGCGGTCGCCAGCAATCGCATCAAGGAGCTGGAACGCCATCTCGGCGTGCGGCTGTTCAACCGCACGACGCGCAAGCTCTCGCCGACCGAACATGGCCGCGTGTTCTACGAGGGCGCCGTGAAGATCATCGAGGCGGTGAACGAGGCGGAGGCGGCGATCGCCGACCTCTCGCGCAATCCCAAGGGCTCGCTCCGCATTACCGCGCCGCTCGGCATCGGCCGGCGCCTCATCGCGTCGGGCATTCCGGAGTTCCACGACAAGTATCCCGACATCGAGGTGCGGGTACGTCTGTCGGATCACAATGTCGATATCCTCGCCGAGGGCGTCGACGTCGCCTTCAAGCTCGGCGTGCTCGAGGATTCGAACCTGCGCATGCGCGGCATCCTCAATTGCGAGCGTGTGCTCTGCGCTTCGCCCGCCTATCTTTCCCGCCGCGGCACACCCGCCACTGCGGACGCGCTGATCGCCGAAAAGCACGACTGTCTGCTGCTGCGCTATCCCGGCTCGAAGGAGTATTACTGGACGCTGGTGACGGCCGAAGGCGTACGCAAGTTCGAGGTCGCCGGCCCCTATGACAGCGACGACGGCGACGTGCTCACCCAATGGGCGCTGGAAGGCCGGGGCATCATCAACAAGCCGCTCTTCGAGGTGAAGGCCCACCTTGCCGAGGGCCGCCTGGTGGAAATCCTGAAGGACAGCCCACCCGCCTCCGTGCAGCTCGCGGCAATCTACCCGCACAAGCGCTTTCAGGATCCGAAAGTGCGGCTGATGATCGATTTCATGGCCGAGCGATGTCAGCGGCTGATCGGCCGGCTGATCGGAGAGGAACCGGTCGCTGACGGCAAAGCCGAGTTTGTTGAAGTGAATGGCGAAAAATAGTATATTTCCTGCTGGAATATACTAGGTGGAGAAGCCTATGTCCTTCGCCTCCATGACCAGCGCCGACTTCAACCAGAATCCAAGCAAGGCAAAGAAGGCGGCAAACGAAGGCCCCCTCGTCATCGCCGAACATGGCGAGGCGAGCTATGTGCTTGTCCGCTACGACGATTTCAAGGACCACTGGCGAAAGTCGAAAAGCCTGTACGACGCCCTCAATAACAAGGGTTCAGAGTTCGATGACGATTTTACGCCCGAACGCGTCAGCTTCGAGGGACGGGACGTCGAATTCTGATGGCATTCCTGCTCGATACGAACGTTGTTTCCGCATCCCGCAGGGCTGAGCGTCAAGCCATTGAATTTCAGCAGTTCCTCCATACGTTCGATGTCGAGACCGCTTATCTTTCGACGATAACGATCATGGAGATCGAATTCAGCATACAACGCGAACGTCTTCGTAATCCCGATTTTGCCGATGACCTTTCTCTATGGCTGACGGCCCACGTGCTGCCGGAATTTTCCGCAAGGCTTCTGCCATTCGATATGCAGACGGCCTCGATCGCAGGCCGGTTGCCGACACCCGGAAAGAAGCCGACCGCCGACGGCATGATTGCGGCGACAGCGCTCGCCAACAATTTGGTCGTCGTCACACGCAATCTTTCAGATTTTCAGCCGCTCGGGGTCCCCTGCCTCACCCCTTGGGAAACGGCTCCCAGGGAATAGACCGCATCACCCCTTGGCAAGGACCGCCTTGTTGCACGCGCCCGTCCAGGTCAGCGCCGCCGTCATGATCTCGGCGGCCGCAAGCGCTGCGATCACCGTCGGGCGTTTGTCCTTCACGACCGTACCGCCGATCGGGCAGACCAGGCAATTGAAAAGGTCCGGCTGGCCGATCTCGCGCGACAGCCAGTTGCGGAAGGTCGCGCGCTTGGTCTTCGAACCGATCATGCCGACATAGGCTGCATCGCTGCGCTTCAGCGCCTCGGCCGTGATCAGGAAATCCAGCGCGTGATCGTGGGTCAGGACAACAAAACTGCTGCCGGCCGGCGCATCGCGCACCACGGTCTCGGGCATGGCGGTGAGGCAGGTCTCGATGCGTGGCACCGTCGAGGCGACGAGCTCGTCCTCGCGTGTATCCACCAGCACGACGCGCAGCGGGGCGAGCGACAGCGCCATGGCGAGCGCATCACCGACATGGCCTGCGCCGAAGACATAGACATGCGGCCGCAGGGCCATCTCGCGGTCGCTGCGGGCGACGAGATCACGAGCCAGCACCGGGTTCATAGCGGTGAAGGACAGCCCGACGCGCCCGCCGCAGCACTGGCCGATCTCCGGGCCGAGCGGCACGCTCATCGGCTCGGCGGCAGCGCCCAGGCGCAGTGCTCGCCGGGCCTGATCGATCGCCATGTATTCGAGCTGACCGCCGCCGATCGTCGCGAAGATCTCCCGTTCCGAGACCAGCATGAAGGCATCCGTGTCGCGCGGCGTGGAGCCCGCCGCACCCGTCACCTCGACCAGGATCGACCCCGGCGCCCGGCGCAGGAAATCCCTGATATCTTCGCGCGCGGCAGGCATGGCCTCACCCCTTGCTTTCTTTGCCGCAATTCCGGACGGAAAACCGCATCACACTTTTCCTGGAACTGCTTGGGCCGCCTTGAGACGCTCGATCGCCATCAGCACGCATTCGGGTGTCGCCGGGGCGTCGAGCCGTGGGCAGATCTGATGGTCCGCCACGCTCGCCACCGCATCCGACAGCGCATGCAGCACGGCAAGGCCGAGCGGCAGCGGCGGCTCGCCAACCGCCTTGGAGCGGTGGATCGTCGGCTCGTAGGCTTCCGACCAGTCGGTCAGCGCGACGTTGAAGATCTTCGGGCGATCCGAGGCGAGCGGGATCTTGTAGGTGGAGGGCGCGTGGGTGCGAAGCCGCCCCTTGCCGTCCCACCACAATTCCTCCGTGGTCAGCCAACCCATGCCCTGGATGAAGCCGCCTTCGACCTGGCCGATGTCGATGATCTTGTTCAGCGACCGGCCGGTATCGTGCAGGATGTCGGTGCGCTCGACGACATATTCGCCGGTCAGCGTGTCGACCGAAACCTCAGAGCAGGCCGCGCCATAGGCGTAGTAATAGAACGCGTGGCCGCGGCCCTTCGACCGGTCCCAGTGGATCTTGGGCGTCTTGTAGAAGCCGGCCGCCGAGAGCTGGACGCGCGCCATATAGGCCTTCTTCACGAGATCGTTGAAGGACATCTCGGAATTGCCGATCCGCACGCGGTTCGGCAGGAAGACGACCTGATCGCGTGGCACCTGATGGCTTTCCGCGGCGAAATCGATCAGCCGGTCCTTGATCTGGCGCGCGGCGTTCTGCGCCGCCATGCCGTTGAGGTCGGCGCCGGACGAAGCCGCGGTCGGTGAGGTGTTCGGCACCTTGGCCGTCGTCGTCGCGGTGATTTTCACCCGGTCGAGATCGATCTGGAACTCTTCCGCCACCACTTGCGCCACCTTCAGGTGCAGGCCCTGGCCCATTTCCGTGCCGCCGTGATTCATGTGCACGGAACCGTCCGTGTAGACATGCACCAGCGCGCCGGCCTGGTTGGATTCCGTCTTGGTGAAGGAGATGCCGAACTTGACCGGCGTCAGTGCCAGGCCACGCTTGACGATACGGCTCTTCGCATTGAACGCCTGGATCGCCTTGCGGCGGCCGGCATAGTCGGCGCTCTCTTCGAGTTCGGCGACGATGCGCTGGATGATGCAGTCCTCCACCTTCTGGTGGTAGGGCGTGAGGTTGCGGGTCCCCTCGACGCCCATCGCGTCGTAGAAGTTCAGCTTGCGGATATCCAGCGGGTCCTTGCCGACGGCGAAGGCCACCTCATCGATGACGCGCTCCGCGCCCACCATGCCCTGGGGACCGCCGAAGCCGCGGAAGGCGGTGTTCGACACGGTGTTGGTGTGCAGCAGCGCCGTCTTGGCGTGCACATGCGGGAAGAAATAGGCGTTGTCGCAGTGGAACAGCGCGCGGTCGCCCACCGGACCGGAGAGGTCCGCCGAAAAGCCGGCGCGAAGCGCGAAGGTATAGTCGATGCCGAGAATGCGGCCCTCGTCGTCGAAGCCGACATCATAGTCGATGGCGAAATCGTGCCGCTTGCCGGTCGCCACCATGTCCTCGTCGCGGTCAAGGCGAAGCTTGACGGCGCGGCCCAGCTTCTTGGCGGCGATGGCGGCGAGCGCAGCGCACTGGTTGGCCTGGGTCTCCTTGCCGCCGAAGCCGCCGCCCATGCGGCGCACCTCCACCGTCACGGCGTGGCTCGGCACGCCGAGCGCATGGGCGACGAGATGCTGCGTCTCGCTCGGCCCCTGGGTGGAGCAATAGACGGTGACCTCGTCATCCTCGCCGGGTACGGCGAGCGAGACCTGGCCTTCGAGATAGAAATGGTCCTGCCCGCCCAGCCGCATGCGGCCCTTCACCCGGCGCGGCGCGCTGTCGAGGGCCGCGGCCGCATCGCCGCGCTTCAGCGTCAGCGGCGGAAAGACCTGGCGATGCGTCGTCTGGTCGAGGTCCCAGATGTCGATATTGGCGGGCAGCTCCTCGTATTCGACCTTGGCCAGGCGCGCAGCGCGGCGGGCTTCCTCGCGCGTTTCCGCGATCACGCAGAAGATCGGCTGGCCGTGGAACTCCACCTTGCCGGCGGCGAGCACCGGATCGTCATGCATGCCCGAGGGCGAGATGTCGTTGTCGCCGGGCACGTCCTCATAGGTCAGCACGTCGACGACGCCGGGCGCGGCGCGCACCGCCGAAAGGTCGAGGGACTTCACGGTACCGTGGGCGACCGTGGAGAGGCCGAGGCCGGCATGCAGCGTGCCGGCGGGCTCGGTGATGTCGTCGATATAGACGGCCGTGCCGGCAACGTGCTTGTGCGCGGAATCGTGGCGCGGGCTCGAATGCACGCCGCCGGTGATCTTTTCCGCCTTGAGGTCTGGAGTGTGCTTGTTCATGGCTTACGCAGCCTCGTATCTGGACACCTGCGCGGGCTCTGCGCTGGTCGTCGTTTCCACATAGAACCGCAAGAGCAGGTTCTTCGCCACCAGCGCGCGGTATTCCGCTGTCGCGCGCATGTCGGTCAGCGGCGCATAGTCCTCGGCATATTTCGCCATGGCCGCTTCCACCGTCGCCTCCGTCCAGCTCTGGCCGAGCAGTGCCTTTTCGACGGCAAAGGCACGCTTCGGCGTCGCCGCCATGCCGCCATAGGCGATGGTGATGGCAGCGACCGTGCCGTCGGCGGCAAGCGCCAGGCGGAAGGCGCCGAGCGTTGCGGTAATGTCCTCGTCGCGGCGCTTGGTCACCTTGTAGACGGCGAACTTTTCCGCCGCAGGGGGAACGGGCACCGCAAGGGATTCCACGAATTCGCCCGGCTGACGGTCCTGCTTGCCATAGGCGATGAAGAAATCCTCAAGCGGGATGGTGCGCCGTTCCGCGCCCTTGCGCAAGGTCACCGACGCACCGAGCGCGATCAGCGCCGGCGGCGTGTCGCCGATCGGCGAACCGTTGGCGACATTGCCGCCGATCGTGCCCATGTTGCGCACCTGCTGGCCGCCGATCCGGGTGATGAGCGGGCCGAGCGCCGGAATGTGCTGCGAAAGCGTCGCGATGGCCTCGGTATAGGTGACGCCGGCGCCGAGCGTGATCACGTCGTCCTTCACCGCAATCGCCTTCATCTCCTGAAGGCCGGCAATGAAGACGACCGGCGTGATGTCGCGCATGTGCTTGGTGACCCAAAGGCCGACATCGGTGGAACCCGCCACGATCGTGGCGGCGGGTTCCGCCTCCAGCATAGCGGCGAAATCGTCGAGATTCGCCGGCACGACGAACCGCTTCCTGCCTTCGCCGACTTCGACGCGCGCGCCATCGGCAAGTGCCCGGAGGCGCTTGATCATCGTCTGGCGTTCGGCAAGAAGCGGGTCCTTCTCCGTGCCGCCATAGCTGGAAATAGCGCGGGCGGCGCGCAGGATCGGCTCATAGCCGGTGCAGCGACAGAGATTGCCCTGCAGCGCAATCTCGATCTCCTGATCGCTCGGGTTCGGCGCCTGCATCCACAGCGCATAGAGCGACATGACGAAACCCGGCGTGCAGAAGCCGCATTGCGAACCGTGATAGTCCACCATGGCCTGTTGCACGGGGTGCAGGCGACCGTCGCGGGCGGCGAGATGCTCGACGGTGACGACATGACAGCCATCCAGCGAGCCGAGGAAGCGGATGCAGGCATTGACGCCCTCGTAAACAAGGCCGCCCTCAGGTGTCAGCCTGCCCACCAGCACCGTGCAGGCGCCGCAGTCGCCTTCGGCGCAGCCTTCCTTGGTGCCCTTCAACAGGCGGGACAACCGCAGCCAGTCGAGCAATGTCTGGTCCGGCCCGACGTCGCTGACAACAACGTCCTGGCCATTGAGGATGAAACGCAGTTCCGCGCGGATCGAGACGGCCGCCATGGATTAGCTCCCGCGATAGGTTGAATAGCTGAAGGGCGAGACGAGCAGCGGCACATGGTAATGCGCGCCCTCGTCGGCAAGGCCGAAGCGAATGGGGATGATGTCGAGGAACAACGGGCCATCCCCCGTGCGGCCGAGATAATCGCCGGCGTGGAAACGCAGCTCGTAGGTGCCGGCCTTCATCGTCTCGCCGGCGAGCAGCGGCGCATCGCAGCGGCCGTCATCGTTCGTCTCGGTGGTCTTGAGAAGGCGCAGCGTGTCGCCCTCCACCTGGTAGAGATCGATGCGCAGGCCTTCTGCCGGCTTGCCGCGCGCCGTGTCCAGCACATGGGTGGTGAGGCGGCCGGCGCCTTGCGAATGAGTTTGCATGTTTTTCCTCCCGAACACAGCACTCCGATAATCACTATCCTCCAGCCTCTTGCCACTGAAAAGCAGCAGGATCGTTCGAGACTTTCAAAATTTCCGTAGGGAATGACACGGGCGATTTGCGGTTAGAAATTCTGCATCGAAAGCGTTTGGAGGAGCGTTCCCATGCGATATTGCCGTGACATGCACGGATATGGACAGACACCGCCGGCTGCCGGGTGGCCGGACGAGGCACGCGTCGCCGTACAGTTCGTGCTGAACTACGAAGAAGGCGGCGAGAATTGTGTGTTGCACGGCGATGCGGCATCGGAAGCCTTTCTCTCCGAGATCGTCGGCGCCGCCCAATGGCCGGGCCAGCGCCACTGGAACATGGAATCGATCTACGAATACGGCGCGCGCGCCGGCTTCTGGCGCCTGCACCGGCTGCTGACGGAAAAGAACGTGCCCGTCACCGTCTACGGTGTCGCCACCGCGCTCCGCCGTTCGCCCGCCCAGGTGGCCGCCATGCAGGAGGCCGGCTGGGAAATCGCCTCGCACGGCCTCAAATGGGTCGAGCACAAGGACATGACGGTGGAGGACGAACGCGCGGCCATTGCCGAGGCAATCCGCCTGCACACGCTCGTCACCGGCGAACGGCCGCGCGGCTGGTATACCGGCCGCTGTTCGGTCAACACCGTCGATCTCGTCACCGAAGCCGGCGGCTTCGACTATGTTTCCGATACCTATTCCGACGACCTGCCCTACTGGCACGAGCATGGCGGCCGGCAGCAGCTGATCATCCCCTACACGCTCGACGCCAACGACATGCGCTTCGCGACGCCCCAGGGCTTCAACAGCGGCGACCAGTTCTTCAGCTACCTGAAGGATAGTTTCGACGCGCTCTATGCGGAAGGCGCCAAGGGCAGCCCGAAGATGATGAGCATCGGCCTGCACTGCCGCCTGATCGGCCGGCCGGGCCGCGTCATGGCGCTCGCCCGCTTCATCGACTATGTGCAGAGCCACGAAAAAGTCTGGATCGCCCGCCGCGTCGACATCGCCGAGCACTGGGCAAAAACCCATCCGCCAAAGCCGGTCGCAGAGCGCCCGTCGCAGATGGCGGAAGAGGCGTTCGTCAAACGCTTCGGCGATATCTTCGAGCACTCTCCCTGGATCGCCCGGCGCGCCTTCGCCGACGAACTTTCGCCGGCGAACGATACCGCGATCGGCCTTTCTGCCGCGCTCACCTTCCAGTTCCGTGCGGCGAGCGAGGAGGAGCGTCTGGGCGTTCTTGTCGCCCACCCGGATCTCGCCGGCAAGCTGGCCGAGGCCAAGCGCCTGACGGCAAGCTCGACGGAAGAGCAGGCGTCGGCCGGTCTCGACGCGCTGACCGACGAGGAGCGCGCACGCTTCACCGAGCTCAACAACCGCTATGTCGAAAAATTCGGCTTCCCGTTCATCATCGCCGTGCGCGACAACACCAAGGCGAGCATTCTCGCCGCCTTCGAAAAACGCATCGCGAACGACCGCGTCGCCGAATTCGCCACCGCCTGCAAGCAGGTCGAGCGAATCGGCTATCTGCGGCTCAATGCGCTGCTGCCGGCCTGAGCGACCGCGTCATGTCGAGCGGCGCCACGCCTTCGTTCACACGCGGAACGATCAACCTTGCCTCGGCCGGCCTCGGGGCAAGGGGTATCTTCGCCACGGACGCGTTTTTCGGCCCGCTGTCGCGCATGCTGGCCGACGAGCCCGCCGTCTACAAGCCCGGCGTCTATGACGAGCACGGCAAATGGATGGACGGCTGGGAGACGCGGCGGCGGCGCGGGCCGGGGCATGACCATGCGATCGTTGCACTGGCAACGCCCGGCCGTATCAAAGGCTTTGAGGTGGACACGGCGCATTTTACCGGCAACTACCCGACGGCCTGCGCCATAGAGGGCTGTCTTGCGCCTGGCGGGCCGGGCGAGGCTACGGTGTGGACGCCCCTTTTGGCCGCAAGCCCACTCGGGCCGAATGCCCCGCATTTCTTCGATTGCGCCACGGACGGGCTGTTCAGCCATGTGCGGCTGCGCATCTATCCCGATGGCGGGGTGGCAAGGCTGCGCGTCCACGGACTTCCGGCGCTCGACCGCAGCGCCGCCGAAAACAGGCCGCTCGATCTTGCCGCCGCTCTTGCGGGCGGAACCGTCGTCGCGCTCTCGAACGGGCACTACGGCCACCAGCGCTTGCTCGCGCCCGGTCGCGGCATCAATATGGGCGACGGCTGGGAGACCAGCCGCCGCCGTACACCGGGCCACGAATGGATCGTGGTCAGGCTCGCCGCACGGGCGACGATCGAAAGCATCGTCGTCGATACCGCCCATTTCAAGGGCAACTACCCGGATGCCTGCTCCCTGCAGGCCGCCGACCTGACGGGCACGACGGGGGACCTCCCCACCCTTGTCACCGCCGCGTCGATGTTCTGGCAGGAGATCCTGCCCGAGCAGAAACTTGCCGCCGACCGTATCCATACGTTCGACGGCAATCTCGTGAAACGGGCGGACGCCGTGACGCATGTCCGCCTGAACATCCATCCGGACGGCGGTGTCAGCCGCCTGCGCATTTTTGGCCGTCTGGCCGAGGGAGGAAAGACATGAAGACCATCGAGATCAAGCCGCTCACCCGCGAGGCCTTCGCGCCCTTCGGCCAGGTGATCGAGCAGGACGGTGCCCACAATTTCCCGATCAATGCGGGAAAATGCACCCGCTACCATGACCTCGCCAATATCGAGACGACGGGTGACAAAGCCCGGCCGATGATCAGTCTCCTGCGCGGCGAGCCCTATCCCCTGCCGCTGGAGCTGACGATGGTGGAGCGCCACCCGCTCGGCAGCCAGGCCTTCATTCCCTTGAGTGATGCCTCGTTCCTCGTCGTCGTCGCCGGGGAGACCGAGAACGGACCCACTGAGCCGATCGCCTTCCGCACCGCGCCCGGCCAGGGCGTCAATATCGGCCGCAATGTCTGGCACGGCATCCTGACGCCGCTCGACACGGTCTCTGATTTCGCCGTCGTGGATCGCGGCGGCGAGGGCGTGAACCTCGAGGAGCATTTCTATTCGGAACCCTTCCTGATCCGCTGATCCACCCACCGGGATCACGGATCCGCCGGCCCGCCTCCACGGGCCGGCACTTTTTTGAGTCCATTGACAAATTTTCTTGTCAATGGAATCCTGCCACATGCTCGATCTCGATATCCTTGACACACCGGCCGCCGCTGCCCTTGCCCTCGATCCCGTGAAGGCACGCCTGCTCGCCGAGCTTTCCACGCCAGCCTCCGCGGCCACGCTCGCCGGTCGGGTGGGACTGACACGCCAGAAGGTGAACTATCACCTCAGGGCGCTGGAGGACGAGAGGCTGGTGGAACAGGCCGAGGCCCGCCAGTGGGGCGGCATCACCGAGCGGCTGATGGTGGCAACGGCGCGCTCCTATGTCGTCTCGCCGGCCGCGCTGGGGCCGGTCGGGGCCGATCCCGATGTTTCCGGCGACCGGTTCTCGGCAAGTTATCTCGTGGCACTCGCCGCCCGCAGCGTGCGCGAGGTCGGCACGCTCTGGCGTGGCGCGCGCGCTGCAGACAAGCGGCTTGCCACGCTCTCCATCGACACGACGATCCGCTTCGCCTCCCCCGCCGCGCGCGCCGCCTTCACGGCCGATCTCACCGCGGCGGTCGCAACGCTCACCGCCCGCTACCACGACGAACAGGCCCCGGGCGGGCGGGCGCACCGGCTGGTCGTCGCCGCCTATCCCGCACCACCAGACAAGGAAAGGAAGTCCGATGCCGACGAAATTTGACGCCAGCGGCAAACGCTGGGTGGAAATGGAGTTTCTCGTTCCCGGCACGCCCGAGGAGGTCTGGCATGCCATGGCGACCGGCCCCGGCAACGCCGCCTGGTTCACCCGAGCCGAGATCGAGGAGAAGATCGGCGGCCGGCTCACCTTCCACTTCATGCCGGGGGTCACCTCCGGCGGCACGGTCACCGGCTGGGAGCCGCCACACCGCTTCGGTTATGTGGAGGTCGGCTGGGCGGAGAATGCCCCGCCGATCGCCACGGAGATTTCCATCATCGCCCGCTCGGGCGACGAGTGCCTCGTGCGCATGGTGCATTCCCTCTTCAGTTCGACCGATGACTGGGACGACCAGATGGAGGGCTTCGAGTCCGGCTGGCCCGGCTTCATCGAGGTGCTGCGGCTCTATCTCGCACACCATGCCGGCCAACCCGCTGCCTCTTTCCAGCTGTCCGCCGAAGCAGCGGGCGATGGGCTCGTCACATGGCGCAAGCTGCTCGACGGCCTCGGCCACGAGACGGCCGATGTCGGCGAAAACTGGACCGTCGAAGCCGGCGAAACGTTTTTCGGCGAGGTCGTCGGCGTGCGGCAGGACGATCGGCAGCGCTACGTGCTGGTCCGCATCGATGGCGAAACGCCGGGCGTCGGCCTCTTCGGCCTCTACCGTACGGGCGAAGCGATCCGCCTCAGCGTCTGCCGCTTCTTCTACGGAGAGAAGGCTGCGCAGGTGGCCATGGCAAGCGAACGGGAATGGCAGGCTTGGCTGGACGGTGTCGCCCGGCCCTGACATGCAAAAAAGGCCGCGCTCATCACGCGGCCCTTTTGATGTGTCGCACGAACCCCTCTACCATCAGCTTGGGCCTGACCCGAGCCCCCATCAGCCGTGGCGGCAGATGGATCCTCGGCTAAGCGCCGAGGATGACGATGGAGTTTGTGGTGCGGTCCGCCCGAACGATCGGGCCCCTTATTCCGCGAAAAAGGCGAAGCGGATGATGAAGAGGGCCGCGACGATCGCCGTTGCCGGATGGATCTGCTTCCACTTGCCGGTGAAGAACTTCAAGACGACATAGCTGACGAAGCCGAAGGCAAGGCCGTTGGCGATCGAGTAGGTGAAGGGCATGGCGAGCGCAGTGAGCGCAGCCGGAGCCGCTTCCGTCAGGTCATCCCACTCGATTTCCGTCAGTTCGCGCATCATCAGGCCTGCGACATAGAGCAGGGCCGGTGCCGTCGCATAGCTCGGCACGGAGCCGGCGAGCGGCGAGATGAAGAGGGCAGCGAGGAACAGGATAGCGACGGTGAAGGCGGTGAGGCCCGTGCGACCGCCGGCCTGCACGCCCGAAGCGCTTTCGACATAGGCCGTGGTGCTGCTCGTGCCGATCAGCGAGCCGGCAACGATTGCCGTGCTGTCGGCGAGAAGCGCGCGGCCGAGGCGGCTCTGCTTGCCTTCCTGGATGAGGTTGGCACGCTTGGCCACGCCGATCAGCGTGCCGGTCGCATCGAACACTTCGACGAGCACGAAGACGAGGATGACATGCAGCAGGCCGCCGTGCAGGGCGCCCATGATGTCGAGCTGCAGGAAGGTCGGCATGATCGACGGCGGGGCGGAAACGAGGCCGCGGAACTCGCTGACGCCAAAAATCCAGGAGAGGACCGTGACGGCGAGAATGCCGATCAGGATAGCCCCCTTGACGCGCAGCGCATCAAGCACGGCAATGATGAAGAAGCCGAGGATGGCGAGCAGCGGGCCGGTCTGCTTGAGGTCGCCGAGACCGACGAGCGTCGCCGGATTGTCGACGACGATGCCGGAACTCTTCAGGGCGATGATGCCGAGGAAGAGGCCGATACCGGCGGCGATCGCGCTGCGCAGCGAATGCGGAATGCCGGCAATCAGCCAGCTGCGCACACCGGTCACCGTCAGGATGACGAAGATGATGCCGGAAATGAACACCGCACCCAGCGCCTGCTGCCAGGTGAAGCCGAGCGCCGCCACGACCGTGAAGGCGAAGAAGGCGTTGAGGCCCATGCCGGGCGCCATGCCGATCGGCCAGTTGGCGACGAGCGCCATGACCATGGAGCCGAGCGCGGCGGCAAGACAGGTGGCGACGAAGACGGCGTCGCGATCCATGCCCGTCGTCGACAGGATATCCGGGTTGACGAAGATGATATAGGACATGGTGAGGAAGGTCGTCAGACCCGCGATCACTTCGGTGCGCACGCTCGTTCCGTGCTCACTCAGCTTGAAAAACCGTTCAAACATGTTTTCTCCCCCTGGCGCGCCAGCGGCTGCGCCGTGCAAAACCTCCGGGCCAGATGCTCCTCCAGCAACCCGGGACCTAGCCGACGCTTCGCACTGCGAACCGCCTGCCCGCGGGTCTCCCCGCGTCCGCGCGCCGCTGTCCGCCGAAAGCCGGCCGCGGTTGATCACAGTTTCGTCATATTGCGTGTTCAGGCGGGATTTTTCCAGCCGGGCATTTCCCCGGATTTTCGCGAAACTCTTTCACGATTCGCTCGGCGGAGGGTTTTGGAGAAATCGCTCTGGCGACTTGTTTCGACTGGGCTATCCGGCGCCGGCCGGAAAGCCGGGACGTCACTCGCAGACGTCGACCCACTCGCCCTTGACGAGGTCCGCCATGCGGTCCGGCGCAATGCGCACGGCAGCATTCGTCGCGCCTGCGGCCGGAACCACCTCGTCGAAAGGTTTCAGCGAGACGTCGCAATAGACGGGCACGGGCGCAGGCAGGCCGAACGGACAGACGCCACCGACCGGATGGGAGGTGACGGCCAGCACCTGCTCGGCATCGAGCATGCGCGGCTTTGCGGCAAAACGGTCCTTGAATTTCCGGTTGCTGAGCCGCGCCGTGCCGGCCGCAACGAGGAGCACGATCTCCTCGCCGACCCTGAGGCAGATCGTCTTGGCGATCTGTTCCGGCGCCACGCCATGCGCCGCGGCGGCAAGCGGCACGGTCGCAGAGCTCTCTTCGGTGACCAGCACCGCGACATCAGGCGCATTTTCGGAGAAGAAGGTACGGACGGATTCGAGCGACATGTCTTTTCATAACCAGTCCGGCAGCCCCCGCGCAAGGGCCGCCTGGAATGCAACGCATGCTATGCTTTTCCTCAGGCATAAATGCCACCGGTCGGATTGGTGCCCGCGAGGGTACCCGGCAGGAACGTCGTCGCCTTGCCGAACGTGTTGATGACCCCGTTGGTTTCGGCAATGTAGCGCCCGCCGGTGGCCGTGCCCGCTATGGTCGGATTGGAGAGCGCGACGGTACCGCAGTTCGAGGCGGCGATGAACTGCGTGAAGGCGGGCGTCCCGGTCAACGTGAAAGTGCGGTTCGCGCCGGCGAGGTGGCCGACGCCGATATTCATGTGCCGCCGCGCACCCCCGGTGATCGTATAGTTGTCTTCCAGCACGATATGGCAGGGGCCGTCGCAGAAAATATGGTCGGCATTCGCGCCGACCGCGCCGAACTCCACCTTGCCGAGCCGCAGATGCACACCAAGGCCTACCGAAAGCGCATGGATGAGATCCGTTGCAATGGCGATCCGCACGCCGGCAACGCGCACCTGGGCCCCATTGCGAAAGCCGAGCCCCGAGGACAGCACGACCGAGGCCGGCGTCGTCTCGTTACCCTTGATGACGAGCGTGCCTCCCCCGATCAGCGGCCGCACAATGCTCGCCCCGGCATAGATGCCGTTGGCGATCTCGATCGTCACGTCGAAGGAGGCACAGTCGAGATTGTGCGCCACGTCGATTGCCTTCTGGATCGTCGCGAAAGGTGCACCCGCCGTCATCCCGTTGTTGCCGTCGCTCCCTGTCGTCGCGACATAGTAGGTTCGGTGCCCCATCAGTTGCGGCCGAACGCCCACGACCCCGGCCGGAAACGTCACCCGCCCCGTCGCCGGATCGACGACCAGGGCGTCGTGGAAGGTTGAACCATCAGGGCTCACCTTGACGCTGAAGGCATCGCTCCCGGCAAGCCCCATTTCAGCCCGCCCCGACCAAGCGCTCTGGAAGAGCAACGAGGCGGTATGGCCGGTCGTGGCCTTGTTGACCTTGATCTGGTGCCCCGCCCCCTCATGGGTGAAGAGGGAGGCTGGGGAGGCGACAGCGAACCTGTTTGTTAGATCGGCGGCTGTATTGATACCGAGGCGGTTTTGGTTGGTTGTATTGACGGTTG
>NZ_KQ410724.1 GCF_001262505.1 Shinella sp. SUS2
GAAACGGGTGCATGACCCGCACTAACTGCTGACCTGCGCTGGTCGGGGCTGCATTCTCAGATGAGGTACAAGCGGCTGGAGGATGGCGAGTTCCGCTGGCCGAAGGTGCAGGACGGGATCATGCGGCTGACCGCCGCGCAGCTGTCGGCGCTGCTCGAAGGTCTCGACTGGCGACGGGTCCATGAAGCCCGCCCGACGCGCGTTCCGGCGCAGGCGGGTTGATCCGCGACCAAGTGAATCAGCCCGGATTCCACGGTCGCCCGGTGCCGGCGAATATGGTCTGATCCGCTCATGGCGATGACGGCGGACCAGCTTCCCGACGATCCGGATGCGCTGAAGGCGATGGTCCTGGCGCGCGACGTCGAGAATGCGCGGCTGATCCAGATCATCAGGGAACTGCAGCGTCACCGCTTCGGCCGGCGCGCCGAGACGCTGCCGGAAGACCAGTTGCTGCTGGGCCTCGAAGAGGCCGAGCAGATCGAGGCCGCCGGCGAGGAAGAGGCCGAACGTGTCGACCCGCGCGAACGCAATGAGCGCGCCACAAAGCGGCGAGCCAACCGTGGCGCGCTGCCGGCGCATCTGCCTCGCATCGAAACGATCGTCGACATCGACAATCACGTCTGTCCGTGCTGTCGCAATGGCCTGCACCGGATCGGCGAGGATGTGAGCGAGCGGCTCGACATCGTTCCGGCGCAGCTGCGCGTGATCGTGGTGCGCCGGCCCAAATACGCCTGCCGCGCCTGCGACGATGTGGTCGTTCAGGCTCCGGCTCCCGGCCGGCTGATCGAAGGCGGCCTGCCGACCGATGCGACCGTCGCCCAGGTGCTGGTCTCCAAATACGCCGATCACCTGCCGCTCTATCGCCAGGCGCAGATCTACGCCCGGCAGGGCATCAATCTCGACCGCTCGACGCTCGCCGACTGGGTCGGCCGCGCCGCCTGGCACCTGCGTCCGGTGCACGAGCGACTGCTGGCGAAGTTGAAGGCTTCGCCAAAACTGTTCGCCGACGAGACGACGGCGCCGGTGCTCGATCCCGGCCGTGGCAAGACCAGGACCGGGCAACTCTGGGCCTATGCCCGCGATGATCGGCCGTGGCAAGGAGCCGACCCGCCGGGCGTCGCCTATGTCTATGCGCCGGACCGAAAGGCCGAACGTCCGATCACTCATCTGGCGGGCTTTACTGGCATCCTGCAGGTCGACGGCTATGGTGGCTATCGCGTGCTCGCCGACAAGAGCGGTGCCACGCTCGCCTTCTGCTGGGCACATGTGCGCCGCCGCTTCTACGAACTTGCCGCAGCCGGTCCCGCGCCGATCGCCAGCGAGGCGCTCCGGCGGATCGCGGAGCTCTACAGAATCGAAGATGACATTCGTGGACGATCGGCGGAGCAGCGTCGTGCCGTGCGCCAGGAAAAGAGCCTCCCGATCGTCGCCGATCTCGTACCCTGGCTGCGCGAGAAGCTCGAGCTGATCAGCCAGAAGACAAAGCTCGCCGAGGCGATCCGCTACACGCTCTCGCGCCGGGATGGCCTCTCGCGCTTCCTCGACGACGGTCGCATCGAGATCGACAGCAACACCGTCGAACGCTCGATCCGCCCGATCGCGCTGAACCGCAAGAATGCACTCTTCGCTGGATCGGATGGCGGCGCCGAGCACTGGGCCGTCGTCGCTTCGCTGATCGAAACCTGCAAGCTCAACGGCGTCGAGCCGCTCGGCTACCTCGCCGACGTGCTCACCAGGATCGTCAACGGCCACCCCAACAGCCAGATCGACGATCTCCTCCCCTGGGCCTACATTCAGGCTCCCGAGTTCAGGGCCGTGGCCTGACAACAGCGCTTACGAATAAGAACCGTACCGAGGGTTAGCAATCGATCAGGCGGACGGTTGAGGTCGCTAGAGAATCGTAGTCATCGCCCGGATAGTCCGGTTGACTATAGTAGCTCACGCAGCGTTCCGTTTCGGCAGCCTCGTCGGAAAGGCAGACCTGGTATCCATCCTCGTCAAGATAGAGACTCACGCATACCTCTCCCCGACCGCCATCCGGCGTGATGCAAAAAAATTCCAACGGCTCTTCCTCGAATTCGCTGCCGTCCATTCCGGCAAGTGCCAGTTCAAACGGACCAGCACCAGCCAGAAACAACGTCAATAAAAGCAGCGTCCATCGCACGCGGTGAGACGACATGGGCAGTCTCCTTTACCAACGGAAATGCCCTGCGCCGCTTCGCGTGCCGCCATTCGGACCGACGGCGCGATAGCCGCCGACACAACCATAGGGACCGCATCTACGGGCGCCCTGGACACTACCCCCATTGGGGCCGATGATTGTGCCAGCGCCAGCACAGCCGCGGGGACCGCATCCACGGGCTCCGGAGGCGGTGCCGCCATAGGGGCCTGTTACCGTGCCGGAGCAGCCGTTTGGTCCGCAGCTGCGAGCCGCCTGGCCGTAATAGGCGGGGCCGCGATAGTACCAGGGATAGCTGGCGTAGTGGTTGTCCCAATAGGCCTTGTTGAAGGCAACAACGGCGACCCCGACACTTGCGGCAACGGCCGGCGACAGGACGACCGGGGCACCATTGTAGACCACCTGAACATAGCGTGCCGACACCCAGCCCCGGTAGCTGCCGAAACCGATATCGCACCAGGTGTAGCCCGGCAGACAGCCATGGGTGACGATGCGTGCGCCGACCGGAACGACGACAACGACAGGATATCCCGTCGAGGGTCCGGCCCTTAGATTGACGTTGCCGGTGGCAACTGCAACGGTCGCCGCCGCAGCCATGGATGCCATGGCAAATACCATGACGATCGCGATGCATAATCTCTTGATCATATCCCTATCCCTTATGATGGACCGCGACTGCGGAGCCTTCCAACCGCGAGGCTAGGCCCCGAACATCGCTCGCCCATCTCGCGGACGTAGAAATTTGTAGCTTTTTGTTGCATGGCCGGACTCAGAGAACCTGCAGGCGGTCCGGCCCCGCTCGTTCGCCGACGACGCGACCATCGGTCAGCTCGATCGTCCGGTCAAAGAGATCGAGCGACCGGGGATCATGTGTCACAACCACGATCCCGGCTCCCCTCGTGTCGGCAATCTGACGGAAGAGTTCGATCACCTGACGCCCGCGAACACCGTCGAGCGCTGCGGTCGGCTCGTCCGCCAGGATGAGGGTGGGATCGTTGGCGAGAGCGCGGGCAATCGCCACGCGTTGCTGTTCGCCGCCGGAAAGCCGCGATGGGCGATTGCCGATGCGATGTCCGAGACCGAGCCCTGCCAGCAGCCGCTCGGCGTGGCGGCGGGCATCGCGGGCAGGCACGTCATCGATTTCCATTGCCAGCGCCACATTTTCCGAAGCCGTCAGGAAGGGAATGAGGTTGGCCTTTTGAAACACGAAACCGATATTACGTCGTCGGAAGTCGCGCAGCCTGTCGAGCTCTTCTCCTGCCTTCGAAACGAGGGCGCCGCGAATTCTCACCTCGCCTTCGGTTGGCGGCTCCAGCAGGCCGGCGATCAGAAGCAGCGTGCTTTTTCCCGATCCGCTCGGTCCGAGGATCGCAACCAGCTCGCCGGCATTGATATCCAGCGAGACCCCGTCGAGCGCCTTGACGATGCTGTCGCCGCTGCGGTAATGCCGGGTGGCATCGCGCACCGACAGGATCGGCTCGGCCGTCACGACAGCACCTCCTGCGCCCTGACTTTCAGCGCCCTCCAGATCCCGAGCAGGCTCGCAAAGGCGCAAACGGCTCCTACGGCGAGCGCAAGACCCGCGAAATCCCATGGATCGATGACAACCCTTCGCGGAAAGAACGGGAAAACCAGTTTCGACATCGCCAATCCGAGAACAAGCGCACCAGCGCCGATCAGGAAGGACTGCTGGGCGATCATCGCGACGATGACGCTGTTTCGCGCACCGATGAGCTTCAGCATGGCGATCTGATGAAGCTTTTCCATCGTCAGCATATAGATGATGAGGGAGATGACGATCGCCATCACCACCAGCAGGACGCCGGTAAAAGCCAGAATCTGCAGTCTGAGGCGCCAGAGGCGCTGGTTCAGCAAAAGGTCCCGCTGGTCCGCACGCGACAGGATGTTGGCATCGCCCCATGCAAGGACATCGGCTCGGACCCGATCCTCGTTCGCCCCCTTGTCGAGGCTGACGAGAACGGCGGCGATCTTGCTGTCCTGCGGCACGGAACTTTCGGAGGCATCCGCAGCTCCCGTCCTGCCCGCCGCGTTGCGCGCCAGCAAGACCTCTTCGCTGGTGCGCCGCTTTGCGATCGCCATCGCGTCGTTGACGGTAACGAACATCAGTCCATCGCCGCTGGCGTCGACCATGCCGCGCGTCAGACCGACGATCAGGTAGTCATCCTGACCCAGGCGCACCCGGTCCTCCAGCGAGAGCCCGATACTTTCGTCGGCGATCGCCTCGAAGTGCCCGGCAGTCAGATACCGTCCTCGCTGCAGCTCAACCCACTCTCCTCGATCCTTTGGAAAATCGAGGCCGGTGATGGAGGCGCGCAAATCACGTCCTTCGAAGCTGAATTGCTGACTGATCTGAACAAAGCGCCGGACCACAGATACGCCGGCGATACCCTCGACGCGCCGGTCCATGTTTGCTGAAACGGCAGAGCTTTCGGAGAAGGGCCCGGCCCGGCCCCCTTGGACCACCCAGAGATCCGCGCCGATCTTATCCACCACGAGAAGCGCATCTCCGACGATACCCCGGTAAAGACCGACCATTCCGGTCGAGGCCATGATCAGGAAGCCGACGCCTGCCGTCGTGAGCAGAAAGCGCAGGAAATTGTATTTGACGTCCTTGAAGGCAAGATTCATCGCCTTGTTCCACCTTCGGCTATCTTCATGCCGTAATAGGCATCGCGCGGCTCGCTCAGAATGACATCGTCCGGTTGAAGTCCATGCACGACCTCCACGAACGGCCCGCCGGTGTCTCCGAGCGTCACCACGATCCAGTAGGCCCGACCGCTCTCGATGATCCAGACGCCCGATTTTCCCTGTCGCCTTTCGATCGCGCCGACCGGCACGGCAAGGACACCTTTCCTGGTGCCGACTTCGATCGTCGTCATCGCACGCTGACCCAAGGCCCAGTTTGGCGGCAGTGTTCCAGGGTGCATATCGACGGAAAATTCGCGCGTTTCGGTGTCGACTTGCCGGCTGACGCGCAGCACGGTCGCCGTCACCGAATGTCCCTTGCCGGCGCCGTTGAACCGGATGACGGCCTTTTGGTCTGGCGAAAGGCGGTAAATCGCGCTCTCGTCGAAGCGCGCCGACAGGATGACCGAAGCCGGATCAACGAGCCGGACAATCTCGGCGCCGGGTGTGATCGTGTCGCCGACATAGTGATCGCGTGAGACGACAACGCCGTCGAAGGGTGCGCGAATGGTTCCTTCAGCGAGTTTAACCCCCTGGGCCTCCGCAGTCGCGGCGGCCGAGGTTTCCTGAGCCTTGGCCTGCTCTATCGCCGCCCGTGACCGCTTGAGATCGGCTTCGGCCTGCCGGAGCGTGGCCACCGCGGTATCATAGGATTCCTGGCTTGCGATGGTTTTTTCGAGTAGCCTTTTCTTGCGATCGAAATTCTGCTGGGCATTGGCGAGTACCGCTTCGGCGTGCTCACGGTCGGCGTTGGCCAGATCGACGGCCTTGCGGGCGGCGTCGACCGAGGCCAGCGATGCGCCAAGCTCACTCTTCAGATCGTCGGTGACGATCTCGGCAATGACATCCCCCTGGCTGACCTGGTCGTTGCGATCGACCCGCATCGTCGCGATCACCCCCTGCAGTCGGGAGCTGACCGCGCTTATGCGCGTCGCGTCCAGCGTGCCGGGGCCGGTCAATTCGATAGTCAGGTCGACAGGTTTCACGGTGAATTGGTCGACGGCGTGCGAGACCAGATAGCGGTTGCCCAGCCATACGACGCAAAGGACCGCGAGCGCCATGGTGACGGCGCTAACACGTCTGAACCGCCCGCCGGGGCGCGAGGGCGGCCGGGAACCGATGACCTTGGCATCATTGGAAGCGAAACCGTCCGGCGGGGCGCCGGCATTTCTGCCGGCGTCCTTGTCCTTGGCCGTTCGCTTCTGCCGAGCGCGCGCATCTTCAACCGTCTGATCCATGAGCCGTCACTTCGGAAGAGCCTCAGCGAGCGCGGCCTGGCAGCTCGGCGTGAGGTTCGCCCGATTTGCCTGAAGGCAAGCGGCAATCCGGCCGCCACCCGGCTGAATGCCCTGGCAATACTGCTTGAGATCAGCCTTGCAAGCCTGGACGACTTTCCTCGCCAGCGCCTGCATTTCGGGGGTCATCTGGCTTTGAGCCATAGCGGCTGCGGGCGCTGCGCAAGCAGCGGCGAGCAGCGCAATGCTCAGCCAACGGGTCGGGGTCAGGCGATTGATGGCACTCATAATATTTCCTTCCATTGATCTGTCTGTTGGGGAGCATCAGCCTTCGCTCGCCCGGTTGTGGGCGATTTAGGTTTGGCTGCCGACGCCTTTTTGCGCGTGACGGGGCCGAAGAGAACGGCGATTTTTTGCTTGAGCGTGGAAGCTGCGCGCACATCTCGTATCATTGCGCTCCATTCGGAAAACGCGATGCGCAGCGGATGATGCGATGCCGAGCCGCCACGCAGACCGTAGGTCAGCGGCTTGCCGTCCGGCGCTTCGGCAAAGGTGCCGAACAGCCGGTCGAAGACGATCAGTATGCCGCCGAAGTTCCTGTCGAGGTACTCGGCGTCCGAAGCATGGTGCACCCGATGATGGGAAGGCGTGTTGAATATCCATTCGAACGAGCCGAAGCCGGGTGAGAGCTCGGTATGAAGGAAGAACTGATAGGCAAGGTTTGCCGCGAGCGTCGCGACGATGGCGAACGGATGAAAGCCAAGAAAGGCCAGCGGCAATACAAAGGGACGAAGGACTGCATGGCCGAGCCTCGATATCGCGCGAGATGATCATGAAATTGCAAGCCGGCGGCTTCCTGGGGTTCGGCGTGCCGCCGGCTCGTCACGGTGCGGACTGGCTATGGTCGACTACCAGTTGACGCTCCCCTGACGGGTGACGGTATTGCCGTTCGGGCCTGTCGTGGCCGCCGATCCGCTGCAGGAGCCACCCTCCTGGCAGGTTACCGTTCGTGACCGGGAATAGGTCTGGCCGTCCGGACCGCTTCGGGTCACATCGCGCGAGCAGGAGCCGCCCGAGCAGCCGCCGCTTGCGTGCATCGAGGCTGTGCCGTTGGCGCCGCTCACCGAACGATCGCGGCTCCACGCATTTGCGTCAGCGGCTGCCGTCAATGCAAATGTGCCGGCCAGAACCGCGGCGGTGATGGTCTTCATCATGATCTTGTCCTCTCTGTCATCAGACTTTGCAGGAATGAGACTTTGCAGGAATGCCGAAAGCCGGGTGCATTCGACATACGGACAAGATTCGACGCTTTCGGTATCACGCCGATAAACAGCCTGTGTCGAGATGTTCGGTTTTGTTGCTGACGTGTAGAGAATTGTAGCAGCGGCCTCCGCATTCTTGATCGCACTCTGGTTTCGGTTCATTTTCCGGCCATGGAAGACTTGGTACGCACAATCCTCGTCGTGGACGATGATCCGGAGATAAGGCGACTCGTCGCAGCCTTGCTGTCACGCGAAGGCTTCGACGTCCGAACCGCCGAAAACGGCCTGGAACTGGACGATGTTCTGCGCAGGGTTCGGCCGGATCTGATCATCCTCGACCTGATGCTGCCGGGAGAGGACGGGCTTTCGATCTGTCGTCGCATGCGCTCCGAGGGCGCTTTTCCCATACTGATGCTGACCGCCAAGAACGACGAAATGGATCGGGTGGTGGGACTGGAGGTCGGTGCCGACGACTATGTTTCGAAACCGTTCGGACCGCGCGAACTCCTTGCGCGCGTGCGCGCCCTTCTTCGCCGCAGCCAGTCCCAGCCTCTCCAGGCCGCGAGCCGGCGGTACGGTTTCGATCGCTTCATCATCGATCTCGATGCTCGCCAATTGACTGACGAGGACGGCGAACCGGCAACACTGACGAGCGCGGAATTCGACCTTCTGACGTGCTTCGTGCTGCGCCCTCGCCGCGTTCTCTCTCGCGATCAGATTCTCGACTGGACGCATGGCCGCAATGCCGATCCGCTCGACCGGACGGTCGACATCCTGGTGTCGCGGCTGCGCAAGAAACTGGAGAGTCTCAGCCCCGGCAACACCCTGATCAGTACGGTCCGCAACGGCGGCTATCTGCTGACGGTGCCGGTGCGGCAGGTACTATGATGTTCCGTCTTGGGCTGTCCACTCGGATCCTCGGCGTAGGCGTAACGTTCCTTTTGACCGCCTGGATCGCGCTCGTGGCGTTTTACTACTGGTCGAACGGCCTCAGTCGCATCTCCACCTATCCCCCCACCACCCAGATTCTCATGGTGGCAGATGTATTGTCGGAGGCCGGACCGCAAGCGCGCAGAAAACTTGCTGCGGCGATCGGTTCGTCCGTCCTGACCGTGGAGATCGATCCGCCCGGCGTGACGGCGCCGGAACCGGTCACGCGCGAGCATATGGAAGATCTGCCGGAGTTTGCCGGCTACCGCGATGCGCTGGGAGAGAGGCTTGTTTCGATCAGTAGACTTGGCGCTGCCGAATCCGGTGCCAGGCGGCCGCGTTTGTTGGCAGGAGCGATAGACCCCATCGAGTTCCGGGTGCGGCTGAACGATGGCGCCATCGCGCGGCTGCAAACAAAGACGCCGTTTATCGTCACACTGTTCGGTCTTCCGGCCGGCATGGGTGCCGGCTTGGTGGGAACGCTTTTCGCGCTGGCTGCCTTCATTCTTCTTCACCGGGAAATACGACTGTTGACCCAGCTTGCAGCCGCGGTGGACAGGATGGATCCCTCCGTGGAGCCGGTGCAGTTGACCAAAATCCCTTTCCGGACGCCGGAAACCGTTGCTCTCGTGAAGGCATTCGAGCGGCTGCAGAACCGGCTTCAGTCCATAATCAGCAGCCGGTTCGCGCTCATCAGCGGCGTTCAACATGACGTGCGATCTTTTGCGACGCGTCTGCGGCTGAAAATCGACCACATCTGCGATCCGACAGAGCGGGAGAAGGCGATCCGCGATATCGCCGATATGGTTGACCTTCTCGACAACGCTCTGCTGACCGCCCGGGCCGGCGTCGGCGCACTCGATGAAGAGCTTCTGGATCTCGTCGCCCTTGTCGAGCAGGAGACCGCCGATCTGAAGGCATCGGGCTGGAATGTGGCCCTGAAACCCCCGCCACAATATCGAGAGATACTCGTTATAGTCGATCGCCTCGCAGTCAGGCGAATCCTCGCGAACCTCGTCGACAACGCCATGAAGTATGGGCAGATCGCAAATGTTACGCTAAAGGAGCGCGACAACACAGCGGTCATCCTGGTCGAAGACAATGGTCCGGGCATTGCTGAAGGCGAAATCGATCTTCTTTTGGAACCGTTTGTTCGCGCGGAGCCCTCGCGTGCCCGCAAAACCGGTGGGGCCGGGCTTGGCCTTGCTGTGGTTAGAAACCTTGTAGAAGCCCAAGGCGGGACGATAGTTCTAGGCAACCGTCCCGAAGGCGGAGCCCGTGTAGAAATCCGCTTCCCACTATTCGAATCTCAAAAGGCATAGCCTTGGGTCAACGACTCTTATCACATCTGCGCCCGAGACGACGCCAATCGCCTTCAATCGCAAGGGCGCTGATCCGGGACAACGCGGAAGATCGCGATCGCATCTTCAACCATCTCTTCAGTCGGACCTTACGCGAGGTATGCGAAACTCCGACTTCCTGATCCACATCAATTTTGCGCGGCAAGCCGCGCGATAGCGGGCGGCGCTGCGATATGTGGGGTCTCCGCACCGCCCGCTATCGCTCACGCCCTGTCGTGCTGGTCGCAACCGAAGTGAGATTCATGCCGTCACGTTCCGCCTCGAACGCCTCTTTCCCCTTTCCGGCCCACAGCGCCCGCGCCCGTTCGCTGTCCTCGCTCTGCAACTTGTCCGCCATCCAGATCATCGCGCCGTAGATCATGGCGCGATCGTCGCCGGTCAGGTCCACGATCCCGGCTTTGACGACGAGACCACCCAGCTCAATCAGATGCCGCGTGCGCTTGCGGCGCTCGACCTGCCAGCTTCGCATGTCATGCCGCGCCCGTGCCGCCTGATGGCGGTTGCGCGCCGCCCGATTGCGCCGGAGCGCCGCCGTTGTCGCGCTCAGATGCCGGAGCAGATCGCCGCGATCGGCCCTGAAAAAACGCGGCCCCGCGCTTCGCCCACGCCTCCCTCTTTCCGGCTTCCTTGGTTTCGGCCAGCACGATCAGCGCGCCCGCCAGTTCCTCGGCGCTGAGGGCGTCGGCGCCAGTCGAGATGACCAGCTCGCCAAGCTGTTGCACTTTGCGGGCTTTCAGGTCTCGCGCCTTGTCTTCCAGCGACTTCAGTTCCGCATCGAAGTCCCGTGGCTTGCGCATCGCCATCTCCATAAGCTGTTGCTGGAGCGATGATAGTTGAGCGTCTGCCGCAATGCTGTAAGGTTGCCGAGACAAGCTGAAACGGCGCGGGATGTCCCGAGAAATTCATTTCGAGGGCGCGCTTATACGTCGTTCCGACGTGCGCTCAGAGGTGTAGATGATTTGATCGCGATGGCGATCTATCATCTTCACGTCAAGGTCATTGGCCGTAAGGCCGGAAGCAGCGCGGTGGCCTCCGCCGCCTACCGCTCGGCCTCGCGAATGCGCGACGAGCGCATCGACCGCGTGCAGGATTTTTCCAACAAACGCGGCGTCGTCCATTCCGAGGTGCTATTGCCGGACGGTGCGCCCGAAGTCTGGTCCGACCGCGAACGCCTCTGGAACGATGTGGAGGCATTCGAGGTGCGCAAGGATGCGCAGCTTGCGCGCGAGGTCGAATTCGCCATTCCGCGCGAGATGAGCGAGGAACAAGGGATTTCCCTTGCCCGCGACTTCGCACAGTCGGAATTCGTCGATCAGGGCATGATCGCCGATCTGAATGTGCATTGGGATTTTGCCGAGGACGGCAACCCCAAGCCCCATGCCCATGTGATGCTCACCATGCGCAGCGTGGATGAAAACGGTTTCGGCCAGAAGGTGCGCGACTGGAACCGGACGGAGATGGTCGAGCGCTGGCGGGAACGCTGGGCCGATCATGTCAACGAGCGGCTTGCCGAACTCGACATTGACGCGCGCATCGATCACCGCAGCCTAGAAGCACAGGGCATCGGCCTTGAGCCGCAAAGCCAGATTGGCGCACCGGCGCAGCGCATCGAGGGCGAAGGCGTTGAAGCCGCCGACCGCACGGACATGCACCGCGAGATTGCCCGCAACAATGGCGAGCGGATCATTGCCGATCCTTCCATTGCACTGGACGCGATCACGCAGCAGCAATCAACCTTCACGCGGCGCGACATGGCGAAGTTCGCCCATCGCCACAGCGACGGGTTGGACCAGTTCAACGAGGTCATGGGCGCGATGGGAAACGCCCCTGACCTGATCGAACTCGGCAAGGATTCTCGTGGCGAGGATCGGTTCACCACGCGCGACATGATCGAGGCCGAACAGCGCCTGCACCGCGCGGCGGAAATGATGGCCGAGAAGCAGTTGCACGAAGTCAGCGACCGGGACCGCGAAGCCGCATTGGTCCGCGCCGAACAGCGCGGCCTTGTCCTGTCCGGCGAGCAGGCCGACGCGCTGGCGCATGTCACGGACGGGCGCGACCTTGGTATTGTCGTCGGCTACGCCGGAACGGGAAAGAGCGCCATGCTCGGTGTGGCGCGCGAGGCATGGGAGGCGGCAGGCTACGAGGTGCGCGGCGTGGCCCTGTCGGGTATCGCCGCCGAGAATCTGGAAAGCGGTTCTGGCATTGCGTCCCGCACCATCGCCAGCATGGAACACGGCTGGAAAAACGGTCGCGACATGCTGACTTCGCGCGACGTGCTGGTGATCGACGAGGCGGGCATGGTCGGCACGCGGCAGATGGAGCGCGTCCTGTCCTATGCGGCCGAAGCCGGGGCCAAGGTGGTGCTGGTCGGCGATCCGCAGCAGTTGCAATCCATTGAGGCAGGCGCGGCATTCCGGTCGATCCATGAGCGCCACGGCGGCGCGGAAATCGGCGAGGTGCGCCGCCAGCGCGAGGATTGGCAGCGCGACGCCACCCGCGATCTGGCGAGCGACAGGACCGGCAAAGCGATCAACGCTTATGATAGTCACGACATGGTGCATTCCGCTGAAACCCGCGAACAGGCACGCGGCGATCTGATCGACCGCTGGGACCGCGACCGGCAGGCTAACCCCGACGCAAGCCGCATCATCCTCACCCACACCAATGCCGAGGTGCGAGAACTCAACGAGGCCGCCCGTGACCGGATGCGGGAGGCTGGCGATCTGGGCGAGGATGTGCGCGTCAAGGTCGAGCGCGGAGACAGAAATTTCGCCAGTGGCGAGCGCGTGATGTTCCTGCAAAACGAACGCGGGCTTGGCGTGAAGAATGGCACGCTCGGCACAATCGAACAAGTCAGCACCCAGAGCATGACGGTTCGCACCGATGACGGGCGCAACGTCTCGTTCGAATTGAAGGACTATGACCGGATCGACCACGGCTATGCCGCGACCATCCACAAGGCGCAGGGCATGACCGTGGACCGGACGCATGTGCTGGCAACGCCCGGCATGGACGCCCACGGCAGCTATGTCGCCCTGTCTCGGCACCGTGACGGCATGGACCTGCATTATGGCCGCGACGACTTCGCCAGTCAGGACAAGCTCATCAGCACCCTGTCGCGCGACCGGGCCAAGGACATGGCGTCGGACTACGAGCGCGCCGACCCGGCCCAAAGCTTTGCCGAGCGGCGCGGCATCACTTTCCGCGAGCGGATGGAGCGGGTTGTCAAGATCGTCAAGCGGGTTCCCGAAAAGGTGCGCGGCATGTTTGATGGCCTGCACCTGGCCGCAGACGGTGCAGCCGTTTCGGACGCGGTTAGGCAGCCGGAAAGGAAGGATGAGGAAGACCCGGAAGCCGCCTTGCGCCGCGCCCGCAGGCAGGCGCTTGTCCGCCATGCCCGCGCCTCCGATGCGATCCTTGACGCCAAGCAACAGGGTCTCACGCCTTCCGACGAGCAGCGGCGTGAGTTGGGCGCGGCACGGCGGGCCTTCGAGGAAGTCCGCCCGCACGGCTGGCAGGATGCGGAGGCGGCTTACAGCAAGGACAACAGCCTTGCCCGCGAGGCGGGCGGCGGCAGGATCGACCGCGCCATCCGCGCCCTCCAGCTCGAAACAGAAATCCGCACCGATCCGGCCCGTGATCCGAACTGGCGCGCGGATCGTTTCGTGGAGCGCTTTCAGGAACTCGGGCAGGCGGGCGAACACAGATATGCGGCTGGCGACTATTCCGGCCACAGAGCCGCGCGGGCGGAGATGGGCAACATGGCGATGAGCCTCGAACGCGATCCGCAGATGGAATCCCTGCTCGAAGGCCGCAAGAAGCAACTCGGCATCAGCATGGATTTCGACTCAGGCATGAGGCTTGGTCGGCAACTCGCCCTCAGTCACGGTCTCGGCAGGGGCCGGGGCATCGGTTTGTAGATCGTAGAACCTACCTTTTTGCCGCCCTTTGTACGCCGCAGCACTACGACGGCTAAATACTTCTTGCACAACGACAAATCGTTGCTCTGTCTGGTCTCTGTAATCGCCAGAAACAGCCAGCAGGAGGCAGCGCAGCCATGCGTCAACCAGACCGCATCATCCGCTTCAACACCGTCCGCGCCCGCACCGGCCTGTCGCGGTCCACCATCTACCGCAAGATCGCAGAGGGCACGTTCCCGGCCCAACTCAAGATCAGCACCAACGGCGCGGGATGGCGGGAATCCGACATCAACCGATGGATTGCCGATCCCGCCGGGTGGCGGCAGCGTCCGCGCAACGAGTTCGACTTCCTCGATGACTATTGATCGCAGGAACGACGACAAGCCCGAGACAGCATCCCGTTCCCGGCACGCCGAACGCCCGCCCACGGCATCGGAACAGCTTGAGGAACTGCTGGGCTATCCGTGGCCGTTCCCCGGCAGGCCGCCCAAACACGACCTCAGCACATGGACAGTCACCGACGACTGGCCCGACCCCGTTCCGGTTACGGAGGCCGAAATCGAGGTGTTCGAGCGATGGTTCGGCGACCTGTTCGATGAACTGTTCGGCCCCGACATTGCCTTGCCTGACGCCGGGACCGAAATCGACCTTGAAAACGGTACTAGAAAATGATACTGGATGCTCCATGAAAAAGCGTCACAGAGCCACGCTGGAACTGATCTTCGCCCGCCCGGTCAACGGTTCGATCCGCTGGGCCGACATAGAGGCGCTGTTTTTAAGCCTCGGGGCGGAAGTCAGTGAGCGGGAAGGTTCGCGCGTCGGCGTGTTCCTGTTCGGCGAAGTGCGCGTCTTTCATCGCCCGCATCCGTCACCGGATACGGACAAAGGTGCGGTTGCCAGCATCCGTAAATGGCTGGACGAACACGGAGTAAAGCCATGAACAATGTCGTTGAAATCAATGGCGAGAAGGCGGTTATCGCTTTCGATCCCGAGATTCAGATGCTGCGCGGCGAGTTTGTCGGCCTCAATGGCGGGGCCGACTTCTATGCCGAAAGCGTCCACGATCTGATCGAGGAAGGCCGCAAGTCGCTGGCCGTCTATCTTGAAATGTGCCGGGAAAAGGGGATTGAGCCGCGCCGGAAGTTCTCCGGCAAGTTCAATGTCCGCCTCACGCCTGACGACCATGCCGCCGCAGTCATTGCCGCCGCAGCATCGGGCAAGAGCCTGAATGAATGGATCGTCGGGACGATCCGGGAGGCCGCTGAGTAGCGGCCTCGTTCGTTCGACCGGGTTTGAAAGGGGACTGATTATGACCGCTTCTTCCGTGCCGCTACGCGCCGCCCTCTATCTGCGTGTTTCGACGGCGCGGCAGGCCGAGCATGACGTGTCGATTCCCGACCAGAAGCGGCAGGGTGAAGCCTATTGCGAGTCACGCGGGCTGCAACTGGTCGAAACCTTCATCGAACCCGGCGCATCGGCCACCAACGACCGCCGCCCCGAGTTTCAGCGCATGATCGAGGCCGGAACGTCGAAGCCCGCGCCATTTGATGTTGTTGTAGTCCACTCGTTCAGCCGGTTCTTCCGCGATCACTTCGAGCTTGAGTTCTATGTCCGCAAGCTGGCGAAGAATGGCGTCAAGCTGGTTTCGATAACACAGGAAATGGGGGATGACCCCATGCACGTCATGATGCGGCAGATCATGGCGCTGTTCGATGAATACCAGTCCAAGGAGAACGCCAAGCACGTCATGCGAGCCTTGAAGGAGAATGCCCGGCAAGGCTTCTGGAACGGCTCGCTTCCTCCTATCGGCTATCGCACCGTCGCCGCCGAGCAGCGCGGAGCCAAGGTCAAGAAGAAGCTGGAAATCGACCCGCTCCACGCCGACACGGTGCGCCTGATCTATCGCCTCGCGCTGGAAGGCGACGGCACGACCGGCCAAATGGGCGTCAAGAATATCGTTTCTTACCTCAACAGCCGACGCATCTTTACCCGCGACGGCGGGCGTTGGGGCATCGGTCAGGTTCACCGCATCCTCACCCGCCGCACCTATATGGGCGAGCATGAGTTCAACAAGCGTAGCAAGACCAAGGAATTGAAGCCGACGAGCGAGATCGTCACCGTCCCTGTTCCGCCGATCATCGACAAAGAGACGTTCGACGCGGTTCAGAAACTGCTCAAGGCGCGCAATCCCAAGGTCATGCCAGCCCGCGTCATCAGCGGCCCGACCATGCTGACCGGCCTGATCCATTGCGCCAAGTGCGGCGGGGCCATGACCATCCGCACCGGCAAGGGCGGGCGCTATCGCTACTATGCTTGTTCGATGAAGGCGCGGCAGGGGCCGACCGCGTGCAGCGGCATGGCCGTGCCGATGGACAAGCTGGACGATCTGGTCGCCGACCACCTTGAGGGCCAGCTTCTCCAACCCGAGCGGCTGGAAACCGTCCTTGCCGCCGCGCTGGACCGCAGGGAAGAACACGCCGAGCGCCGCCGCGAGCATATCGCCGAGTTGAACAAGCGCTCAGCCGAATCGGAATTGCGCCTCAAGCGGCTTTACGACGCCATCGAGGCGGGCATTGCCGATCTGGACGACCCGGCGCTGAAAGACCGCATCGAGGGACTCAAGGCCATCCGCGATCAGGCCAAGGCGGACGCAGAGCGTGCGCAGGCGATGCTCCAGAACACAGGACAGAAGGCGGTGACGCCGCAGATGCTGCGGAAGTTCGCCGCAACCGCCCGCGACCGTATCCGGCTGGAAAGTGGCGGCTATCGCCGCGACCACCTGCGCGCGCTTGCACAGCGTGTCGAGGTCGCGGAGGGCGAGGTTCGCATCATGGGATCGAAGTCCCGGCTGCTACAGACGCTTGTGGCGGGAAGTGGTGTAAACTCAGTGCCCACTCAGGGACTGAAGTGGCGGAGAAGAAGGGATTCGAACCCTCGATACCGTTTCCGGTATACTCCCTTAGCAGGGGAGCGCCTTCGACCACTCGGCCACCTCTCCGCTCGCGGTTTCACTATGCGGCAGAGCTTGCGATTGCAAGGGCTTTTTGTTTTTCGCCCACATTTTGATGACAGGACCGGGCCTTCGGGTTGAAAGCCGTGTGATGCTGCAGCCGAATTCGACCTTCTCCTCGTGATGCCGTTTGTAAAAACGGTGCAAGGCGGATCGATGGTGGCGGTCGCGAGCGCGTGATTCCCGATGAGAGCAAGGCCGGCAGATTGCGTTTTCCAACTCGGTGGGGACGTGGCTGGCGTACTCTATATATAGGGCCTTGCAGAGGAGGACTTGTTTTGGGCTCGCGGCCGTGGCCGGAAAACCCGTCGCGTGATTCCCCGAATCGACGTGGGAAAAGCGAGCGCCTCGCCCTCCGGTTCGGGCTGCCGCCGCGTCCCCGGCAGGGAAGGGACGGGGCGGAAATCGCCCCAATGCCATGTGAAAGAGCGGTCCTTGCCCCTGTTTTGCCCGGTCTGTGGCAGGGCAATTGCAGGGTGTCTCTTTGCTAAGTGCCCGCTTCATAAGGCCTTTTGTTAATGATCCATAAACTTTTAGCGATCTGCCCCGCCATTTTGTGTCCTTTCCGCAACAGCGCTGGGCGAAGGCTGACACAAACCCTGCCTCCTTTCAGTTTGGAGATTGCTTACGGAAGCGCGTCTTGTATTTTCACTTTCGGAAGCAGGGGCGGTTGATCGTCCGCTTCCTGAACTTGGGGATGGGGCAGGGAACGCTGTCCTTCAGCAAAAAACCCAGACCCGTTTGAAACTTTTTGACTGGAGGTCAGAAAATGAACATCAAGAGCCTTCTCATCGGCTCCGCTGCTGCTCTCGCAGCAGTCTCCGGCGCTCAGGCCGCCGACGCTATCGTTGCCGCCGAGCCGGAGCCGATGGAATACGTTCGCGTTTGCGACGCATTCGGCACGGGTTACTTCTACATTCCGGGCACCGAAACCTGCCTGCAGATCAGCGGCTACGTCCGTTTCCAGGTTAACTTCGAAGAAGACTCGGCCGGCACGCGTGGCGACGACTGGGGCTACCGCGCTCGTACCCGTGGTTACCTCTCGCTTGACGCCAAGAGCGACACCGAGCTCGGCACGCTGACCGGTCACATCGACCTCCAGGCTGACTCCCACCAGGACGTCTTCCTCGACGGCGCATGGATCCAGCTCGGCGGCTTCAAGGCTGGTTACTTCTACACCGAGTGGGATAAGGGCATCAACGGCGAAACCGACGCTCTCGACAGCGGTTTCCTGAATGTCATCGGCGGCGAAAGCCTCCTGAACGCTGTATCGTACAAGTATGAAGGCGGCGCCTTCTCCGCTACGGTCGCTCTCGAGTCCTTCACCAACGCCAACGCTGGCTTCGTTCGCTTCGAAGACGGCCTCGGCATCTCGGGTGTTGTCACCGGCTCGTTCGGCGCTGTCAGCGTTGACCTGCTCGGCTCCTACGACTTCGACAACGAAAACGGCGCGATCCGCGGTCTCGTTTCCGCTGACGTCGGTCCGGGCACCCTGCAGGGCGCAGTTGTTTGGTCGTCGGGCGCAAGCCGTTACTGGGACGCTTCCGAGTGGTCGGTTGCTGCCTCGTACAAGGCTAACCTGACCGACAAGCTGGCAATCACCCCCGGCTTCCAGTACTGGGGCACGATCGACTATGACGCAGCTGGCGACTACCGCGGCAGCCGCGATGCATGGCGCGCTGGCCTGACGCTCGACTACACGATCGTTACGGACCTGACCACCAAGGTCAGCCTGCAGTACACGGACATCGACAACGGCGCTGGCAACAAGGGCGCTGGCGACGACAACTGGGGCGGCTTCGTCCGTCTGCAGCGTTCGTTCTAATCTGATCTGACCTCTGTCAGTGATGGGAGACCCGGCTTTCGAGCCGGGTCTTTTTCGTTTTGGAATACGTGATTGAAAAATGTGCACAGCTCTTCTGCGCCTTGCGTAAGGTGGATGGATCCGGGAAATCGGGAAGGGGTCAGCCGAGGCCGGCGAGGAATGCCCTGACCGATGGGAAGACATCGGCGTGATGCAGCAGCGGGGCATGGCCCTGACCGGGCGCGGTGATCGTCTGCACGGTCGTCGCCTGGGCAGCCATGCGGGCAAGCGTCTCGCGGGAGAACAGGCGGGAATGCTCGCCGCGCACCACGAGCAGCGGTGTCTTCGCCAGAAGCTCGAATTGCGGCCAGAGCGTCGGCAGCGGCTTGGAAAAGTCGATCGCCTGCAACTGTTCGGTCAGCCTGGGGTCGAAGTCTGCAACGACCCGCCCCTCGCGCTCGGCATAGATCGCGTCGGCCATGTCGCGCCAGTCGCCATCGGACAAAGCGGGGAAAGTGGAGCCGTGAATCGCCTTCAGGTCCATGCCCGCCGCGTCGAAGCTGGCGGGAGCCGTCGCGCGCACGAGATAGTCGCGAATGTCCCTTAGTCCATCGGCCTCGATTTCCGGCCCGATATCGTTGAGAACGGCACCCGCAATGCGATCGGGCTGCGCGGCCGCCATGACATGCAGGATGAGGCCGCCGCGCGAGGTCCCGGCAAAGAGTGCGCGGGGGAGATCGAGAGCGGAGAGGACCGTCAGGACGTCCCGGCACTCTATCACCACGTTGTAGTTGGCAGGATCGCTGTCACGGCCGGACTGGCCACGCCCGCGATAGTCGAGCGTGATGACCCGGCGGGGCCGCTCGGCATCCCGCGCAAGGCGCAGGGCGAGCGGATGGAAGTCGCGCCCGTTGCGGCTGAGGCCGGGCAGGCAGACGAGCGGCAGCCGGTCGCTCGCCTCTACCGGTGCATAGTCGCGTGCATGCAGCCGCAGTC
The DNA here is from genome assembly GCF_001262505.1 of Shinella sp. SUS2. GTDB lineage: Bacteria > Pseudomonadota > Alphaproteobacteria > Rhizobiales > Rhizobiaceae > Shinella. Next base: position 19,407 of record NZ_KQ410724.1, read on the forward strand.
CGTCTTCAGCTGAAAAGAAGCGGCTCTCAAATCCATCCATCGCTATGCACTCGCCTTGCGGTCAGGGAGGGGCGTTCGAGCGTGGTGCGCGTCGAACGGGTGAGGGAAGGGAAGCCTAGAGTTTGTCAAGGAAAAGTGAAACCCGGTTCTCCTGAAAAACAAACGAAAACAAAGAACCCTAGAGTCTGCCAGATTGAGTATGAAGCTGACAGACCCTAGTTCCAGGCGAAACGGTATCGCCGTGGCTTTGGACAATCTGGGAAAAGATGCGTTTCGGCGGCAACTCTGGCCGATGCGGGGGCATGAACCGCGTCTGAGCCATACGCAAACGGGTGAAGCGCTTTAACGATTCGAACGGCAGCGCACGCATGCCGGAGCGGACCGACAAAGGCAGGTGCGCGATCGGCCGGCCGCCTCAGCGACCGACACTGAGATCGTGGACGATATCGGCCTTTTGGCCGAGCCGGGTCTTGTAGACCTGGTAGTTCTCCATCACGCGTTGCACATAGCCGCGGGTTTCGGAGAAGGGGATGCGCTCGATCCAGTCGACGACCTCGTCGATCGGCTTGCCGCGCGGATCGCCGTAGCGGGCGATCCACTGCGGCACGCGGCGGGGACCGGCATTGTAGGCGATGAAGGTCAGCACGTAGGAGCCGCCGAAATCGCTGATCTGCTCACCGAGATAGTGAGCGCCGAGCGTGGCGTTGTAGGCGGCATCCGTCGTCAGCCGCTCCTTGGAATAGGCAAGGCCATAGCGTTTCGCCACGCCCTGCGCCGTGCCGGGCATCAGCTGCAGCAGGCCCTGGGCATTGGCGGGAGAAACGGCCGCCGGGTTGAAGGCGCTCTCCTGGCGGGCGATGGCATAGGCCAGCGCCTTGCCGGAACCGGCAATGTTGGCGCTTTCGGGGATGACGCCGATCGGGAAGGCGAGCGCGGCCACATCGATGCCGCGCCCGAAGGCAATCTTGCCGATCTGCAGGGAAAGCTGATGATTGCTGCCCTTCTCCGCCTGCGCCGCAAGCAGGGCGAGTTCGCCCGGGCTCATCAGCTCGCCGGCGAGCGCCCGATAGAGGCTGTCGCCGCGCCAACCGTGGCCGGCGGCCTGCAGGCGGGCGATCGCCTGCACCGCCTCGCGCTGGTTGAAGCGGGTGCGCTCCTCGGCGCTCGGCTTCGGATAGGCGACGTTCAGTGCCGTGCGGCCGAGCCGTGCGGCGGCAAGCTGGCCATAGAAGGTGCCGGGGAAATTTGCCGCCTTGGCGAAATAGTCCTTCGCCGCCTTCGCATCGCCCTTCTCCGCCGTCCGCCCCAGCCAGTACCAGGCGCGGGAGACTGAGAGCGGCCGGTCGGAGACCTGCAGGATGCGCTGGAAATGGCCGGCCGCGGTCTTGGGATCGTCGAGGTCGCGCAGCGCATACCAGCCGGCATGGAATTCCGCCTCGACGATATCGGCCGGATCGTCCGCACCGTGTCGTGCCGCGACGCGATAGGCATCGCGGGCGTCGCCGAGATCGGCGAGGCCGCGGCTGACGATGCGCTGCTCGTTCCACCAGGCGCCGGGATTGACCAGTCGTGCCGGGTCCTCCGGCATGGCGGAAAAGAGCTTGCCGGCCGCGCGGTATTCTTCGTTGTTGCGCAGGTGGCGGATGCGCAGGAACGTGTAGGCCGGATCCTTCTGCCAGCTCGCATCGACGGCCTTGATCAGCGTGCCCGCCGTCTTGTTCTTGCGGATGACCGCCGCCCAGGCGCGGTAGAGCGACTGCGCCTTGCCGAGATCGCCGAAACGCTGCGCCTGGTCGGCGCGGTCGCGATAGAGCAGTATCTCCATGCGCATCTTGTGATCGCCCGCCGTCAGGAGCGTGCCGAACTCGTCGAGGATCTTCGTCTCGACATCCTTGGAAAGTGTCTCCTTCTGCCAGAAGGAACGCAGCACCTCGCCGGCGCGCGCGGCGTTGCCGCTCGCGACGAGCGCGCGGCTGAGCACGATGGCGCCGTCCACCGTTTCCGGGCGTGTCGTGCCGAAGGCGGCGATGACATCGGCGGTCGGCGGGTTCTCGCGGGAAAGCGCCCGCTCGGAATTGGCGCGCAGCGCCTTCAGGCCCGGCCAGCCTTTCAGTTCGTTCTGGGCGGCGGCTATTTCCCAGGAGGGAACGCCGCGTTGGCCGGAAACGGCGATCGCCCAGGTCAGGATATGCCGGTCGAGGTTGTCCTTCGGCAGGCGGTTGCGGGCCGCAATGGCGGTGGCCGCGTCACGGTTGGAGAGCGCATCGAGCCCTTCGCGCAGTTCCACGCTTGCCGGCTGCACGCTGTCGGTGCGCGGAATGGCATTGGTGATGATGTCCTTCGAGGGCATATCCGCAGCAAAGCCGAGCGGCTTCACCGCCGGCACGCCGGCGTTGTCGGCCTCGACAGGCGAAGAGCGCAGTGCAAAGCCGGCCACACCGGCTAGGAGCAAGGCGCAAAGGGCAAAACTGTTTCGCGAGATCATGTCACATCCCGGGTGCCTGACCGGCGGTGCATTTCGACCGTCATTTTCCGCCAGATCCTTGACAATCAGTTAACCCTTTGTTGCCTTAACGAAACCTTAAGCGCCGCGCTCACTAAGCCGTGAAGGCGTCCGCTTTCCAGGCGACGGATCAGGGGACGCGAATATTCGCGCATCCGCCGCCCTTCCGCCTTGATCATGCATGAAAAACGCCCCTCGCGCCGCTTGCCGCATGACTGTCACATGATTATTGTGCGGGCGTTTTTAACCACGGAATACGGCCAAAGCATGTAAGCCCACGGGCGGCTCTGGCCTCAGGAGTTCTCGATGCTCAAGGGATCCTTTCCCGCTCTCGTCACCCCGTTCACCGATGCCGGCGCCGTCGATGAAGACGCCTTTGCCGCGCATGTCGAATGGCAGATCGGCGAAGGCAGCCATGGCCTCGTCCCGGTCGGCACGACCGGCGAATCGCCGACGCTGTCGCATGACGAGCACAAACGGGTGGTGGAACTCTGCATCAAGGTCTCGGCCGGCCGCGTGCCCGTGATCGCCGGCGCAGGCTCGAACAACACGAAGGAAGCGGTCGACCTCGCCCAGCACGCCGAAAAGGCGGGCGCGAACGCGATTCTCGTCGTCACGCCCTATTACAACAAGCCGACGCAGAAGGGGCTCTTCGCGCATTTCGCGGCGATTGCCGAAAGCGTGAAGCTGCCGATCGTCATCTACAACATTCCCGGTCGCTCGGTGGTCGACATGTCGCCGGAGACGATGGGCGCGCTGCACAAGGCCTATCCCTCGATCGTCGGCGTCAAGGACGCAACCGGCAAGATCGAGCGTGTGTCCGAACAGCGCATCACCTGCGGCAAGGATTTCATCCAGTTCTCCGGTGAGGACGCGACCGCGCTCGGCTTCAACGCCCATGGCGGGACGGGATGCATCTCGGTGACGGCCAATGTCGCCCCGCGCCTGTGCGCGGAGTTCCAGCAGGCGACGCTTGCCGGCGACTATGCAGCGGCGCTGGAATACCAGGACAAGCTGATGCCGCTGCACAAGGCGATCTTCCTCGAGCCCGGCCTTTGCGGTGCGAAATATGCGCTGAACCGCACGCGCGGCATGAACCGGTTCGTCCGTTCGCCGCTGCTGTCCTCGCTGGAGCCGGCGACGGAGGCGGCCATCGACGCGGCGCTTCGCCACGCCGGCCTCTTGAACTGACATGGCGACGAAAGCCCGCCCGACGACGGTCAAGAAGATTGTAGCGGAGAACCGAAAGGCCCGCTTCAACTACGAGATCATCGACACCTACGAGGCCGGTCTTGTCCTGACCGGCACGGAGGTCAAGTCGCTGCGCGAAGGCAAGGCGAACATCGCGGAATCCTATGCCTCGGACGAGGGCGGCGAGATCTGGCTGATCAATTCCTATCTGCCGGAATATCTGCAGGCCAATCGCTTCAACCACGAGACCCGCCGGCGGCGCAAGCTCCTGCTTTCGAAGCGTGAGATCCATCGCCTGCGCATCGCGATCAACCGAGAGGGCATGACGCTGGTGCCTTTGAAGGTCTACTTCAACGATGTCGGCCGGGCCAAGCTCGAACTCGCGCTTGCCAAGGGCAAGAAGCTGCACGACAAGCGCGAGACCGAGAAGGAACGCGACTGGAATCGCCAGAAGGGCCGCCTGCTGCGCGAACGCGGCTGAGGCGACCCTTCTTCTTCGACGTCTTTTCCTTAGAACTGGCTGTAGAGCTGTGCGATGACCGACTGGTGCGCGCTGCGGGCGGCCTGCTGGTTGCCGGTATCCGCAGGCACGTCCGGCGACGCGGCCGGGTTGGCGCTCGGCGTGCGGGCGGTCAGGAAGCTTGCCATCAGGCTGTTGAGATCGTTGCTCTCGATGGCAAGGCGTGCGGTCGGGTTGCGGCCGTTGGCAACACGCTCATCCGCCGCCGCCTGCGACGGTGGGACGGCGTAGGAGGGCAGGGCGGAGATGCCCGGTAGCCCGTTGGACGTATAGAGGAAGCTGAGATCGCCAATCTCCTCGGCGATGTCGGACGGGGTCGATACCTGGGTGACCGGCTGCGGCGCTGCAAGCGCGGCAAGGGCCGAGACCGCCGGGCGGGTTTCCGCCGCCATGGCCGGTGCGCGCACGTCCAGCGTGCTCGATGCTCCCCGGTAGCTGTTTGCCGAAAGCGATACTGCGTCCACCATCGTCCCGATGTCCCAATGCGAAATGACTGTCCGATATCGGGAATAGCAGGGGAGTCTTGAAGAACCTTAAGACCCGGCAAGGGTATTTGATTCAATGTTTAAGGAAAGCTTGAAAAGGCCGGATTTCGGCACTTCTCCCTCGTGCGGCCACACACGAAATCCTTGTCAGGTGAGCGTCGCCCCGCTCATTGCCGCCATCCTCGGCCCTGTGCCGAGGATCGACATTTGCACCTGGAACATGGGCGGAGGGCTGCCTTATTCGCCAACGGTTTCCACTGGCTCGACGACGCGCTGCGGGCGTTCCGAAGGATCGCGGCCGATTTCGGCCTTCAGTGAGCCGAGGTCGATGAAGTAGTCGGCCTGGCGGCGCAGGTCGTCGGCAATCATCGGGGGTTGTGTCTGCATGGTCGAGACGACGGAAACCTTGCGGCCACGGCGCTGCAGCGCCTCGACGAGCGTGGTGAAATCGCCGTCGCCGGAGAAGATGACAAGGTGGTCCACGGTCTCGGACTGCTCCATCGCGTCGATGGCGAGTTCGATGTCCATGTTGCCCTTGATCTTGCGGCGGCCGAGCGAGTCGGTGAATTCCTTGGCAGGCTTCGTGACGACCTTGTAGCCGTTGTAGTCGAGCCAGTCGATCAGCGGGCGGATCGAAGAGTATTCCTGGTCTTCGATCAGAGCCGTGTAGTAATAGGCGCGCAGCAGATAACCACGCTTCTGGAAGGCCTTCAGGAGCTTTCTGTAGTCGATGTCGAACCCGAGTGTCCTGGAAGCCGCATAGAGATTTGCACCGTCGATGAAGAGGGCGATTTTCTCGCGGGGGTCGAACATACTGTGCAATCCTTTTAAATAGAAGTGGATACAAACGGTTGAGTTTTGGCCGAGTGCCGAGGTGGCCGGATGCACTATCCGGTTGAATTAACTCTTTTTCATATAATCTTCATTTAGGGCAGAGGGCCCGGCTTTCCAAGCAAACCTAGGTTGCGAAGGCCATTTTTCCCCCCGGCATCGTTTCAGAAAAATCAAGGGCGTCGGAATTGGGGAATAGTTCCCGCGCTTTACCCTATTTGTCCGATCTTTTGGCTTTTTACTTTCCGTAACGTGAGGGCTAAATCAGAAGTTACATGGGCAGCCTTACGACACGCGCCACAGCGCCTTGGGGAAGGAAAAACTTGAATTTGCCGTCCATTGCCTGTATCGGGCATGCAAACTCATGAAATTCTCGATCACAAAGGACAGGCAATGGCCCGTGTCACCGTTGAAGATTGCATTGACAAGGTAGACAACCGCTTCGAGCTGGTTCTTCTTGCAAGCCATCGTGCCCGCCTCATCTCGCAGGGCGCCGCCATCACCATCGACCGCGACAACGACAAGAACCCCGTCGTCGCGCTGCGCGAGATCGCCGACGAAACCCTTTCGCCTGATGACCTCAAGGAAGACCTGATCCATTCGCTGCAGAAGCATGTTGAAGTGGACGAGCCCGAGCCCGATCCGGCCAGCATGGTCGTCGATGCCGCCACCGGTACGGTTGCGATCGAAGAGGACGAGGACCAGCCGGAAACCATCGCCTTCGACCGCATGTCGGAAGAAGAGCTGCTGGCCGGCATCGAAGGCCTCGTGCCGCCGGAAAAGAGCGACGATTACTGATTTCGGTTACTTTACCGAAGCCTTTGATATTGCGAATGTCGGTGCGCCCCTCTTAAGGTCGGGGCGCACTTTTTTTTGCCCCGCCGTGCCGGGGAGGGAGCCGATCGAGAATGATGCGTCAATATGAACTCGTCGAACGGGTTCAGAAGTACAAGCCCGACGTCAACGAGGCCTTGCTGAACAAGGCCTATGTCTATGCCATGCAGAAACATGGCCAGCAGAAGCGGGCGAGCGGCGATCCCTATATTTCGCATCCCCTCGAAGTGGCCGCCATTCTCACCGAGATGCGGCTCGACGAATCGACCATCGCCGTCGCCCTGCTGCATGACACGATCGAGGACACCAGCGCGACGCGCGCGGAAATCGACGAACTGTTCGGCGAGGATATCGGCGCTCTGGTCGAGGGCCTGACCAAGATCAAGAAGCTCGATCTCGTCTCGAAGAAAGCCAAGCAGGCGGAAAACCTGCGAAAGCTGCTGCTCGCCATTTCCGACGACGTGCGCGTGCTCCTCGTCAAGCTCGCCGACCGGCTGCACAACATGCGCACGCTGGACCACATGACACCGGAAAAGCGCGCCCGCATCTCCGAGGAGACGATGGACATCTATGCGCCGCTCGCCGGCCGCATGGGCATGCAGGACATGCGTGAAGAGCTGGAAAACCTCTCCTTCCGTCATATCAACCCGGAAGCCTTCGACACCGTCACGCGCAAGCTGGAAGACCTGTCCCAGCGCAACGAGGGCCTGATCCGCAAGATCGAGGACGAACTGCGCGAGTTGCTTGTTGTCAACGGCCTGCCGGACGCGCTCGTCAAGGGCCGGCAGAAGACGCCCTATTCGGTCTTCCGGAAGATGCAGTCGAAGTCGCTCTCCTTCGAGCAGCTTTCCGACGTCTACGCCTTCCGCATCCTCGTCGACGACATTCCCGCCTGCTACGCGGCGCTCGGTATCGTGCACACCCGCTGGCGTGTCGTGCCGGGCCGGTTCAAGGACTACATCTCGACGCCCAAGCAGAACGACTACCAGTCGATCCACACGACGATCGTCGGCCCGTCGCGCCAGCGCATCGAACTGCAGATCCGCACCAAGCGCATGCACGAGATCGCCGAATACGGTATCGCCGCCCATTCGCTCTACAAGGACAAGGAAGTGGCGAACGGCGAGGTTGCCCGCTCGCCGGGCTCCAACGCTTATGCCAGGTTGCGCCGCACGATCGAATCGCTGGCGGAAGGCGACAATCCGGAAGAGTTCCTCGAGCACACCAAGCTCGAGCTCTTCCAGGATCAGGTCTTCACCTTCACCCCGAAGGGCCAGCTCATCACCCTGCCGCGCGGCGCGACGCCGATCGATTTCGCCTATGCGGTGCACACCAATATCGGTGATACCTGCGTCGGCGCGAAGATCAACGGGCGCATCATGCCGCTCGTCACCCGCCTCAGCAACGGCGACGAGGTGGAGATCATCCGCTCGGGCATCCAGGTGCCGCCGCCGGCCTGGGAAGAGATCGTCGTCACCGGCAAGGCGCGCGCCGCGATCCGCCGCGCCACCCGCGCCGCCGTGCGCAAACAATATTCCGGCCTCGGCTACCGCATTCTGGAGCGCACCTTCGATCGCGCCGGCAAGTCCTTCTCGCGCGACGGCCTGAAGCCTGTCCTGCACCGGCTGGGCCAGAAGGAAGTGGAGGACGCCATCGCCGCCGTCGGTCGCGGTGAGCTTTCCTCGCTCGACGTGCTGCGCGCCGTCTTCCCGGACTACCAGGACGAGCGTGTCACGGTGAAGCCGAGCTCGGACGACGGCTGGTTCAACATGCGCAGCGCGGCAGGCATGGTGTTCAAGCTGCCGGGCAAGGCGAAGACGGCGCTGGAGGAGGGGGCGAGCGAAACCGGCCCTGAAGCCCTGCCGATCCGCGGCCTCTCCGGCAATGCCGAGGTGCATTTCTCCGTCGGCGGTGCCGTGCCGGGCGATCGCATCGTCGGCATCATGGAGAAGGACAAGGGAATCACCATCTACCCGATCCAGTCGCCGGCACTACAGAAGTTCGACGACGAGCCGGAACGCTGGATCGACGTGCGCTGGGACCTCGACGAGGCGAACAACACCCGCTTCATGGCGCGCATCATGATCAATGCGCTGAACGAGCCGGGCACGCTCGCCGAAGTCACCCAGACGATTGCCACCAGCGACGTCAACATCCGCTCGATGTCGATGACGCGCGTGGCGGCCGACTTCACCGAGGTGCATATCGATCTGGAGGTCTGGGACCTGCGCCAGCTCAACCAGCTGATGAGCCAGTTGAAGGAGCTTCAGTCCGTCTCGACGATCCGTCGCGTCTTTACATGACAGTTTCTATGCAAAAATGTGGCATCCTGCCTTGAATAAGGCAGGTTTGCCCAAGATTTGACCAGTCATTATGCGCCTGTTGCATGGCTGTATTGGCATAGTGTCGCTGGTGTCTTTGGGGTGAAATCCCTATCTTCTGCATCGGGAGGTCAACCGAAAGAGGTTTACCAATGTTGAAGCAGATCAAGAATTTCACCCGCGCCCTGCGCATCCCGACTCCTGAAGACCGCGAAATGGCCTATCTCAACGGCGCCATCGACCGGATCGACCTGGAATACCGCCAGCGTCAGATCGACCGCGGCCTCTTCCGCAAGTCCTACTAAGCTCCGCGGATCCGTGTGGCGCCCCTCCGGCGCCACGGCGACCGTCTTGTCTGGCGCCATGAGGGCGCCATTGAAATGCCACCAACGGATCGGCTATGTCTGAGCCATGTTGTTCCGACGCCGAAAGAAGACAAGCTGGCCTGACCGATTGCGCGAATTCTTCTGGCCGCGCAAAGGCTTCACGCGTCCGGCGCGCTACCTCGCCAAGCGAATCCTGCGCCTGTCCGCCTCGCCGCATGCGGTGGCCGCGGGCGTTGCAGCCGGTGCCTTTTCGGCCTTCACGCCGCTCATCGGTTTTCACGTCATCCTGGCGCTTGCGCTCGCCTATCTGATGGCCGGCAATCTGCTGGCCGCCGCGCTTGCCACCACCATCGCCAATCCGCTGACCATTCCGCTCATCGCGCTTGCGACCTTTCGCGTCGGCGAGGCGCTGCTCGGCATCAAATCCGCCGAGGCGGTGACGGCGGCCGAGCTGTTTCACCGGCTGGAGCATCTGCAACTGTCCGAGCTCTGGCAGCCCGTGCTGAAGCCCATGCTTGCCGGCGCCGGCGTTCTCGGCATCGTGGCCGCCGTGTTTGCCTATGGCGTCACGCGTTTCGCCGTGCGCTCCTTCAAGGCCCGCCGCCATGCCCGTCTTCTCGAGCGCGCCGGCCTTGCAGCGGCTCATCCTGCCCTTTCCCGCGGAGACAAATCCCTATGATCATCGGCATCGGCAGCGACCTCATCGACATCCGCCGGGTGGAGAAGTCGCTGGAACGCTTCGGCGAGCGCTTTACCCGGCGCTGCTTCACCGAGATCGAGCAGGCGAAGTCCGACGGGCGCAAGAACCGCGCGGCCTCCTATGCCAAGCGTTTCGCTGCCAAGGAGGCCTGTTCCAAGGCGCTCGGTACAGGCCTCGCACAGGGTGTGTTCTGGAGGGACATGGGCGTCGTCAACCTGCCGGGCGGAAAGCCGACCATGAAGCTGACGGGCGGCGCGCTGGAACGGTTGACGCAGATGCTTCCCGCGGGCCACGAAGCGCGCATCCACATCACCATCACGGACGATTTTCCGCTGGCTCAAGCTTTCGTGATCATCGAGGCGCTGCCGGCCGGAACGCCCGGATAACAGGCGCCCAGCGTCTTTTTGACCGACACGATTTCCAACAGGCAACCTTTCCTCTATAGAGGGCCCCATGTTTGCAGATAAGGACAGATCCGGCGTGGCAGAGAAGACTGAAAAGGCCGAAGGCGGCCTGTGGGAAAACGTCAAGGTGATCATCCAGGCGCTGCTGCTCGCCGTCGTGATCCGCACCGTGCTTTTCCAGCCCTTCACCATTCCCTCCGGGTCGATGATGCCGACGCTGCTCGTCGGCGATTATCTCTTCGTCAACAAGTTCTCCTACGGCTATTCGAAATATTCGCTGCCGTTCTCGCCGAACCTGTTCTCCGGCCGTATTTTTGCAAGTGAACCCGAGCGCGGCGACATCGTCGTCTTCCGCTTCCCGCCGAACCCCGACATCGACTATATCAAGCGTCTCGTCGGCCTGCCGGGCGACCGCATCCAGGTGCGTGACAGCGAGTTGTTCGTGAACGGCGTTGCCGTGAAGCGCGAACACAACGGTTTCTTCCGTGCCGACGACCAGTACGACACCGGCGAGGATGTTCCGGTCTTCCGCGAAACCATGGACAACGGCGTCGCCTACGACACGCTGGACACCCGTCCGGGCACCGTCGGCGACAACACGCGCGAGTTCATCGTGCCGGAAGGCCACTATTTCATGATGGGCGACAACCGCGACAACTCGGCCGACAGCCGCTTCGATGTTGGGTTCGTTCCGGCGGAAAACCTGATCGGCCGCGCAAGCCTCATCTTCTTCTCGCTCGGCAACGACACGTCCTTCTCCGAGATCTGGAAGTGGCCGACGAACCTTCGCTGGGACCGCCTGTTCAAGGTTGTTGAATGAAGGGCGCCATTCCGCTGAACGACGTCAACCGCAAGGCCCTCGAGGACCTGATCGGCTACGCCTTCACCGACAAGGACCGTCTCGACCGGGCGATCACCCATGCCAGCGCCCGGCCCGGCAAGGGCAGCAATTACGAGCGGCTGGAATTTCTGGGCGACCGCGTGCTTGGCCTGTGCGTCGCCGAGATGCTGTTCCGCACCTTCCGCGAGGCGAAGGAGGGCGAGCTTTCGGTTCGCCTGAACCAGCTCGTCAGCGCGGAAAGCTGTGCGGCGGTCTCCGATGATCTTGGCCTGCACCGCTTCATCCGCACCGGCGCGGACGTCAAGAAACTCACCGGAAAAGCCATGCTGAATGTGCGGGCCGATGTGGTAGAGTCGCTGATCGCCGCGATCTATCTCGATGGCGGGCTGGAAGCGGCGCGCGGCTTCATCCTCGCCAACTGGCAGGGCAGGGCGGCGCGTGCGGAAGGCGCGCGGCGCGACGCCAAGACCGAATTGCAGGAATGGGCGCATGCCAGGTTCGGCCTGACGCCGAACTATAGGGTGGACGAGCGCTCGGGACCGGACCACGACCCCCGCTTCACCGTGACGGTGGAGATCAGGGGCGTCGCACCGGAAACCGGCATCGACCGCTCGAAACGGGCCGCCGAACAGGTGGCCGCGACGAAGATTTTGGAACGCGAAGGCGTCTGGCCCAAGGGTCAAACCGCGGATTGACGGATATCATGAACGAAGAAAACACAAACCCCGCCGAAGGCAGCACGAACGGCGCGGGTCCGACCCATTCGGGCTTCGTCGCGCTCATCGGCGCGACCAATGCCGGCAAGTCGACGCTGGTCAACCGCCTCGTCGGCGCCAAGGTGTCGATCGTCAGCCACAAGGTCCAGACGACGCGTGCCATCGTGCGCGGCATCGCCATCCACAACAACGCCCAGATCGTCTTCATGGACACGCCCGGCATCTTCAAGCCGCGCCGCCGGCTCGACCGCGCCATGGTGACGACCGCCTGGGGTGGGGCGAAGGATGCCGATTTCATCATGTTCCTGATCGACAGCGAGCGGGGCCTCAAGGGCGATGCCGAGACGATCCTGGAGGGCCTGAAAGAGGTTCACCAGCCGAAGATCCTTGTCCTCAACAAGGTCGACCGGGTCAATCCGGAGGACCTTCTGAAGCTGACGGCAGCGGTGAACGCCGTGGTTCCGTTCGAACGCACCTTCATGATTTCGGCGCTGAACGGTTCGGGCTGCGACGACGTGATGAACTATCTCGCGGGCGCTTTGCCGGAAGGCCCCTGGTACTATCCGGAGGACCAGATTTCCGACCTGCCGATGCGCCAGCTCGCCGCCGAAATCACCCGCGAAAAACTCTTCCTGCGCCTGCACCAGGAGCTTCCCTATTCCTCGCATGTCGAGACGGAGAAGTGGGAGGAGCGCAAGGACGGCTCGGTGCGCATCGAGCAGGTCATCTATGTCGAGCGCGACAGCCAGAAGAAGATCGCGCTCGGCAAGAACGGCGATGCCATCAAGGCGATCTCCATGGCCTCGCGCAAGGAGCTGTCGGAAATCCTCGAACAGCCCGTGCATCTCTTCCTCTTCGTGAAGGTGCGCGAGAACTGGGGCGACGACCCGGCCCGCTTCCGCGAAATGGGCCTCGACTTCCCGACCTCGTAAGGGCCTACGGCCGCGCCTTGATGGCGGGGCCGACCTCCAGGATGCGGTTGGTCCAGACATAGCCGGGGAAGGGCTCCGGCAGGTCTTCCACCTGTTCGGTTGTATCGATGCCGACCGTACCGCCGCCGGAATAGGGGCCGATGAGGACCACATCGCTGCCGGCATCCTCCATGCGCGTCAGGAAGCGGTTCGGCCAGCCCCAGAGCAGGAACGCATAGTTGCTCGGTACCGGCACCAGCGTGTTTCGGCAGGCCTCCGGCACATAGCCGATCCAGCCTGTGCCGAGATAACGCAGCAGGCAGCTCTTCACCGAGGTCTTTGTGTAACCCTTGAGGCCGGGTGTGGCGGCAAGCGCCGCATCCGTCGGCTCCGCGCCGCCGTAGATACCGAAGATCTTGTCCTTCCAGGCCGGATTGGCCGCCAGCAGCGCGGCAAACGCCACGCCTTCCTCCGCCCGCCGGCTCTTGAAGTTGATCAGCAGCTTGCCCGCCGGGTTGGCGGCGAAGATCTCTTCCAGCATCGGCATCTGCCCGACACCCTTGCCGCGGAACGGGTAGGTCTTGCCGCCATCGGGCGTATAGCCGTAGCCGATGTCGAGCGTCTTCAGCGTGGCGCTGTCCGTCTCCTCAGTCACGCCCTTGCCGTCCGTCCGGCAGTCGAGCGTCCAGTCGTGGAAGACGGCGAACTTCTTGTCGGGCGTCAGGTGCACGTCGATCTCGACGACCTCGGCGCCCGCCGCAAAGGCTGCCTGCATGCCGGCGACCGTGTTTTCCAGGAAATCGTGTTTGGGCGGGTCGATGAGGCTTGCCGTGCAGGTGTCGTCGTCGACCGCCTCATGGCTGAAGGTCTGGTGGGCGCCGCGATGGGCCATCAGCTTCGTCGCGCCATCCGGCGTGCTCGCGATCAGCGAGCTGTTGAACGACCAGATCAGCAGGGCGAGGCCCAGCGTGAAGATCGGCGCGTTTCGCATAAAAGTCCTCCTGCGGCCCCGGGCATAGGGATAGGGGCTCGCCGGAGAGACGGCAAGTCGTGGAAAGTATCAGGCGCGGGCGCGGCGGTCGGGGCTCTGGGCGGCCTCGCGGGCCTTTTCGACAAGCCGCTGCATCGCCCAGATGCCGATCTCCTCGAGGGTGAGGGGGCGGCTGATCAGATAACCCTGATAGAGGTCGCAGCCGGCCGCGGCGAGCAGCGCCATCTTCTCGGTCGTGTCGACGCCTTCCGCGATCACCGACATGTCCTGTGCATGGCAAAGCGCGACGAGAGCCCGCAGCGTCGGCAGCGCCGCCGAACGGGTGAGGCTCTCGACCAGCTCGCGGTCGAGCTTGATGGTCTCGGCCGGGTATTCGATGATCTGCTGCACGGACGTGTAGCCCGCGCCGAAATCGTCGATGGAAATGCGGAAGCCGCGGGCGCGCAGGATCTCGATGTTGCGGCGGGACTGCTCGCCGAGCTTGACGGCGAAAGTCTCGGTCAGCTCGATCTCGATCAGGCGGGCATCGATGCCGTGCCGGTCGGCGCTGTCGCAGAAATGGTCGCTGATCGACTTCGTGTAGAGCTCGGCGGACGAGATGTTGATGCACAGGATCGTCTCGGTGCCGAACAGCTTGCGGATCTGGCCGTATTCGGCCATCGCCCGGTCGATCACCCACCAGTCGATCTTGCTGAAGAGGCCGGTCGTCTCGGCGATCGGGATGAATTCGTCGGGCGTCACGCGGCCAAGCACCGGCGAGGTCCAGCGCAACAGCGCCTCGCAACCCGTCACCTTGCCGTGGCCATCGACGATCGGCATGTAGACGAGGTAGAATTCGCGGTCCGGGTCGAGGACGCGCAACTCCTCTTCGATGCGGCGCTGGCGGTTGCGTTTTTCGTGCAGCGAGCGGGAATAGCGGGCCGAGCCGTTCTTGCCCTGGGATTTCGCCTGGTACATGGCGGCATCGGCATTGGCGACGAGTTCGGGCAGCGTGCGGGCATCCTCCGGATAGACGGCGATGCCGATACTGGCGGTGACCGGATAGGCCTTGTCGAGCACCTCGAACCCCTCGGCAAAGAGGGCGAGGATCTTTTCGGAGATCTCCGTGATCGTGCCGCTGCCCGGCTGGCAGCGCAGCATGATGGCGAATTCGTCACCGGAAAGGCGGGCGAACAGGCCGTCCGGCAGGCCGCGCTCGGAAACGACGCAGGCGACGATGGTCGAGATGCGGTCGGCCAGCGTCTTCAGCAACTCGTCGCCGATCTTGTGGCCGTGCTTGTCGTTGACGAACTTGAAGTTGTCGACGTCGATGAAGAGCAGCGTGCAGCCGATATCCTCGGCCTCCGCCTCCTGCAGGATCTGCGTGGAGCGGATATTGAAATATTCGCGGTTCGAAATGCCCGTCAGCGTGTCCGTCCACGAGGCGTTCTGCACGAGGTCGAAGGACTGCATGGAGTGGTCGTGCAGCCGCTTGACGTTGGCCGACAGGCGGCCGATCTCGCCGATCTCGTTCATTTCTGGCAGGGCGCTGCGGTTGCCGGTCATCACGTCGGTGAGCTGGCGGTCGAGCTTGGCGATCGGGTTGGTGATGTAGCGGCGCACCAGGCCGAGTACGAGGACGATCGTGCACAGGCTGAGCGCAATGGCGCCGAGCGCGAGCAGCGATTTCAGCGTCGAAAGCCGGTTGTCGAGGAAGGTGGGTTCCGGCGTCAGCCGCGCAAAGAGCGAGGGGCTGAGTGTCGCGGTCGCGGAAAGCCCGCCCTGCGCCAGAAGCTGGTGCTGGCCGATTTCGATCGTCGTGCCATATTCCTTTTCCAGCGCCCGCTTCATGTCGAGGAAGAGTTTGGGCCGAACCGCGGTCTGCACCAGGATCGCGCCGTTCTTGGCGCTGGCGACCGGTCGGTTGAAGGTCAAGGGATCGATGAACTCCGAATGCACGATCAGCGGCTCGATGCCGGCCGTGTTGAGATAGCTCCAGGAGGAGAGCCGCGGGCTCTCGATCACCTGCCTTGCGTGCTGGATCTGCTGCGGTGTGATCTCCGCGAACGGATCGTCGCTGTCCTCGAAGTAATAATCGACGGTCAGCGGCGGGCGGATGATCGCCACCGAGATGAAGCGCTTGCGGTCGTCGGAGAGCGAGGTGATGCTCTGCTGCAGGCGCACGCCGAGCGCGGTGTTGCGATAGGCGGCATCGGGCTCGTTGACGAAGAGGCGAACCGCGCCGCCCTCGACGAGCGAGTAGATGAAGCTGCGGTTCTGCGTCACCTCGTTCTGGAAGACGGCGGTGAGCAGGCCCATCTGCTGCCACAGGCGGGCGCGTTCCAGCGCGAGGATGGACGAGCTCTGCACGTAGTAGATCAGCGAGGCGGCGAGCACATAGCCTGCGAGCACGACCGGGAAAATGAGGGAAAGGGCGCGTTTACCGAGCGTCACTGATCTGGGCCAGACTGCTGATGATGCGGCGGCGGGCCTGGACCGATTGCACGGTCAGTTCCTCCTGAAACTGGCTTTTGGCCAGGATTTCCGGTGCGGCATAGATTTCGGGATTGGAGCGTATGTCTTCCGGAAGCAGCGCCAGTGCGGCGGTGCTTGCGGTGGGCATGTTGAGCTTGACGGCGTTGCGGGCGCCGTTCCTGGCGTTGCTGATATAGTCGATCAGCTTCAGCGCCAGGGCCTTGTTGTTCGAGCGTTCGCTGACGGAGACGCAGTCGAGCCAGGAAAGCGTGCCTTCCTTCGGCACGACGTAGCGCCAGAGGCCCGGTGAGGAGACCTTGTCGTTCAGCGTGTACTGGTCGCCGCTGTAACCGAGCGCCATGTAGATGTTCGGCCCCTTGTCCGGGCTCTGCACCGAGGTGACGACATAGTCGTAGGTGAGCACATAGGGCGCCTGCGCCTTCATCAGCTCGTAGGCCGCCTTCAGCGTCTCGTTGTCATTGGCGTTGACCGACTTGCCGAGCAGGGCGAGCGGCGCGACGAAGGCTTCGGCGTGGTCGCCGTACATGGCGATATGGCCGCGTAGGCTTTCGGCCGGCTTCATCATGTCCGCCCAGGAGGTCGGCGGCGTCGTGATCTTGTCGGAGCGGTAGAGGATGCCCATCGTGCCCCACAGATAGGGCACGCCGTAGCCGCCGCAGCGGCCCGACCAGCTTTCCGCATAGTCCTTCAGCGATGGGACGTTGTCGGCACTCAGCGTGGCGATGACGCCGCGTTTGCCGTAGAGCCGTGCGCCGTTCTCATTGGTCACGACGACGTCGACATTGGCGTTCGGATCGGCAAGGATCTTGTCCCGCACGTCGCCGCTGTCATAGAAGGTCTGGCGCACCTCGATGCCGGTTTCGGCGGTCCAGTCGGCAAGAATCTGCTCGTCGATATAGGCTTCCCAGATCAACAGGTTAAGCGTGGTCGCATGCGCCGGGCCCGTGGTGCCGAAGGCCGCCAGTGAGACTGCTGCAAGAAAAGCGCCGCGCATGCCGAAGGCCCCGTTGCCGTTACGTGCGGTGAGGATAGTCGGCAAGACTTTATGAAGCGTTACAACCTCTAAGCCTGTATTCGCTGGTGTTCAACCGTGGCACAGTCCTGCCGCTTTTACCGGTCGTGATATATATTGTGGACGTGGCCGCGGGCTGCCGGGCCTGTGGTTGGCCTATAGCCGGCCGCGCACTATGGTCGCCGACCGCGCCAACCCAGAGGAATTCGACATGGCCCCGACACCGCTCAAGATCGCGAACCTGATCGCCGCCGAGATCAAGGCGACCTCCGCGCAGGTTTCCGCCGCCGTGGCGCTCATCGACGAGGGGGCGACGGTGCCCTTCATCGCGCGCTACCGCAAGGAAGTGACCGGCGGTCTCGACGATACGCAGCTGCGCACGCTGTCCGAACGGTTGACCTATCTGCGCGAGCTGGAGGCGCGCCGTGCCTCGATCCTCGAATCGATTGCGGGGCAGGGCAAGCTGACGGACGAGCTTGCGGCGAAGATCGCCACGGTTGCGACCAAGGCGGAGCTCGAGGACATCTATCTGCCCTACAAGCCCAAGCGCCGCACCAAGGCGGAGATCGCCCGCGAGCGCGGCCTCGGGCCGCTTGCCGAACAGATCCTCACGGACCGTGCACTGGTGCCGGCGGAGCTTGCCGAAAAATTCCTGTCGGCCGAGGTGCCCGACGTCAAGACGGCGCTGGAAGGCGCGCGTGACATCGTCGCCGAGCAGTTTACGGAAAATGCCGATCTCCTGAAGCGCCTGCGCGAATACATGAAGGACAACGCCTTCCTGCGCTCGCGGGTCGTCGAGGGGAAAAAGGAGGCCGGGGCGAAGTTCTCCGACTACTTCGACCATACCGAACGCTGGGCGACGGTGCCGGGGCACCGGGCGCTCGCCATGCTGCGCGGCTGGAACGAGGAGTTCCTGTCGGTCGACATCGTCGTCGACCAGGACAGCACCGAGGCCGTCAAGCCGGTGGAACGCATCATCGCTTCCTTCTATGCCATCGGCACGAAGCCGGGCGACAAGTGGCTGGCCGAGGTGATCGGCTGGACCTGGCGGGTGAAACTCTCCATGTCGCTGTCGCTCGACCTGATGCGCGAGATGCGCGAACGCTCCGAGGAGGAAGCGATCCGCGTCTTTGCCCGCAATCTCAAGGACCTGTTGCTCGCCGCTCCTGCCGGCACGCGCGCCACGATGGGCCTCGACCCGGGCATCCGCACCGGCGTCAAGGTCGCCATCATCGACAACACCGGCAAGGTGCTCGAGACGACGACCGTCTACCCGTTCCCGCCGAGGAACGATGTGCGCGGCACACAGGCTGAGCTAGCGTCGCTCATCCGCAAGCACAAGATCGAGCTGATCGCCATCGGCAATGGCACCGGCAGCCGCGAGACGGAAAAGCTCGTCGCCGATCTGCTCGACCAGCTGCCGGCACCCAAGCCCACCAAGGTCATCGTCTCGGAAGCCGGTGCCTCCGTCTATTCCGCCTCGGAAACGGCGGCCGCCGAATTTCCGAACCTCGACGTCTCGCTGCGCGGCGCCGTTTCCATCGCCCGCCGTCTGCAGGATCCGCTTGCCGAACTGGTGAAGATCGAGCCGAAGTCGATCGGCGTCGGTCAGTACCAGCACGATGTCGACCAGGGAAAGCTCTCCCGCTCGCTGGATGCGGTTGTGGAAGACGCGGTGAACGCCGTCGGTGTCGACCTCAACACCGCCTCCGCGCCGCTTCTCGCGCGCGTCTCCGGCCTCGGCAAATCCTCCGCCGAAGCGATCGTCGCGCATCGTGATGCCAATGGCCCGTTCGAAAGCCGCAAGGAGCTGATGAAGGTCTCGCGCCTTGGTGCGCGCACCTTCGAGCAATGTGCCGGGTTCCTGCGCATTCCGAACGGCAAGGAGCCGCTTGACGCGTCCTCGGTGCATCCCGAAGCCTATGGCGTCGCCAAGAAGATCGTCGCGGCCTGCGGGCGGGACGTGCGCGCGCTGATGGGCGACAGCGCGGCGCTGAAGCAACTTGACCCGAAGGTGTTCGTCGACGAGCGCTTCGGCCTGCCGACGGTCAAGGACATCCTTGCTGAACTGGAAAAACCCGGCCGCGACCCGCGTCCGGAATTCCGGACCGCGACCTTTGCCGACGGCATCGATGACATCAAGGACCTCAAGGTCGGCATGCTCCTGGAGGGCACGGTGACGAACGTCGCCGCCTTCGGCGCCTTCGTCGACATCGGTGTGCATCAGGACGGCCTCGTGCATGTGTCCCAGCTCGCCGACCGCTTCGTCAAGGACCCGCACGAGGTGGTCAAGGCCGGCGACGTGGTGAAGGTGCGCGTCACCGAGGTGGATGTGCCGCGCAAGCGCATCGGTCTCACCATGCGCAAGGACGGCGGCGCGCCAGCCGCCCGCGACAATGCTCCGCGGGGCGACAAGAATGCCCAGATGCAGCCGAAGTTCAGCCAGGCGGCCCCCAAGCAGCAGGCGCCCTCGCAAGGCGCTTTCGGTGCAGCGCTCGCCGAGGCGATGAAGCGAAAATAAGGCAAAGCCCTAGTTTTCCTAATGGCTGTCGGCAGAAATCGTCGTTTGTCTTGAATCGCCTCACCGCCCATAGTCGCGGTGTGGGCGGGCTCAAGCGGGCCGGGCGTTGCAAAGCGCGCCCGGTGTCCGGCAAACAGGAAACAAGACATGACGATGACGATTTCACGCCGCCAGGCCATGGCCGGCGCTCTCCTTGCCATTCCCGCGGTTTCCGCGCTGACGGCCGGCACCAGCCGCGCCGCCGGCGAGGATCTCGCGCAACGGCTTGCCGCGCTGGAGGCGCGTCACGGCGGGCGCATCGGCGTTGCCATACATAATCTTTCGACGGGCGCGCGGCTCGGCCACAACACGGATGAACGCTTCCTGATGTGCAGCACCTTCAAGGCGCTGCTGGCGGGCCATATCCTCGCCCGGGTGGATCGGGGCGAAGAGACGCTGGACCGGCGCATCGTCGTGAAGAAGGCGGACCTCGTGGACTGGTCGCCGGTGGTGGAAACGCGTGTCGGCGGGAAGGGCATCTCGATCGCCGAACTCTGCGAGGCGACCATCACGTTCAGCGACAATGCCGCCGCCAACCTGCTGCTTGCCGCATCGGGCGGGCCGGAGGCCGTCACGGCGTTCCTGCGCGGCCTTGGCGATGCGGTAACGCGGCTCGACCGCACGGAGCCGACGCTCAACTACCATGAGACGCCGGACGACGTGCGCGACACGACGACACCGACCGCCATGGTGGAGACGCTGCGCAGGCTGGTTTTTGCCGACGTGCTGTCGGCGCGTTCGAAGGCGCAGCTTGCCGCCTGGCTGGTGATGAACAAGACGGGCGACGCGCGGCTGCGCGCGGGTTTTCCGGCGGACTGGATAGCCGGCGACAAGACCGGCACCAACGGTGACAAGGCCGGCAATGCCAACGACGTCGCCATCGCCTGGTCGCCGGACCGCGGCGCCATCATCGTTGCAGCCTTCTGCGAAATCCCCGGCATTTCCGGCGACGAGCGCAATGCCGTCATTGCCGAGATCGGGCGCATCGCGGCCGAGGTCTGAGACGTTACGGTTCAAGCCGAGGCGCCGCCCTTGCGACGGTGCCTCAGTCCTCCAGGTCGCCCTTGAGCGCTGAAAGAACGTTCATCGCATGGCCGGCATACTGGCTGATCCAGCGGTCATGGATTGCCTGGATCGGCAGGGCATTGAGGTGGTTCCAGCGTTCGCGGCCCTCACGGCGGGCGACGATCAGCTCCGCCTCTTCCAGCACCTTGAGGTGTTGCATGACCGTGCAGCGGTCCATTTCCCCGAAGCGCTCGCACAGTGCGCCCGTCGTCAGCGGCGCATCCTTGATTGCGTCCAGCATCTGCCGCCGTTTGCCATTGGCCAGCGCCTTGAAAACGGCGTCCTGTTTCGATTCGCTTGACATGTTATATTTTTATAACATATTTTGACGGCAAACAAGATCGAAAGGGGCGCTTCTGCCCCGGAAGGAGGACGGCATGACGCTGGAATTTCGTGTGAACGGGCGTATCGGCAAGCCGATTGCCGAGGTGTTCGATGCGGTGGTCAATCCGAAGAAGCTCAGCGGCTACTTCACCACCATCGGCGGGGCGAGCGCGCCGCTGGTCGAGGGCACGACGGTCACCTGGTGGGGCATGGCCCCGGTCGTCGTCGACGAGGTGGAGGAGAACGCCCTGATCGTCTTCCGCTGGGATGCCATGGTGGACGAGGGGGAGGCGCCCTACAGGACGCGCGTCGAGATGCGCTTCAAGCCGCTGGAGGACGGCGGCACGATGGTGACCATCGCCGAGACCGGCTGGCGCGACAACGCCCGCGGCCAGAAAGCATCTTACATGAACTGCGAGGGCTGGTCGCAGATGCTGGCCTGCATGAAGGCCTATGTCGAATACGGCATCAACCTACGCGAGGGCTATTACCCGAGCGAGCTCAAGGGCGTCGTCGCCTCCGAGCAGCAGGATTTCACTTGAAACGGGAGGTTGCAATGACAGCTAACATCAAGGGCGGCATCAACATCGCCATGAAGGTTCCCTCGCACCAGTACGAGGCGACACTCGCCTTCTACCGCGACGTCGTCGGGCTCGAGCCCTTCGACGACAAAGCCCCAGCAAGGGGGTTCCTGCTCGGCCCGAACCGGTTGTGGATCGACGAGGCGCCGGGCTACAGCCAGGCGGAGGTCTGGCTCGAACTCTTCACGCCCGACCACTCGGTCGCTCTCGGCCATCTCGAGCAGAACGGCGTCGTGCGCTGCGATCCGATCGAGGATCTGGGCGCAGGCTTTCGCGGCGGCTGGGTGATGAACCCGGCCAATATCGTGCACATGGTGCGCGAGCCCGACGCCTGGTGATGAAACGGTTCGGGGACGGGCGCAAGGCCGTCCCCGAACGAGGCCTCAGATGGCGGCGGGCGGTGTCAGGCCGTCGGCGGCCGCCATCGGCACCGGCTGGTCGACCGGTGCCTGGTGCTGCAGCACGACGACGCGGCTGCCGGTCGGCACGCGGCCGTAGAGGTCGATGATGTCCTGGTTGAAGAGGCGGATGCAGCCGCTCGACACGGCCTTGCCGATCGACCAGGGCTCGGACGTGCCGTGGATGCGGAAGAGCGTGTCCTTGCCGTCCTTGTGCAGATAGAGCGCGCGCGGCCCCAGCGGGTTGGTAAGGCCCGGCTCCATGCCGCCGGCCCATTTCAGGTTCCGCTCCGGCTCGCGCTCGATCATGTTCTGGGTGGGAGTCCAGCGCGGCCATTCCGCCTTTCGGCCGATGCGTGCGCCGCCCTCGAATTCCAGTCCCGCCTTGCCGACGCCAATGCCGTAGCGCATCGCCATGCCTTCGCCCTGCACGAGGTAGAGGAAGCGGTTCTGCGTGTCGATGACGATGGTGCCGGCCGGCTCGGCCGTCTGGTAGGCGACCAGCTGGCGGAAATATTTCGGGTTCACCTTGCTGATGTCCATCGCCGGCAGGGGAAAACGCTCTTCCGGATGCGGTCCGTACATGGCGACATGTATCGGGTCCGGTCCCTTCTTCACCGGCTTTGCGGTGGTGGCGCAGCTTGCGAGCGTTGCCGCAAGGGCGAGGAGGGCGAAGGGGCGGAGAGCCGCGAAAGCGCGGGCACGGGACACACACATGAGGGGGGCACCTGTCGTTTTTCAATTCCGAAATCTGGCTTGAAAGCCTTGCGCGGGTTCTTTGTCGGCAAAGCGGGCATCGGCGCGGCGAGAAAAAAGCGAAACTGTGGCAAGGGCTTGGGTGTGTCCTTGCGGCCACGCGTCGTTCCGTCGCACATGCCATGCCGCTTGCTCCCGCGCGGGCGAGGGCGTAAGGCTTTTGCCATGCAATGGAGTGAGGAAGCCATCGTTCTCGGCGTGCGGCGCCACGGCGAAAGCTCTGTCATCGTCGAGGTGATGACGCGCAGCCGTGGCAGGCACCTCGGCATGGTGCGCGGCGGGCGCTCGCGGACCATGCAGCCGGTGCTCCAGCCCGGCAATTCCGTCGATGTCACCTGGCGGGCGCGGCTCGACGAGCATCTCGGCGAGTTCCGCATCGAGCCGCTGGAACTGCGCGCCGGGCGGCTGATGGAGACGGCGACCGCTGTCTACGGCGTGCAGGCCATGGCGGCGCTGCTGCGCTTCCTGCCGGAGCGCGACCCGCATCCCCATCTCTACGAGGCGCTTTCCGTCATCCTCGATCACCTGCACGAGCCGGCCGATGCCGGCGAACTCTTCGTGCGTTTCGAACTCGCCGTGCTCAACGATCTCGGCTTCGGCCTCGATCTTTTCGAATGTGTCGCAACGGGCAGCCGCGAAAACCTCTGTTACGTGTCGCCGAAATCCGGCCGTGCCGTTTCGCGCGAAGCCGGCGCACCCTGGGCGGACAAGATGCTGGCACTGCCGGCCTTTCTTGGCGACGAGCGCCGGCACGCCGCCGATGCCGCCGCCCTCGCGGACGGCTTCCGGCTGACCGCCTTCTTCCTCAACCGGCATGTCTGCGAACCGCGCGGGCTGGAACTCGCCAGCGCCCGCGACGGCTTCATCCAGGCGGCCCTGAAGGCGCTCGGCACGCCGAGGCACGATCAACCCCGAGAGGCGCATGCATGACGGTCGAAATCTACCCCGGGCTGACGGTTTCTGGCGTCGGTACGCTGCCGCTCGACGTGGTGAAGCGCGACGGCGGGCTGAAGGTACTGCAGGCGATGCTGGCCGGCGACCTGCCGGCCCCGCCGATGGCGAAGACGCTCGCCTTCAGCATGACGGAGGTGGAGGACGGCCGCGTCGTCTTTGCCGGCCTGCCGTCTGTCGACCATCTCAATCCGCTCGGCACGGTGCACGGCGGCTGGACGGCAACGGTGATGGATTCGGCGCTCGGCTGCGCCGTCTTCTCCGTCATCAAGCCGGGCGAAGCCTATACGACGATCGAGTTCAAGCTGAATCTCGTGCGCCCCGTCCTGCCCGGCATGGGTGAGGTGTTCTGCGAAGGCAGGATCGTGCATCGCGGCCGTACCATTGCGACATCCGAAGCATGGCTGCGCGACGGAAACGGCAAGCTGCTCGCCCATGGCACTGAAACCTGCGCCATCTTCCCGATCGAAAACCTGATGCGTTAGTGTCTCCAGCCGAAGCGGCGCCGGATGCGGCGGCCAGAAGGCATGTGGGGCAATTCCACTGAACCGGGGGCTGCGAAGTTGCTCCAGACAGGCCGCAGCCATCGGCCCTGCTGCCGATGGCTCAATGGCCGTTACAGGTCGAAAGCACTTCCCAGTGCGCGTGCAGCGCTGCGAAATCGCCGCCGGCTTCGATGATCTCGACGATATGGCTGAACCGGTCGCGGGCGCCCGTTTTTTCGCCGGCCAGCCGGAGGCGGGCCGTGCCGGCCGCAGGATCCCCGGTCACATCCGCAATTCCGTCGAGGCGGGTGGCGCGCAGGAGGGCGGCGGCGCGGCGCGTTTCGTTCTGCACGTTGATCGGTGTGGCACAGCCATAAGCGGTGGTCAGCGGGCTCTTTCCGGCAGCGACCGGCATCCATGTCAGCGTGCCGTTTTCCATCACCAGCGGCGCCGCGTCGAAGGTGACCGGCATCCAGTCCTCTTCCGCGTCGGCGGAAAAATGCGCGACATGGAGCGTGCCGTCGTCGAGGAGGTCCGGGCCGTCGGCGCGGCTGCCGGACTGCCAGGTGCGGTTTGTGACGAACTTGTAGAGATGTCCGGATTCGCCGGCATCGCCGCAATAGACGACCACGCGGCCATCCCGGTTGACGAGGCAGGCGAGGGCGCCATGCCGCAAGCGGCCGAGGGCGGGCCGTTTTTTCGGGGCGGCGTCCGGATTCCGCGGATCGACCTCGACGACCCAGCCCGCAGGGGTGCCGGATCCCTCATCGAAGCAACGGGCGTCGCCATGAAAATCCGCCTCTGCCATCAGCCGCGTGCCCCAGGGGGTAAGGCAGCCGGCGGTGGCGATGCGCTGGCTTGAAGCCATGCGGAGCGCGACGGGGGCCAGGGGTTTTACCGGGGCCCCGCCGGCGGCCGGCGTCAAAGGCTGTCCGTCCGTGCGGGCGGCGGTGCATCGACCGAGAAGATTGCCGAGGCTGCGAACGATGGCATGCGCATAGCCGTCCCGGGGCTGCCGGCCCGCCTGCGTGGCGGTGGCATTGCGAAGGGTCTGGGTCATGGCGGGCTCCGGTTGCTCCTGGAAATAGGTCATTGTGCCCGCCTTGCATGAAAACCATGCGACAACCCGAAGAGAATACCGGCTTCAAACGTAACCCCGTTTAGTCTTTGGAAAAAACCGGGTAGTCTCCGCGCCCGGACAATGCCCGCCTTGGAGTCGCAATGCTCGAAATCCTCTCCCTGGTCGCGATCGGCCTGGCGCTCTATACCCTCAATGCATCGCGAAACAGCGCGCAGAAACTCGGCGAGGAGGTGATGCGGCTGAAGCGCGAAGTCGAGGCGCTGAAGGCCGGAGATTTGACGGCGCCAGTGGAGACGGTGGCTGTGGAAGCGACCGAGGCCATCTCCGAAGAGGCGGCCGAGGAGCCGGTGCCGGCCGATTTCGCAAGCCCCTGGGCTGCGTCGCAGGCGGCGGGGATGGACGAGGCCGAGAAGGGCCGGGCGATCTTTGGCGGCACGCCCGCCGGTCCCGCCGAAACGGTTGCTGCGAGCGAGGGGCTGGACGAAGCCGTTGCGGCGGCCTCTGCCACTCCCGCGGCCGCGGCAAAGCCGAAGGAAAGCTTCGAAAGCCGCATCGGCGCGCGCTGGGCCGTCTGGGTGGGCGGCATCGCGCTCGCGCTCGGCGGCATCTTCATGGTCAAGTATTCCATCGAGGCAGGGCTGCTCAGCCCGGCGGTGCGGCTGTCGCTGGCCGCCGTCTTCGGCCTCGTGCTCATGGCCGTCGGCGAGTTCGTGCGCCGCCGCACGCTGCCGGTCATCGCGAATGCCTTCCAGAACGCGATGATCCCCGGCGTGCTGACCGCTGCCGGCGCCATAACACTGTTTGCCGTCACCTATGTTTCCTACGAGTTCTACGGCTATTTCGGCCCGCTGACGGCCTTCGTGCTGCTCGCCGCCGTGGCCTTCGCGACGATCGGCCTGTCGCTCCTGCACGGGCAGGCGCTGGCCGGCCTCGGCCTGCTGGCCTCTCTCGTGACGCCTGCGCTGGTCGCGACCGAGGAGCCGAGTGCCTGGGGCCTTTTCGGTTTCCTCTCCGTCGCCTGGCTTGCCACCTTCGCCGCCGCGCGCATCCGTCGCTGGCTGGTCGTGCCGGCGCTGGCCAGTGCCGGCATGGCGCTCTGGGCGGTGCTCTATCTTTCGGAGGCGAGCACGGTCGAGGTCGTGCCGATGCTTCTCGCCCTGCTTGTGATGGCGCTTGGCCTGGGGCTGATCTGGCCGGGCCACATTACGGCGGACGACCTGCCGCCCGCAACGGGCGCCGCCGCCGCCGATCCGCTGGACCGCCTGCTTGCCCCGCCCGCGGTCGCCGTATCGCTGACCGGCGCGCTGGCCTTGACCTTCCCGGCGCTGATCCTCGCCAATGCCGTCCCGGCGCTCGCCCGGGCGGACTATGGCTTTGCGGCGATCGTGATGGCGCTTGCCCTGCTCGGCGCGCTGCGCGGCTGGGCGATCTATCCCGCGCTCTTTTCCGCCATCACGGCCGTGGTCGGCGTCGGGGCGATGGTGATCCGGCCCGGCGGCCTGCTGTTCGACGATTTCTCCTCGCTGGCCCCGCCGATACTGGACAACGCCTCGGTGCTGCCGCCGCCAGCATCGTTGCCGGTACCGATGATCGCCGTCGTGCCGGTCAATCTGCTGCTGCTCCTTGCCGTGGCCTATGCGGCGGTCGGTCTTGCGGCGGTGCGCCTGCGCATGACGGGGTCCTCCGCCTTTTCCGCGCTCTGGAGCCTCATCGCTCCGGCCGTGCCCTTCGTTGTTGTCGCTCTGAACTTCCTCCATTTCGGCAACCTCTCCTTTGACCTCAAGCACGGTCTTCTCGCCGTGGCGCTCGGTCTCGCCTTCTTCGCTGCGGCAGAGGTCTTTTCGCGCGGACGGGCGGAGGAGGGCCTGTTCATTCCACAATGGACGCTCGTTGCCGGCGGCTTTGCTTTCCTCGTGCTGGCGCTGCACGCCATGACGGACGGCCTTGCCACCACGCTCGGCATCGCGATCCTCGGCGCTGCCGCCGTCTTCGCGACGCGCCTTCGCCGCTGGCCGGTCCTGCCCTGGCTGATGGCCGGGGCGGCGGCCGTGGTTGCCGGCCGCATCGGCTGGGAGCCGACCATCGTCGGCGCGGCCAACCTTTCGAAGACGCCGGTCTTCAACCAGCTGCTTGTCGGCTACGGCATTCCGGCTGCTCTCCTCGCGCTCTCGGCCTTCGAACTGCGCCGCTGGCCGGGCGAGAAAATCCGCAACCTGCTGCAGGCGCTGGCCAGCCTGTTCGTGCTGCTGACGGCGGCGATCCTCGTGCGCCACGGCATGAATGGCGGGGTGCTGGACAGCTCCGTGCCGACGCTCGGCGAGCAGTCGATCTACACGCTGCTGGTCATCGGCGCCGCGGGTATCCTGATGTCGCTCGACCTGAAATCGCCGAGCCCGGTCTTCCGCTACGGTTCCATGGTGGTCGGCGGGCTCTCGGTCCTGTCCATCCTCAGCGCCCATTTCGTTGGCCTCAACCCCTATTTCACCGGCGAACTGCTCGGTAAATGGCCGTTCCTGGATCTGCTTTTCGTCGGCTATCTCCTGCCTGGCATCGCCTATGGCGGGCTTGCCCTCTATGCGCGCGGCCGGCGGCCGATGCCCTATGTGATCATGCTGGCGCTGACCGGCGTGGCGCTCGCCTTCGCCTGGGTCACGCTCAGCGTGCGTCGCTACTGGCATGGCGAGGGCATTGCCGACTGGAAGGGGTTCCTCCAGCCGGAGACCTACACCTATTCGGTCATCTGGCTGCTGCTCGGCGTTCTGCTGCTGGTGGTCGGCTCGAAGTTCGATTCCAAGAGCATCCGCCTTGCCTCCGCCGGTCTCGTGCTGATCGCGGTGGTCAAGGTCTTCCTGATCGACATGGCCAATCTCGAAGGCATCCTCAGGGCGCTCTCCTTCATCGGGCTCGGCGCGGTGCTGATCGGTATCGGGCTGTTCTACCAGAAGATCCTGTCGGGAAAGTCCGGGACCGGCGAAAAGGCGGAATTGAACGCCGAGGCGTGACAGGATAGTCAGGGCAACCAATGATGGATTGCCCATGACCTTCGCCTGTCTCGCCGCCGCCTTCTCGCCCCTCGGGGCCCTTGCCGAACGCCTGCTGCCGCAGGCCTTCTCTGCCGATGACGGCTCGCACGATGCCGCGCATCTCATCCGTGTGTGGAAGAGCGCGCGCCGCATCCAGGCGGAGGAGGGCGGTGACATACGGTTGCTGGCCGCCGCCGTGCTGCTGCATGATTGCGTGGCGGTGGAAAAGAACTCGCCGCTGCGCGCCGAAGCGTCACGCCTTGCAGCCGAAAAGGCGGCCGACCTGCTTGCCGCCGAAGGCTGGAGCGAAGCGGACGTGGCCTCCGTCGCCCATGCCATCCTGACGCACAGTTTCTCCGCCAATCTCGCTCCCAAGACACTGGAGGCGAAGATCCTGCAGGACGCCGACCGGCTCGACGCGATCGGTATGATCGGTGCTGCGCGCTGCTTCTACATTGCCGGCCGCATGGGCAGCGGCCTCTACGATCCGCTGGACCCGCTCGGCGAAAACCGCCCGCTCGACGACAAGGCCTTCGCCATCGACCATTTCGAGGTCAAGCTCTTCAAACTGGCTGACGGGTTCCAGACGGCGGCGGGTGCGCGCATGGCCGGCGAACGGACGGAGCGCCTGCGGGCGATCCGCGCCATGCTGCTGGATGAAATCTGAAGAAAAACATGCTTTTGTGCCGCCGCATTGAATCCGATCGGCAGGCCGTTGAATCAAAGTTTTAGGAAAGGTCGCCCGCATGAAGGTCGAAGGTCTCAACATCCACCCGCTGAAGAGCGGCCGGGCCGTTCCCGTCGAAAGCGCCGCCGTGCGTCTCGACGGCCTTGCCGGCGATCGGCGTTTCATGGTCGTGGAGCCGGACGGCCGCTTCATCACCCAGCGCGAGCTGCAGGCGCTGGCCCGCGTCGAGGCGACGGCCGTCGGCGACAGCCTGCATCTCGAAATGGAAGGCCGCCAGCTTTTTGCGAGCTTCGATCCGGAGGACCGCCTCGACGTGACCGTCTGGGACAGCCCGGTCAACGCTGCCGTCGCCGACGAGGCCGTCAACGAGGTCCTGTCGGACTGGCTCGCCCGTCCGGTCAGGCTCGTGCACATGGACGCGCGGGCCGAGCGACTGGAGGGCGAGGAGTGGGCCGGCAGCCCGGCGCCTGTCGGTTTTGCCGACGGCTTCCCCGTTCTCGTGACGACCACCGGCTCGCTTTCCGACCTCAACCGTACCCTCGTCGCCAAGGGCCAGGAGCCTGTCGGCATGGAGCGCTTCCGCACCAACATCCTCGTCTCCTGTGACGATCCCTGGGTGGAGGACCTGTGGGAAGCGATCGAGATCAACGGCATCACCTTCGATTTCGTCAAACCCTGCGCCCGCTGCATCATGACCACGCAGGACCAGAAGACCGGCGAGCGCATCGGCGGCAACCCGATCCAGGGCCTTGCTGAAAAGCGCATGTCTGCCGACCGCCGCGTGCCCGGCGTGCTCTTCGGCTGGAACGCCGTGCCCCGCAGCCAGGGCGAGATCCGCCTCGGCGATACGGTGCGCGTGACGAAGACGCGCACCGAGCGCTGGCCGATGAAGGTGCGGGCTTGAAGTCAGGCTAACGTGTTTTCCGCGCGAAACCGCGCCCCCCATTCCCGGCTGGTTTCGTCGGCCAACTTCCTCACGCCGGGCGCAACGCGATCGGCGGCTGCCGGATCCAGCCCCAGGTGGAGGAGGATGGTCCGTAAGGTGGCGCGCGGATCGTCGGATAGATCGTCATAAGAAAGGCGAAGCGGTGCTATCGCCTCGCGTTCGAACCACGTCTCCCACGCGCGGTCATAGGCCGTCATCGTCTCGACGTGGGCTCGGATGGCGTCTCGGTCGTAGACGGGCGCGCGATTCGGCGCGGTCCGCTCCAGTTCCGTGCCGTCCGGGGCGAGATGCCACAATCCGGTCTGTTCTGCTTTAAGGTAGGAAACCGCCTGCGCGAGCTTGTCGGTGCGCGTCAGGTGAATGAAGAGCGTCGTGCCGAAGATCCGTTGGATGCGTTCGCAATCGCTGAGATTGCCGGGGTGGAGGATCGCGAGCTTCTCGCAGAGGAAATCGAAGCCGTGCCTCTGCTGGCGAAGTCCGAAAGTTGCTGTATCCCCGCGTCCCTTGCGGTTCGCAGCCTCGAAGATCGTTTCGAGCAATTCGCGCTCCGCCATTGTTTCCACCAGTATGAGACCAAGCCTCGTCAGCCAGTCGGGCAAGGTCGGACGGTAGAAGAGTGAGGCCGGGTTTCCGGCGATACCAGTCGCCGCCAGGAGTTTGCACGGCAGGGTGCTTCCGCTGCGCGGAGAGGTGCAGATGATATACGAGTTGTATCGTGCCATGTCGGCCCGACTATCGTCGGCGTGTGACAGCCTGATGTCGGGCCGGCGTGCTCATGCTGCCTTTCAAACCCAGCCGCGTCGCTTGAAATAGAGGAACGGCATCAAAGCCGAGATGATCATCAGGCCGACCGCATAGGGATAGCCGAAGCGCCATTGGAGCTCCGGCATCAGCTCGAAGTTCATGCCGTATGCCGAGGCGACCAGCGTCGGTGGCAGGAAGACGACCGAGGCGACGGTGAAGATCTTGATGATCTGGTTCTGCTCTAGATTGATCAGGCCGAGCGTCGCGTCGAGCAGGAAATTGATCTTGCCCGAGAGGAACGCCGCATGGTCGCCGAGCGATGCGGCATCGCGCTGCACGAGCTTGACGAGCTGGCGGATGTCTTTCGACGGTCGTCGGGCCGGGCTCTCCACCGCCGCGTGATAGGCGACGAGACGCGAGATGCTGACGAGGCTTTCGCGCACGCCGGAGAGGAAATCGCCCTTGCGGCCGAGCTGCTCGATCAGCGCCTCGAGGTCGCGCGTCTTCTTGGTGGACGAGCCCTTCTTGCTGCGGAAGACCTCGCGGGAGATGCCGTCGATCTCGTTGCCGAGCCGCTCCAGCACGTCCGCCATGCGGTCGATGACCGCCTCGATGACGCCGAGCATCACGTCCTCGCCGGTCTCGTAGCTGTGGCCGTTGCCGCGCAGCGCCCGATTGCAGAAGGTCACGAAGGGCTTTGCATCCGCATGGCGCACCGTCACCAGCGTCGGGCCGGTGAGGATGAAGGTTACCGGCATCTTCATCGGTTCGTCGCCGTCGAGATTGGTGAGCGCCGTCATCGTCATGAATTCCGCGCCGTCTTCCTGGTAGAGGCGGGCCGACAGCTCGATATCCTCCATTTCCTCCCGCGTCGGGATCGAAATGCGGAGCGCCGCCTCCACGTCCGCCACCTCTTCGGGTGTCGGGCTCAGGAGATCGTACCAGAGGGCAGGGGCGATCGCCTGCTCGATGGCCGGGTTGGAAATTTCGCGCAGGCAGAAGCGGTCTGCCCTGCGGGCATAGATTTGCAGCATGCTTTACTCCTTGGAGGCATTCTCGCCGTCCGGAGCAAAGCCTTTTCGGGGGCTTTTACCGGATCGGTCGCTCGATTGCTCTCGATAGTCGACTGTCGGGGTCCATGATCTTATCCGGGTTCGGTTGGCGCCGTGTGACGCCTGGAGGGGACATGCGCTCAAAATGCCGTGGCGTCAAGCACATCCGGCGCCATGCCCGGTGCCGGGATTTCATCAATCCGGCTGATCGTCCGGTCAATTAAATTCGCTTTTGTTAATGCATGGCGCCGCGTAGTGTCCGGCCACACACTCCCGGAGACCCACCATGTCCACCCCATCCGTCGTTGCGGCGCCTGCCGCGAGCCGGCCCATGCCGTGGCTCATCATTCTTGCCGGCTCGCTGATCGCCGTGCTCACCTTCGGCCCACGCTCGGCGATGGGCTTTTTCCAGCTGCCCATGCTGCAGGATACCGGCTGGGACCGCACCACGTTCGGCCTCGCCATGGCGCTGCAAAACCTTGCCTGGGGCGTCAGCCAGCCGTTCTTCGGCGCGATTGCCGACAAGTTCGGCACCTGGCGGGTCTTGCTTGTCTCGGGTCTCGTCTATGCGCTTGGCCTGGTCCTCATGTCGTTCGGCACGTCGCCGCTCTGGCTGCATGTCGGCGGCGGCGTGCTGGTCGGGCTTGGTGTCGGGGCCGGCTCCTTCGGCATCCTGCTGTCGGCCTTCGCGCGCAATGTGACGCCGGACCAGCGCTCCATGGCCTTCGGCATCTGCACGGCCGCAGGCTCTGCCGGCATGTTCCTCTTCGCGCCGCTGTCGCAGGGCCTCATCAGCGCCTATGGCTGGTCGGACAGTCTCGTCTATCTCGGCATGCTGATGCTCATCGTGCCGTTGCTCGGTATTCCGCTGCGCGGCAATTCCTCCTCCGGCATCACGTCGGCAAACGAATACAAGCAGACCATCGGCGAGGCGCTGCGCGAGGCGCTCGGCCATCGCAGCTACCTGCTGCTGGTCGCCGGCTTCTTCGTCTGCGGTTACCAGGTCGCCTTCATCACCGCGCATTTCCCGGCCTATCTCGGCGATATCGGCATCGATGCGCGTTATGCGGTCATCGCACTGGCGCTGATCGGCTTCTTCAACATCATCGGTTCGCTCGCCGCCGGCTTCATCGGCCAGCGCTACTCGAAGCCCTATTTCCTCGCCTATATCTATCTCGCGCGCTCGGTCGCGGTGGCGGCCTTCATCCTTCTGCCGAAGTCGCCGGCCTCGGTCATCGTCTTCGCCATCGTCATGGGCCTGCTCTGGCTCTCCACCGTGCCGCCGACCAACGGTCTCGTCGCCATCATGTTCGGCACGAAACATCTCGGCCTGCTCGGCGGCATCGTCTTTCTCTCGCACCAGGTCGGCTCGTTCCTCG
Source organism: Shinella sp. SUS2 (assembly GCF_001262505.1). Lineage (GTDB taxonomy): Bacteria > Pseudomonadota > Alphaproteobacteria > Rhizobiales > Rhizobiaceae > Shinella. The sequence continues at coordinate 52,501 of NZ_KQ410724.1, forward strand.
GCGTGTGGATGGGCGGCTATCTCTACGATCATTTCGGCACCTACGATCCGGTCTGGTGGCTCGGCGCGGCGCTCGGCGTCTTCGCGGCGATCGTGCACTGGCCGATCGAGGAAAGGGGCGTCGTACGCCCGGCCGTCGCCTGACCTAAAACGGTACCGCCGCCCGAAGGAATTCGGGCGGCGGTTCTTGCAAACCGTCACAAAAGTTTCTAAATCTGAACCACCGGCAATGCCGGTTTTGTTTTGGAGCTATTATGCTCAAACTGAGCAAAATAGCCTTTCCGCCGGAGGATGGCGGGAGAAAGGGAGGGTTCCATGACCGTTCTGGCCCAGCATGCGGGGATGGCCGAAGCCGCTCGTCCGCTGACTGCCGCGGAGCGCTTCGGCGTCGTCGAGAAACCGGATCTGGCCTTCACGCCGGAGATCGCCCGCGAGACGGAACACCTCTACGAGAAGGTGAAACAGTTCATTCCCGCCTTCGAATGGCCGGTCTACGCGCCCTATGTCGCCGCCATCAACCGGTTGAAGAAGGAGCGCGGCGCGGTCATCCTCGCGCACAATTACCAGACGCCGGAAATCTTCCACTGCGTCGCCGATATCGTCGGCGATTCGCTGCAGCTCGCCCGTGACGCCACGAAGGTGGATGCCGAGATCATCATCCAGTGCGGCGTGCATTTCATGGCCGAGACCTCGAAGCTGCTGAACCCGGAAAAGACGGTGCTCATCCCCGATGCCCGGGCCGGCTGCTCGCTGTCGGATTCGATCACCGGGGAAGATGTACGCCTGCTCAAGCAGCGTTATCCCGGCGTGCCGGTCGTCACCTATGTCAACACCTCGGCCGATGTGAAGGCGGAGACGGACATCTGCTGCACCTCTTCCAACGTGCTTGCCGTGATCGAGAGCCTGGAGAGCGACACCGTGCTCTGCATCCCGGATGAGTACCTGGCGATGAACGTCGCCAAGCAGACGAACAAGAAGATCCTGACCTGGAAAGGGCACTGCGAGGTGCACGAGCGCTTCACGGCGGCTGAGCTGCTTTCCTACAAGGAGGCCCATCCCGGTATCGAGATCATCGGCCATCCGGAGTGCCATCCCGACGTCATCGCCGTCTGCGATTTCGCCGGCTCCACCTCCGGCATGATCAACTACGTGAAGGACAATCGTCCCTCGCGCGTGCTGCTCGTCACCGAATGCTCCATGGCCTCCAACATCCAGGCCGAGCTGCCGGGCGTCGATTTCGTCAAGCCGTGCAATCTCTGTCCGCACATGAAGCGTATCACGCTGCCGAAGATCCTCGACAGCCTGGTCAACATGACGGAAGAGGTCGTGGTCGATCCGGCGATCGCCGATCGCGCCCGCCTTGCCGTCGAGCGGATGGTGAACCTGAAGCAGTAGAGGCGCAGGAGGCCCTGCGGCCCCTCATCCCCCTGCCGGGACCTTCTCCCCGTAAACGGGGAGAAGGGGAAAACGGCGAGCCCAGCGCTCCTCGCCCCGCTTGCGGGGAGAGGATGCCGGCAGGCAGGTGAGGGGCGCAGTTCGGCGGCGCGTCGGAGGAGTAAGACATGCCCATTGATAGTTTTCGTCCGCAATCCTGGAACGGCATCGACGATATCGTCATCGTCGGCGGCGGGCTTGCCGGCCTGTTCTGCGCGCTGAAACTCGCGCCGCGTCCCGTCACCATTCTCGCGGCTGCGCCGATCGGCCAGGGTGCGTCCTCCGCCTGGGCGCAGGGCGGCATCGCGGCGGCGATGAGCCCCGGCGATACGTTCGAAAAGCACGTCGCCGACACGCTCGAAGCCGGTGCCGGCATCGTCGATGAGAAGATGGCGCGCTTCATGGTTTCCGAAGGCCCGGCGCGCATCCACGACCTGCTCGAATACGGCGTGCCCTTCGATCGCGATCTCGAGGGCAAGCTGCTGCTCTCCCGGGAGGCTGCCCATTCGGAACGCCGCATCGTGCGCGTCAAGGGCGACATGGCCGGCAAGGCGATCATGGAGGCGCTGATTGCTGCGGTTCGCAAGACGCCGTCGATCCGGGTGCTCGAAGGCTATGTCGTCGAGGAGCTGGTGCGCGAGGGCCGCTTCATCTCGGGCGTCGTCGCCCGCCCCGATGCCGGCCAGTCGAAGAACCGCGTTCATTTCCCGGCCCGCGCCGTCGTGCTCTGCTCGGGTGGCGTCGGACATCTCTATGCCGTCACCACCAATCCGTGGGAGGCCTGCGGTCAGGGGGTCGGCATGGCCGCGCGCGCCGGGGCGATCATCGCCGATCCGGAGTTCGTGCAGTTCCACCCGACCGCCATCAATATCGGCCGCGATCCTGCACCGCTCGCCACCGAGGCGCTGCGCGGCGACGGTGCGCACCTCATTAATTCCGCCGGCCACCGCTTCATGCTCGATATCCACGCGGACGGCGAACTCGCCCCGCGTGATATCGTTTCGCGCGGCGTCTTTGCGGAGGTGCAGGCCGGCCGCGGCGCCTTCCTCGATTGCACCAAGGCGGTCGGTGCGCATTTCCCGGAAATGTTCCCGACGGTCTATGCCTCCTGCATCGCCGCCGGCATCGACCCCGTCACCCAGCCGATCCCCGTCGTGCCCGCCGTGCACTACCACATGGGTGGCGTCTTGACGGATGCGGAAGGCCGCACCTCGATCGACGGCCTGTGGGCCGCCGGCGAAGTCACCTCCACCGGCGTGCACGGTGCAAACCGCCTTGCCTCGAATTCGCTGCTTGAAGCGGTGGTCTTCGCCGCCCGCATCGCGGAAAACATCAAGGGCATGCTGCCGGAGCCGAAGATCAACGACTGGGGCAAGAATGCCGGCGAGAGCGACGACCTCGTCACCATCGAGGACAGCCCGGCGCTGAAGCGCCTGCGCCGCATCATGAGCGACCATGTCGGCGTCATCCGCAGCCGCGACGGTCTGAAGACGGCAATCCGCGAGATCGCTGCGCTGGAGCGCGAAAACAGCCGCATGCGCTTCCACAACATCGTCACCACGGCAAAGCTCATCGCGACGGGTGCGTATCTGCGCGAGGAAAGCCGCGGCGGCCACTTCCGCTCCGATTTCTCCGAGCAGAAGGCCGGCTGGAAGCACCGTACCTTCCTTACCCTTGCCGATGCCGAGAAGGTGGTTGCGGACCTTGCGGAAACGGCGGCGGCGTGAAGTTTGGCAAAAATTGACAATCGCTCTTTGCGCACTAGAATCGGGCGAAAGGATCGCGCCATGCCGACGCTGAATGTCAGTCTCACCCCGGAATTCACCGACTTTATCGAGGACGCCGTCGCAAGCGGCTCCTACGTCTCTGCAAGCGAGGTCGTTCGTGATGCGTTGCGTTTGATGCGTCAGGAACAGGAAAGCGAGGCGGCCAAACTCGCGCTCCTGCGCAAGGCGGTCGATGCCGGGCTGGCGCAGTCGGAGCGGGGCGAGTTTTCCCGGCGCTCCGTCACGGACATTTTTACGGCTTCAATCGGCGAAAAATGATCGTTCGGCTGACGGTTGAGGCCGAACGGGACCTTACCGAGATCGCGCGCTACACGGTGACGGCCTTCGGCGTTGTCCAGGCCATGAACTATGCCGCGTTGATCGAGCATGCCATGAGCCTTCTCGCCGAAAACCCGCTCCGACCGGCGTCGCGGGCACGCGACGAGCTCCGCCCCGGCGTGCGCTCCATGCATTTTTCCCGTGCGGCAGCCCGGCGCCATGCTGCTGCGCACGTTCTTTACTACCACCTCGTAGCAGGCGCGGACGAGGCACAGGAAATCGTCATTCTCCGCGTTCTGCATGAACGCATGGAGCCGTTGAAGCGGCTCGTCGATGCCAACAGTCCAGAGAAGGATTCTCCGCCATGACCACCCCCCATCTCCCCGTCCTCTCCCCGCTGATGGTCGAGGATCAGGTGCGCGCCGCACTGTCGGAAGATCTCGGGCGCGCCGGCGACATCACCAGTCAGGCGACGATCGCACCGGGCAGTCTGGCGCGGGCGGAGCTGAATGCGCGGGAGGAGGGGGTCGTCGCCGGCCTCGATCTCGCCCGCGCGGCCTTCCGGCTGATGGATCCTGCGATCCGCTTCGAGGCCTTTGTGAAGGATGGCGACCGGCTTTCGCCGGGTATGGTGATCGCGCAGGTTTCCGGCCCCGCCCGCGCCGTGCTGTCGGCCGAACGGGTGGCACTGAATTTTCTCATGCACCTTTGCGGCGTGGCGAGCTACACGGCGCGGTTCGCCGCCGAGATCGCCCATACGCAGGCGAGGGTCTGCTGCACGCGGAAAACCATCCCGGGCCTGCGGGCGCTGGAAAAATACGCCGTGCGCATGGGCGGCGGCTCGTCGCACCGCTACGGCCTCGATGACGCGATCCTCATCAAGGACAACCATATCGCCGTGTCCCGCGGTGTTGCGGGCGCCATTGCGGCCGCCCGCGCCTTTGCCGGACATCTCGTCAAGGTGGAGGTGGAGGTGACGACGCTGGAGGAGCTGGAGGAGGCGCTGGAGGCGCAGCCCGACGTCATCCTGCTCGACAATATGGGGCCGGAGCTCCTGCGGCGCGCCGTCGAGATCAACCGCGACTGTGCGGGGTTGACCGAGGCGGCCTACGCCGCCGACCCGCGCCGCGTGAAGCTGGAAGCCTCCGGCAACGTGAATCTGAAGACGATCCGCGCCATTGCCGAAACCGGTGTCGACTATATTTCGACCTCCAAGATCACCATGGCTGCGCCGACGCTCGACATCGGCCTTGATGTCGTTGTGAGCTGATCGGGCCGGAACACCCCGGCGGACGACGCGTTCCGTTTCCATGGACAATGGCAATCGGAAGGACGCATCCATGTGGAAGATCGTTGCACGCGCCGTGCTGGCCGCCCCGCTCATCAGCCTGCCCGCCGCCGCCCAGCAGGCGGCGGATACGGCCCGGGCGGATTTCGTCGATCGCGCAGGCAAGGAAACCGGCCGTGCACAGGTGACCGCAGGGCGCGACGGCGTGCTGTTCGAAGTGGAGATCTCCGGCCTCGAGCCGCGAAAATGGGTGGCGCTGCACATCCACGAGAGCGGGAGCTGCGATCCGGCTGGCGGCCACGCATCGGCGGGCGGGCATTTCAACCCGGATGAAAAGAGCCACGGGTTCATCTCGGCGGACGGTCCCCATGCCGGCGACCTGCCGAACCAGTATATCGCCGAGGACGGCGTGCTGCGCGCGCAGGTCTATTCGACGCTGGTCCGTCTCGACGATGCCGAACGCGGTATCCGCGGCCGGGCGCTCATCGTGCATGCCGGCTCGGACGATTACCGCACCGACCCGTCAGGCGGCGCGGGCGACAGGCTCGCCTGCGCCGTGATCGAATAGGCCTATTCGGCCGGGGCCGCATCCGGCTCCGGTGCGGCGAGCTTCTGCCCGAAGGCGACGCGCACACGCCGGTTCATCTCCCGTGTCGTCCTGAACCATTGCGGCGTCGCCACCCAGTAGCGCAGCGTCAGGATGGCGGCACTGGCTTCCAGGCTGTCGACGAAGACCTGCGGCGGCGGCACGGATTCGATCGTGGGATCGTTCTGTGCGATCGACAAAAGCCGGTCGATCTCACCGTCGATATCGCGATCGTCGGGCACCTTCACCTGGAGATCGTGCTTGCGGGTGCGCTCGCGGCTGTAGTTGGTGACGGGCGTGTTCCAGAGAGTCGCGTTCGGTGCCAGGCGATAGAGCCCGTCGCTGGTCTTGAGTTCGGTGGCAAACAGCCCGACCTCGGTGATCTCGCCGGAAACGTCCTTCGTCTCGATGTACTCGCCGACCCGGAAGGGCCGCAGCACCAGAAGCATGATGCCGGCCGCAATGTTCTGCAACGTGCCCTGCAGGGCGAGGCCGATGGCAAGGCCTGCGGCACCGAGGGCGGCGATGATCGAGGCGGTCTGCACGCCGAACTGGCCGAGCACCGTGACGAAGACCAGCACGAGGACCGCATAGCGCAGGATGTTCGCGAAGAAATGCGCGAGCGTCGCATCAATGCCGCGCACACGCGAAAGCCCCGTCAGCGCCCAGCGGTGCAGCAGCCGTGAGAGAAACCAGCCGAGCACGAGCAGCACGAGCGCGCCGAGGATCGAGAAGGAGTATTGCACGGCAAGCGCGCTCGCCTGCGCCAGCGCCGCCCGTGTTGCGACGATGATGTCGGTTGCCTGTTGTTCCATGAAAGCTTTCCCCATTGATATCAAAGGGGGAATGGCAGGATGCAGGATAAGTTCCGGCGAGAGCATTTCCAGCCGAAGCGGGGCCGCTTCGGCGTCGGGCAATGCGGAAGAAACAAAATGCTTTAGCGCATGCCTACCTTGAGCCCCGGGGCCGGACGTTCCTCGAGAATGCGGCGGCGGAAGCGGAAGAGTGCGGCGGGGCGCCCGCCGGTGGCGGCGGTGGAGCCGCCGGTCGCCTCGACCAGCTCGGCACCCTCGACCAGGCGGCGGAAGTTTTGCTTGTGCAGGTGTCGTCCGGAGATTGCCTCTACCGTCGCCTGCAATTCGGTGAGCGTGAATTCCGGCGCCATCAGCTCGAAGATCACCGGACGGTATTTTATCTTGCCGCGCAGCCGCGCCATCGCGGTCGCAAGAATCCGGCGGTGGTCGTGGCGCATGGCGATGCCGGGCACGGGATGGCACGATCCGGTGCGCCCGTCCGTCACCGCCTCCTCGGCAAGGCCCGCTTCATAGAGCAGCTCGTAGCGCTCCAGCACGCGCTCCTCGTCCCAGGGAAAATCGTCGAGGCCGAAGGCGAGGCGCAGGCGCGTGCGCATCGAAGGCAGGGCGCTCACCCGCTCCTTGCGCGTGGTATCGGCGGCGAAGGCCTTCAGGGCGGGGAGAATGATCTGGTCGATGAGGGCCGGCCGGCCCTGCCGCCAATCCTCCCAGGGAAGGTAGGTGTACCAGTCGCGCCAGGCGGCGCCGGCTTCCGCCAGCCGCTCGTTCGCCTCCGCATCTGTACGGGTGAGCGCGATATAGCCGACGGAGACCATGTGTGTGCCGGCCTCGTCCGGCAGCTTCTGGCGGCCGCGGTCGCCGAAGGTGTAGAGCTGTTCGATATAGCCGAGCTTCAGCGCCGTCTGCGCCTCGACGCTGGCGCGCAGGCTCGTCTCGAAGGTGCGGTGCTGGTGGGGATCGAAGGGGCCGAAGGGCAGGGCATCCCGGCCGCCTGCGCCGCCGCCGATGGCGAGGATGCAGGGGGTGCGGCCGGAAATCGCGACGACCGCTGCGTTGAGGCCGATCTCGACGGGCGGACGGACGCGGCTCTCCGTCATGGCTGCGCCGTCTCCGGCGCTGCGGAAAAGGAGAAGGGGCTGTCGCCGACATAGTCCGCCCCGCGGCCGATGGCCTTGACGGCGGCGACGAGCCGCCCGCCGCGCGACAGCACATGATCGCCGATTTCGACCAGCCGGGCGTTCGGCGTCGCCTGCACGGAGGCGTGGCGAAGGCGGGTGGCAAGCTCGTGTTCGTCCTGGTCCGGTTCCACGGCGAGCGCGGCGATCAGCGCGGCGGCGGGTGAGCGGGAAACGCCCATCATGCAATGGACAAGCAGCGGCGCCTGCCGGTCCCAGCCGCGGGCGAACCCGATGATCGCAGCCACATGCTCTTCGCCGGGCGCGACAAGGTTGCCGGTGCCGGCAAAGGCGATGTCGTTGACACCGAGGATCAGGTGGCGATCGGCGGCGATGACGGCCGGGCGGTGGAAACTCTGCTTCGGTGCGACGAGGCTCAGCATGTCGCGGCAACGGTGCCGCACGGCGAGCTCCGCGATCTTGCCGATGGGCGCGACGACGATCGTGCCCATCGTCAAACCGCCGCGGCGAGCGGGCCGCGCTCCCGTTCCAGCGCTTCGAAGCGATCCGCAAAGCGCTGCTGCGCAAGGGGCGCGGTGAGCGGGGCGATCTCGATCATGTCGAGTGTGATGCCGCGCGGCGCGCCGAAGAACTTGACCGCCTCGGCATGGGAGAAGCCGGCAAGCTCCGTCGCCTCGAAGAAGGCGGCGACCTGGTCGGCCTTCTTGATCTTCGCCTTCAGGCTCGCGGGCGTGGCGGACGGCAGGCCGAAGCGCAGATGCACGGCCGCCTCCAGCCGCTTCTCCACCGTCTTGTAGCCGCCGCCGACCACCGCCTTGAAGGGCGAGATCATGTCGCCGATCACATATTCCGGTGCATCGTGCAGCAATGCCATCAGGCACTCGTCGGCATTGCAACGGTTCTGCTGGCGGAAGATCGCCTCGACGACAAGCGAATGTTGCGCCACCGAAAAGGCGTGGTCGCCGTTGGTCTGGCCGTTCCAGCGCGCGACGCGGGCAAGCCCGTGTGCGATGTCGGACAGCTCGATGTCGAGCGGCGACGGATTGAGCAGGTCGAGGCGGCGGCCCGACAGCATGCGCTGCCAGGCGCGGGGTTCCGTCTTGGCGCGGGCGGCTCCGCTCATTGCGCCGGCACCTCGGTGGTTTCCTGCGGGAAGGCAAGGCCCGTCCATTGCGGCAGGGCGACGGTGACAGGCATGCCGTCGGCGGTGATCGGCGTGCTGCCATGCATGGCGTCGGCCGCGCGGTCGATGCGCACGATGGCAAGGCCGCGCGTGCCGGACACGCTGCCGAGCGTGCCGATCGGCTTGCCGCCGGCCAGAAGCTCGGTGCCGGTCGCGGGAAGGTCGGCCTCGCCGGTGACGATGACGGGACGGCGGCGCGCGGTGCCGCGGTGCTGCATGCGGGAGACGACTTCCTGCCCGACATAGCAGCCCTGGCGGAAGGAAAGGCCACCGGTGAGGTCGAGCAGCACATCGTGCGGGAAGGCATCGCCGAGCGCATAGTCCTGGCCGGCTTCGACAAGGCCGGTGCCGATGCGCAGGGCGTCGTAGAGCGCCGGGTCGTCGCCGCCGCCAGTGCCCGCGCGGCGTGAGAGGAGAAGGCCGGCCTTGGCGAAGCGACCGTCTTGCGGCGCGCCGGCCTCGGGCGCGTCCCAGGCGATCGCCACCGTGTCGCCCTCGACGGTTGCAAGGTCGACCGCGGCGCGCAGCTTGTACATGGTCAGGCGCTTCAGGAGTGCATCGCGCTGCGCGTCCGTCGTCTCGATCAGGAAGGCGCCGTCGCCGTCGCGGCATATCAGAAAGTCGAACAGGATCTTGCCCTGCGGCGTCAGCAGGGCACCGGGACGAATCTCGCCGGTCGCAAGGTCGGGCAGGTTGGTGGTGATGAGCGATTGCAGGAAGGTTTCGGCATCGGTACCGGAAATGCGGAGGAAGGCGCGGCCGGAAAGTGTGACGGAAGGCATGATTCGATCCAGATTGTGCGCCCGCCGGCACCATGCGGCAGCGGGCGGTGCATGATCGCACCCGTTGAAACAGAGGTAGAACGGCCGGGCGCCTTTCGCAAGGTCGTGCCGCCTTGCGCTGTACGTCCGGATGGCGGAGAAGGGCGCCGCGCGAAGAAAGGTGATCCATGATGACGGCAACGCCGACACTTCCCCACGATGCATGGGCCGCTTGGCACCCGCAGGAGCTCGCCCACCGGCTAGCCGGCGTCACACGGCCCTGGTGCATCGTCGGCGGCTGGGCGCTCGATCTCTGGCACGGGGAACAGATGCGGCCGCACGACGACCTCGAATTCACCATTCTGCGCACCGATTTTGCGGATTTCCGCGCAGCCTTGCCGGGCCTGCGTCTCCATACGGTCGGTGACGGCCATGTCGAGCCGCTCGGCGCGGAGGACGTGCTGCCTTCAGGCATCGCGCAGGTCTGGTGCGAGGATGTAGCGGCGGGCTGCTGGCGTGTCGACATGATGCTGGAGGACGGCACGCCCGAGACCTGGGTCTACAAGCGCGATCCGTCGATCCGCCTGCCGCGCGCCGATGCCGTGCGCAGGACGGGCGGTGGCATCGCCTATCTCGCGCCGGAGATCGTCCTGCTGTTCAAGGCAAAATACCGGCGCGACAAGGACGAGGCGGATTTCGCCAAGGCGTTGCCGCGGCTCGACGCAAAGCAAAGGTGCTGGTTGCAGGCGTGCCTCGCGCAGGCCTATCCGGATCATGCCTGGAGCGTGGTCTTGTAAGGCTCAGTCGCCGGTGACGAAGAATTTCCACTGGCCGTCCGGCGTGATGCCGACGCGATAGAAATTGTAGCTGCCGAATTCCTTCATGTCGGCGAAGTCGCCGGCGGTGACGATGCGCAGCAGCTCCACCTTTTCCGGCGGTGTCAGCGTGGCGAGCGACTTTTCGGCGAAATAGGGCCAGACATACATTTCGTCCGCGGTGCCCTTGCCGACATGCACGAAGCCGGTCGCCAGCACGTCGAGCAGGATCGCCAGAACCTCGATGCCTTCCTCGTCGCCCGACTGGCCCTTGAGGGTTTCGACGGGCCCTTCGTCGGTCTCGACGATGGAGACCTGCGTTTCCGTCATGCCCTTGCCGAGCAGGGGGCGCAGGCGCTCGATATCGCCGGAGGCGGCAGCCTCGACGATGAGTTCGCGCATGCGGCGCACGGGTTCCGGCGCCTTGGCGATGTCGGAGAAGAACTCGACCGGAACCTCCGGTTCGTCGTCAGCCTTGTCGTCGGTGGCGGGCGCGTCGTCGGAGGGTTCAGTCACCGCCTGGTTACGGCGAATCAGCGGATCGGGCAGCGGCAGTTCGAGAGGGCCGGTTTCTTCCTGCTCCTCCTCGACGGGCGGCGTCTGGCCGTCCTCGGCCGGCTTCTGCGGCACCTGCCCCTGTTCGTTCTTCAACTCGCTGAGCCCAAAGGCGGGACGGACGGGTGCCACCAGTGCCGTCGTCGTGAAAAGCACGGACAAGACGATGAGGCTGCTGCGAAACAGCGTTTTGCCGTCAGGCGACGTCTGCATGACTTGTCTTTCCAGCCTATTGCAGGATGCGCTCGGGGGAGAATTCTCCAGCCAGCATGCGCTCGCGCAGCGATTCGAGCATCGCCTCCGCGCCACGTTCGCCGTGAATGCGAATCGTCTCGCGCATGGCGAGCGCGATGGCGGCATCGGCGATGATTTCCGGTTCGATGCCATCAGCCATGCCGTCGGCCCAGGCCTCGTTCTGGTATTCCAGAGCCGCCTGCATCTTCTCGTGCACGATCATCTCGTCGATATCGTTGAGAGTAGGTTCCATTGATCGGTCCATGCGGGGCATTCAGTTCTTACTTGACTGTTAACGACCTTAGCAGCCTTTTCCCAAAACGGCACTGGGTCCTGTAAAAAGAGGTTAATTAACCGCTAATTTCCGAAGCGTGCGGTAATTTCTGTGGCAAGTGTTGCACCTTCGTTACGGTATCTCTCTTCTGCGACAACAGCCGAGTCGGTGCAAGCGGTATAGATGGCCGCAAAGGAACGATATCCACGGTTGAATGCCGCGGTCAGTTTCTCCTGTCTTTTCGGCTCGTTAGCGGCTTCCAGCTCGATGAGGCGCTGCATCGAGGCCCGCCAGCCGTCCTCCGGCTTGTCCATGCAGAGATTGCGCAGGTAGTGCACGGCGCCGAGGATTTCCGAGAGCCGTTCCAGCCGTTCGTCATAGGGTGCGGGCTTTTCCTCGACGGCCGCCGCGGGCGGTGTTTCCTTCGCGTCACCCTTTGCCTTCTGGGCGAAGGCGGGCGCGGAAAGCGTCAGGGTGAGAAGGAGGGCGAGCCGAATCACCGTCATGCGGTCTGCCCCGTGCGTTCCGCCTCGAGGCGCCGGATGCATTCGCGCACGCTGTCCGGCGCCGGCAGCTTTTCGATCTCCCCGGCCGTGTACCAACCGACGGCCGCCGCATCGTCCGAGGCGACGGCGATGGCCGTGGGATCCGCCTTCACCTTGAAGACGGAGAGGCGGAACGACGGGCTGCCGGGGCCGTCTTCCCTGCCGGGCAGGTCGTAGGTCGCGAAAAGCAGTGGTTTTTCGGCGCTGATGCCGGTTTCCTCGAAGAGTTCGCGCAGCGCCGTCTCGGCCGGCGTCTCGCCCGGCTCGCCGCGCCCGCCGGGAAAGGCATACATGTCCGCCGAGGGCGGGTTGCTGCGCAGGACCAGGAGATAGCGCCCGTCGCGTTCGATGATGGCGGAGGAGGCGGGCTGGGGCGTCTTGGATTTCTTCATCGCGGTCCGGTTCGGTTGCGCTCGATTGACCCCTTATAGGCAAAGTGCGATGACGATGCCATGTGTGGACGATTTGCATTGCTGGCCAAGCGGGATCTTGCGCGCGACTATCTCGATCTCGCCGAGCTGGACGACCTGACCGAGCGCTACAACATCGCCCCGACGCAGCCGATCCTGGTCGTCGTTGCGGGGGAAAGGCAGGAGCCCGGCAGCAACCTGCCGGAGCGCAAGGCCATGCTGGTGCGCTGGGGTTTCATGCCTGGCTGGGTGAAGGACCCGCGCGACTTTCCGCTGCTCATCAATGCGCGCGCCGAGACGGCGATCGGCAAGGCCTCGTTCCGCGCCGCCATGCGCCATCGCCGCGTCCTCGTGCCGGCCTCCGGTTTTTTCGAATGGCGCCGGCCGGAAGGAAAGGGCGCCAAGGCGCAGGCCTACTGGATCCGCCCGAAGAAGGGCGAGATTCTCGCCTTTGCCGGGCTGGTGGAGACGTGGTCTTCCGCCGACGGTTCGGAGGTCGATACCGGCGCGATCCTGACGACAGCGGCCAACAACGACATTGCCCGCATCCACGACCGCATGCCCGTCGTCATCCGCAGGCAGGACTTTTCGCGCTGGCTCGACTGCAAGACGCAGGAGCCGCGTGAGGTGGCCGACCTGATGAAGCCGATCGACGACGGTTTCTTCGAGGCGATCCCGGTCTCCGACAAGGTGGGCAAGGTCGCCAATATGGGGCCGGATATCCTGGAGCCGGTGGAAGAGCGGGCCGACGAAGCGCCGGCGGAAAAGAAAAAGGGCGCGGAAGCGCCCCCATCATCGTCCGACCAGCTGTCGCTGTTCTGAAATCGCGCCGGCGAGGCCGCCTTGGAGCGGCTCAATCGTAGAGCGGCTGGAGCACGGCCGGAATATCGCGCTTGGAGCGCTTGTCCTCTGTCTTCGCCTCGGGCTTGCAGCGCGTGGCGGCCACGACGGCGGGCAGGCCGAGCGGCTTGTAGCGCGCCTGGAGGTTTTCGTTTGCCGCATGGTTCTGCGGCGGCTGTTTTCGTGCGGTCGACATTGTCTTTCTCCTGAATTGTCAGGCAGCCCCGTTTCGATCCCCCGGTTGCTACCCCCGATGCGTTATGCATTTACGCGACCCATTCGGCCAAATTCTGCTCAAATTTTGATCGATCTGCGGCAAGCGACTGAAAACACAGGTTTTCGAGATCAACTATTGTGACGGCCGCAAACATTCATTTCCTCGGAACCTGCCGCACCTTGATCATCAGAAAGGCCGCGATGACGGCGCGGATGCCGATCGGATTGTAGCGGCTGGCAAGATCGGTCTCGGGGCGTGTCTCTGTCTTCCGGGTCGTCATGATGCTGTCCCTTCGGTTTGCCGGCGGGCACTGCCGGTCTCACCCCTTCTTTTTCCCATGCGGGCAGGGGCGGCCGTGTCACCGCGGGAACAGGAGGCCTGGCGAGAATTTCGTCCGGGAACGGGCCGCGCCCGCTTGACCGGACGCCCGCACGGCGCGATAAAGCAGGCCATGAAAACGGTACTCTGCATTCGCCGGAGCATTATTCGCTAGCGCACGCGCTGGCCCGGCCGTTTTCGTCCCTCAAAATCCCCGGATGACAACGACCCGGCCAGCCGGGTTTACGCCTTTTGGGGAGATTTCTATGGCCGAAAAGCCGGTCCTGACGCTGTACAACACGCTCACGCGCTCGAAGGAGCCCTTCGCTCCCATCGATCCCGACAATGTGCGCATGTATGTCTGCGGCCCGACGGTCTACGACTTCGCCCATATCGGCAATGCGCGGCCGGTCATCGTCTTTGATGTGCTGTACCGCCTGCTGCGCCATGTCTACGGCGAAGACCACGTCACCTATGCCCGCAACATCACCGACGTCGACGACAAGATCAACGCCCGGGCACTGCGCGATTTCGGAAAGGAGATCGGGGACGGCACGCTTTCGCTCAACGAGGCGATCCGCCGGGTGACGGAGAAGACGGCGAACCAGTTCCACGCGGATATCGCCGCGCTCGGCACCATGGAGCCGACGCACGAGCCCCGCGCCACGGAGTTCGTCCAGCCGCGCGGCGACGGCAAGGTCGACATGATCACGCTGATCGAACGCCTTATCGAGCGCGGCCATGCCTATCAGGCGGGCGGCGAGGTGCTGTTCGACACGCAGTCCATGGCCGACTACGGCCAGCTGTCCAAGCGCAACCTCGACGAACAGCAGGCCGGCGCCCGCGTCGCCGTCGACGTGCACAAGAAGAACCCCGGCGATTTCGTGCTCTGGAAACTCTCCTCGCCGGAAGAGCCAGGCTGGGAAAGCCCCTGGGGCCGCGGTCGTCCGGGCTGGCACATCGAGTGCTCCGCCATGTCTGCCGCCTATCTCGGCGAGACCTTCGACATCCATGGCGGCGGCCTCGATCTCATCTTCCCGCACCACGAGAACGAGATCGCCCAGTCGCGCTGCGCGCATGGCACGCCAGTCATGTCGAATGTCTGGATGCATAACGGCTTCCTGCAGGTCGAAGGCCGCAAGATGTCGAAGTCCGAGGGCAATTTCTTCACGATCGCGGAACTCTTGCACGAGGAAAAGTTCGGCGGCCGCAAGTGGCCGGGCGAGGTGCTGCGCCTCGCCATGCTGATGACGCATTACCGCGAACCGATCGACTTCTCCGTCAAGCGGCTGGAAGAGGCGGAGCGCCTGCTTGCCAAATGGCCCGCCGGTGGCAATCCGGCCGAGGGCCGGGTGGATGAAAGCGTGCGTGCGCCGCTTTTCGACGATCTCAACACCGTCGCGGCCGTGCAGGCGCTGCATGCGCTCGCCCAGTGCGCCAATGCCGATCCGCTGATGCTGCCGGTCTTCGCCGCCAGCGCCGAACTTCTTGGCGTCCTGCCGAAGAAGGCCGAGATCTCCAAGGCGCTCGAGGATAGCATCGAAACGCTGATCCAACTTCGCCTGGAAATGCTCAAGGCGAAGAACTTCGCCGAAGCCGACAAGATTCGCGACGACCTCGCCGCCAGGGGAGTCCAGCTGAAGGACGGCAAGGACGCCCAGACGGGCGAGCGCGTGACGACATGGGAGGTGAAAAGGTGACCACCCCCTTCTACACCGGCGGGTGCCAGTGCGGTGCCGTGCGCTTTCATGTCGAAGGGGCGCTCGGCGATGCGTCGGTCTGTCATTGCCGCATGTGCCAGAAGGCGAGCGGCAATTTCTATCTGCCGCTGGTCTCCGTGCGGCAGGCCAAGCTGACCTGGACGCGGGGAGAGCCGAAGCGCTTCCAGTCGTCGAACCATGGCTATCGAGGCTTCTGTGCCGATTGCGGCACGCCGCTGACCTATGAGGCGCCGGACGGCGTGGCGCTGACCATCGCCGCTTTTGACGACCCGGCGGAGATCGCCCCGCGCATCCAGTGGGGCGTCGAGGCGAAGCTGCCCTATGTGGACGCGATTTGCGACCTGCCGGGCGAAGAGACAATGGCGGACCAGGAGGCGGCGTCCTTCCTCGCCGACCTTGTCTCCTACCAGCATCCGGACCACGACACGGACGCATGGCCGCCGGAGCGCAAGCCATGAGCATTTCCCGCATCTATACCGGCGGGTGCCAGTGCGGCGCGGTGCGCTATCGGGTGGAAGGCACACTCGGCGATCCGCATCTGTGTCATTGCCGCATGTGCCAGAAGGCGGCCGGCAACTATTTCCTGCCGCTTGCCAATGCGCCACGCGACCGTTTCACCATGACCCGCGGCGAGGCCGGCTGGTTCCAGTCCTCGGAGATCGTGCGCCGCGGTTTCTGCCGCGATTGCGGCACGCCGCTGTTCTACGACGCGCTCGCCGCCGACCATATCAATGTGACGCTCGGCTCGCTCGACGATCCCGACGATGTCCGCCCGGTCGCTCAGGCGGGCGTCGAATCGCGGCTCGTCTGGTTCGCGCAGCTGGCGAAACTGCCGGAAAGCGAGAGCGAGGACGGCGAGTTCGGCGCGGCGCGTCACATCGTGGTCCGCGCCTCCAACTGTCAGCACCCGGACTATGACACGGACCATTGGCCGCCGGAGGACATTCCATGACCGAGACCCGGCCGGAGCTCGGTTTTCCGCGCAAGTGGCTCTATTTCATCGCCGGCAAGCTGATCCTGATCACCGCCGTGGTGGTCGCCGTCGTCGTCTATTCCGCCTATCGTTGAAGGAGCTGCCATGAGCGTCGAACAGGAAGAGACAAGAACCGGGGGCTGCCAGTGCGGCGCCGTGCGTTTCCGTATCAAGGGCGGGCTCGGCCGCCCGTCGATCTGCCATTGCCGCATGTGCCAGAAGCAGTTCGGCGGTTTTTTCGGCCCGCTCGTCACGGTCGAGGGCGAGGTGGAGTGGCCGCGCGGCGAGCCGGCCTATTTCCAGTCCTCGATCAACATCGCCCGCGGCTTCTGCCAGCAATGCGGCACGCCGCTGGCCTACAAGCATCCCGGCGGGCTGGAGATCGCCATCGGCGCCTTCGACAGGCGCGATGACCTCGCGCCGCAGATCCAGGTCAATTTCGACGCCCGGCTTCCCTGGGTCGAGGCGATCTTTTCCGCGCCCGCCCACAAGGACCCCGATTACTACAGCCAGCAGGAGAAGATCATCTCCTTCCAGCACCCCGACCACGAAACAGAAAACTGGCCTGCCCACGGAATGAAATTATGAGCGAGACCCTGCGTACCCTCTATCCCGAAATCGAACCCTATGCCTCCGGCCATCTCGACGTCGGCGATGGGCATGTCATCTACTGGGAGCGCGCCGGAACGCCCGGTGCGAAGCCGGCGGTGTTCCTGCATGGCGGCCCCGGCGGCGGGTTCTCGCCCGCCCACCGCCGCCTGTTCGATCCCGCCCTCTACGACGTGACGCTGTTCGACCAGCGCGGTTGCGGCAAGTCCACGCCGCATGCGGAGCTGGAGGCCAACACGACCTGGCATCTCGTTGCCGACATCGAACGCCTGCGTGAAATGGCCGGCGCCGAAAAATGGCTGGTCTTCGGCGGCTCCTGGGGCTCGACGCTGGCGCTTGCCTATGCGGAAAAATATCCCGAGCGCGTCTCCGAACTCGTGGTGCGCGGCATCTACATGCTCACCAAGGGCGAGCTCGACTGGTACTACCAGTTCGGCGTCTCGGAAATGTTCCCCGACAAGTGGGAGCGTTTCATCGCGCCCATCCCCCCGGAAGAGCGGCACGAGATGATGCATGCCTATCACCGCCGCCTGACGAGCGATGACAAGGCGACCCGTATCGCCGCGGCGCTTGCCTGGAGCCTGTGGGAAGGCGAGACGATCACGTTGCTGCCGGAGCCCTCGACGAGCGACAAGTTCGGCGAGGACGAGTTCGCCCACGCCTTTGCCCGCATCGAGAACCACTTCTTCGTCAATGCCGGCTGGCTGGACGAGGGGCAGCTCCTGCGCGATGCGCACAAGCTGCAGGGCATTCCCGGCCTCATCGTGCACGGGCGCTACGACATGCCGTGCCCGGCAAAACAGGCCTGGGCCCTGCACAAGGCGTGGCCTGAGGCGGAATTCTACCTCGTCGAGGGGGCGGGGCACGCCTATTCCGAGCCGGGCATTCTCGACCGGCTGATCTACGCGACGGACAAGTTCGCGGGGAAAGTTTGAGAGACTGCCCCTCACCCAAACCCTCTGCCCGCACGCGGGGAGAGGGGGCCTGTCGAATGCAGGGTTCGGGTTCGAGGTTTTCGGCGCGGCATATTCCTTCTCCTCGCCTGCGGGGAGAGGGTGGCGGCAGCCGGATGAGGGGCGGATTGAAGTGTTCAATGAGTTCCCAGGGAGGGAACAGATGAAAAAAGACCGTATCTACCTTTTCGACACCACGCTGCGTGATGGCCAGCAGACGCCCGGCATCGACTTTTCCGTCGAGGACAAGATCGCCATTGCCGGCATGCTGGACGCGTTCGGCCTGGACTATGTCGAGGGCGGCTATCCCGGGGCCAACCCGACGGATACGGCTTTCTTCTCGAAGAAGCGCACCGGCCGCGCGAAATTCGTCGCCTTCGGCATGACGAAACGCGCCGGCATTTCCGCCTCCAACGATCCGGGCCTTGCCGCGCTTCTCGACTCGAAGAGCGACGCGATCTGTCTTGTCGCCAAGAGCTGGGACTATCATGTGCGCGTGGCGCTCGGCTGTTCCAACGAGGAGAACCTCGAGAGCATTGCCGAATCGGTCAAGGCCGTCGCCGCCTCCGGTCGCGAAGCCATGGTCGACTGCGAGCATTTCTTCGACGGCTACAAGGCCAATCCGGCCTATGCGCTGGCCTGTGCCGCCACGGCCTATGCCTCCGGCGCCCGCTGGGTGGTGCTGTGCGACACCAATGGCGGCACGCAGCCGTCAGAGGTGCAGGCGATCGTCCGGGCGGTGATCGCCGCCGGTGTGCCCGGCGACAATCTCGGCATCCACGCCCACAACGACACGGGGCAGGCCGTTGCCAATTCGCTTGCCGCCGTCGAAGCCGGCGTGCGCCAGATCCAGGGTACGCTGAACGGCATCGGCGAGCGCTGCGGCAATGCCAATCTGGTGACGCTCATCCCGACGCTGGCGCTGAAGGAGACCTATGCGACGCGCTTTTCGATCGGCATCGACACGGAGGACCTGACGGGCCTCACCAAGCTTGCCCATACCTTCGATGAATTGCTGAACCGTTCGCCGGACCATCAGGCGCCCTATGTCGGGGCTTCCGCCTTCGCCACCAAGGCCGGCATCCATGCCTCGGCGCTCCTGAAAGACCCGCGCACCTACGAACATGTGACGCCGGAAAGCGTCGGCAACCTGCGCAAGGTCATGGTGTCCGACCAGGGCGGCAAGGCGAACTTCATCAATGCGCTCAAGCTGCGCGGCATCACCGTGGGCAAGGATGACCCGAAGCTCGATCGTCTCATCCAGATCGTCAAGGAACGCGAGGCGACCGGGTATGCCTATGAGGGCGCGGATGCGAGCTTCGCGCTGCTGGCCTACCGCACGCTCGGCACGGTGCCGGAGTTTTTCCACGTCGAAAGCTTCCGCGTGATGGTGGAGCGCCGCTACGACGCCAACGGCCAGCTCAAGACCGTCTCGGAGGCCGTGGTGCGCGTCGTCGTTGATGGCGAGACGATGATGTCCGTTGCCGAAGGTCACGGCCCGGTCAACGCGCTCGATCTCGCGCTGCGCAAGGACCTTGGCAAGTATCAGGCCGAGATCGCCGACCTGGAGCTGGCGGATTACAAGGTGCGTATCCTCAACGGCGGCACCGAGGCCATCACCCGCGTCCTGATCGAATCCACTGATGCCAGCGGCGCGCGCTGGTGGACGGTCGGGGTTTCCGACAACATCATCGACGCGTCCTTCCAGGCCTTGATGGATTCCATCATCTACAAGCTCCTGAAGAACCGCGGGGAGGCGGGGCGGGTGGCCGCGGAGTAGCGGGGCGAGGTTCAGCGCCGCTCATCGTCCCTTCACCGGAATGAATTGGTGCATAACCTTCCTTTGGAGTATCCCGTCGAAAAATCCATGAAATGACGGGATACCACGCCATGGCCGACGCTAAATCCACCAGCGGCCCCGAAACCGGCGATTCGCCGCGCGGTTTCGCCTTCGCCTTGACGGCCTACGTGTTCTGGGGGTTCCTGCCCTTCTTCATGAAGGCCGTCGCCCACATTCCCGCTGCCGAGGTGGTGGCGCACCGGATCGTCTGGTCGGTGCCGCTCGCCGGGCTGGTGCTGATCTGGCTCGGCCGCACCGCCGATATCAAGGTGGCGTTGCGCTCGCCGCGCATGCTCGCCATGGCGACGCTGACGGCGGTGCTGATCACCATCAACTGGGGCATCTATGTCTGGGCCATCGGCGCCGGCCGGGCCATCGAGACGGCCCTCGGTTATTACATCAACCCGCTTTTCTCGATCTTCCTCGGCGCCGTCCTCCTGAAGGAAAAACTCGACCGGACGCAGATTCTGGCGATCGGGCTTGCGGCCTTGGCGGTGGGGATCCTTGCCTTCGACGCCGGCGGGCTGCCGTGGGTGTCCATCAGCCTCTGCATCTCCTGGGGCTTCTATGCCTTCTTCCGCAAGACGCTGCCGATCGGTCCGAATCAGGGTTTCTTCCTGGAGGTTCTGCTGTTGAGCGTGCCGGCGCTCGGCTATATTTTCTGGCTCGAATCCTCGGGGCAGGGCCATTTCGGTGATACCGGTGCCGCCGATGTTCTCTGGCTGCTCGCCTGCGGCGTCGTCACTGCCATCCCGCTGATGATCTATGCCAATGGCGCCAAGCTGCTGCGCCTGTCCACCATCGGCATCATGCAGTACATCGCGCCGACGATGATCTTCTTCATCGCCGTCTTCGCCTTCAACGAACCTTTCGGCACGACGAAGCTCATCGCCTTCGCCTTCATCTGGGCCGCGCTTCTCCTCTATTCCAGCTCCATGCTACGGACGGCGCGGGCAAA
Organism: Shinella sp. SUS2; assembly: GCF_001262505.1. Lineage (GTDB taxonomy): Bacteria > Pseudomonadota > Alphaproteobacteria > Rhizobiales > Rhizobiaceae > Shinella. The sequence goes on from NZ_KQ410724.1 coordinate 73,010, forward strand.
GCGTCTTGCGGCCATGGAGCTCAAGCCGGCGGAATAGACGATGGCCATTTTGCAGACGGCGCGTCTGACGCTCAGCCCTTGCCGGCCAGGCGACCGCGCGGACTTCATCGATCTGGAGCGTGATCCGGAGGTGATGCGCTTTTTGAACGGGGGATATGCCGTCGATCGGGAGACGGTCGCGCCGAACGCGACCTTTCTGATGCCGACCGGCACGGAGCCCTATGTCTGGACAGCCCGTCGGACGGCCGATGGCGTCTTTGTCGGCTGGTTCTGCCTCTGGCCGGAAAGCGAGACGCTGGCCGAACTCGGCTACCGCCTGCATCGCATGAACTGGGGCCAGGGGCTGGCCGCAGAGGGGGCGGCAGCTCTCGTCGACTGGGGTTTTGAAACCGCCGGATACGAAAAGATCGTGGCGACGACGATGACCGTGAACCAGGCTTCGCGCCGCGTCATGGAAAAGATCGGCATGAGGCATGCGCGGACGGTTTCCGGCGATTTTCCCGATCCGGTCGCGGGCAGTGAGCACGGCGAAGTGTGGTACGAACTCGACCGCCCGTAAGGCGGGCTTCCGTTTCTCTTGAGAAGATCAGAGCCGGGCGATGATGTCGGCTTCGCCTTCGCGGTCGACCTGGCCGGCCCAATGGTCGACGAGCGCCGCGACGATCTCTTCCGGTTCGTCGATCACCATCGGCTGCACGAGATGGGCCGTGTGGATGAAGCCTTCGTCCGCCATGTGGCGGATGAGCTTGAGCATCGGGTCCCAGAAGCCGCCGATATTGGCGAAGACCATCGGCTTGCGGTGGCGGCCGAGCTGTGCCCAGGTCATCACCTCGACGATCTCCTCCAGTGTGCCGATGCCGCCCGGCAGCGCCACGAAAGCGTCGGCGCGCTCGAACATCTTGTGTTTGCGCTCGTGCATGTCAGGCGTGATGATCAGCTCGGAGAGCTGGCCGAGCGAATGGCGGGTGGCCTCCATATCCATGAGAAACTGCGGTATGATGCCGGTGACGCGGCCGCCATGCGAGAGCACGCCGCTGGCCACCGCCCCCATGATGCCTTTCGTGCCGCCGCCATAGACGAGGCGGAGATGGTTTTCGGCCATCGCCTTGCCGAGGCGTCGCCCGGCGGAGACATAGGTGGTTTCGCGGCCCGGCTGGGAGCCGCAGTAAACGCAGACGGATCGAATCGGCAGGGTTTGTTCGCTCATGACGGGATTCAGCCACCCGGCTGGCAGCCCGTCAAGGATAATGACGAAAAAGCGCGGGGCGGCGGCTCCGGAACGTCCCGGGAACCTTGTGCAAAACATTGGGAATCGATAGCAATTTCAGGAGGGGACCCCCGGGAAACCGGGACAGAGAGAGAGTTGATGATGAAGAACAAGACCGGTCTGGTGGCCTTGATCGTGCTGGCGGCGGCAACGCTGCTCATGGTTTTCTTCGTGCTGCCCAACATGAACAAGGACAAGCCGGCCGAAACCCCGGTCGCGAGCCTTACCAATACGACGACGCAAGGCGGCGGCGAGACCACGACGGCCGAGGGCAAGCAGGCCCGTCCGACGACGGGAACCGGCGAGGCAGCGACGGGTGGAGAAGCGACCGGCACGGGCTCTGCTGCCGGAAGCGAGAAGCCGGCCGATGCGACGACAGGCGAGGCTGCGACCGCGACCCAGGAGGTCGCCAAGGCGGAAACGACGCCGGCCGATCCGGCCGCCGGCTGGGTCACGCCTGCCTTCGATCTCCTGCGCGTCGAGCCCGATGGTTCGACGGTGATCGCCGGCCGCGGCCAGCCGAACACCAAGCTGGAGATCAAGAATGGCGAGACCGTCGTCGCGACGGCCGATATCGGCCCGTCCGGCGATTTCGCGGCCGTCTTCGATCAGCCGCTCTCGGCCGGCGACTATCAGCTCACCCTGAACACCAAGGACGACAAGGGCGTCTCGAAGACCTCGGACGAGGTGGCGACCGTCTCCGTGCCGAAGGATGCCGGCGGCGAGCTCCTGGCCATGGTCTCCAAGCCCGGCGAGGCGAGCCGCCTGATCACGGTGCCGGACACCGCGGACAAGGCTGCCGCTACCGCGGAAAAGACCATCGACCAGCCAGCCGGCGAAACCGCCGCTGCCACCGATGCGGGCGCAGCCGGCACCGCGGGCGAACAGCCTGCCGGGACGGAAACGGCCGGGACGAGCGGCGGCAATGCGGCAGCCACGGGCGAAACCGCCACGGCCGCTGCGACGGAGACGGCGGGTGCAGCCGGCAGCGCGGCGACGGAAACGGCGGCCAAGCCCCAGGCCCGTGTTTCGGCCGTCGAGCTGGAAGGCGAGCGCATGTTCATTGCCGGCACGGCTAAGCCGGGCGCGCTTGTGCGTATCTATGCCGACGACACGCTCGTCGGCGAGGCGAAGGCGGATGATCAGGGCCGCTACGTGGCCGATGGCAAGATCGACCTGTCGGTCGGCCGCCACACCGTCCGCGCCGACGTGATGAGCCCGGATGGCAGCAAGGTCGAATTCCGCGCTTCCGTTCCGTTCGATCGGCCGGAAGGCGAACAGGTCGCCGTTGTCGCGCAGGAGAATGCCACCGGCGATACCGCCCCGGCGCTCGGCCTCATCGGCGGCGGCACGTTCGACAAGCTGCGCACCGAGGCCGACAAGGCGCTGGCGCTGCTCAAGGGCCTCTATGCCGATGGCCGCCTGCCGACCGTCGAGGAGCTGGCGGCTGCCCGGTCCGCGACGGAGATCGCGCTGAAGTCGCTATCGGAGTTCAAGCCCGGCCCGGAAGAGGGCGATGCGGCCCGCGACATGGCCGCCAAGGCCTCGGCCGCTGCGGCCACGGCGCTCGCCCGCCTCCAGGCCCTGCCGAAGGACGCTGCCGCTGTCGGCGGTGCTCTCGGCTCGATCGAGACGGCCGTTGCCGATGCGCTGGCTCCGGCCATCGAGAAGGCGGAGGCCGTGGTCGGCGCGGCGTCGGCCGCGGCGGACAGCTCCATCGAGGCGCTGGCCGGCCAGGCGACGGCGCTCCAGCAGCAGTTCGTTGCGCTGTTCTCCAACGGCCGAAATGCGACGTCGGCGGAAATCCAGACCGCCCGCACCGCGCTTGAGGGCGCCCTCAAGGGCATCACCGGCTTCACGCCCCCGGCGGGCACGGCCGCGGATGTGACGGCGGCCATCGAAAAGCTGAAGGGCTGGGCCTCGACCGCGCTCGACCGCTTCGCCGCGGTTCCGGCCGGCGCCGGCAAGGAGGCCTATCAGCAGGCGCTCGTGGCGCTGGAAGGCATGCCCTCGCTGACGGCCGCCGCCAACGCCGTTGCGTCGGGCAGCGAAGCGGTGGGCGGTGCGCCGGTTGCCGACGCTGCGAGCCCGGCGGAGGAAACCACGACGGCCGGCGGCACCGCGGCTGCGACCGGCAGCGAGAGCGGCACCGCCACCTCGGGTGAAGCCGCCGCAACGGGCAGCGGGCAGGCGGTTGCCGAGGAGCCGGAAACGGTCGAGCAGGCGCCGCTGCAGCAGAGCAAGACCTCGGTCATCATCCGCCGCGGCGACACGCTCTGGCAGATCTCCCGCCGCATCTACGGCAAGGGTGTACGCTACACGACGATCTACCTCGCCAACGAGGACCAGATCACCGATCCGGACCGCATCATCCCCGGCCAGGTCTTCGGCGTGCCGGACAAGACGGTGGAAAGCGATGCGGAGGCGGAAGAGCTGCACCGCAAGCGCGTTCGCGGCAATTGATCCCTCGCAGGTCCGGCAGGGCGGAGTTTGCCGGACTTGCACAAGGACAATTTTCCTCCGGCCGTTGCGAAGCGGCCGGCAAGGACCTATCTCCCCGATGCGGCGCCCCTACCGGGCGCCGCATTTTCATTCGGCAAGTCCGGCAAGAAACGAAGACCGGGGCGTGACGGCGACCCGGCGGAGGCCAGCGTGGCGAGAACGACGAAAAAGACGGTTTCGGCCGACAGCAGCAATCCCCTCCACACGCTGGTGAACCTCTGGCCCTATATGTGGCCTTCCGACCGGCCCGACCTGAAGATGCGCGTCGTCTGGGCGTCCGTCTTCCTGCTCGCCTCGAAAATCGTGTTGCTGCTGGTTCCCTACTTCTTCAAGTGGGCAACGGATGCGCTGAACGGCAAGGCGGATGCCGTCTCGCTTCTGCCGACCTTCCTGCTTGGCGCCGTCATGCTGGTGCTTGCCTACAACGGTGCGCGCATCCTGCAGGCCGGCCTCAACCAGCTGCGCGACGCGCTGTTTGCCAGCGTCGGGCAATATGCCGTGCGCCAGCTCGCCTACCGCACCTTCGTGCACCTGCACCGCCTGTCGCTGCGCTTCCATCTGGAGCGGCGCACCGGCGGCCTGTCGCGCGTCATCGAGCGCGGCACCAAGGGCATCGAGACGATCGTGCGCTTCACGATCCTCAACAGCGTGCCGACCTTCATCGAGTTCCTGCTCACCGCCGCCATCTTCTGGTGGGGTTACGGGCTGCAGTATCTTCTCGTCACGGCCGTCACTGTCTGTCTCTACATCTGGTTCACGGTGCGTGCGAGCGACTGGCGCATCTCGATCCGCCGCTCGATGAACGACAGCGACACCGAAGCCAACACCAAGGCGATCGACTCGCTGCTCAACTTCGAGACGGTCAAGTATTTCGGCAACGAGGAGATGGAGGCGCGCCGCTTCGACCAGTCCATGGCGCGCTACGAGAAGGCGGCGACCCAGGTCTGGACCTCGCTCGGCTGGCTCAATTTCGGCCAGGCGCTGATCTTCGGTGTCGGCATGGCGGTCATGATGGCGATGTCGGCGCTTGCCGTGCAGCGCGGCGAGCAGACGGTCGGCGATTTCGTCTTCATCAACGCCATGCTGATCCAGCTCGCCATCCCGCTCAACTTCATCGGCTTCGTCTACCGCGAAATCCGCCAGGGCCTGACGGATATCGAACAGATGTTCGATCTGCTCGAAGTGGAGGAAGAGGTACAGGACAAGCCCGGTGCCAAGGACCTCATCATCGCCGATGGCGCGATCTCCTTCAGGGACGTGCATTTTTCCTATGATCCGGCGCGGCCGATCCTCAAGGGCGTCTCCTTCGATGTTCCCGCCGGCAAGACCGTCGCCGTCGTCGGCCCGTCCGGAGCAGGGAAGTCGACGCTCTCGCGGCTGCTCTATCGTTTCTACGACGTGCAGGAGGGCGCGATCACCATCGACGGGCAGGATGTGCGCGATGTCACGCAGAAGAGCCTGCGCTCGGTGATCGGCATGGTGCCGCAGGATACCGTGCTCTTTAATGACACGATCGCTTACAACATCCGCTACGGCCGACCTGGCGCCAGCGACGAGGAGGTCACCGCCGCCGCTGAGGCGGCGCAGATCGGCCCCTTCATCCGCCACTTGCCGGAAGGCTTCAAGGCGATGGTCGGCGAGCGTGGACTGAAACTCTCCGGCGGCGAGAAGCAGCGCGTCGCCATCGCCCGCACCATCCTGAAGAGCCCGCCGATCCTCATTCTCGACGAGGCGACCTCGGCGCTCGACACCCGTACGGAGCAGGAAATCCAGGCGGCACTCGACGTCGTCTCGAAGAACCGCACCACGCTCGTCATCGCACACCGCCTCTCCACCGTCATCGCGGCGGACGAGATCATCGTGCTGAAGGACGGCGGCATTGCCGAACGCGGCACGCATGGCGAATTGATGCAGCGCGACGACGGCCTCTACGCCTCCATGTGGAACCGCCAGCGCGAGGCCGTGCAGGCCGAGGAGCGCCTGAAGCAGGTGCGCGAAAGCGACGAACTCGGTATTATCGTGCGCGGTGCGCCCGCCGCGGAGTGATCACGCTCCCGGCGCGGCGAAGAGGATCAGGTTGCCGTCCGGATCGAGGAGGATGAAGGTCCGCGCCCCCCAGGGCTCCGTCCGGAGCGTTTTGTGGAACGCGACGCCGGCCGCCTGATAGTCGAGGAAAAGCGCCTTGATCTCCGCCGCGCTGTCGAGCGTGATCGAGGCCGAAAGCAGTTCTTCCCGTTGGCGGATGTCTCCGACGAAGACGGGCTCGTGCACCAGTCGCAGGCAGAGCCGTGCCCGGTCACGCACAACGACCCCGTAGAATGGCGGGTCGCCATAGGCGAAATCGACGGCAAAGCCGAGTTTTTCCGTAAAGAAGGCGAGGGAGGCGGCGAAATCGGCGACGTAGAGGATCGGCTCCGCTCCGCTGAGGATCGGGCCTTGCTGCATGCTTTCGGTCGTGCTGTTCATGATGGGGGCTCCTGTTCTGAGCGCCTGCCAGTCCGCAAACCCGTTCTGACGGGCGACGAGCGCCTGCGCATCGGCAAGCGAGAATGCGGCGTCGAGCACCTCCCGATCGGTCAGATCCCGGAAAGCGGGCAGACCGGCGCGGATGATCGCGGCCACCGGGTGGTGTCGTTCACGATGCCAGCGCAGGAACTGCTTGGCCTGCTTGCGGAGGTTTTCGATGTTCGGCATGGGCGCTGCTACGGTTTCGGTCGTAGGTGGGCATTGCCCCTTCGGCTCCCGCCGATGCGCCCTACAGCAACACGGAAAGTGTGCCCGCACCGCCCGGCGGTTGTCAACCGCAGGGCGGGAAGGCACGGTATCGGACGGTTGAGAACCGCACTTGCACCTGGTGGGTCGGGCACCGGAGAGGGCCGTGCGCCTGGGGGCTAATCGCCACGCCGCATTGCCCCCATCGCCATTTCACGCTAGGTCGATGGCGTGAAATCATCAGGAGATGTCGGAAGATGAGTTTGGTCGATACGATACGCAGCACCCTGGTGCCGATTCATCGGGAGGGCTGGAAGTTCGTGGCCGGCTTCTTCGTCGCCTCGCTGCTCCTCGGCGCAGCCTGGGAACCGCTGATGTGGATCGGTTTCGTGCTCACGGCCTGGTGCGCCTACTTCTTCCGCGATCCCGAGCGCCTGACGCCGCAGGATGACGACCTTGTGATCAGCCCGGCCGATGGCCGTGTCTCGGCCGTCGCCATGGTGACGCCGCCGGCCGAACTGGAACTCGGCGACCAGCCGATGATGCGCATCTCGGTCTTCATGAACGTCTTCAATTGCCATGTGAACCGCGCGCCGATGCGTGGCCGTGTCACGCGCGTCGCCTATCGTGCGGGAAAATTCCTCAATGCCGATCTCGACAAGGCGAGCCAGGAGAACGAGCGCAACGGCCTCGTCATCGAGAGCGCGCACGGGCCGATCGGCGTCGTGCAGATCGCCGGCCTCGTCGCCCGCCGCATCCTGTGCTGGACCAACATGAACGACAGCCTGGAGGCCGGCGAGCGCTTCGGCCTCATCCGCTTCGGCTCGCGCCTCGACGTCTTCCTTCCGGCAGGCGTGCAGCCGCGCGTCAGCGTTGGTCAGACGGCGATCGCCGGTGAGACGGTGCTGGCAGAATTCGGCTCGGCCAAGGGGCCGGTCATCAGCCGTCGCGGCTGAGGAAACGAGAAGAGAGGCAACAGGCAGTCGCCAACAGGGTTTCGCAACATCGACCCTTTCTGCCTGCAGCCCGAAAACAGCAAAGCGAAAAGCGATGGACACACCCTTTCCGCCCTATGAGCCGAATGGACCGAACGACGAAGCGCGCGGTCCGCGCCTGCGGGAAATCCCGCTGCGCATCATCATCCCGAACCTCATCACGGTGCTTGCCATCTGTGCGGGTCTCACCGGTATCAGGCTCGCCTTCGAAAACCGGTACGAGCTCGCCGTCGGCATGGTGCTGCTCGCCGCCTTCCTCGATGGCATCGATGGGCGTATCGCGCGCCTCCTGAAGGCCACCTCGAAGTTCGGCGGCCAGATGGATTCGCTCGCCGACATCGTCAATTTCGGCGTGGCGCCGGCACTCGTGCTCTACGTCTTCATCCTCGACCAGGCGCGCTCCTTCGGTTGGATCGCGGCGCTGATCTATGCTATCGCCGCCGGCCTCAGGCTGGCGCGTTTCAACGTCATGGCCGAGCGTGAGACCAAGGCGAAGTGGCAATCGGAATATTTTGTCGGGGTGCCGGCACCGGCCGGCGCCATGCTGGTGCTGTTGCCGGTCTATCTCGGTTTCCTCGGTCTCGCGCCGAGCCCGCTTTTTGCCTATCTCGCGTCCGGCTACACCGTGCTGATCGGCTTCCTGCTGGTCAGCCGCCTGCCGGTCTGGTCCGGCAAGTCGGAAGGCAGCCGCATCCGTCGTGACCTCGTGCTGCCGGGCATTCTGCTCGTCGTGCTCTATGTCGCAACGCTGATGAGCTTCACCTGGGAAACCATGGTGGTGACGGTCGTCGCCTATCTGGCGACCCTGCCGTTCGGCGCCCGCTCCTGGCAGCGTAAATATGGCGGCTGGACGGCGCCAGTGACACCGGGGGCCAGCGAGTTCCCCGAGGATCCCGACGGGCAGTAGCAACGCCCATCACATCCATGTGAATTTTCAGAAAGCCCTGTCCACATGCTGTGGGCAGGGCTTGATTTTTTATTGCAGGTCGATTAACTAGCAATCAAATAGATAGTAAGCTAATTGTATTTGGACTACTGAGATGAACACACCCGATCCGCGCGAGCGTATCCTGGACGACCTTTCCCGCGTGCAGCGCAAGATGCGTGCCTTGTTCGATGCCCGTGTGAAGGAGCGGGGGCTGACGCTGCCCCGCGCCCGCGCACTTCTGATCCTCGGCCGTGGCGTCAATCTCAACCAGCGTGAGCTGGCCGACGAACTCGACATCGAGACACCGACGCTCGTGCGCCTGCTCGACGGCATGGAGAAGCAGGGTTTCATCCAGCGCCAGTCGGTGGAGGGCGACCGCCGCGCCAAGCAGATCGCCATGACGCCGCGCGGTGCCAAGGTCGCCGGAGAGGTGCTGGAGCTCGCCCGCTCGCTGCGCGCCGACGTGCTGAAGAGCATTTCGGCGCAGGACATGTCGACCACCGTCAAGGTGTTCGCCGCCATGTCCGACAATATCGCGCAGAGCTGTCGGGAGTGCGTCGAGGCATGAGCGCCGTTCCCGCTGCCGACGGGCGCGGAGGGGAGGGCGAGTCGCCGCGATCCGGGGCGCAGGAGCCGGCCGAGGAAAAACCCGCCGCCCCGCCACCGCCGCCGCCCATGGCGCCGCCAAGGGCTGCCGCCTACATGGTCGCCTCCACCCTGCTCGCCATGACGCAGGGCTTCGGCCTGAACCTCGTCGCCGCCAACATCCCGCAGCTCCAGGGCCCGTTCGGCGCCACCGCTGCCGAGGCGACCTGGCTGATGGCCGCCTACATGGCGCCGAACGCCTCGCTCTCGCTGGCGCTCATCAAGATCCGCAACCAGTTTGGCCTGCGCCCCTTCGCCGAACTCGGCATCGCCGCCTTTCTCCTCGTGTCGGTGGCGCATATCTTCATCACGGACCTGCAGTCCGCACTCGTGCTGCGCTTCTTCGCCGGCATCGCGGCGGCACCGCTTTCCTCGCTCGGCTTCCTCTACATGCTGGAGGCCTTCAGCCCGGCGCGCAAGCTGACGATCGGCATCTCGCTCGCGCTGACCAATATCGGTCTTGCCGCCCCGCTCACCCGGTTCATCTCGCCGGCGCTCATCGATCTCGGCGGTGTGCGGGCGCTGCTGCATTTCGAGCTGGCGCTTGCCATGCTCTCCTTCGCAGCGATCTATCTCCTGCCGCTGGCGCCGCCACCGCGGGCAAAGGTCATCGAGAAGCTCGATATCGTCAGCTACTTGTTCATCGCCGTCGGTTTCGGCTCGGGTGCCGTCGTGCTGGTGCTCGGCCGGCAATATTGGTGGCTGGAGGCCCCCTGGATCGGCACGCTGCTCGTTGTCATGGTCGGCGCGCTCACCATCGCCGCCGTCATCGAGCTGAACCGTGAAAGGCCGTTGATCGACCTGCGCTGGCTGTTCAGCCGCGAGATGCTGCACTTTGCCGCCGTGCTGGTACTGTTCCGGCTGATGCTGGCCGAACAGACCGCCGTCGCCGGCAATTTCTTCCAGATCACCGGTCTGCAGAACGATCAGCTGGCCGGGCTCTACGGCATGGTGGCGCTCGCCACTGCCGCGGGCGGCCTTCTCTGTGCGGCCATCCTGAAGCCCGGCCGGGAGCCGGGTATCCATATGGTGGCACTGCTGCTGATCGGCGCCGGCGCCTTTCTCGACAGCCGGGCGACGAACCTGACGCGGCCGGAGCAGATGTATGTCAGCCAGGCGATGATCGCCGCCGGCGGCAGCCTGTTTCTGCCGCCGGCCATCGCCTCCGGTTTCACGCTGGCGCTGCGCAAGGGGCCGCAATACATCCTCAGCTTTATCGTCGTCTTCCTGGTCACGCAGAGCCTCGGCGGCCTTGCCGGCTCGGCGCTGTTCGGCTCCTTCATCACGCTGCGCGAGAAGTTCCACTCGAATATCCTCGCCGAGGCGATGACGCTTGCCGATCCGCTCGTTGCCGGCCGCGTGGCGCAGCTTTCCGCCGCCTATGGCCGCACGATCATCGATCCGGCCGTGCTGAAGGCAGAGGGCGTCGCGCTGCTCGGCCAGCAGGTGACGCGGGAGGCCAATGTGCTCGCCCACAACGATGCCTTCCTCGTCATCGCGCTGCTTGCCGTCGGCGCCGCCGCGGCGCTCGCCATCCACATGCTCTACATCCGTATCAGAGAGGCCAGCGCTCGCAATGGCGAGCCGATGGCCGTTGAAGGTTGACCGAAATGAAGACTTACATCCGCAATACCGCCACGGCGCTTGCCCTCGTCCTCGGCGTGACCGGCATCGGCGCGGTGCTCTACGCCTGGCAGCTGCCGCCCTTTGCCAGCGACGTCCAGACGACGGACAACGCCTATGTGCGCGGCTACGTGACGCTGATCAGCCCGCAGCTTGCCGGCTACGTCACCGAGGTGTCCGTGAAGGACTACGAGACGGTCAAGGCCGGCGCGGTGCTCGCCCGGCTCGACGACCGTATCTTCCGCCAGAAGGTCGAGCAGGCCAATGCCACGCTCGCCAGCCAGAAGGCGGCGCTCGCCAATTCCGAGCAGCAGGAGAACGCCGCCAAGGCGCGCATCGGCGCCAGCGAGGCGGCGCTCGACAGCGCGACCTACGCCAAGCGCCGGGCGGAGGAGAACTGGAACCGCATCGAGGAGCTGTCGAACAAGGGCATCGCCACCCAGAGCGATCGCGAGCAGAGCCGCACCACGCTCGACCAGGCGGAAGCCTCCATTGCGCAGGCGCAGGCGAATCTTGAAGTCTCCCGGCAGGACCTGCAGACGATCATCGTCGGCCGTGATTCCCTGCGCGCCGCGGTGGCGGGTGCGGAGGCCTCGGTGGAGCTCGCCAGGATCGATCTTTCCAACACCGTCATCACCGCCCCGCGTGACGGTGCCGTGGGCGAGGTGGGCGTCAAGCTCGGCCAGTATGTCGCCGCCGGCACACAGCTGATGGCCGTCGTGCCGCATGACACCTGGGTCATCGCCAACTTCAAGGAAACCCAGCTCGCCTATATCCAGCTCGGCCAGAAAGTCGAGGTCAGCGTCGATGCGCTGAAGCACGCGACGCTGACCGGCCATGTCGAGCGCTTCTCGCCTGCCGCCGGCTCGGAGTTCAGCGTGATCAAGCCCGACAACGCCACCGGCAATTTTACAAAGATCGCCCAACGCGTGCCCGTGCGCATCAGCATCGACCAGGGGCAGGACATGGCAAAGCACCTCGCACCGGGGCTTTCGGTGGTGGTGAAGACGGTGGTGGGGGAGTAGGAAACTTCGGCGCGTACTGCCGGGTTCTGCTGTGACTGCCCCTCACCCTAACCCTCTCCCCGTAAACGGGGAGAGGGGACTTGCCCCGCAAAGGGGCATTGTCTGAGGAAACGGTGCGGCATATCTCTTCTCCCCGCTTGCGGGGAGAAGGTGGCCGACAGGCCGGATGAGGGGCAACTTCCTGGGATCACTCCGGCAGGCGATAATCCAGCAGCCGCCCCTGGCGCATGTCGAAGAGCTTGCCCGTCTCCGCAAAATCCGGCGCCACCAGCGACAGGATGACCTTGGCGACCTCCGAGGGATGCTGCAGGGTCGAAGGATCCTCGCCGGGGATGGCCTGTGCGCGCATGGCGGTGCGGGTGGCGCCGGGGTCGAGCGAGGTGATGCGCAGGGCGGTGCGCTGCGTCTCGCCGGCCCAGGTGCGCGCCAGCGCTTCCACAGCGGCCTTGGAGGCCGAGTAGGGGCCCCAGAAGGGCTTGCATTTGTGTGCGGCGCTGGACGAGAGGATGACGGCGCGGCCGGCATCCGATTTCAGGAGCAGCGGCTCAAGCGAGCGGATCAGCCGCCAGGTGGCGGTGACGTTGATCGCCATCACCTTGTCGAACACCTTCGCTTCGATATGGCCGATCGGCGAGATCGTGCCGAGCACGCCGGCGTTCGCGACGAGAATGTCCAGCTTGCCCCAGCGCTCGAAGATCGAGCCGCCGAGCTTGTCGATCGCCGGCATGTCGGCGAGGTCGAAGGGCACCAGCGTTGCCGCGCCGCCGGCGGCCTTGATGGCATCGTCCAGTTCTTCGAGGCCACCGATCGTTCGGGCGCAGGCGATGACATGCGCGCCGGCCTTTGCGAGTTCGAGGGCAGTGAAATAGCCGATACCGCGCGACGCGCCGGTGACCAGCGCGAGGCGGCCTTTCAGGTCGATGCTCATACTATCTTCGATTATCCGTTGCTTGCCATTACCGAGACCTTCCGTCCCATCGTCTCGCCTTCCTTGTCAAGGAGGCGCGTCGGATAGTCGCCGGTGAAGTAATGGTCGGTGAACTGCGGGCGGGCCGGGTTGCGGTCCTCGCCGCCGACGGCGCGGTAGAGCCCGTCGATGGAGAGGAACTCCAGCGAATCCGCCCCGATATACTTCGCCATCGCCTTGACGTCGTTGTACTGGTTGGCGAGCAGCTTGTCCCGGTCGGGCGTGTCGATGCCGTAGAAGTCGGGGTAGAAGATCATCGGGCTGGCGACGCGGATATGCACTTCCTTGGCGCCTGCATCGCGGATCATCTGCACGATCTTCAGCGACGTCGTGCCGCGCACGATCGAATCGTCGACGAGGATGACGCGCTTGCCGGCGATCATCGCGCGGTTGGCGGAATGCTTCAGCTTCACGCCGAAGGCACGGATCTGCTGTGTCGGCTCGATGAAGGTGCGGCCGACATAGTGGTTGCGGATGATGCCGTATTCGAACGGGATGCCGCTTTCCTGCGCGTAGCCGAGTGCCGCGGGCGTGCCGCCATCCGGGACGGGAACGACGACGTCGCCCTCGACCGGGTGTTCCTTGGCAAGGTTCATGCCCATGTTCTTGCGTGCGACATAGACCGAACGGCCACCGACAACGGAATCGGGGCGGGCGAAATAGACGTATTCAAAGAGGCAGAGGCGTTCCGGCTGCGGATTGCCCGATTTCTTCGCCTCGATGGTGATCGAGCCGTCCGGCTGGATTTCGCAAACGATGATCTCGCCGTTCTCGACGTCGCGGATGTACTTCGCGCCGATGATGTCGAGCGCGCAGGTTTCCGAGCAGAAGATCGGCTTGCCGTCGAGCTCGCCCATGACGAGCGGACGGATGCCCGTGGGGTCGCGCGCGGCGATCAGCTTGGTGCGGGTGATGCCGAGCATCGAGTAGCCGCCTTCCATCTGGCGGATCGCATCGATGAAGCGGTCGGTCGTGGAGGTGTAGCGCGAGCGGGCGATGAGGTGGAGCACCACTTCCGTGTCCGATGTCGACTGACAGATGGCGCCGCCCGCGATGATCTGCCGGCGCAGCGTCAGGCCGTTGGTGAAGTTGCCGTTATGGGCGACGGCGATGCCGCCGACTTCCAGTTCCGCAAAGAGCGGCTGTACATTGCGCAGCGCCACTTCTCCCGTCGTGGAGTAGCGCGTGTGTCCGATCGCCATGTTGCCGGGCAGCTTGGCGAGCGTCACCGGGTTCGTATAGTGGTCGCCGACGAGGCCCATATGCTTTTCCGTATGGAACTGCTTGCCGTCGAAGGAGACGATACCGGCGGCTTCCTGGCCGCGGTGCTGGAGCGCGTGCAGGCCGAGCGCCGTCAGCGTTGCGGCTTCCGGATGACCGAGAATGCCGAAGACGCCGCACTCTTCGTGAAGCGTGTCGCCATCGAGATCGTCGTCGTGGCGGCCGGGGAACTGGAAGTCGCTCATTGCTGCAAGCCTTTGCTCGGGACCGTAAGAGGTTGCACGGGGTTCTGGGTCATTCGGCAAGGCCCATATGGGTATTGCCTAAAGCATTTGCCACCGAGGCCCGGAAGCGTCAGTGGCTGATGGTCTATCCTACCAAAAAATCGGGGAGCCTGCCTTCGCCATTTCTCGCGAGTATCAGCTCCCCTGATCGATTTATCCGTTTGTGGCGGGCGTCTCTTCGGCGGGCGCCTGGTTCGTGCCGCCGGAGGCGCCATCCGGATCCTCCGTGCCGCCTTCGGTGGGCGCGCCTTCGGCGGATTTGCCGCGCAGGCGGTCGAGGATCGTCGCGTCGGCATCTTCCGGCAGGAGCGCCACGAGGCGCGAGCCGAGATTGTCGAGCAGCGGCTTGGATTTTGCCGTGGTGACCCAGGACGGCTGCTGCTGCGGCGCGACCAGCCAGTTGAAGAACAGCATGGCGACGACGACGAGCAGGATGCCGCGCGCTGCACCGAACAGGAAGCCAAGCGTACGGTCCAGCGCGCCGATGCGGCTGTCGATGATGAAATCGGCCATGCGCATGGTGATGAAGGAGATCACGATGAGCGCGACGAGGAAGACGGCAGCAGCCGAGCCGACCATGGCGACCGTATCGCTCGTCGTATAGTCCTTCGCATAGGGCACGAGGACCGGATAGAGGAAGTAGGCGGCTGCCGCGGCACCCACCCAGCTGGCGACGGAGAGCACCTCACGCGAAAAACCGCGCACCATCGCCAGTACGGCGGAGAACAGCGCGACGCCGATGACGATACCGTCGAGAATTGTGATGGGCATGTTCGTCCTACTCCAAACCCGAAATGTCGCCGGGCCCCGCCTCGTTCAAGCGGGGGCACCTTAGCGGAAGGCGTCTTCGCCGTCTCAGTTCGGCACGCCGGCGACCGATGTTTCCCACAGGCCATTGCCGTTTGCCGGAGGGCGTCAAACGTCCTCGTCTTCCCGCTTCAGGGCGCTCTTCGAACCGGCAATGCGCGCCACCAGATCCGGCAGGCTGTCGATCTCGCTCCAGCGGCCGCCATTGCCCTTGGGCAGATCGGCGGAACCGGCGGGCAGGACGGCCTGCGAAAAACCCAGCTTTTCCGCCTCCTTGAGGCGCTGGGCGGTGTGCGCCACCGGGCGGATTGCGCCCGACAGGCTGACTTCGCCGAAATAGACGCAATCGGCAGGAAGGGCAAGACCGGCAAGCGACGAAACGAGCGCCGAGGCGACCGCAAGGTCTGCAGCCGGTTCCGAGATACGGTAGCCGCCCGCCACATTGAGGTAGACGTCGTGTTGACCGAGGCGCACGCCGCAATGGGCCTCCAGCACGGCGAGGATCATCGAAAGCCGCGCCGAATCCCAGCCGACGACCGCACGGCGCGGCGTGCCGAGCGAGGTGGGGGCGACGAGGGCCTGCACCTCGACCAGCACTGGCCGCGTGCCCTCCATGCCGGCAAAGACCGCCGCGCCCGGCGATTTCGCATTGCGCTCGCCGAGGAAGAGTTCGGACGGGTTTGAGACTTCGCGAAGGCCCTTGTCGGACATCTCGAAGACACCGATCTCGTCCGTCGGGCCGAAACGGTTCTTGACGGTGCGCAGGATGCGGTAGTGGTGGCCGCGGTCGCCTTCGAAATAGAGCACGGCATCGACCATGTGCTCGACGACACGCGGGCCGGCGATCTGGCCTTCCTTGGTGACATGGCCGACGAGCACCATGGCGGCGCCCGTCTGCTTGGCGAAGCGGATCATCGCCTGCACGCCGGTGCGCACCTGCGTCACCGTCCCGGGCGCGGCCTCGGCGGTGTCGCTCCACAGGGTCTGGATCGAATCGATGATCACGAGATCGGGCCGCTTGCCTTCGCCGACGGTGGCGAGGATGTCCTCGACATTGGTCTCGGCGGCGAGCAGCACGTCGGTCTCGGCGGCCTGCAGGCGCTGGGCGCGCAGGCGCACCTGCGCCACGGCCTCTTCGCCCGAGACATAGATGATGCGGTGGCCGCGGCGGGAGAGGGCGGCGGCGGCCTGCATAAGAAGGGTGGATTTGCCGATGCCGGGATCGCCGCCGATCAGCACGGCCGAGCCCCGCACGAAGCCGCCACCTGTGGCACGGTCGAGCTCGCCGATGCCGGTGTGGATGCGCGGGGCTTCCTCGATCTCGCCGGAGAGAGCGGTCAGCGCAACGGGGCGGCCCTTCTTCGGTACCTTGCCGGGGCCGGAGCCGATGCCGCCCATCGGATCTTCCTCGACGACGGTGTTCCACTCGCCGCAGCCCTCGCATTTCCCGACCCAGCGGGAATGGGCGGTGCCGCAGTTCTGGCAGACGAATTGGGTGCGGGCTTTCGCCATAAAATCTCGCTTTCCGGAATCGTTCCGGAAGTCCCTAGCACAAAAGGGGAACGTGTCCTATTTTTTCGCCGCTTCGTAGCGTCGTTCGTAACGCCTTCCGAGGCTGGTCAGGAGCTCGTAGTCGATCGTGCCGCCGGCGCGGGCCACATCCTCGATGGGCATATTACGGCCGAAGAGCTCGATGAAGTCGCCGGGCCGGACGCTTCCCTCCGGCAGGTCCGTCACGTCGAAATGGGTGAGATCCATGGTGACGCGGCCGATCAGCGGTACCGCGCGGCCGTGCAGCACGCCGCTGGCACCCGGGACGTTCGTCTTGCGCAGCGGCACGCCTGAGCCAGAAAGGGCGCGCATGTAGCCATCCGCATAGCCGACCGCGGCGACGGCGATGCGCGTGTCGCGGGTGAAGACGGTGGTGGCGCCGTAGCTGACGCTTTCGCCGGCTTTCGCCTCGCGCACCTGGAGGATACGGGCTTCGGCGGTGACGACCGGCTTCATCGGGTTCGGCGCGTCGTTGACGGCCGCGCCGCCATAGAGCGAGATGCCCGGGCGGGTGAGGGTGAAGTGATACTCTTCGCCGAGGAAGATGCCGGCCGAATTGGCCAGCGTCGCATCGATGCCGTCGAAGGCATCGACGGCGGTGCGGAACCGCTGGAGCTGCTGGCGGTTGAGCGGGTGGTTCGGATCATCCGCGCAGGCGAGATGGCTGAGCAGCATGATCGGCGAGAAGCTCGCCGGCCGCGCCACGTCGCCGGCAAGCGCCAGGGCATCTTCGACGCGCAGGCCGAGCCGGCTCATACCCGTGTCGACATGCAGCACGCAGGGGTGGTCGCTTCCGTCGGAGACCGCGGCCATGAAGACGGCGAGCTGTTCCTCCGAGGCAATGACCGGCACGAGGTCGAACTCGAAGAACAGCCGCTCGGAGCCGGCCCACATGCCGGACAGAACGTAGATGCGGGCATCCGGCAGCGTCGCGCGCAACGCAGCGCCTTCCGCCGGGGTGGCGACGAAGAAATCGCGCGCACCTGCCAGATGAAAGGTCCTTGCCGCCGGTTCGAGGCCGATGCCGTAGGCGTCGGCCTTCAGCACCGCGGCGGTGCGCGCCGCGCCGGAGCGCCGCGCCATGGCGCGCCAGTTGTCGGCAAGCGCAGAAAGATCGATCGTCAGACGAGCATGGTCCTCGCCGGCGACGGGCAGGGTGGAGCGGGTGGGCGTGTGGTGCGTGCTCATTTCAGTGAGATACAGCCTGTGGACCATGGCGGCAATACGGCCGCCGGCTGCATTGCCGGTACGAAACGCGGCCTCTATGGTGCCGCGCCGAAAGGGAGAGACGATGCGGGCAGGAATGAGAACGGCCGTTGGGGCGATGGCCCTCGCTCTTTCGGGCGAGGCGGTGGTTGCGGAGAGCGTGCCGACGGATGCCGCGATGCGCGAGGCGCATGCGGTGCTGCTCGGCCTTGCCCAGGACGGTGCTGTGCCGGTGCGCGAGGCGGGCGCGGACATCTACTATTCCATCGTCGACAATCCCGAGGCGCCCCGGCTGGTGACCCGGCTGGAAGTCTCCGGAGCGCCCTGTCGTGCCCGCACGACCGCAGCCCTGCAGTTCCCGGAAAAGTGGGCGACGCTGACGCTCGGCCTGGTCGATCTCAGCCGCGTGACGGCGGTCACGGCCTATGCCTCTGCCGATGACATGATCGCGGAGGCAAAACCCATTCCGCTCGCCTCTCCCGACGTGGAGCAGATCGTTCTGACGGGCGAGGGGCTCTATTGTTCGAGCCGCATGGCGCTTTCAGGGGAGAGTGGGGCCTCTGACGGCACCTGCTCCGACAGGCTGGACCTGTCGATGATGGACGAGGAGCAAAAGGCGCGCGGCCGACGGGCGCTCGCCATCGTGGGCGATTTCTGCAAGGCCCCGGCTTTCGGGAAGCGGTGAGCGGGCAAGAGGAGGATTGCCCCTCATCTGGCCTGCCGGCCACCTTCTCCCCGCAAGCGGGGCGAAGGGGATGTGCGGCACCGGTTTCCCCAACCAATGATGGTTCGTGAGGCAAGTTCCCTCTCCTCGCTTGCGGAGAGAGGGTGAGGGGCGAGCCCCGGCTCCCGTCAATGCTCGTACTGGGTGAACGACGGATCGGCGAGGTCGGTGAAGCGGGTGTATTCCGACTGGAAGGCCAGTTTCACCGTGCCGGTCGGTCCGTGGCGCTGCTTGGCGATGATGACGTCCGCCGTGCCCTTCACGGCCTCGAACTTCATCTTCCACTCTTCGTATTTCGGGTCGAACTCGTCGCGCGGCTCGAGGTTCTTCACGTAGTATTCCTCGCGGAACACGAAGAGCACCACGTCGGCGTCCTGTTCGATCGAGCCCGATTCGCGAAGGTCGGAAAGCTGCGGGCGCTTGTCTTCGCGGCTTTCCACCTGACGGGAGAGCTGGGAGAGCGCGATGATCGGCACGTTCAGCTCCTTGCCGAGCGCCTTGAGGCCGGTGGTGATCTGGGTGATTTCCTGCACGCGGTTGTCGCTGGATTTTCCCGAGCCGGTCATCAGCTGGATATAGTCCACCACGAGGCAATCGAGGCCGCGCTGGCGCTTGAGGCGGCGGGCGCGGGCGGAAAGCTGGGCGATCGAGATACCACCGGTCTGGTCGATGTAGAGCGGCACCTTCTGCATCATCTGGCTGCAGGCGACCAGCTTTTCGAAATCGGCCTCGGAAATGTCACCGCGACGGATTTTTGACGAGGAAACTTCCGTCTGCTCGGAAATGATACGCGTTGCGAGCTGTTCGGACGACATTTCGAGCGAATAGAAGCCGACGACGCCGCCATTTTTCGCCTTGAAGGAACCGTCCGCCTGCACTTCCGGCTCGTAGGAGGCGGCGATGTTGTAGGCGATGTTGGTGGCAAGCGAGGTCTTGCCCATGCCGGGGCGTCCGGCGAGCACGATCAAGTCCGAGCGCTGCAGGCCGCCCATGCGGCCATCGAGCGAGTGGATGCCGGTGGAAATGCCCGACAGCGAGCCATCGCGCTCGAAGGCGGCGCCGGCCATGTCGATCGCCAGCGCAACGGCATCGTTGAACGACTGGAAGCCGCCATCGTAGCGGCCGGTTTCGGCCAGTTCGAACAGGCGCCGTTCGGCATCCTCGATCTGGTTCTGCGGCGGCATGTCGAGCGGCGCGTCATAGGCGATGTTGACCATGTCCTCGCCGATGGTGATCAGCGAGCGGCGCAGCGCAAGGTCATAGATGGCGCGGCCGTAATCCTCCGCGTTGATGATCGTCACGGCTTCGGCGGCAAGGCGCGCGAGGTACTGCGGGATCGTCAGGTCGCCGACCTTGCCGTCGGCCGGCAGGTGGGTCTTCAGCGTGATCGTCGTCGCGATCTTGCCCATGCGGATCGTGTCGCCGGCAAGCTCGTAGATCTTGCGGTGCAGCGGCTCGTTGAAGTGCATGGGCTTCAGGAAAT
Organism: Shinella sp. SUS2; assembly: GCF_001262505.1. Taxonomy (GTDB): domain Bacteria; phylum Pseudomonadota; class Alphaproteobacteria; order Rhizobiales; family Rhizobiaceae; genus Shinella. The sequence continues at coordinate 92,950 of NZ_KQ410724.1, forward strand.
CCGAGACGCGGTAATAGGCATCGTTGTTGACCAGGATCGCGCCGAGCAGCGCCTGTTCGGCCTCGACGTTGTTCGGTGCCTCGCGATGATGCAGCTCCGCATTGTCGCGGCCCGCCTGGCTGAGTTTGCGCACGGCGTCGTTCATCGTCCCGAATCTCCCCATCCCTGTTTGCGAAGGCCGCTGGTTTGGTTTCTTTGTCGCCGGGGGTCAAGCGCTTCCGACTCGGCCCGACCATTAAGCCCGTTGTTAGACTTTTCCACAGGCGCGCGGGACACAGCAAGCCCGGATTGCGCCGGGCCTGCTCGCTTTCGGTTGACACCGCTTTCGAATCTCAGAGCGAGGCTTCCTGCGGAAACTGCCGCGCACCGCGGCGTTCGCCCTTGGGATTGCCCTCGTGCGCCTTGAGACAATCCTCGCCGCGGCCGATATATTCGCGCGTCAGCGGCGCGGCCTGCTGGTCATGCGCCAGCTGAAGCTGGAAGACGACGAGGTTCTGCCAGCGAAAGGCACTCTCGGAAGCCGCGAGGTAGAACTCCCAGATCCGGCAGAATTTCTCGTCGTAGAGCGCCTTGGCCTCGTCGCGCCGGGCCATGAAGCGTTCCCGCCAGTGGCGCAACGTTTCGGCATAGTGCAGGCGCAGGATTTCCACATCCGTCACGGCAAGCCCGCTTTTCTCCACCGCCTGCATGACCTCCGAAAGGGCAGGGATATAGCCGCCCGGGAAGATGTACTTCTCGATGAACGGGTTGTTGGCGGAAGGACGGTCCGTGCGGCCGATCGTGTGCAGCAGCATCACCCCGTCCTGCTTCAGGAGCGACGCGCTCTTGCGGAAGAAGGTCAGGTAGTTCGGGCGGCCGACATGTTCGAACATGCCGACCGAGACGACGCGGTCGAACGGGCCGTCCGTGTTGCGATAGTCCTGCAGCAGGAACCTGACCTCTTCCGAGAGTCCGGCTTCGCTCGCCCGCGTCATGGAAAGGGCGTGCTGCTCGTCGGAGAGCGTTACGCCCGTGACCTTGGCGCCGAGCTGCCGGGCGAGGTAGAGCGCCATGCCGCCCCAGCCGCTGCCGATGTCGAGCACGCTCTGCCCTGGCCGGATGATGTTGAGCTTCGCCGCGATGTGGCGCTTCTTGGCAAGCTGCGCGTCGTCGAGCGTCTGGTCCGGCCGTTCGAAATAGGCGCAGGAATATTGCCGGTCGTGGTCGAGGAAGAGATCGTAGAGTGCACCCGTCAGGTCATAGTGGTGCTGCACGTTCTTGCGCGAGCGTACGATGCTGTTCTTCTCCCGTATCCAGCGGAAGAGGTAGCGCGCCCGTTCGAGCAGGTGGTTCCAGCGACTGTCGTAATATTTGAAATCGGGATTGCCGGTAAAGATGGTCTTCAGGAGGTCGTAGATATCGCCCTCCACGATCTCGATATCCCCCGTGCCATAGTGATGCCCGAGATAGTAGGCAGGGTCGAGGGCGAGGCCCCAGACCGCTTTCTTCGTGTTGAGACGCATGTGGACGGGATTTCCGGTGCCGTCGCCGAAGCTCTGGCGGGTGCCGTCCGGGTAGGTGATCGTCAGATTTCCGGTCTCGACGAGGCGGGAAACGAGAGCCTGTACAATGAATTTCATTCGCTAAACTCCGTCGCGCTTAAAAAATCTGGCGGAACGGGTCTGGTCGCAAACCGGCCTAAAAAAAGCGGCCCGACCGCCAATCCAGTCTAACGACATATAAATATTGATGCGAAAATCCGGATTTCAAGCCGTGCCTTTCGGCTGCCGCAAAAGCAAAGGGCCGGCAAAGCCGGCCCCAAAAGGCAGATGAGCCGGCAAAGCCGGCTCACTGTTGTTCTCAGGCTTCGTCTTCGTCTACGCCGTCGGCTTCCGGATCGAAGAAGTCGGCTGCCGTCAGGGCGTCTTCGTCAACGCCGTAGATGGCGTCGGCAGAGGTCAGGCTTTCGCCCTTCGACTGACGTTCGGCTTCTTCGACGGAGCGGGCAACGTTGACTTCGACCGAGATCTCGACTTCGGCGTGCAGGTGCAGGACGACCTTGTGCAGGCCGATCGCCTTGATCGGGGTGTTGAGCTCGACCTGGTTGCGGCCGATGTTGAAGCCTTCGGCAGCCAGCGCCTCGATGACGTCGCGGGCAGCGACCGAGCCGTAGAGCTGGCCGGTTTCGCCGGCGGAGCGGACGATGATGAAGGACTTGCCGTCGAGCTTCTCGGCGACGGCCTGGGCTTCCGACTTGCGCTCGAGGTTGCGGGCTTCGAGCGTCGCACGCTCGGATTCGAAGCGCTTCTTGTTGGCTTCGTTGGCGCGCAGCGCCTTGCCGAGCGGCAGCAGGTAGTTACGGGCAAAGCCGTCGCGAACCTTTACGGTTTCGCCCATCTGGCCGAGCTTGGCGATGCGTTCGAGGAGAATGACGTCCATTTTAGAGTTCCTTTCTGAATGTCAGGTGTTCTGGTTTTTCTTCTCTGCCGGGCCGGCTGGCGTCAGCGCGATGGTGCGCCGCGTGTCCATCAGGCCCAGAATGAGGATGGCGAAGATCGGTATGGTGAAGAGCAGTACCGAGATATAGGCGAACCACAGGGCGAACAGCCGCCACGGCTTGCCGCGCGTCCTGAAATGCAGGCTCGCAAAGCCGGCAAGCACGAAACCGGCCCCGAAGGTGCCGCAGACGAGCGCGCCGATGATCGCCGGCACGCCGCCCATGAAGGCGAGAACGAGACCGGCGAGGAAGAAGAAGATCGCGTTGCGGTGCATGCGCAGCGTCGAGGGCATATCCTCGCGCGGGCGAAGGCCGCGGCCGGACAGGCGCACGATGAAGGTCGCAACGTAGTATGCGGCGAACAGCAGGAACACCCAGAGAGCGCCCTGCACCAGCGGCAGCGCCAGCGCGAAAACGGCCTTGAGCTGCGCGACGGCGGTCGCATCGGGATTGTAGAGCGGTTCCTGCGCTTTCAGCGTCGCGATGACGATATCGACGAGCTGGCTCGCCATGGCGCTGTCGTAGCCGACGATCGCGCCGACGGCGACCATGCCGAGCGTCACCATGACGGCGAGATGTGCGAGGATGTTGGACAGCGGATACCAGGCGAGTGCATTGTCCGGGCCGCCGAGTTCGGAGGCGGGGCGGGCAAGATTCGCGAGATTGGAGAGCCAGCCGGCCGGGATCAGCGTGATGATGACGATCAGCAGCGCGAAATGCGAGGAGACCAGCATGGAGGCGGTCGCGCCGCCGGCGACGACGGCGATCAGCGCGCTGGCATTGCCCCAGCCGAGGCCGGCAATCAGAATCGGAAGAGCGGACGCGGCGTAAAGCACGATCGCGAGAGTCGACTGCGCGTTCGCGCTCAGCGAAAGCAGAGCGGCGGTCACACCGGCAATCAGGCCGGTCGCAATCGAGGTCGGCGTCAAGGTCTTCACGGGTTCGCTGTCCTGTCTCATCAGACAGTTAGAGGAGATTCCTGACAAACCTGTTCAGGACTGTTTCCCCAACATGGGATTTGGCTTCAGATTTTTTGCAATCCCGGACGCAAAACCGTTTCACACTTTTGCTGGAATTTCTCTGAAAGCCGGCGGCTCCGATCCGCGCCCAACGCGGAAGGGAAAGGGGGAAGGCGGCAGAACCGTCTTCCCCGGAGTCATGCATCCCGGCCCGACGTCGAGTCAGGCCGCAGAGTCAGTATGCTTACGCTACGACGTAGGGCAGCAGGCCGAGGAAGCGGGCGCGCTTGATCGCCTTGGCGAGTTCGCGCTGCTTCTTCTGGGAAACGGCCGTGATGCGGGACGGAACGATCTTGCCACGCTCGGAAATGTAGCGCGACAGGAGACGGACGTCCTTGTAGTCGATCTTCGGTGCGTTTGCGCCCGAGAAGGGGCAGGTCTTGCGGCGGCGGTGGAACGGACGGCGTGCCGGAGCGGAAGAAACATCAGCCATAGTCAAAATCTCCTTCTGCTTCGATTACGCGCGGTCTTCGCGGGCCGGACGGTCGCCACGCGGCGGGCGGTCACCGAAGTCGCGGCGCGGACGGTCACCGAAATCGCGGCGCGGGCCACGGTCGTCGCCATCACGGCGCGGACGGTCGTCGCGGTCACGCTTCTGCATCATGGCCGACGGGCCTTCTTCGTGGGCTTCCACAGCGATGGTCATGTAACGAAGAACGTCTTCGTTGATGCGCATCTGGCGTTCCATCTCGTGGATGGCGGCGGCCGGAGCGTCGATGTCCATCAGCGCGTAATGCGCCTTGCGGTTCTTCTTGATGCGGTAGGTGAGGGACTTGAGGCCCCAGTTCTCAACCCGGCCGACCTTGCCGCCGAGCGATTCGATCACACCCTTGTACTGTTCGACGAGAGCGTCGACCTGCTGGGCGGACACGTCCTGGCGGGCCAGGAATACATGTTCGTAAAGAGCCATGTGGCTTTGCCTTTCTTGCGTTTACACCCGAAACCGGCGCCAAGCCTCAACGACAGTTCTCAAGGGCGGGAAGCCCGAAGCAAGAAAAGCGTTAATCCAGACGGTCGAGAGCGGAGACACGGGAGGCCGGAGCCCTTGGCTCCAACGGCGGTCTTTTGGGATCGCCGGCCCTCCGTTCAGCCACCAGCCGATTGACCGGGTGTGTTGAACAGCGCGCCTTATACGGATTTTCCGGCGGAAAGCAAGTCTTGCACTCCAGAAGCGTGCTGACCCGTTTTGCAACAGGGCGGGAACCAAATGGAAGACGCCGCGTTGTTCATTCCGATCCAACCAGATGGAGTGACAGACATGCAAGACCCGAACCTTGTCAATCGTCCCCCGGAAGATCGCGCGACGCGTCCGGTGGATGACCGCGGACCGACCGTCGTGAACCAGAGCAGCGGGAGTGGCACGGGCGGCTGGGCAGTGGCCGTGATTCTCGCAGTGCTCGTTGCCGTGGGCATCTTCTATTTCGTCGGCAGCGGAACGCCGGGTGACGGCGTCGACCCGAATGCCAACACCTCGGCCATCGGCACGACGGACACGACGCCGGCCGGCGGCACGGCAACGGATGGCCAGACGGGCGGTGCTACCGGCACGCAGCCGCTGGAAGGCCAGCCGAGCGGCGGCCAGCAGCCCGCCGAAGGTGGTGGCGCGACCACGACCATGCCGTAACGTCACCCCGCAAAGAGCAGGGCGAAAAGAAACCCGTCGGCAACGGCGGGTTTCTTTCGTCGTCTCGGTTTTTTTGAAGCCCGGTGTCGGGTCGCGGCCGCGCCGAACGTCTACACTGCATGGGCCGCGATCGATGGCCTCGTAACCGGATGGAGGATGCACCAATGCCGAAGAACACGATCTGCCTGTGGTTTGACAAGGATGCCGAAGCGGCCGCCCGCTTTTATGCCGCGACGTTTCCCGACAGCGCCGTGGGCGATGTCACCCGTGCGCCGGGCGATTACCCCGATGGCAAGCAGGGAGAAGTGCTGGTCGTCGGCTTCACGGTCGCCGGCATTCCGTGCATCGGCCTGAACGGCGGGCCGACCTTCAAGCACAACGAAGCCTTCTCCTTCCAGATATCCACGGAGGATCAGGAAGAGACCGACCGTTACTGGAATGCGATCGTCGGCAATGGCGGGCAGGAAAGCGAGTGCGGCTGGTGCAAGGACAAATGGGGTATCTCCTGGCAGATCACGCCGCGCGTCCTCATGGATGCGCTTGCCGCCGGTGGCGACGAGGCGAAACGCGCCTTCAACGTGATGATGACGATGAAGAAGATCGACGTCGCCGCCATCGAGGCGGCCCGGCGTGGCTGAGTCGCGAACCCTTTCGGAGGATAAGAGACGGGCGGCCAATGGCCGCCCGCTTCTTGTCAGATCGGCGCCGGATAGAGACGGTGGATGCGGCGGATGCCATTCGTCACGTCGGCCGAGAGAGTTACGTCGACCGCGCCGATATCCGTCTTCAGCTGCTCCATCGACGTCGCGCCGATGATGACGGAGGCCATGAAGGGCCGCGCCAGGCAGAAGGCGAGGGCCATCTGGCCGGCGTCGAGCCCGTGCTCCTTGGCAAGGTCCACATAGGCGCGCACGGCCGGCTCCTGAAGCGGCTGGTAGCGGCCGCCGAGGTCGCCGTTCTTCGTCAGGCGCGACCCCTCGGGGCGGGCGCCGTCGAGATACTTGCCCGTCAGAAGTCCGGCAGCGAGCGGCGAATAGGCGAGCAGGCCGATATCCTCGTGGTGCGAGACTTCGGCAAGGTCGAGGTCATAGGCCCGGTAGAGCAGATTGTATTCGTTCTGGATCGAGGCGACGCGCGGCAGGCCCCTGGCCTCGGCGTGGCGCAGGAACTGCATCGTGCCCCAGGCCGTCTCGTTGGAAAGGCCGAGGGCCCGCACCTTGCCGGCCTTGACGAGCTCCCCGACGGTTTCGAGGGCTTCCGCCAGCTCGGCGGCAACCGCCTCGCGATCCTGCTTCGACGGGTCGTAGCTCCAGGCGTTGCGGAAATGATAATGCCCGCGGTTCGGCCAGTGCAGCTGGTAGAGGTCGACATAGTCGGTCTTCAGCCGCTGGAGACTGCCGTCGATGGCTTCGAGGATGCCGGCACGGTTCATCGGCGCGCCGCCGCGGATATAGGGGCGGCCGGGGCCGGCGACCTTGGTGGCGAGGATGACCTTCTCGCGGTTGCCGCGCGCCTGCATCCACGTGCCGATGAAGCGTTCGGTGTCGCCGTAGGTTTCTGCGGAAAGCGGTGTCGTCGGATAGAGTTCGGCAGTATCGATAAAGTTCACACCGTGGGCGAACGCATAGTCGAGCTGGTCGTGCGCGTCCTTCTCGCTGTTCTGCGAGCCCCAGGTCATCGTGCCAAGGCAGATTTCCGACACGCTGATGCCGGTCCGGCCAAGCGGATTATACTTCATGGGAGGAGAAATCCTGTTGTGGAAACGGCGCGACTGTAGGCGGCTCCTCGTGAATCGCAAGACGGAAAGCGCCTTTTCCCTGTGTGAAGGCCTTGGAAATGCCGGCTTTGAGGTGCCGGAAGCCTGCCGCACGCCTTGACTCGCCGGGTCGGAATGTGAATGGAAAAGAAAACATGAGACGGGAGAGACCCCTATGAGCGTAGCATTCACCTTCCCCGGCCAGGGCAGCCAGGCCGTCGGCATGGGCAAGGATCTCGCGGAAGCCTTCCCGGAGGCGCGCGCCGTTTTCGCGGAAGTCGACGAGGCGCTCGGTCAGAAGCTTTCCGCCATCATGTTCGAAGGACCGGAAGAAACGCTGACGCTGACGGCCAACGCCCAGCCGGCGCTGATGGCCGTGTCGATCGCCGTCATGCGCGTGCTCGAGGCGCGCGGCCTGTCGCTGAAGGATCAGGTCTCCTATGTCGCCGGACACTCGCTCGGCGAATATTCGGCGCTCTGTGCCGCCGGAACCTTCACGCTGGCCGATACGGCACGCCTTCTGCGCATCCGAGGCAATGCCATGCAGTCCGCGGTCCCGGTCGGCGAAGGCGCGATGGCTGCCATCATCGGCCTGGAACAGGCGGATGTCGAAGCCATCTGCAAGGAAGCCTCCACCGGCGGCAGCTGCCAGATCGCCAACGACAACGGCGGTGGCCAGCTCGTCATTTCCGGCTCCAAGCCGGCCGTCGAGGTCGCGGCCCGGCTTGCGACGGAAAAGGGTGCCAAGCGTGCGCTGATGCTGTCCGTCTCCGCCCCTTTCCATTCCGCCCTGATGGGCCCGGCCGCCGACGCCATGCGCGAGGCGCTGGCAGGCGTTTCGGTCAAGGCGCCGGTCGTGCCCGTCATTGCCAATGTACGCGCGGCTCCGGTCAGTGAGCCGCAGGAGATCGCCCGCCTGCTCGTCGAGCAGGTCACCGGCCAGGTGCGCTGGCGCGAGACGGTCGAATGGTTCGCGGCAAACAATGTCACCACGCTTTATGAGGTCGGTTCCGGCAAGGTGCTGACGGGCCTTGCCCGCCGCATCGACAAGTCCGTCACCGGCATCGCCATCAACACGCCCGCCGATATCGACAGCGCGCTCGCAGCCCTCATCGGTTGATCTAATCTTAAAGGAACGGAACCATGTTTGATCTTTCCGGCCGCAAGGCTCTCGTTACCGGCGCTTCCGGTGGCATCGGCGAAGAGATCGCCCGCATCCTCCATGCCCAAGGCGCCATCGTCGGCCTGCATGGCACGCGCGTCGAAAAGCTCGAAACGCTTGCCAATGAGCTTGGCGAGCGCGTCCACATCTTCCCGGCAAACCTCTCCGACCGCGCCGAAGTCAAGGCGCTGGGCGAGAAGGCGGAAGCCGATCTCGGCGGCGTCGACATCCTCGTCAACAATGCCGGCATCACCAAGGACGGTCTCTTCGTGCGCATGAGCGACGACGACTGGGATGCGGTTCTGGAAGTCAACCTCACGGCCGTGTTCCGCCTGACGCGCGAGCTCACCCATCCGATGATGCGCCGCCGCTACGGCCGCATCATCAACATCACCTCCGTCGTCGGCGTCACCGGCAATCCGGGCCAGGCGAACTATTGCGCCTCCAAGGCCGGCATGATCGGCTTCACCAAGTCGCTCGCGCAGGAGATCGCCACCCGCAACGTCACGGTCAACTGCGTCGCGCCCGGCTTCATCGAAAGCGCGATGACCGGCAAGCTGAACGACAAGCAGAAGGAAGCCATCATGGGCGCCATTCCGATGAAGCGCATGGGCACCGGCGCGGAAGTTGCATCCGCCGTCGCCTATCTCGCCTCCTCGGAAGCGTCCTACATGACAGGCCAGACGCTGCATGTGAACGGCGGCATGGCGATGATCTGATACAGGGCCAAGTGCCCGGCGTTGCAGCACGAATAGCATGTTGACCGCTGGCGCACCGGGCATTTTCGGACTTTGCGGCAGACTTAAACCGTGTTAATCGGGCCATGACTGTCAGCAGTCGATCGGCAAATGCCTCGCGCGTTCAGGCGGTACGCAACAGTATCGTCAATGCCGCATTGCCAGTTGAAGGGATTGCCGGATGTGTTCTTGAGGCACATCGGGCGTGTTGAGTGTCCGGTGCCGTGACAGGCGCCGATCAAAAACAAAGGTCGAGGAATCCGACATGAGCGACGTAGCAGAACGCGTAAAGAAAATTGTCATTGATCATCTGGGTGTTGACGCCGAAAAGGTCAGCGAAGGCGCAAGCTTCATCGATGATCTTGGCGCGGACTCGCTCGACACCGTCGAACTGGTCATGGCGTTCGAAGAAGAATTCGGCGTCGAGATCCCGGACGATGCGGCTGACTCGATCCTGACGGTCGGCGACGCCGTCAAGTTCATCGAGAAGGCCCAGGCCTGATCGAACATTCCGGCGGGCCTCCTTCGGGTGGCCCGTCCCGGCCTTCCCGGGCCGCACCTCCTCTTGGGGCAATAGACATAGAATACATAAGGGTGGATCACGGACGATGAGGCGTGTCGTTATCACGGGTACCGGCATGGTATCCCCGCTTGGCTGTGGCACCGAAGTTACCTGGAGCCGGCTTCTCGAAGGCCGCAGCGGCGCTGCCAGGGTAACCACCTTCGAGGTCGATGACCTCCCTGCAAAGATAGCCTGCTCCATTCCCCTCGGCGACGGTACCGGCGGTACCTACAATGCCGACCAGTGGATGGAACCGAAGGAGCAGCGCAAGGTCGATCCTTTCATCGTCTACGCCGTCGCTGCCGCCGACATGGCGCTGGCAGACGCCGGCTGGCATCCGAAGACCGACGAGGACCAGATCGCGACCGGCGTGCTCATCGGCTCGGGTATCGGCGGCCTCGATGGCATCGTCGAGGCCGGCTACACGCTGCGCGACAAGGGTCCGCGCCGCGTCTCGCCCTTCTTCATTCCCGGCCGCCTGATCAACCTCGCCTCCGGCCAGGTCTCCATCAAGCACAAGCTGCGCGGCCCGAACCATTCCGTCGTCACCGCCTGCTCGACCGGCGCGCACGCCATTGGCGATGCCAGCCGCCTGATCGCGCTGGGCGATGCTGACGTCATGGTGGCGGGCGGTGCCGAATCGCCGATCTGCCGCATCGCGCTCGCCGGCTTTGCCGCCTGCAAGGCGCTCTCCACCGACCGCAACGACGACCCGACCGCCGCCTCGCGCCCCTATGACCGGGATCGCGACGGCTTCGTCATGGGCGAGGGCGCCGGCGTCGTCATCTTGGAAGAGCTGGAGCACGCGAAGGCGCGCGGCGCGAAGATCTACGCCGAAGTCGTCGGTTACGGTCTTTCGGGCGATGCCTACCACATCACCGCGCCGTCGGAAGACGGCGACGGCGCCTATCGCTGCATGCAGATGGCGCTGAAGCGCGCTGGCATTCCGGCAAGCGAGCTCGACTATATCAACGCACACGGCACCTCCACCATGGCCGACACGATCGAGCTTGGTGCGGTGGAGCGTCTGGTCGGCGATGCCGCATCGCGCGTCTCCATGTCGTCCACCAAGTCGGCGATCGGCCATCTGCTCGGCGCCGCCGGCGCCGTCGAGGCGATCTTCACGGCGCTGGCGATCCGTGACAATATCGCTCCGCCGACGCTGAACCTCGACAATCCCGACGTCGAGACGGCGATCGACCTGGTGCCGCACAAGGCGCGCAAGCGCGAGATCAACGTGGCGCTGTCCAATTCGTTCGGCTTCGGCGGAACGAATGCGTCGCTGGTTCTCAAGCGCTACGCCTGAACCGGGGCTTCTGCCCCGGCACGCTACACACCCGAATGCGCAGGGCAGGCCCATCCTGCTTTTGCCGTATTGCTCTGCTGGAAGACAGTCGAGCAATGCCCGAACATGAGGACAGTCCGTGAGCGACACGAACGAACCCGGCGAGACGCAGTTTGGCCGCGGCGAGGCCTCCGGCCAGTCGCGCATCATTCCCAAGTCCGCCAATGAGGCCCTCCGGCCGGAACAGGTGCCGCAGCCGCCGAGCAAGCGCCGCTCGCGCAAGGCGCGCAGCCAGATCGTCATCTTCCTGAATTTCGTCATGACCGTGGTCGTCTTCGCCACGATCATCGGCATCGGCATCTTCTATTACGGCGTGAAGAGCTACGAGGAACAGGGCCCGCTGACGGCCAACACGAACTTCATCGTGCGTGGCGGCGCCGGCACGAACGAGATCGCGGCCAATCTCGAGCGCAACAACATCATCACGGACAGCCGCGTTTTCCGTGTGCTTTCGCGCATCTATCTCGACGGCGAGACGCTGAAGGCCGGCGAATACGAGATCAAGTCCGGTGCGACGATGCGCGAGATCGTCGAACTCCTGAAGTCGGGCAAGTCGATCCTCTACAGCGTTTCCGTGCCGGAGGGGCTGACGGTCAAGCAGATATTCAAGCGCCTGTCCGACGATCCGGTACTCGAAGGCGATCTGCCGGCCGACCTGCCGGCCGAAGGCTCGCTGATGCCCGATACCTACAAGTTCTCCCGCGGTACGAAGCGTGGCGACATCCTGCACCAGATGCAGGATGCGCAGAAGGCGCTGATCGACCAGATATGGGAACGCCGCGACGACAATCTGCCAATCGCCACGCGCGAGGAGTTCGTCACGCTCGCCTCGATCGTCGAGAAGGAGACGGGCCGGGCCGACGAGCGGCCGCGCGTCGCCTCGGTCTTCCTCAACCGCCTGGACAAGGGCATGCGCCTGCAGTCCGATCCGACGATCATCTACGGCATCTTCGGTGGCGACGGTAAGCCGGCTGACCGCCCGATCTACCAGTCGGATCTTGAGAAGCAGACGCCGTTCAACACCTATATCATCAAGGGCCTGCCGCCGACGCCGATCGCCAATCCGGGCCGTGCCGCCCTCGAGGCGGTCGCCAATCCGTCGCGCACGCCGGATCTCTACTTCGTCGCCGACGGCACGGGCGGTCACGTCTTCGCCGAGACGCTGGACGAGCACAACCAGAATGTCCGCCGCTGGCGCAAGCTGGAAGCGGAAAAGGCGGCCGAAGCCGCCAAAGAGGCGGAAGCGGCAGGCTCGCAGTAAGAACGCCTTTTTTCATGCTGAAGGCCCCGGCAAATCCGGGGCCTTTTCGTATTCCGGGGCATGCTTTCCTGTTCATCCCCACCTTTGATGTGGATCGCGTATCGTTCCCGGCGCTCCCCCGTTTCCAACCCCGTGAAACTGCTCCACTTTGGGGGATGGTTTTCGCGCCTGCCGCGCGTTTCGGCTGCCCCGCCTTCCGGCTTGACCTGCCGTCGCCGGGCGCCACAGGAGGACGACATGACATTGCAATCGATGACCGGCTTTGCGCGGGTCGAGGGAACCAGCGGGCGCACGCGCTGGGTCTGGGAGCTTCGCTCGGTCAACGGCAAGGGTCTCGACATCAGGCTGCGCCTGCCACCCGGCTTCGAGGCGCTGGAGAGCGATGTGCGGCGCCTTGCAGGTGAGACCCTCGCGCGCGGCAACCTCCAGATCGGCCTCTCCGTCAGCGTCAGCGAAGCCCAGGTCGAGGCGGTGGTGAACCAGGGTGCGCTTGCGGCCGTGCTGGCGCTGCGCGAGCAGCTGGCCGGCAAGATCGATCCGGCGCCGCTCAAGCTCGACACGCTGCTCGCCATGCGCGGCGTCGTCGATTTCCGCGAGGCTGACGAGAGCGAGGCCGAGCGCGTGGCGCGCGATGCCGATATCCGCACGGGGCTCCTGGAGGCGATCCGCTGTCTTGCCGAGATGCGCTGCAAGGAGGGCGTGGCGCTTGCCGGGGTGTTGCTCGGCCAGGTCGCCCGCGTCGAGACGTTGACGGCGACCGTCGAGGCCGATCCCTCACGCAGCGTTTCGGCCATTGCCGAGCGGCTTTCGGCCCAGGTCGCCGTACTCCTGCAGGGAACGACGGCGCTCGACCGCGACCGCTTGCACCAGGAGGCGGCGCTGCTTGCCACCAAGGCGGACCTGCGCGAGGAGATCGACCGGCTGAAGGGACACGTCGCCGCGGCGCGGGAGCTGATCGCCGAAGGCGGGCCGATCGGCCGCAAGCTCGATTTTCTCGCACAGGAATTTAACCGGGAATCGAATACGATCTGTTCCAAGTCGAACGCCGCTGCTGTAACGGCTGCGGGTATCGAACTGAAGGTCGTCATCGATCAGTTCAGGGAACAGGTCCAGAATCTGGAGTAGGCCATGGCCGAGCCGTCGAAGCATATCCAAATCGAACGCCGCGGGCTCATGCTCGTCATCTCCTCGCCGTCGGGCGCCGGCAAGTCGACCATCGCCCGCAATCTCCTGGAGGCCGATCCCGGACTCAGCCTGTCGGTCAGCGTCACGACCCGCCAGCGCCGGGCCAGCGAGATCGCCGGGCGCCACTACCATTTCATCAACCACAAGGAGTTCGAGCGGCTGCGCGACAGCGATGCGCTGCTCGAATGGGCCGAGGTGCACGGCAACTTCTACGGCACGCCGCGCGAGCCGGTGGAGGAGGCGATGTCCGCCGGCCGCGACATGCTGTTCGACATCGACTGGCAGGGCGCCCAGCAGCTGCAGGAGAAGATGCCGGCCGACGTGGTCTCGATCTTCATCCTGCCGCCCTCGATGACGGAGCTGCAATCGCGACTGCACCGGAGAGCCGAGGATACGGAAGAGGTCATCCAGACCCGTCTCGCCAATTCCCGTGCCGAGATCGAGCACTGGCGGGAATACGACTATGTCATCCTCAACGATGACCTCTCCGTCGCCTTCGACGCCGTGCAGAGCATCGTCAAGGCCGAACGCCTGCGCCGCGACCGGCGGCATGGCCTGTTCGAGTTCGTGACGAAGCTGGTGACGGAAAAGCCGGCTTTGTAGGCGTTCGTTCGCATCCTCTTTTCGTGGGATTGTCCCTCACTCTACCCCTTTCCCCGCAAGCGGGGAGAGGACTTGCCCTGTAAACGGCATTGGTTGAGGAAAACGGATCGGCCTGTCCCTTCGCCCCGCTTGCGGGGAGAAGGTGGCCGGCAGGCCGGATGAGGGGCTGTTTAAAGCCTACAACGCGTTCGCCAGCCGTACGAACTCTTCCACGCTCAGCGTCTCGGCCCGTCGCTGCGGGTCGATCTCCGCGCGCGCCAAGAGGGCTTCGCCGCCGAGCGACTTGACGCTCTGGCGCAGCATCTTGCGGCGCTGGCCGAAGGCGGCATGGGTGGTGCGCTCCAGCGCGGCCACATCGCAGGGCAAGGGGTTGGGCACCGGTTCCAGATGCACGACCGACGAGGTGACCTTCGGTGGCGGGGTAAAAGCCTGGGGCGGAACGTCGAAGGCCATGTGGGCATGGGTGCGCCAGCCTGAGAGCACGCCGAGCCGACCGTAGTGGTCGTCGTTCTCTTCCGCCACGATGCGCAGGCCCACCTCACGCTGGAACATCAGCGTCAGCGATTCCCAGAAGGGCGGCCAGGCTTTCGGCAGCAGCCAGTTGACGAGGAGCTGCGTGCCGACATTGTAGGGCAGGTTCGCGATGATGCGCACCGGTTCGCCCGGCGCCAGCGCCTCGAAATCCGTCTTCAGCGCGTCCCCTTCGATGACCGTCAGACGGCCCGGATAGTGCTCCGCGATTTCGGCGAGCGCGGGCAGGCAGCGCGCGTCGCGCTCGATGGCGATCACGCGCTTTGCGCCGAGCGCCAGGATGGCGCGCGTCAGGCCGCCCGGGCCGGGACCGACCTCGATCACCGTATGGTTTTCGATCGGGCCGGCGGTGCGGGCGATTTTCTGGGTGAGGTTGAGGTCGAGCAGGAAGTTCTGGCCAAGCGCCTTCTTCGCATCCAGCCCGTGGCGCTGGATGACATCGCGAAGCGGCGGCAGCCCGTCGAGTGCAGCCATCAGGCGGTCTCCTTTGCGGCCCGTTCATGTAGGGCGAGGTCGTGGGCGAGGCGAAGGGCGGCGAGCAGGCTGTCGGGCTTGGCGATGCCCTTGCCGGCCAGCGAAAAGGCCGTTCCATGATCCGGCGAGGTGCGGATGAAGGGCAGGCCAAGCGTGGCATTGACGGAATCGTCGAAGCCGAGCGCCTTGGCAGGGATCAGCGCCTGGTCGTGATACATGCAGAGCGCGACGTCATAGGTGGCGCGTGCGGCGTCGTGGAACATCGTGTCGGCCGGCAGCGGGCCGACCGCGTCGATGCCGGCTGCCTGCAGCCGCTCCACGGCCGGGCGCACGATGGCATCGTCCTCAAGGCCCAGCGCACCGCCTTCGCCGGCATGCGGGTTGAGCCCGGCAAGCGCTAGGCGCGGACGAGCAATGCCGAAGCGCTGACGCAGGTCGCGCTCGGTGATGGTCGCCGTCTCCACGATCAACTCTTCCGTCAGCATGTCCGGCACATCCTTCAGGGGAATGTGGATGGTGACGGGCACGCTGCGCAGCTTCGGCCCGGCCAGCAGCATGACGGGCAGGGCCTGTCGTCCCGTTTTCCGTGCAGCGAGGTCCGCGAGGAATTCCGTATGGCCGGGAAAGCCGAAGCCGGCATCGTAGAGCACGGCCTTGGCGATCGGGTTCGTCACCACGGCGGCGGTGCGGCCGGCGAATGTCAGCGTGACCGCGGTCTCGATCGCGCCGGTGATGGCGGCGGCGTTGCGGGAATCGGGCGAGCCGGCGACAGCCGGCACGGTGCAGTCGCAGGCAAGCACCGGCAGGGCGTCCGGGAAGAGGGCGGTTGCCGTTTCCGGCTCCGCCAGCGCGACGGTGACATCGATCCCGAGAGCTGCGGCGCGTGTGCGCAACACGGCGGCATCGCCGATGAAAAGGAAGGGCGGCAGGGAGAGCGCCCTGCGGGCCGACCACAAGGCGAGCGTGATATCAGGCCCGATCCCCGCCGGATCGCCCATGGTGAGAGCCAGCGGAGGAAAACTTGTCGTCGTCATGGAGACCCTGCCGGTCAGCGGGTTGAAAGGGGAACGCCTCTGCAGCAGCGCTTCATGGGAAGCGCCGGGCGGAGCTCCGGGTATCAACGTTCGGTGATCGTCGCCTTCTTGCGCAGTTCGGCGATGTACTTCTCGCTGTTCTCGTCGCCTTCGTTGCTCTTGGCCTTGCTGAGGTCCTCGGCGCGGAAGACCATTTCGGCCGCCACGTCGTCGTTGACCTCGCGCTTCTTGCAGATGGCGAGGTATTCGACGCCGCGCTCGGTGACGCGCGTGCCCGTCGTCATGCCGTTCGCCTTCTCGATGAACGGCTTCCAGTCTTCCGGCATCTCCGGCGCCAGGACGCGGCCGAGATCGCGGATCGAGACGTCACGCATGGTCGCGGCGAAGACCTTGGCCTGTTCGCAGCCGGGGAATTTCGAACGCGAGGCTTCGGCTTCCTGCTTGCGCTTGCCGAGAATGGCGTTGCGGCGCTTTTCCGGCACGACGAAGATGACCTGCTTGAGGAAATATTCGGTGGTGACCGGCTTCTTGCCGCCGTTCTCCTGCATGCGCTGGACCAGGGTCTTGCTGTCCTTGGCGGCGCCATAGCGGGCATTGACGACGCGCGGCCAGCTCATCTGGATGGCGATATACTGCTTGAAGTGATCCGAACCGACGCCGGCGCGGTTCAGGATCTCGCCGAGCTGCTGTGTCGACATCTTGTTGGAGGCGGCAAAGCGCGCATAGGCGGCCTCCACCTCGGAACTGCTGACGGACATCTTGAGACGCAGGATCTCCGTGCGCTTGAGCACTTCGTCGATCATCTGCTCGCGAGCCTTGGCGCGCAGGTTCCCGCCGGCGCGCTGCAGGCGCAAGAAGGCGGCGCGGCGCTCGATCTCGCCCGAGGTGACCGGCGTGTTGTTGACGACGGCCACGATGCCGCTTGCGGCCTGGACCGTGCCGGCCGGAACCGCGATCGTCGCCGCAGCGGCAAGTGCCACGCCCATCATCATGGAGCGAACCAGAGAGTGTCTGCCCGTCATGCCAGTCCCTTTCCCAAACCCATTTCGCGCGCACCGGTGTCGTTCGTGCGGGAATGCCGTCCACGCAGGAGGCCTTCACCGGCGGGCGTTTCTCCCGGATGTGCATAATACATGCGGCCAAACGATGACAAGAGCGCGGCGACGCTTACTCGAAGCCGGTCAGCGTCGTGTCGCCGACATTGATGTCGCCGAGCGTGCGGAACATCAGCCGCGCACCGATCGACCAGTCGTTCGCCGTCGTGCCGGATTTGTCGCGCGTCTGCTCGTAGACGATCGAGAACACGGTGTCGCGATCGTCATAGGAGAAGCCGATGCCGTTGCGCGACAGGCTCTGGCGCTTGATGTCGTAGGTCAGCGACCCGAACACCGACCAGTAGTCCTGGAACTTGAAGGCCGCGGCGCTCTGGATTTCGCTGGAATCGTCCGCCAGACCATAGGCCGGTTGCGCGGCGATGCGCGTATAGGTGATTTCCGTCTCGAAGCGGGCACCGTCGAAGCGCACCGAGGTGTCGGCACGACGCATCGAGAAGTCATCCTTGTCGAGGCGCGCACTGTGGGCAATCGACAGGCCGTTCGGCAGATCGATGCCGGCCATGCCGACATAGTCGGACGAATCCGTCTCCAGGCCCGAATTGGCGCCGACATTGACGAGATCGGGCGTTGCGAAGGAGTTCACGCCGCCTAGATGGAAAGACTGGCCGATGATCGAGCGCAGGCGAAGGCCGTTGTCGAAGGTGCCGGTATAACGCAGGCCCAGATTGGCGCGCGAACCGCCCTCGATCCGGTCGAAGCCGGAAAACTTGTCGCGCTCGAAGAGGTTGGTGGCGTCGAAGACGAAGCTCTGGGCGTCCTCGTTCGGCAGGCCGCCGGCATGGTCTTCGTCCGGACGCAGGTAGATCTGTGCGATCGGCTCGAAGAGATGCGTGCTGTAGTCGGTCGTCGCCAGGATCGGATAACGGGCTTCGAGGCCGGCGGTCAGCATCGTGCGGGTCGTGCTGTTGTCGTCGACATAGTTGCCGGCATAGCCGAGGCCCGGGTCGGTCATGTCGAGGCGGTGGATATCGCCGCGCGCCGCGAGCAGGGGGGTCAGAACAAGGCCGCCCGGCACGACGAACTGGCGCCGCCATTCGACCTCGCTGGTCAGCCGCGTCGTGCCGCCGGCAAGGCCGCGGAAGCGGTCGTTGCCGCGCACGCTGTAGGCGTCGCGCAGGTCGCGTTCGACATTGGTGATGTTCGTGGTGATCGACAGCTCGCCGCCAAGCACCGGCTGCGGCACGATATATTCGTGGTCGAGCGTCTGGGCGATCGCCTGCTTGCGCTCCAGACGGTCCTGCGGATCGGCGTCCTGCACGTCGAAATAGAACGAGCGCAGGTCGAAGACGTTCCGGTCGCCAAGGCCGGTCAGGTAGATCTGGTTGACGTGGATACGGTCTTCCAGGCCATCGAGATCGTAGGTGCGCGAGAAGTTGTTGTCGGTCTGCGCCATGACATCCCAGCCGAAGGACCAGCGGGGATTGATCTTGAAGCGGCCTTCGGAGGCAACCATGCCGCGGAAGTCGTCGCGCCGGTCACTCGTGCCGGCGGTGAACACACCGGGGTTCCACTGGTCGATGCCGGCAGCACGCAGCGTGATCTGGCCGTTGTGGAAGCGCTTGCGGAATTCACCCTCGACGAGGAAGCCCTGACGGGTCAGGACGGTCGGCGAGAGGGTCGCGTCCATGTCCGGCGCGATGGCGAAATAATAGGGCGTCGTGATGCCGAGGCCGAGCTTCTGCTCGTAGCTGAATTGCGGGAAGAGGAAACCGCTCTTCCGCTTGACCGTATGGTCCGGCACTTCCAGCACGGGAATATAGGCGATCGGCTTGCCGAACATCTCGAAGCGCGCGCGCTCCATGCGGATGGTCTTGGTGCGGCCGTTCTGCACGACGCGCTCGGCCTTGACCTGCCAGAGCGAGCGGTGCGTGGGGTTGGTGGCACAGGGCGTGCAGGCGGTGTAGACGGCGTGGTTGAGGATCATCTCCTCGCCGTTGACGCGCTCGCCGCTGGTTGCCGCCAGCTTGGTAAGGTCCGTGGTCTCGATGCGCAGCGCATTGACGAAACCGTTGGCGAAATCGTCCGACAGGTCCATCTCGTCGCCATAGACGCGATTGCCGGTCGGCTCGATGAGCTCGATATTGCCATGCGCCGTCAGGCGGCCGGTCTGCTGGTTGTACTCGACCTGGCGCGCGACGAGCTTGTAGCCGCCATAGTTGATCTGCACCGCGCCGCGGGCGATCACCTTTTCCGTATCCTTGTTATAGACGAGCTCGTTGGCCGCCAGCAGCAGCTTGGCGTCGTCGGAAATCTTCGGTTCCATCGACTGGATGTCGGGTGCCTGCGCCCGGGCGGGGAGCGCGGACACGATGGCGCACATGGCCGCACCTGCAAGCAGGGCGGCTTTCAACCACCGATTCGTTTTGCGGTCGCCTGCCGCCACTAGCCATCCTCCTGATGGAGAAGAATCGTCGCGCCCAAGGACATTGCGACGACCACTGGGAGCCAGGCCGCAACGAACGGAGGTACAACACCGCTGCTTCCGAATGCTTTCACAAGCACGGTGACGACATAAAGCATGAAGCCCGACAGGATGCCACCCAGAATCACCGCACGCGATTGATTAAACCGGCTAAATTTCAATGATACACAGGCTGCGATCAGCGTCATGGCAACCAGAAGCAGCGGCAGGGACAGCATGGAATGGAACTGGGTTTCCATTGCATCCGTGGGGAAGCCGAAGGACTTGGCCGCCTCGATCTTGCGTCCAAGGCTCAAAAACGGAATGGATTCAGGCTTTTCGAGGCTCTCCTGAACGAATTCCCGTTTCAGGTTGGTACGAAGCTGTACCTCGTCGAGACGGACCGGCAATTCGCCGTTGCGCGTCTCGTGCACGTTCTTAAGCAACCAGTAACCATCTTCCAAGGTCGCCGAATCGGCGTCCTGCCGCAGAACGATGCGGCCGTCGGGATCGAAGTGGATAACGGTGACGTTCACAAGGCGCGTACCGCCGTCGAGAACGGCCTTGGCGCCGATGATCGCCTGGTCGTTGCCGTAGATCTGGCGCAGCCACGGTACGGCGGTCTCGGTGCGTGCGGCGTTGCTGGCGCCCCAGCCCGCTTCCAGCTCCGCGGCCTTCTTCGAGCCCCAGGCGGCGATCGGATTGATGGCCAGTACGGCGGTGATGCCGAACAGGAAGGCGCCGATGATGAAGGGGCGCAGGAACTGCCAGACCGAAATGCCCGCCGCGCGCGTGACGACGAGTTCGTAGCGCCGGTTGAGCGAGATCAGCGCTGCCATGCCGGCAAAGAGCGCGACGAAGGGCACGGTCTGCATCAGGATAGTCGGGATGCGCAGAGCCGTCACCAGGAGGCCGCTGGTGATGGTATAGCCCGGCAGCACGCCGACACGGTTCGACATCTCGCTGAAATCGATGATGAAGATCAGCGAGAAGATGCCGAGCAGGAACCAGACGGTGGTGATGATGTAGCGGCGGAAGAAATAGAAGCCGAGCGTCGGGATCATGGCGTGCCGCTCCCGCCGGCGGAGGTGGAGCTCGCCCGCGAAAAGCGGGTCATGAGCCGGTCGCGCAGGTCCGTCAGCCGCTCGCCCAGCGTCACGGGAATGTCGAGGCTCTTGTTGCGCCCGAGATAGCGGATCGCCAGCGCCGCGGTGATGGCCGGAATGAGGTACATGATGGGAATGTAAAAGGCGGAATCGTCCGCGTTGTTCGATGCGTAGAAGCTCGTCCAGCGCACGAAGAGGGCGGTCAGCAGCGCCGTGATCATCGGATGGACGCGCGCCTCGCGGTGCGAGCGGGCATCGCCGCTGACGACGAGCGCGATGAGGCCGAAGACCGCCGGGAAGAGCCATTCGGTGAAGCGGCGGTGGATCTCGGCGGTGAAGGCGCCGGGGTTCTTCTTGTATTGCGGATCGTTGGGATCCGGGTCGAAGAGATAGATGAGATCGCGATCCTTGGCCCTGATGTTGGATTTGCCGACGCTCTGGGTGAGGTCGGCAAGGTCGAAGGCATAGGAATCGAACTTGATGATCGAGACGTTGCCGTCCGGCAGCTTGCGGTGCACCTCGCCGTCCTTCATGACGAGCGCCGAGCTGTTCTCGTCCACCGCGCCCTCGCGGGCATAGTAGACGAGCTCGAAGCGCGGGTCGCGCGTATCGGCGACGAAGAGGCCGGATAGCACGCCGCCATTGCGCCGCTCCGCCACCTGCACATAGAGGCCGTCGGTGATCTTGCGGAAGGTGTTTTCCTGCACGACGGCGGACAGCATGTCGGCATGGGCCGTGGCGATCATCTTGCGCACGGCGGTGCGCGAATAGGGTTCGACGAAGTTGTCGACGGCGAAGGAGACGAAACTCATCGCCACGGCGAGGATCATCACGGGCCGGATGATCGTCATGCGCGAGGCGCCGGCCGAATTCAGCACGGTCAGCTCCGAATCGGAGTTCATCACGGTCAGCGTCTGCGACACGCCGATAACGAGTGCGAAGGGCAGGATGATCGGGATGACCGAAGGCAGGACCAGCGACGCCAGCTTCAGGAAGGCGAAGATCGACTGGCCGCTGTCGGTGACGAGATTGATGCTGCCGAGCGCCTGCGTGACCCAGACGATGCCGAGCAGGGGCACAAGCGTGGCGACGAACATGAGCGACGCCCGCCGCAGGATATAGCGCTCGATCAGTTTCATCGTTTCGTCCGCGTTTCCGACAAGCGGCTCCGGCCTCGTGCGGGGGCACCCATCGGAACAGCCATGGGCATATAAGCTTTCTTCAGGCTGATGCCATAGGCGGGAGTCTCTCCGGCCAAGGAAAATTTATGGCGAACAAGCATGCCTAACCATCTGTAAACAAGGTGTCGCATCTTGCCAAGCGCCGCAAAAGCGACAAGGAATTGATGAGATTGGCGGCCTCCCTGGCGGGATGACAGGCCTGCCGGCATTCATTCGGAGTAAGTCATGGCTTCCAGATTCGACATCGGTTTCGCAAAGACGGCACGCGCTTCGGGCGGCCTTGCGATCCTCCTGCAGATTGCGAACGAGACCCCGGCCGGTCTCGGCGAGGTCGATCCGGAAGGTGTCGTCACCCGTGCGGCGGGTGTTGCGAAATTTTCGGGCAAGGCGCTGAAGACGCTCGACGTTCTGGCGCCGCACGGCGCCCCTGTCGACCGCATCCTCGTGCTGGGCCTCGGCGAGGCGGAAAAGCTGGTGGCTCATGACTGGCTGAAGGCCGGCGGCGCCGCTGCCGGCAGGATCGGCCGCGCCGAGAAGGTGACGATCTATCTCGATGCGCCCGGCGCCACCGTGACGGCAAAGAACGCCGCCGATTTCGCCCTCGGCATGCAGCTCGGCGCCTACAGCTTCGACACCTACAAGACGAAGAAGAGCGACGACGACGAGGCGAAGAACGGCAAGGCCGTCAAGGTGACGGTCGTCACCGCCGTGGCGAGCGCCGCCAAGAAGGCGAACGAGGTGTCCGATGCCGTCGCCGAGGGCGTGATTCTCGCCCGCAACCTCGTCAACGAGCCGGCCAACGTGCTTGGCCCCGTCGAGTTCGCCGACAAGGCCAAGGCGCTCGAAAAACTCGGCGTCGAGGTGGATATTCTCACCGAGCGCGAGATGAAGAAGCTCGGCATGGCGGCGCTGCTCGGCGTCGCGCAGGGCTCCGTGCGCCCGCCGCGCCTCGCCGTCATGCAGTGGAAGGGCGGCAAGGACAAGGATCGGCCGATCGCCTTCATCGGCAAGGGCGTCGTCTTCGATACGGGCGGCATCTCGATCAAGCCGGCCGCCGGCATGGAGGACATGAAGGGCGACATGGGCGGCGCTGCCGCCGTCATCGGCCTGATGCACACGCTTGCCGCCCGCAAGGCGAAGGCGAACGTCGTCGGCATTCTCGGACTTGTGGAAAACATGCCCGACGGCAACGCCCAGCGCCCGGGCGACATCGTCAAGTCGATGTCCGGCCAGACGATCGAGGTCATCAACACCGATGCCGAAGGCCGCCTCGTGCTGTGCGATGCGCTCTGGTACTGCAACGAGACCTTCAAGCCGCAGTTCATGGTGAACCTTGCAACGCTGACCGGCGCGGTCATGGTTGCGCTCGGCAGCCACCATGCCGGCCTGTTCTCCAACGACGACACGCTCTCCGCGCGCCTCACCGCCGCCGGCCTTTCGACGAATGAGCGCCTGTGGCGCATGCCGCTCGGCCGCGAATACGACAAGATGATCGACAGCAAGTTCGCCGACATGAAGAACACCGGCGGCCGCTATGCCGGCTCGATCACCGCCGCGCAGTTCCTGCACCGCTTCGTCAAGGACACGCCCTGGGCGCATCTCGACATCGCCGGCACCGCCATGGGCTCGCCGACCGACGAGATCAACCAGTCCTGGGGCTCGGGCTTCGGCGTGCGCCTGCTGGATGAGCTGGTGCGCGCGAACTACGAAGGGTGAGGAGAGGGTGAGCGAAGTCCTCTTCTACCACCTGACCGAATCGAAGCTCGAGGATGCGCTGCCGCCGCTCGTCGACAAGAGCCTCGAGCGCGGCTGGCGCGTCGTCGTGCAGACCGGCGATGCGGAGCGCCGCGATGCGCTCGACACGCATCTTTGGACCTTCCGCGAGGACAGTTTCCTGCCGCATGGCACCGACGAGCAGGCCTTTCCCGCCGAGCAGCCGGTGCTGCTGACCACCGCATTCGACAATGCGAACGGTGCGACGGTGCGCTTCCTCGTCGCCGGTGCCGCGCCGCCGCCGCTCGATGCCTATGAACGCGTCATCTTCATGTTCGACGGCTACGATCAGGTCGAGGTGGAAACAGCGCGCGAGCACTGGAAACGCCTGAAAGGCGAGGGGCACCAGCTCACCTACTGGCAGCAGAACAGCGACGGCCGCTGGATGAAGAAGGCCTGACCGCGTTGCGGCAGGCCTTGCTTCCGGGAGTTTGTGGGTATATACCCGAAAAAATGTCCAGGGATCTCTGTCACTGCATCGTGCTGCGCAAGGCCTCGCGACGGGTCTCGTCCTACTATGACGAGGCGCTGGCGCCGCTGGGGGTGAACATCGCGCAGTTCAGCCTGCTCCGAAATATCCATCGCATGGCGCCCGTCTCGCTGACGGATCTCGGTACGCGTGTCGAGCTCGACCGGTCGACGGTCGGCCGCAACGCCAAGGTGCTGGAGCGCATGGGGCTGATTGCGATCCAGCCCGGCAAGGACCAGCGCGAGGCGGTTCTGACCATCGCAGAACCCGGCCACGCGGTGCTGCGGGAAGGCTCGCCGCTATGGGATGGCGTGCAGGACGCGATCGAAGCCCGCTTGGGTCCCGACGGTACGGAACGGCTGCGGGAACTGCTCGCGGCGCTCTGAGTTTTTGGCTTGAAAGGGGTATATGCCCGCTAATGCGGGCATATACCCGAAAATCGCGCTGCATAGCGCAGGTGGGAAGGGATTTACGGATGTTCTCGACAGGCGTCGCCCGCTGGATGGCCGGCCGCAATCTTCACTACGGCTGGATGGTGGCCGCGACCACCTTCCTCACCATGCTGGCCACCGCCGGCGCGATGGGCTCGGCCGGTGTCATGATCCAGCCTCTGCACGAGGAGTTCGGCTGGGATATTGCCGACATCTCCTCGGCCATGGCCGTGCGGCTGGTGCTCTTCGGCCTGCTCGGCCCGTTCGCCGCCGCCTTCATGAACCATTTCGGCATCCGCCAGGTGGTGTCGACGGCGCTCGCCCTCATCATGGGCGGCATCGTCGCCTCCTTCTTCATGACGGAGGTCTGGCAGCTCCTGCTGCTCTGGGGCGTCGTCGTCGGGTTCGGCACTGGCATGACGGCGCTGGTGCTGGGAGCGACTGTCGCCGCGCGCTGGTTCGCGAAACGCCGCGGCCTCGTCGTCGGCCTGATGACGGCAAGCAGCGCCACCGGTCAGCTCGTTTTCCTGCCGCTGCTCGCGGCGCTTACGGACGCCTATGGCTGGCGCGCGGCCCTGACGCTCGCCGTCGCCGTCATCGCCGCGGCCATGGTGCTCGTCCTTCTCCTGATGCGCGATCATCCCGCCGATCTCGGCCTGCCCGCCTATGGCGAGACGGCGGTCGTCCGTCCGCCGAAGCAGGATCACAATCTTCGCGCCACGCTGCTTGCGCCGCTCGTCACGCTGAAGAGCGTTTCCGGCAACGCGGTGTTCTGGGTGCTGTTCGGCACGTTTTTCGTCTGCGGCCTCTCGACCAATGGCCTCATCCAGACGCACTGGATTTCGATCTGCGGCGATTTCGGCATGGCGGCGGTCACGGCGGCCGGCACGCTTGCTGTCATCGGCATCTTCGATTTCTTCGGCACCGTCTTTGCCGGCTGGCTCTCCGACCGCTACGACAACCGCCTTCTGCTCTTCTGGTTCTACGGGCTGCGCGGCCTCTCGCTGCTCTACCTGTCCTTTTCCGGTTTCAGTGTGGTGGAGCTGTCGGTCTTCGCCGTCTTCTACGGCCTCGACTGGGTTGCCACCGTGCCGCCGACCGTCAAGCTCGCCGCGGAGAATTTCGGCCGCGAAAAGGCCGGCCTCGTTTTCGGTTGGGTCTTTGCCGGCCACCAACTCGGTGCGGCAACGGCGGCTTTCGGTGCCGGCTATCTCAAGAGCGACTACGACACCTACATGCCCGCGCTGCAGATCGCCGGCCTGATGTGCCTTCTTGCGGCGCTTTCTGTCCTGTTCCTCAAGCGTCCCGATCCGGCCCCGCTCGCCACGCAGGCGGGGTGAACGAAGCCCTGACGGAGAAGGCCCGCCGGGAGGCGGGCCTTTGCATGCAGGCTAATCGTAGAACATGTCGACGAACTTGCGCCGCCCGAGCATGAAGGCGTCGGCGACGTGGCGCAGCGGCGCGAGATCGACATCCGATTGCCCGGTCTTCACCAGGTCGGCGAAGCGCCTGTAGAGCGTCGGATACTCCTGTTCCGGCTCGTCATGCACCAGCTTGCCGTCGACGGAGAGCTTTGCGCCGCCCTCCGACAGGACCATCTCGCCCGCCTCGGTCTGCGCAATGATGTCCCAGCTCTGCTTGCCGGTCTGCCGCCAGTCGAATTCGGCGGCGAGGTCGAGACCCCTGGCGTCAGTGAAGGTCATCGCGGCGGCGATCGGCGCATCGCGATTCTCCGGGAACTCCAGCGTGGCCGCGGTGATGAAGACCGGGCGCGGCAGGATATGGGTGACGATGGAGAGCGCGTTGATGCCCGGATCGAAGACGCCGAGGCCGCCAGCCTGCCAGATCCATTCCTGGTTCGGATGCCAGTGGCGCACGTCCTCCTTCCAGATCACCCGCATGGAACGGATCGTCGTGCCGGCGAGGAAGGCCCTGGCCGCCTCGACGGCCGGTGCGTAACGCGAATGCCAGCTGGCAAACAGCGACAGGCCCTTCGATGCCGCCAGTGCCTCGAGGTCGGCGACTTCGGAGAGCGTCGCGCCCGGCGGCTTTTCCAGGAAGACGTGTTTTCCGGCCGAAAGTGCCTTTTCCGCCGCCTCGTAGCGATATTGCGGCGGCATGCAAAGCGAGACGGCATCGATAGCGGGCGCTTTGGCCAGCATCTCGTCGATCGACTTGAAATTGTCGATTCCATCGACCGTGCCGTGGCGGCTCGCCGCCGCGATCAGCTTGTAGTCGGCATTCTTCGCGACGGCCGGAAGATGCTGGTCGCGCACGATCTTGCCGACGCCGACGATTGCGAGATTGATCGGGGACATGGCTCCGTCCTCATTTGTATGATGATTTGGCGCTGTTGTAGCAGAACCGCCGAAGGGGGCAAGGGCGCGGTTGCGCCCATATCTGCCTATCGTTTGTGCAATGCGGCCGAAGCCGTATTCGCCTTTCGTCTAATGCAGGCCCTCAGGCCGGGAAAACCGGGCCGCGGACTTGAAACGAGCCTTGAAATCGGCACTCTGGCTGTGCTTGGCACCAAAGCAATAACATACCAAGCGGGGAGGAGTTCTCATGAAAGCGCTGCTGGCCTTCAGCCGGCTCATCGACGTGATCACGGAAAATATCGGGAAGGCCGTTGGCTGGCTGATCCTGATCGCCGTGCTCGTCAGTGCCGGAAATGCCATCGTCCGAAAGGTCTTCAACACATCGTCCAACGCCTGGCTCGAGGCGCAATGGTATCTGTTCGGCGGCGCCTTCATGCTCGCCGCCGCCTACACACTGTCCCAGAACGAGCACATCCGCATCGACGTGGTTTACGGCAAGTTCTCGCGCCGGGTGCAGCACTGGATCGACCTGCTCGG
Source organism: Shinella sp. SUS2 (assembly GCF_001262505.1). GTDB lineage: Bacteria > Pseudomonadota > Alphaproteobacteria > Rhizobiales > Rhizobiaceae > Shinella. Next base: position 120,050 of record NZ_KQ410724.1, read on the forward strand.
CCATTGCCTCTTCCTGATGCCCTTCGTGCTGTTGATGGTCTACTTCCTCGTGCCCTATGTGCTGATGTCCTATCGCTCTGGCGAGGGCTCTTCCAGCGCCGGCGGCCTCATCGTCTGGCCGGCGAAGGCGATTCTCCTCGGCGGCTTCCTGCTGCTGGCCTTCCAGGGTGTCTCCGAGATCATCAAGAAGATCGCCATCATGCGCGGCGACATGGAGGACCCGACGCCCTACGTGCCGACGCACGCGCCGCTCGATACGTCCGTCGCAGGGGAGAAGGGCGCATGATCGAGTTCATTGCGGAAAATCTCGCGCCGATCATGTTCATGTCGCTGATCGTGTTCCTGCTGCTTGGCTACCCGGTGGCATTCGCGCTCGCGGCGAACGGCCTGCTCTTCTTCGTCATCGGCGTGGAACTCGCGCCGTTTTCCGACACGATCAACCTCTCCTGGCCGCTTCTCAACGCGATGCCGGAGCGGCTCTGGGGGGTGATGTCGAACGACACGTTGCTCGCCATCCCCTTCTTCACCTTCATGGGGATCGTGCTGGAGAAATCCGGCATGGCCGAGGACCTGCTCGACACGATCGGCCAGCTCTTCGGGCCGATCCGCGGCGGTCTTGCCTATGCGGTCATCTTCGTGGGCGCGCTGCTTGCCGCCACCACCGGCGTCGTCGCCGCCTCGGTCATCGCGATGGGCCTCATCTCGCTGCCGATCATGCTGCGCTACGGCTATGACCGGTCCATCGCCTCGGGCGTCATCGCAGCCTCCGGCACGCTGGCGCAGATCATCCCGCCGTCGCTCGTCCTCATCGTGCTCGCCGACCAGCTCGGCCGCTCGGTCGGTGACATGTATGCCGGTGCGCTCATTCCGGGTCTGGTGCTGACCGGGCTCTATATGGGCTACATCCTGCTGATGACCTTCCTGAAGCGGGACTCGATGCCGGCGCTGCCGCTGGAGGCGCGTTCTCTCGGCTCGGGCGTGACGTCGCTCGCCATCGCGCTCGCCGTCGCGGCCGGTTTTGCCTATGCGGCACATATCTATCTCTATCCGACGCAGGGCGAAAACGCCGACATTCTCGGCGGCACCGTCGGCGTCATCTTCATCTACATCGTGGCGGTGGCGGACAAGACGCTCAACATCAACATGATGTCGCGGCTGGCCCAGCAGGTCATCATCGTGCTGATCCCGCCGCTGGCGTTGATCTTCCTCGTGCTCGGCACGATCTTCCTCGGTATCGCGACGCCGACGGAAGGCGGCGCCATGGGCGCTGTCGGCGCCCTCGCCATGGCGGCGGCCAAGGGCCGGCTTTCCCTGGAGGTCATCCGCTCGGCGCTGACGGCCACAACCCGGCTTTCGGCCTTCGTCTTGTTCATCCTCATCGGTGCGCGCGTCTTCTCGCTCACCTTCTACGGCGTGAACGGGCACCTGTGGGTCGAGCACCTGCTGGTCTCGATGCCGGGCGGCGAGACGGGCTTCCTGATCGCGGTGAACGTGCTGGTCTTCTTCCTGGCGTTCTTCCTCGATTTCTTCGAGCTCGCCTTCATCATCGTGCCGCTGCTCGCGCCGGCCGCCGACAAGCTCGGCATCGACCTCATCTGGTTCGGCGTGCTGCTCGGCATCAACATGCAGACGAGCTTCATGCATCCGCCCTTCGGCTTTGCGCTGTTCTACCTGCGCTCGGTCGCGGCCAAGGTGCCCTATCTCGACAAGGTGACCGGCAAGGTGACCCAGCCGGTTACGACGGGGCAGATCTACTGGGGCGCCGTGCCCTTCGTCGGTATCCAGATCCTCATGGTGGCGCTCACCATCCTCTTCCCGGGCATGGTCATGCACTACAAGGGTGAGGGCAGCGGCGTCGATCCGGCGACCATCAAGATCGAGGTGCCCGGCTTCGGTGGCAGCGACGGCGGCCTGCCCGGCCTGACACTGCCCGACAATGGCGGCGGCCTCGGCCTGCCGGGCGGCCTGCAGCTTCCCGCCGGCAATCCGCTGGAAGGCGGCGAGCAGAAGCCGGCCGAGCAGGGCGGAGAGCAGAAGCCCGCCACGGACCTGTCGAGCCCGCCGTCCTTCAACTGACGGGAACGACCGGGAGACGGACATGGGAACCGCCTGCAGCCGACGGGTTGCAGGCGGTTTTTCTTTTCCGCATTCTGCTTCCGCGGATGCCACGGGAGGAGTGTCGATGCGCTTTGTGAACCCCATCCCCTTCGTCCGCGATATCGCGCGTTCGAAGGCGTTCTACCGGGACAGGCTCGGGCTCGTGGTGCGGGAGGATTTCGGAAGCTTCGTGCTCTTCGAGACGGGCTTTGCCCTCCATGAGGGGCCGGCATTGGAAGAGACGATCTGGCAGGAGGCCTCCCCGGGAGACGAGCCCTACGGGCGGCGGAACCTGCTGCTCTACTTCGAACACGAGGATGTCGATGCGGCCTTCGACGCCATCGCGCCGCATGTGGACCTGATCCATCCGGTCGAGCGGCAGGCCTGGGGGCAGCGCGTCTTCCGCTTCTACGACCCCGACAGGCATGCGGTCGAGATCGGCGAGCCGCAGACCCTGTGAGGTTATTGCATGGTCGTGTGGCAAAGAAAAACCCCGGAGCATCGCTGCTCCGGGGTTTCTGCATCCCTATTCCGGCAGGCTTACAGCTTGTTGCTGCGCTGCTGGATCATCATGAAGGTATCGTAGTTGTATTCGGCGATCTGGGCGTTGAGGTAGTACTCGCCGCGGAAGGCCTTGATCGATTCCCAGATCTTCTTGAAGGTCGGGTTCGAGGCTTCCATCTCGGCATAGACCTCGTTGGCGGCGTCGAAGCAGGCCGAGAGGATTTCCTGGCTGAACGGGCTGAGCTTCGCGCCGGCGGCGACGAGGCGCTTGATGGCCGAGGGGTTCAGGTAGTCGTATTTCTGCAGCATGTTCGCGTCAGTCGCCTGGCAGGCCGTGCGCAGCAGCGACTGGTAGGCCTTCGGCAGGCCGTCGAAGGCCGCCTTGTTGAACATGGCATGCACCGTCGGGCCACCTTCCCACCAGCCGGGATAGTAGTAGTAGGGCGCGACCTTGTAGAAGCCGAGCTTCTCGTCGTCATAGGGGCCGACCCATTCTGCGGCGTCGATCGTGCCCTTTTCGAGCGAGGGATAGATGTCGCCGCCGGCGATCTGCTGCGGCACGACGCCGAGCTTCTCGACGACCTTGCCGGCAAAACCGCCGATGCGCATCTTCAGGCCCTGCATGTCGGCGACAGTCTTGATTTCCTTGCGGAACCAGCCGCCCATCTGCACGCCGGTATTGCCGCCGGGGAAGCCGACGAGGCCCTGGGTGGCGAGGAATTCGTTGAAGAGGTCGATACCGCCGCCATGGTACTGCCAGGCGTTCATGCCGCGGGCGTTGAGCGCGAAGGGCACGGCCGCGCCAAGCGCCCAGACCGGGTCCTTGCCCCAGTAATAGTAGGAAACGGTGTGCGCGGCCTCGACGGTGCCGGCGGACGCAGCATCGGCGGCCTGCAGGCCGGGCACGATTTCACCGGCGGCGAAAACCTGGATCTGGAAGTTGCCGTCCGTCGCTTCGGAGACGTATTTCGACAGCACTTCGGCGCCGCCATAGATCGTGTCGAGCGATTTGGGGAACGAGGAGGCGAGGCGCCAGTTGATCTTGGGATTGCTCTGCGCGATGGCCGGGGCCGCAAGCACGGTGGCGGCCGCACCGCCCACGCCGGCAACACCGGCCTTCTTCATGAATGAACGACGATCCATAGTTTTCCTCCCAATGGCGAGCGGTGGTTTTTCCGCCCTTTGTCATCGTCGGAAACCTAACCATGTCGGCAAGGGGGTTTCAAGCCGAGGTGGGGAAGAAGGTGAAAGCCTCTTCTACAACTTTCGTCTTAGACGGCGATTCTCCGCTATCTGCCTGTTTTTTGAGCTTTTCCGGCGGTTTTCCGCAAGGTTGACAGCCTCTCGCGCGGTTGAAAGATTGAGCGCGGAGTATGGGATGGAAGGCACGGCATGGATATCGAGATTCGCAGGGCCTATCGCGACGAGCTGGTCGACATCCTGGAGCGGGCTGCCGCAGAAGGGTGGAACCCGGGCCTTGGCGACGCCGCGCCGTTCTGGGCGGCGGACCCCGAAGGCTATCTCGTCGCCGAAGCGGACAAGCGCGTCGTGGGTACGATCTCGCTCGTGCGCTACGGTGCGGACTATGCCTTTCTCGGCTTTTACATCGTGGATCCGCAGGTGCGCGGGCAGGGCGTCGGCCTGCGCCTCTGGAATGCGGCGATGGATCTGGCCGGCGGCCGCCTGGTCGGCCTCGATGGGGTCGTCCCCCAGCAGGAGAATTACCGCCGATCCGGCTTTGCCTACGCCCACGCCAATATCCGCCACGGGGGCCGGGTGGAGAGCGCCATGCCGACGGATTCGCGGCTGACGCCGGTCTCGCCCGTCCACATGCCGCTGATCGTCGACTACGATGCGCGCTTTACTCCGGCGCGCCGCGAGGCATTCCTGCGCGAATGGCTGAAGGAGCAGGAGACGCGCCAGAGCGTGGCGCTGCTGCACGGCACCGGCATTTCCGGCTACGGCACGATCCGCGCCAGCAGGGAGGGCTTCAAGATCGGCCCGCTGTTCTCCGACACCGATGTTGGCGCCGAGGTGATCTTCCGGGCGCTGGTCGCAAGCGTCGGCGGCGGGGAGATTTTTCTCGACATCCCCGCGCCCAATGCTGAGGCCAAGGCGCTTTGCGTGCGCCATGGTCTTTCGCCGGTCTTCGAGACCGCGCGCATGTACCGGGGCGCGGCGCCGGACCTGCCGCTCGGACACATCTACGGGATCACGAGCTTCGAGCTCGGCTGAGCGGCCTTACCGGTCTGCCAGGGCGAGCAGTTGCGGTTCCGTGCCGCCCCTGTGGCGCAGCGTCACCACCGAATAGCCTTCCGCCTTCAGCCGCGCGAGCAGCGAGGGCAGCACGGCAGCGGTCCGCTTGTGGATGTCGTGCATCAGGATGATGCCGCGGCCGCGCTTGCGCAGGCCCTGCATGGTGCGGCTGGCGACGGAGGCGGGCGTCACCTTGAAGTAGTCCTTCGAATCGACATCCATGTCCATGACGATGGTGCCGCGACGGGATACGGCGCTGCGCAGCGCGGACGTATCCGCGAGATAGGGGAAGCGGAAGAAATCCGGCTGGCGCGCGGTGGCGCGTTCCACGGCCTTCTCGCCCTTGCGGATTTCCGCCATGGCCGCCTCGAAGGCGAGATAGCGCAGATTGGCATGGCGATAGGTGTGGCTGCCGACGGTATGGCCGCGCGCCACAACCTTGCGGGCGATTGCCGGATAGGCGTCGGCCATCTGGCCGACCATCAGGAAGGTCGCCTTCACGCCATAGCTGTCGAGCGTGTCGAGGATCGCTTCGGTGCGGCCGGGCACGGGGCCGTCGTCGAAGGTCAGCACAACCTCCTTGTGCTTCAGCTTCAGGTCGCCGAGCGAGGCGACAGCGAGCGTGCGCCCGGCAAGGCCTGTTCGCCCGGCCCAGCGAGCCGGCGACATCGGCACGGGATCATCCGCGTCGAGCTTCTTCGCCGTCTCGGCCTCGGCAAAGGCGGTCTGGGTGGACGAGCGCGGCTTGGTCGTGTTGCAGCCGGCAAGAACGGAGAGGGCCGCCAGGGCGGCAAGAAGCAGGCGGCAACGCATCGGGAGCACTCGCAAGGCAATGATCTTGCGAGAACTTTTGTCAAATCATGGTTAATGAAGCGTTGCGCGGCCGGAAGGAAGGCGCGTTACCCGGCCATCGCCTCCTCATATTCCGCCGAAAGTTCCAGCCACTGTTCCTCGGCATCGTTGAGCTTGTCGGCTGCCATCGAGCGCAGCTTGGCCTTCTCCGCGGCCTTGGCCGGGCTCTTCTCGTAGAGCGCGGGATCTGCAAGCTCCACGTCAAGAAGCTGAATCTGCTTCTGCAGCTTTGCCGTCAGCGATTCGATTTCATTGATCTTTTTCTTCAGCGGGGCGAACTGCGCGCGCCGGTCCGCATTCGCCTTGCGCAGATCCGCCTTGCTGGCCTCGCCGCCGTTCGGGGTGGGCTTGTCCTTGTCGTCCCTCTTGCCGGACTGGACGATGAGGCTGCGATATTCCTCCATGTCGCCGTCGAAGGTTTTTACCGTGCCGTTGTTGACCAGCCAGAGCCGGTCGACGGTCGCCTCGATGAGATGCCGGTCATGCGAGATGAGGATGACGGCGCCCTCATAGTCGTTCAGCGCCTCGATCAGCGCACGACGGCTGTCGATGTCGAGATGGTTGGTCGGCTCGTCGAGGATGAGCAGGTTCGGCGCGTCGAAGGCCGCAAGCCCCATCAGAAGGCGCGCCTTCTCGCCGCCCGAGAGATCCTTGGCGGCGGTCGACATTTTTTCCGTTGCAAGCCCCATCTGGGCAACGCGGGCGCGCACCTTCGCTTCCGGTGCCTCCGGCATCAGCCGGCGCACATGTTCGACCGGCGACTGGTCCGGAATGAGGTCGTCGAGCTGGTGCTGCGCGAAGAAGCCGATCTTCAGGCCCGGCGCGCGCTTCACCGCGCCCGATTCGGCCTCCAGCCGGCCGGAAATGAACTTGGCGAAGGTCGACTTGCCGTTGCCGTTCGAGCCGAGCAGGGCGATGCGATCGTCGTTGTCGATGCGAAGGTTGATCTGCTTGAGGATCGGCTTGCCCGGCACATAACCGACCGTGCCGCCCTCGATCGCGACGATCGGCGAGGCCGGCTGTTTCTCCGGCTCGGGGAAGGTGATCGGCTGTACATGCGTCTCGACGACGGCGGCGACCGTGCCCATGCGCTCCAGCGCCTTGACGCGGCTCTGCGCCTGCTTGGCCTTGGTCGCCTTGGCCTTGAAGCGGTCGATGAAGCTCTGCAGGTGTTTGCGCGCGGCCTCGTTCTTGGTCTTGGCCTTCATCTGCAGTTCGTCGGCCTCGGCCTTCTGGCGCTCGAACTGGTCGTAGGAGCCGCGGTAGAAGGTGAGCTTCTGCTGGTCGAGATGCACGATGGCGTTGACGGCGGTGTTGAGCAGGTCCCGGTCGTGGCTGATGATGATGACCGTGTGCGGATAACGCCTCACATAGTCCTCCAGCCAGAGCGTGCCTTCGAGGTCGAGATAGTTGGTCGGTTCGTCGAGCAGCAGGAGGTCCGGCTCGGAGAACAGCACGGCCGCCAGCGCCACGCGCATGCGCCAGCCGCCGGAAAAGCTCTTTGCCGGGCGCTGCTGCGCTTCATGGTCGAAGCCGAGGCCTGCGAGGATGCTCGCTGCGCGCGCTTCCGCCGAATGGGCGCCGATATCGCCGAGGCGCGTCTGGATTTCGGCGATGCGGTGCGGGTCGGTCGCGGTTTCCGCTTCCTTCAGGAGGCTCGCGCGCTCCTTGTCGGCAGCGAGCACGATCTCGATCAGCGAATCGTCCGTGCCCGGCGCCTCCTGGGCCACCTGGCCGATGCGCGCGTTCTTCGGCAGCGAAATGCTGCCGGCCTCGGAGGCGAGCTGGCCGGTGATGACGCGGAACAGCGTCGACTTGCCGGTGCCGTTGCGGCCGACAAGACCCACCTTCACCCCGCTCGGCAGCGAAAGGGAGGCATTGTCGATGAGGAGACGCCCGGCAACGCGGGCTGTGAGGCCGGAAATCGTGATCATGCCGGGTCTATAGAGCAATTTCCGCAAAAGTGCGAAGCGGTTTTGTGCCCGGAATTGCACCAAAAGGGACAGGCTGTTGGGGAACGATGCTCGCGTGCCGGCGGTGTCAGGCGGCCGCGCCGCCGCGATAGCCCCGGCCGGCCCGGTCGGAGACTTCCGCCGAGTAGATTCTCAGCGCAATGCCGGCGTCGCCCGCATAAGCGAGTGCCTGCTCCGCCTGGTCGTAGAACACGGCTGGCGTCGCAGCCGCATCGCTCATCGAGACGCCGGCCGTCAGCGTCAGGAAGCCGGCGGGCAGTTCGCGGTCCATGAAGGGGAAGGGCTTTTCCGCGACGCGCACGGCAATGCGCCGGGCGATCGTCACGGCGATCTCGCGGCTGACATCCGGCAGCAGCAGGCAGAAGACATCCGGCCCGGTGCGCGCGACGAAATCACCCTTCTTGACCGAGCGGCGGAAGATGGCGGCAAGCCGCTTCAGCGTCTTTTCCGCAGCGCCCGCGGGATGGGTCTCGGCAAATTCCTTGAGCTGCTCGACGCGGAACATCAGCAGGCCGGCGGTCCCGCTCGCCGCCTCGGTCTGGTAGAAGACCTTCAGCCGGCCGAGCAGGGCGGCATGATTGCCAAGGCCGGTCACGGGATCGTGGGTCAGCGCCTCGCGGCTGACGGAAAGACCCGAGCGTAGTCCGTCGAGATGGGCCTGCAGGTCTTCTATGCGCGCGGTAGCCGAGCGATCGGCGCCGAGGATGTCGCGCAGGATCGACAGGAGCCGGACCGTATCGCTGGAGAAATCGGAAATGCCGAGCACCGGGTCCTTGCGCATGCGGGCGGCGATTTCCTCCAGCTCCTGCAGGGCGACCGCGCGGTTGCGCCGGCTGGCTTCCGCCGCCGCCGAGATTTCGGTGAGCACCCGCACGGCCTCGCCTGCCGCCTGGCCAGCGGCGAGCACGTTGTGGCTGGGCAGGGAGTGGCGCAGCGCGATCGAATCGAGCGCCGCCTGTTCCGGTGCCTTGCCGAGTGCCGCGATCTCACGCGCCACGCTCGCATTGCCGTTCAGCGCCTCGAACAGCAGTTCATAGTTCCGCGGCAGGCCGGCTATGCCGAGATTGGCCATCACATGTGCGATGCGCGCCGTGATCGGCGGAACGGCGGGCTGCGTGTTCGGGGTGGTGCTGTCTTTGCTGCTCATGGAACGCCGTCGGGTGCTGCGCGGGCGGGCGCCGGCGCGGGAAGGGAACGATCGGCGTAACTATCGGATTGCGCGGTTAATTTTGCGTGTGCTGAAGAAAAATTCAGGCCAAAGTTGATAATGCGCAAGACGGAAGAGGCGGTGTGCGGCGGCATCCTGTGGACGCCGCCGCACGAGGGTATGGTTCAGAACCTCATGCCGTTCGGCGGGTAAGCGGGATCACCCGCATCACCTGTCCGATCACGGTCGAGCGGGCCGGTTCCTTGGTGCGGGGCGCGCGATTTTGCTGGAGTTCGCGCATCGCCGCCGCATATCCCTCCGCGCGCGCTTCCTGCAGCGCCACGTCAAGGGTCTTCTCGATCACCGGATAGCACTCCTCCGGCAGATAGGCATTCGGGGCGTCCGTGCCGTAAACCCGTGCCATCTTGCAAAGCGTACTGCCGAGCAGGGCTGCCCACTCTTCGGTCGTTCTTGCCATTTTTCTTCCCTCTTTCAGGAGAGGCCTGTGCCGTCCCGCATCAGCCTCAATGGCAGCGACTATCCCATTACCGATCGCCCGTGCCTGTCACTTAGGTGACAGGACGAAGCAGCCCCCTTAATCGATGCCGAGCGCTCCCATACACCCCAAGTGTATCACCACTATTGCAGGAACAGGAAGGGTCACTCGCCCTAAAATTTATAGGAATTCCTTTCCTTCGGTGCGCGCGAAGTAGATGAGATCGAGCGTAATGCTCGGCCCGCCGACCGCTGTCAGCATGCCGTGGCACTGGCCACGGTGGTGGGTCTGGTGGTTGAACATGTGGGTGAGGGCGGGGCGAAGCGGATGGGTGATGACCGTCGGATTGGTGAGCGGGCTATAGGTGAAATCGGCGGCGATCGTCTCTTCCGAAAGCGAATCGGCATAGGCGACCAGCCGGGCGTCCTCCGCCTGTCGCGCCGCCCAGAGGCCGGAAAAATCCTCGTGGAGGATCGTATCGAGGCGCGTCGGGGCATCGCCTATGCCGGTGAAGCGTTTCATCCAGATGCGGTCGGCCGTGAGCAAATGGTTCAGCGTGCGGTGCAGCGAGCCGAAGAAAGTGCCGGTATCCCGACGAAACGCGTCGTCGTCGAGCTTGCCGACTTCGGTGTAGAGCGTACGGTTGGCCCAGGCATTGTAGGCGGCGAACATGCGGTAGTGGTCGAGCATTGCAGTCTCCATGATCTGACCGAACTATAACCGAAGCGCGGATGGGCCGCGTGAATGCCACCCATGAAATTATGTGATTTGCGTAAGGCGTCATCCTGCGGTCCTATGGCGGGAAACCGAACGAAGAGGCTTTGATGACCCGACTGCTCTATGCGCTTTCCGGTGCCGACCGGACCCGCCAGTTTTCGCCCCATGTCTGGAAGACGGTGATGTCGCTCGCCCACAAGGGCCTTGCCTATGAGACGGTGCCGGTCGGCTTTACCGAGATCCCGGCCATCGAGGGCGGCAGCACGGCGACGGTGCCGCTCCTGCGCGACGGTGACCGGCTGGTGCGCGACAGTTTCGACATCGCGCTCTATCTCGACGAAGCCTATCCCGACCGTCCGTCGCTGTTCGGCGGGGAGGGCGGAAAGGCGATGGCCCGCTTCATCGAGAGCTGGTCGCAATCGATCCTGCACATGGCCGTCACCCGCATCGCCATCCTTGACATCCACAATCTCCTGGAGCCGGCCGACCAGACCTATTTCCGCCGCAGCCGCGAGGAACGCCTCGGCGCCTCGCTTGAGGAGATCGCGGCGGCCGGCAAGGCGGAGGTCGAGGGCTTTTCCCGAAAACTGCAGCCGCTGCGCAACATGCTAAAGATCCAGCCCTTCATCGGCGGCGAAGGCCCGCTCTTTCCTGATTATATCGTCTTCGGCGCGCTGCAATGGCTACGCACGACGGCGGGCACGAAGGTGCTGGAGGAGGGCGATCCCGTTGCCGACTGGTTTGCCCGCTGCCTTGATCTGCATGGCGGCGTCGGCCACCGTGTGACGGCGGCGTGAAACTTTGCCGCTGGCGGCGCCAATCGCGGCGCCCCTCTTGTTTTGCCGGTCGTTGGCGGCTATGGAACCGGCCACTTTCACCGGAAAACCAAGGGAAACGGGAAAATGGCGATTGAACGCACCTTTTCGATGATCAAGCCGGACGCGACGAAGCGCAACCTGACCGGCGCGATCACCAAGATGCTCGAAGACGCGGGCCTGCGCGTCGTTGCTTCCAAGCGCGTCTGGATGAGCAAGCGCGAAGCCGAAGGCTTCTACGCCGTTCACAAGGAGCGTCCGTTCTTCGGCGAGCTCGTTGAAGGCATGACCTCCGGCCCGACGATCGTCCAGGTTCTGGAAGGCGAAAACGCCATCCTGAAGAACCGCGAAGTCATGGGCGCCACCAACCCGGCCAATGCCGACGAAGGCACGATCCGCAAGACGCACGCCCTGTCGATCGGCGAAAACTCGGTTCACGGTTCGGATGCTCCGGAAACCGCTGCCCAGGAAATCAAGTACTGGTTCTCCGACACCGAAATCGTCGGCTGAATCGGTTTCTCCGGCTCCGGCCGGAAACCTTTGACGGAACTTGAAAACCGGGGCCGAAAGGCCCCGGTTTTTATTGTGCCGGGTCGAACTTGAAGAGCGGCTGGCCGGCCAGGAGCAGTGCTTCGGCCGGGTGGTGCATGTAGCTCTGGCAGCCGCGATCGAGGCGCATTGCAAAATCGGTGGCGATGGCAAGCTTCGTTTCGGCTGGCTCGACGGCAAGGACGAAATCGGCAAGACGGGCATGATCGCCGGCGGCAAACAGCAGCTCTGCGACGATCGGCGCCTTTACAGGGTCTTTTGCAAGCGGCGTCAGCGGTACGGATGTCAGGGATTTTGAAAGCTCCGCCCACAACGGCCATTCCGCCTGGAATTTCAGGCTGACATCCGTCGGCGCCTCCGGGAGGACATCGGACTTGCCGGTGAGGTAGGGAGCAAGCGCGTCGATGGCCACGATCCGGTCGATGAGGTCCCGTATCGAGACATTGCTGGTCGGGGGAACGACGCGGCGCGTATTGATAGGCATGCTTTCGAGCGTCGTATCGACCACGGCGGGATCGGGCACGGCAGCGCGAAGGGTCCGATAGGCCAGCAGCCATGCAGGATCCAGAAGGCCTTCCGGCTTGATCCGCCCGGCCGTGATCTCGGCCAGAACCGCCGTCGCCGCCTTTTCCGCGGAGGCGACATCGCCGGTCTGGTTCAGATAGGTCATCAGGAAATCGCGCTCCGGCTCCTTCGCGGCCATAATCCAGATGGCATGCAGGCTTTTCTGCGTCGCCTGCATTGCGGCATCAGGCACCGGGATTCGCGGCAAGGCCGGGTTGCCGACCAGCGCCGGCGCCCAGCTCCACATGCGCGTCAGGTCCGCGAGCATCGCTGCCTCGGGAAAGCCGGCAACGAAGACCGGCCAGGCATTCGGGTCGCGCTGGCTCGCGACGAGCCCCGCCTGAAGGAAGAACAGCTTGTGGCGGCCTGCCGATGCGGCGAGCTTGGCCTTCTCCTCGTCGGGCCGGTCTGCAATGGCGGGCACGATCCGCCCGCTTATCGGGATCTGCCGTTCCGGCGGTAGGCTGGCGATGGCGGCCAGCAATTTGTCGCCATCGCCATGCACCAGGATTGCCCGCACGGTGGAGATCAGCCCGTTCAGTTGAACCGGATCGGCGTTGCCCAGCGCGTCGAACCCGTCTCGCGCTCCATCGATGGCGCCTGCAAGATCGATGGCTTCGCGCACGCCGGCATCGCGCAGTCCGTGGGCGAGCTTGGTCGCCTCGTCCATGGAAAGGCGGCCGTAGCGGATTTTCAGATAGGCGGCTTCCGCCCCGAAACCGCGCGCTTTCAATCGCGGCAGTTTTTCCCGGTCGGCCAGCACCGTATCAGAAAATGCAAGGATGACGGGCTTTGCTGGACAGGTCGCGGCTTCCTCGGCATAGGCCGCAGGAGAGAAAACGGACAGGCCGAGAACCAGGGCAGGCAGGAATCGCATCGGTCCGATCCTCCGGGAAGCAGCTTTGGAGGGAACGCACGAACCCTGACGAATATTCGTCAGTCGGTGGGGCAGGTCGCCATTTCGAAATGCGCCGGCGCCTTGCCGTCCTTGAACACCTCCGGGTTCTTGTCGTAGCCGGGGCCGACGACCAGCGCCTTTGCCGGCAGGATGCTCTGGTCGACATTGGACGTAACCTGGGTTTCCAGGCTTTGCAGCACCGCGCCGTCTGGCCCGACGACCCGGATGGTCACCTTGTAGGGAACGCCCTTCTTCACGCAGGAGATGTCCGGACTCTCCAGCGCGACGCGGGTGAGGTTGGCAAACAGCTTGCGCTCCAGCGTCAGCGGCGCGCCGCCCGCCGGGTTTTCGAACTCGGCCCGGACCATGGAGCCTTCCGGTACCGGTTCTGTCCGGTCGAGCGTCACCATGTAGGTGGCGTAGGCGAGGCGGTAGTTGAAGACGAACATCTTGCCCGTCAGCTTGAGCGGATCCGGTCCCGTCTCGCGCTGGCAGGCGGCAAGCGAAAGCAGGAGCGGCAGCAGGATCAGCCAGGACGCTCTCATGGCCCTTTCTCCTCGCGGTTGCGGTGATAGTGGCGGCTGGCCTTTGCCCGGTTGCCGCAGACCGCCATGTCGCACCAGGCGCGCGAACGGTTGCGGCTGCGATCGAGGAAAAGCCAATGGCAGTTCGGGCAGATTTTCAGGCGCTCCGACTCGGGCTGCGCGAGCAGGAGCAGGGCCGAGCGCGCCGTCGCGGTATCGAGCGCCTGCGGCCTTGTACCCGAGCGACGCAGCGTGGCGGCGATGGCCTCCAGGAGACCGGCAAGCAGCGCCGGCGTTCCCTGGCCCAGCACTTCGGCACGAAAATGCCGGTCGATCGCCTCGCGCAGCGCGAAAAGTCCCGCGCGTGCATCTTCGCGCACCGGTTCGAGCGAGCCGAAAAGTGCGCGCTCCGCCCCGTGCCGGCCTGCTCCGGCGGGGAAGGCGTCCATGACGACAGGATCGGCGAAACGGTCGATCCGCCGCTCGGGATCACCGCGCAGCACGACCGAATTGGCGACATCGAGGGCGAGTGCGCCGCCGGAGAAACGATGCGGGGTCCAGGAAAAGGTCATGCGATATTCTAACTGGTAAAAGTACTTTTGCCAGTTATAATTCCGTATGGATCCAGGAGGACGGGGAGCGCCCTTCCGGGCGGCGTGCGTGACAATGCGGGAAACCTGGAACCGCCATGGCCTATTTCCTCCAGCAGATCGCCAATGCCGCGCCCGTGGCCGCGCTCTATGCGGCGCTCGCCTTCGGCTATTCGATCGCCTTTGCCGTAACGCGCCGGGCGGATATCGGCTATGGCGCGCTCTTCGCCTTCGCCGCGCAGATGTTCATCCTGTTTTCCGGGTACGGCTGGGATCGGCTCTGGCTGGTGTTGCCGGCAGCGCTCGGTTTCGGTGCGGTCGTCGCGCTGCTTTACGGCGTCGGAGCAGGCCTCGTCATCGGGCGCCATGTCATGCGCCCGCTCGCCTTCTCCTCGGACAACACGGTGGTGGTCGCCGCGCTCGGCGTCGTTCTGGTGCTGATGGAGACGGCGCGGCTCGCCTCGGACACGCGCAGCCTCTGGCTGCCGCCCTTTCTCAACACGCCGGTCGTCCTGTGGAGTGATCCGGCCTTTCCCGTCGCGCTGACGGTGCTGCAAATGGCCAACACCCTTGCCATGGCCGCTATCGTTCTTGCCGGCCACGTCTTCCTCGCGCGGTCCGCCTGGGGCCGGCGCTGGCGGGCGGTTTCGCAGGATCGGCGGGCGGCGGAGCTCTGCGGCGTCGATGCTGCGGGCGTCTACCTTTCGGCCTATGCGCTGGCGGCGCTGATCGCCAGCCTCACCGGCATCCTTGCCGTCTCCTATTACGGCAACATGGATTTCGGCGGCGGCCTCGTCTTCGGGGTGAAGGTGCTGTTCATCGCCGCCATCGGCGGGGCGGGCACGCCGCTGCTCTCCGCCCTCGGCGGTGCGGCCATGGGCCTCGCCGAAACGCTCTGGAGCGCCTATGGCGATTTCCTGTGGCGGGATCTGGTGATCTTTTCCGCGCTGGTGCTGCTGCTGGTGATCTTCAGGCGCGAGCGGCCGTCGCCGTGAGGGACGTTACGACCACTTGTTCCGCGCCCGGTCGTCGCTTTCCTTGGCATCCACCCAGCCGCCCTCGCGGCCGTCGGCAAAGTGCTCCTTCTTCCAGAAGGGGGCGGAGGTCTTCAGATAGTCCATGACGAAGGAGGCGCCGTCGAAGGCGGCATGCCGGTGCGGGGCGAGTGCGATGACGAGCACGATGTTCTCGCCCGGTGCGATCTTGCCGACGCGGTGGATGGCGGTGATGCCGAGAAGGGCGAAGCGCTCGACGGCCTCGCGGCAGATGCGGCCGATTTCGGCTTCGGCCATGCCGGGATAATGTTCGAGCTCAAGGGCGGACAGCCTGCCGCCCTCGTCGCGACAGAGGCCGGTGAAGGTGACGATGGCACCGGTATCGCGCCGGCCGGCAGTCATGCGTGCAGCTTCCGCGGCGGCGTCGAAATCCGCCGGCTGGACGCGCACGGTGACCGGGACGCCGGCCACCGCTCAGCCTCCCGTCATCGGCGGGAAGAGGGCGATCTCGCGGGCGCCGAGAATGGGCTCGTCATGCTCGACATGCTCCTGGTTGATCGCGATTCGGATAACCGTCTCATGCTCCAGCGCGTGGGCATAGTCCTCGCCGAGCGTCTTCAGATAGGCGAGCAGGTCGCCGCCGGTCCTGACGGAGGCGGGCAGGGCGATCTCTTCCTCGCCCTTGCCGATCCGTTCGCGCACCCAGGCGAAGTAGACGAGCTTCGTCATCTCACTCGTCCACGATGTGCTTCAGGCCGACGCGGAAATAGTCGTAGCCGGTATACATGGTGATGAGGGCGGCGGCCCAGAGCAGGGTGATGCCGATCTCCGTCGTGTATGGCAGGATCTTGTCGCCGGCGGGGCCTGCCAGAAGGAAGGCGATGGCGAACATCTGGATCGCCGTCTTCCACTTGGCGATGCGCGTGACGGGTACGCTGACCTTGAGGTCGGCGAGATATTCGCGCAGGCCCGAGACGAGGATCTCGCGGCACAGGATGATGATCGCGGCCCAGATCGTCCAGCCGGCGATGGTGCCGTCGGCGGCCATCAGCAGCAGCACCGAGGCGACCAGCAGCTTGTCTGCGATCGGGTCCAGCATGCGGCCGATGTTCGACGTCTGGTTCCAGATGCGGGCGAGGTAGCCGTCAAGATAGTCGGTGATCGAGGCGACGACGAACAGCCAGAAGGCCGCCCAGCGCGCAAAGTCCGACGATTCCAGCCGCCCTTCGACGAAGAAGCAGAGAACGATCAGGGGCACGGCCACGATGCGGGCGTAGGTGAGGAGGTTCGGTATGCTGTATGCGCGGGAAGCCATGGATTCTTCAGTCTCGACAGGTTTGCGGCTAGATGAGGTCTTTGTGACATCGCCGTCAACCTTTGTTTCCGGCAATTCTTGGCGATTTTACGGAGCGTGGACGAATGTCGCAGCCATTGTCGCAAAACGCTGCGGATTCTCCGGTTCTGGCGGGTTCACGTCGGAGGTTTTCCGTCCGTCGTGAAGGCGGCGGAAAAGCGCTTGCCATCCGGCAGCGTGCCCTCGCAGGCAATTGTCGCCGGTCCTTTCATCGGGTTGCCGAAACCGCAGGTGCCCGTCGCCGGAAAGACGTCCGGCTGGTCCGGCGTGTCCGTGCGGCTGACGATCACCTTGTCGAGCTTGACCACGTCCGTCTCCGGTGTCGGATTGTCGCCGTCCATGCCGGTGAAGGTAATGATGCGGCTGTCGTCGAGAACGAAATAGAAACCGACGCGGCCGTCCGGATAGGTGACGTTGAGCAGCTTTTGCGAACAGGCCTTGCTGAATTCCAGGTCGCCGACGATGAGTTCACTGCAGGTTCCGCTGACACCCAGCATCTGCGCATCGCCGACCTGCGTCTGCGCGGCGGCGGCTGTCGCGAGAAGACAGAGGCCGAAGGGCGTGATCCGGCGGAAGGCGGTCATGATGTCGCTCCGGGTGAAGGAATGCCGTGGAGGCACCCTAGCACCCACCGGCAGGGCGGGCCAGCTATCCCGCGGCGTCGTCGTGGAAATGGTTGTAGACGATGCGGGCGACACTTTCGGAAATGCCGGCGACCGCCATGAGGTCGGCCATCGCCGCGCGGGAAACGGCCTTGGCGGTGCCGAAATGCTGGAGCAGGGCACGCTTGCGCGTCGGGCCGATGCCGCCGATCTCGTCGAGCGGGTTCTTCACCATTTCCTTCTTGCGCCGTGCCCGGTGCGAGCCGATGGCGAAGCGGTGCGCCTCGTCGCGCAGGCGCTGCACGAAATAGAGCACGGGATCGCGCGGCGGCAGGGAGAAGTCGGCAAGGCCCTTCATGAAGAAGCGTTCGCGCCCGGCCTCGCGGTCGGCGCCCTTGGCGACACCGATGGCGACGACCTGGTCGGTGATGCCAAGGTCTTCGAGGATGGCGCGCACCGCCGTCATCTGGCCTTGGCCGCCGTCGATGAGGATGACGTCGGGCCAGGCGGGGAAGGGCAGGTCCGCCGCGTCCGCACTCTGGTCGGCGGTGCGGTCCGGCAGTCCTTCTTCCTTGATGAGGCGGGAGAAGCGCCGGGTCATCACTTCCTTCATCATGCCGAAATCGTCGCCGGGCGTGATGTCGGTCGATTTGATGTTGAACTTGCGGTACTGCCCCTTCACGAAGCCTTCCGGCCCCGCCACCACCATGCCGCCGACGGCATTGGTGCCCATGATGTGCGAGTTGTCGTAGATCTCGATGCGGCGCGGTACGGAGGAAAGCTTGAACGTTGCGGCGAAGCCATCGAGCAGGCGGGACTGCGAGGCCGTCTCCGCCAGCTTGCGGCCATGGGCCTCGCGGGCATTGGCGACGACATGGTCGACGAGGTCCTTCTTCTCGCCGCGCTGCGGCACGGAGATGGCGACCTTGTAGTTCGAGCGTTCGGAAAGAGCCTGGCTGAGCAGGTCCATTTCCTCGACGGATTCGGAGAGAAGAATCTGCCGGGGACAGGGTTTGTCGTCGTAGAACTGGGCGAGAAACGCGTTCAGCACTTCGGCGCCTGAAAGCTGCGGGTCGGCCTTCGGGAAATAGGCGCGGTTGCCCCAGTTCTGCCCGGTGCGGAAGAAGAACACCTGGATGCAGGAGACGCCGCCCTCGTGGTGGATGGCGAAGATATCGGCTTCCTCGACGCCGGCCGGGTTGATGCCCTGGTGGCTCTGGACGTGGCTCAGCGCCGCCAACCTGTCGCGATAGACGGCGGCGCGCTCGAAATCGAGGTCTTCGGCAGCGGCATTCATGGCCTCGGCCATGTGCGCCTTCACCTTCTGGCTCTTGCCGGAAAGAAAGTCCTTCGCCTCCTGCACCAGCTCCGCATAGTCGGCATCGCGGATCTCATGGGTACAGGGGCCGGAACAGCGCTTGATCTGGTAGAGCAGGCAGGGCCGTGTGCGCGTCTCGAAGACACTGTCCGTGCAGGTGCGCAGGAGGAAGGCGCGTTGCAGCGAGTTGATCGTGCGCCCCACCGCGCCGGCGGAGGCGAAGGGACCGAAATAGTCCCCCTTCCGGCTGCGCGCGCCGCGATGTTTGAAGATTGCCGGCGCACGCGTATCGCCCGTCACGAGAATGTAGGGGAAGGACTTGTCGTCACGCAGGAGCACGTTGAAGCGCGGGCGCAAGCGCTTGATGAGGTTCGCTTCCAGCAGCAGCGCCTCGGTTTCGGTGCGCGTGGTGACGAACTCCATGTTCGTCGTCTGGCGGATCATCTGGGAGATGCGGTTGGAATGGCCGCGGCCCTGCGCATAGTTCGTCACGCGCTTCTTCAGGCTGCGCGCCTTGCCGACATAGAGCACGTCGCCGGCCGTGTTGAACATGCGATAGACGCCGGGGCTGTTCGGCAGGCGCTTGACGAAGTGCTGGATCAGCTCGGCGCCGATGATGCCCTCGGGCGTATCGCCGCCTTCGTTCCAATCGATTCCGGGAGTGGCGATGCCGGGCGTGACGGCGCCGGTCGCCGCGGGGGATTCCTGCAGCTCGTCCTCGTCGTCCGTCTCGTTCTCGTCATAGAGGATGCCGCCATCCTCCACCTTCCGGCCATTCATTCGGTTATTCCCCCGACATCGGGTGTTTCCCAGGCGAGATGCTGTCCGCCGTCGAGCGCTATCATTTGCCCGGTAATGGATGGCGTGTCGAACAAAAAGCGAACTGTGCGGCCAAATTCCCCAAGATCCGGTCCCCGGCGTAGGATCAGGCCCTCCACCTGCGCCTGGAAGGCGGCATCGTCCTGCCGCTCGTTCGGCAGCGACGGGCCGGGACCGATGGCATTGACGCGCACGCGCGGCGCAAAACTCTGCGCCATGGTGCGGGTCGCCATCCACAGCGCCGATTTGGAAAGCGTATAGGAATAGTAGCGCGGCGTCGGGTTCCAGACGCGCTGGTCGATGATGTTGACGATCAAGCCCGCTGTGCCCTCTGGAAGCTGGCAAACGAAGTCGCGTGCAAGGATCGACGGCGCCTTCACATGCACGGCGAAATGCCGGTCCCACAAGGGATCGTCGAACGCCTCGACCGTGTCGGGCTTGAAGAGGGAGGCGTTGTTGACAAGGAGGTCGATGGGGCCGAGCGCCGCTGCCGCAGTGCCGATCAGTCGACCGGTCGCCGCCCCGTCCGCGAGGTCGCATTGCACGGCGACGGCCCTTCCGCCGGCCTCATTGACGGCGCTGGCCATCGCCTCGGCGTCTTCCAGAGATGTGTTGGCATGGATGGCGACGGCGAAACCGTTCGCGATGAGGTCTTCCACGATGGCCTTGCCGATGCGTTTCGCGCCGCCCGTCACGAGGGCTGTCCTGAGGGGCTTGTTCACGAAAATCCATCCTGCCGATTCATTTGATTAACCGGCCCAAGATATAGACATCCCAGCGCAGGCTTAAACTCCCCCTGACAATTGGTTGCAGAAAAATTAACTGCAAAAGCGACTTCAAAGTAATTTGAAGTATATTTTATTGATTTTTCCGCTTACTGAAATCGTGGTTAACAAATACCCTGGTGCGCAAAAGTCACATCCCATTTGTGCCGCGCCGTTGCCACAATCATTTCACATTTTGGCTCTTTCAATTCCTCAATCTTTATTCAATTTCCGCTCAACCGGGCGGGACTGAATTGGAAATGACGATGCCCGATCGCCTCCCAGAGAGGGCGTCGTTTAGTAAAGGAGAATATCATGCGTACACTTATCGCCACCCTCATCGCTTCGACCGTTTCCATGGTCGCTTTCCAGGCTGCTCACGCTGCTGACGCCATCGACGAAATTCCGCAGGCTCCGGCCGCCGAATATTCCGAGCCGGTTGCCAGCGGCAACTGGGCCGGCGCCTATGCCGGTGGTACGGCAAGCTGGCAGCGCGGTGACTTCAACCGTCAGGGCGACGCCAAGGCGAACGGCCTCGGCGGCGGCGTCTACGGCGGCTACAACATGCAGAGCGGCCAGCTCGTCTACGGCGGTGAAACCGACCTGAACTACTCGGGCGTCGATGCCGAGCGCAACGGCCTCAAGGGCAAGCAGGGCGTCAACGGCTCGATCCGCGGCCGCGTCGGTATCGACCTGAACCCGGTCCTCGTCTACGGCACGGCCGGTATCGCCGGTACCAACGTCGAGATGAAGAACGCCAACGGCAAGGACGACCGCAACATGGTCGGCTGGACCGCCGGTGCCGGTGCCGAAGCCTTCGTGACCAACAACGTCACGGCGCGTATCGAGTACCGCTACAGCGACTACCAGAAGAAGAGCTTCAACCTCGGCGGCGACAAGGTCAAGTCGGGCTTCGAAGACCACAGCGTTCGCGTCGGTCTCGGCGTGAAGTTCTAAGCCTCACGGCTCCAGCAAGACGGAAAGGCCGGGCGAAAGCCCGGCCTTTTCTGTTTTGGAGGGATGGGATTGCCCCTCACCCTAACCCTCTCCCCGCAAGCGGGGAGAGGGGATGTGCCCCGCAAATTGTTGTTGCCTGGGGAAATCGTCGCGGCATATCCCCTTCGCCCCGTTTACGGGGAGAAGGTGGCCGGCAGGCCGGATGAGGGGCTTTGCAATCGAGCCGTCAGTCTTTGAACTGCGCATAGTCAGGGAAAACCGCCTCGAAGCGGGAGAGGAAGCGCTTCAGCTTCGGCCGGCCACGCTGCCATTTGCCGGCAAAGCGCAGCTCGATGTAGCGCAGCATGGCGGCGAGCGCGAAATGGCCGGCATTTGGCTTCTTGCCGAGGCGCGGCATGTTTTCTTCGAGATGGTCGAGCGCACGCTCCACCTTCTGCCACTGCCGGTCGATCCAGGGCTGGTGGACCTTCTCTTCCGGTCGCGAGCGGCGCTCGTAGACGATGGCGAGCAGGCTGTCGCAGATACCGTCGGCCGTCGCCTCCAGTATATCCACTTCCGTGCGTTTTGCCGCATTGCGGGGGTAGAGCGTACCCTTCGTCTGGCGGTCGATGTAGTTCATGATCGCACGGCTGTCATAGACAGCAAGGCCCTCGTCGGTCACGAGCGTCGGGATCTTCCCGAGGGGATTGGCAGCCAGCAGCTCCGCCGGGTCGGCATTGGTGTCGGCTGAGACCGACTGCGCGGCAAGGCCTGCGAAATGCGCGGCCATGCGCACCTTGGTGGAATAGGGCGAGGCACTCGAATAGAAGATCTTCATCAGCGGCATCCTGTTCTAGCGAATGGGCGGTTGTTCGATGGATTTGGCGCGGCAGCCCGCGCGGTCGACGGCAGGGCAGGTGCGGAAGGAAAGGTCCGTCGTCATGCAGATGCGGATCTCCTCCAGCCGCCCGTCTTCGCAGGTCACGGCGATGCCCTTGCGATCGAGCCCGGGATTGGCCGCGATGAAGGCGGCCTCCGCCGCATCGGGGGAAAGCCGGGCAACGCCGCGCTGTGGCGCGAGGTCGGCGGGAATGTCGATGCGCTCGAAGGCCGCGCGGGTCACGGCAAAATAGTCCTTCTGGCTGAGGCCAGAGCAGGAGCCGTGCTTGCGCCACTGGTGGCCGACCAGCCCCATGGAGGGAATGATGTCGAGCACGGTGCGGCCGAGCTTCTCCGGCACGCGGTCCGGCTGGCGCGTCGGGCAGAATTCCGGGTAGCCGCGGTCGTTCTGCGGCCAGAGCCCGTGCACGATGAAGCCGTTGTTCTCGCCGCGCCGGCACTGTTGCGTTCGGCCGCCTGCATCGTTGTCCGCGCACCAGGTCGGTGACCAGGAGAGCGACAGCACGTAGAAATCGAAGCCCGTGCCGAGCGGCACGGCCGCGCGCGTTTCCGGCGCTTTGCGGCTCGCCTCGGTCTTCTGCTTTTCGGCCGGCTTGTCCTCGCTGCAGCCGGCAAGCGCGACCAGCCCGGCGAGGAGCAGACACAGGGGGCGGGCGAGGGGGAAGGAAGGCGGGCGGCTCATCGTTCGGCGGCGGCAGGCAAAGGCGTCATTGAGGTCTCCCGGTTCGGCGCGCGATTGTTGCCGCCGGACGGCAAAGGTCAAGAGGCCTTCGTCTCCCCGGCGATCCAGAAGGCGCGGGCCGAGCCGAAGCGGTCCTGCGCCAGCCGCTCCTTGAGGAAGGGCAGCAGAACGTCGAGTTCCTGCTTCAGCGTATAGGGTGGATTGACGACGATGAGGCCGGAGCCCGTCAGTCCCGTCGTCTCGCGGTCGCTCTTCACCGAAAGCTCCGCGCAGAGCATCTTGGGGATGCCTGTCTCCTTCAGCGTCTTGTGGAAGGCGGCGATGGGAGCGTTCTTTTTCAGAGGATACCACAGGCAATAGACCCCGCCGGGAAAGCGGCGCACGGCCTTTTGCAGCCCGTCGACCAGCCGCTCGTACTCGCCCTCGATCTCGAAGGGCGGATCGACCAGCACGATGCCGCGCTTTTCCTTCGGCGGCAGGTGCGCGCCGAGCGACAGCCAGCCGTCGAGCCGGGTGATGCGGCTCTGGAAGTCGCCGTCGAACAGGCGATGCAGCGTCTCGTAGTCGTCCGGATGCAGTTCCATGGCGGAGAGCCGGTCCTGCGGGCGGAAGAGCAGGCGCGCCAGTTTTGGCGAGCCTGGATAATAGGTTAGCCCGCCTTGCGGATTCAACTCGTGAACAGCCTTCAGGTAGGGCGCGAGAATTTCCGCAACCGCCGCCGGCAGGTCGCCGTCGAGCAGCCGGCCGATGCCGTCGCGCCATTCGCCTGTCTTCTGCGCTTCCCCGCTCGAAAGATCGTAGAGGCCGATGCCGGCATGGGTGTCGAGCACGCGGAACGCCTTGTCCTTGCCCTGCATGTAGAGGACGAGGCGAGCGAGCACGGCGTGTTTGAGCACATCCGCGAAATTGCCGGCGTGATAGATGTGGCGGTAGTTCATTTGAGGCCCCGTGCGACGCCCACGATCATCCGCGCTGATGCGACGATGAATTGTTGCAATGGTAGAATGATTTGCCTTTTGGCACTTCGTGCTCTGCAATATAGAAAAGCCATGAACGTTGCGACCCCCCATCTCGGAAAACCGCGTATCGGCCACTCGGCCTGTCCGCATGACTGTCCCTCCACCTGCGCTCTCGATGTCGAGATCGGCGCAGACGGACGCATCGGCCGCGTCAAGGGCAGCGCCGACAACAGCTACACGGCCGGCGTCATCTGCGCCAAGGTCGCCCGCTATGCCGATCGCCTCTACCATCCGGACCGGTTGATGAAGCCGCTGGTGCGCAGGGGCGAGAAGGGCGGCGGCGAATGGGCCGACATTTCCTGGGAGGCGGCGCTCGACGCCATTGCGGAAAGCTTCGTCAAGGCCGAGCAGGCCCATGGCAGCGAGGCGGTCTGGCCTTATTATTATGCCGGAACGATGGGTCTGGTGCAGCGCGATTCCATCGAGCGTCTGCGTCATGCGAAACGCTATTCCGGCTTCTTCGATTCGATTTGCACCAATCCCGCCTGGACCGGCTTTTCCATGGGCGCCGGAACGTTGCGCGGACCCGATCCGCGCGAGATGGCAAAATCGGACTGCGTGGTGATCTGGGGCACAAACGCCGTCTCCACCCAGGTCAACGTGATGACCCATGCGGTGAAGGCGCGCAAGGAGCGGGGGGCGAAGATCGTCGTTGTCGACATTTACGACAACCCTACGATGAAGCAGGCCGACCTTGCATTAAAACTTCGGCCCGGCACCGATGCCGCGCTCGCCTGCGCCGTCATGCATGTCGCCTTCCGCGACGGTTATGCCGACCGTGCCTATATGGAGGCATTCGCCGACGACCCGGCCGGTCTCGAGACGCATCTTGCCAGCCGCAATCCGGCCTGGGCGGCCGGAATCACCGGTCTGACGGTGGACGAAATCGAGGCCTTCGCCGCTCTCGTTGGGCAAACAAAACGGAGTTTTTTCCGCCTCGGCTATGGTTTTACCCGCAGCCGCAACGGTGCCGTCTCCATGCATGCGGCGCTCTCCATCGCCACCGTGCTCGGTTCCTGGCAGTATGAGGGCGGCGGTGCGTTCCACAGCAATTCCGCGATCTTCCATCTACGCAAGGGCGAGCTGACAGGCGCGAAGCTCGTCGATCCCGATATCCGCATGCTCGACCAGTCGCAGATCGGTCGCATCCTGACAGGCGATGCCGTCGCGTTGCGCGGGCGCGGCCCGGTCAACGCCATGCTGATCCAGAACACCAATCCGGCGAATGTCGCGCCGGAGCAACGCCTGGTGAAGCAGGGCTTTCTGCGCGACGACCTTTTCGTGGCGGTGCACGAGCATTTCATGACCGATACGGCGAAGCTTGCCGATATCGTGCTGCCGGCCACCATGTTCGTCGAGCATGACGACATCTATCGCGGCGGTGGCCACCAGCACATCCTGCTCGGGCCGAAGCTCGTCGAGCCGCCCGAAACGGTACGCACCAATCTTTTCGTCATCGAAGAGCTCGCCAGGCGTCTCGGCGTCGGCGACATGCCGGGCTTCGGGCTTTCCGAGCAGGAGCACATCACCCGCATGCTGCCCTACTACGAGCGGGATTTCGACGGCCTGAAGGAGGAGAAGTGGATCGACTGTCAGCCGGATTTCGAAACCGCACATTTTTCCAAGGGCTTCGGCTTTCCCGATGGCAAGTTCCGCTTCCGGCCGAACTGGACGAACACGCCCGCGCCCAACCGGCCGCCGAAGGTGCTCGGCGCCTTCGGTCCGCATGAGGCGCTGCCGACCTTCCCGGATCATGTGGCGATCATCGAGACGCCGGATGGGGATCACCCCTTCCGTCTCGCCACGTCGCCTGCCCGAACCTTCCTCAACTCGACCTTCACGGAGACGAAGGGCTCGCGCGAACGCGAGGGCCGGCCGGAGGTGATGATCCATCCCGAGGATGCGGCGGCGCGCGGTGTAGCCGAGGGTGATATCGTGCAGCTTGGCAACGTCCGCGGCGACATCCGCCTGCACGCCAAGGTGACAGACAGCGTGAAGCCGGGTGTACTGATCGCCGAAGGGATCTGGCCGAATTCCGCCCATCTCGACGGGGAGGGCATCAATGTCCTGACCGGCGCCGACCCGGTCGCGCCCTATGGTGGCGCTGCCTTCCACGACAACCGCGTCTGGCTGCGCAAGGCCTGAACGTCACGCAAGGATTTTTCATGACGTCCGACATGTCCTCCGCCGTCCGTATCGTCGATCAGCAGACGGTCTGGAAGCGCTTCATCCATCTTCGCACTGTCGTGGTCGAGCAGAGGCGGGCGGACGGCCGGGTGGAGCAGCTGGATCGCGAGGTGCACGACCATGGCCCGGCGGCCTGCGTGCTGCTGGTCGATCCGGTCCGCCAGTCGGTCATCCTGGTGCGGCAGTTCCGTCCCGGCGCCTTCTTCGGCGGCCATCCGGACGGTTTCCTTGCGGAAGTGCCGGCGGGCCTGCTCGACGACGACGCGCCCGAGGCGGCCGTCGCTCGCGAGGCGATGGAGGAGACCGGCTATGCGGTGCGCGACGTGCGCCACCTCTTCGACATCTATTCCAGCCCCGGCACGCTGACGGAGCGCGTCGGCTGCTTCGTTGCCCGTATCGACGCGACGGCGCGTGACGGCGAGGGCGGCGGCGTCGACGGGGAGGGCGAGGATATCGAGGTCGTCGAACTGCCGATCGACGAAGCCTACGGCCTCATCGCCACCGGTGGCATCCAGGATGCGAAGACCATCGTCATGCTGCAATGGCTGATGCTGCACCGTGGGGAGTTCGGCTGATCCCTCGCCGGGATCATGTTCGCGGTCGGGATGCAGAACGTTTCCGGGGCGCGGCTGGAAGCAAGGCGTAGCCCCTCACCCTGGCCCTCGCCTCGCAAGCGGGGAGAGGGGACGTGCCCCACGAACCGGTGATGACGAAGGAAAACGGTGCGGCATATCCCCTTCGCCCCGCTTGCGGGGAGAAGGTGGCGGCAGCCGGATGAGGGGCGGGGACAGCCGGCACCCTCCCGGCAAAAGACCCGCAAGCCTTGACAAACAGCGTCGGCCATGCGCTTTTCCGCGCGATTTTTCTTGGTCGCCGCGCCGGGTTCTTCCCGCGCGGCCTATCAGCATTTCAGGATACCACGATGCACCGTTACCGCAGCCACACCTGCGCCGCCCTCCGCAAGTCCGATGTCGGCCAGACCGTCCGTCTTTCCGGCTGGGTTCACCGCGTTCGAGATCATGGCGGCGTGCTCTTCATCGACCTGCGCGACCATTACGGCATCACCCAGGTCGTCGCCGATCCCGATTCGCCGGCCTTCAAGAAAGCCGAGACCGTGCGCGGCGAATGGGTGATCCGCATCGACGGTCTCGTCAAGGCACGCACCGAGGATACCGTCAACAAGGGCATGCCGACCGGCGAGATCGAGCTCTACGCGCAGGACATCGAAGTCCTCTCGGCCGCCAAGGAACTGCCGCTGCCGGTCTTCGGCGAGCCGGACTATCCGGAAGACGTGCGCCTGAAGTACCGCTTCATCGACCTGCGCCGCGAGACGCTGCACAAGAACATCGTCAAGCGCACGCAGATCATCTCCTCCATGCGCAAGGGCATGGGTGAGGCGGGTTTTGCTGAATACACGACGCCGATCCTGACCGCCTCCTCGCCCGAGGGCGCGCGCGACTTCCTCGTGCCCTCGCGCATCCACGAAGGCAAGTTCTTCGCGCTGCCGCAGGCCCCACAGCAGTACAAGCAGCTGCTGATGGTTGCCGGTTTCGACCGCTACTTCCAGATCGCGCCGTGCTTCCGCGACGAAGATCCGCGTGCCGACCGCCTGCCGGGCGAATTCTATCAGCTCGACGTCGAGATGAGCTTCGTCACCCAGGAAGACGTCTGGGAGACCATGGAGCCAATGATGACGGCCGTTTTCGAAGAATTCGCCGAAGGCAAGCCGGTCACCAAGAAGTGGCCGCGCATCCCCTATGACGAGGCGATCCGCAAGTATGGCTCCGACAAGCCGGACCTTCGCAACCCGATCGTCATGCAGGCCGTCACCGATCATTTCGCCGGTTCCGGTTTCAAGGTCTTCGCGAACATGATCGCCTCGAACCCGAAGGTCCAGGTCTGGGCGATCCCGGCCAAGACCGGCGGTTCCCGTGCCTTCTGCGATCGCATGAACGCCTGGGCACAGTCGATGGGCCAGCCCGGCCTCGGCTACATCTTCTGGCGCAAGGAGGGCGAGAAGCTCGAAGGCGCCGGCCCGCTTGCCAAGAACATCGGCGAAGAGCGCACGGAAGCCGTCCGTCAGCAGCTCGGTCTCGATGACGGCGATGCCTGCTTCTTCGTCGCCGGCGATCCCGCGAAGTTCTACAAGTTCGCCGGCGAAGCCCGCACGCGCGCCGGCGAGGAGCTGAACCTCGTCGACCGCGATCGCTTCGAAATGTGCTGGATCGTCGATTTCCCGTTCTACGAATACAACGAAGACGAAAAGAAGATCGACTTCGCGCACAACCCCTTCTCCATGCCGCAGGGCGGCCTCGAGGCCTTCGACAGCAAGGATCCGCTGGAGCTGAAGGCCTACCAGTATGACGCGGTCTGCAACGGCTTCGAAATCGCCTCGGGCTCGATCCGTAACCAGTCGCCGGAACTGATGGTCAAGGCCTTCGAGAAGGTCGGCCTCTCGCAGGGCGACGTGGAAGAGCGCTTCGGCGGCCTCTACCGCGCCTTCCAGTACGGTGCTCCGCCGCACGGCGGTTGCGCCTTCGGCATCGACCGCGTGGTTATGCTGCTCGTCGGCGCGAAGAACCTGCGCGAGATCTCGCTGTTCCCGATGAACCAGCAGGCACAGGACCTCCTCATGAACGCCCCGTCGCCGGCCGCCCCGGCGCAGCTGCGGGAACTGGCGCTGCGCGTCGTTCCCTCGCAGAAGAAGGACTGAGCCTTCGCGGCTGTCTCCTGTGAAAGGGCCGGTGGAAACACCGGCCCTTTCCTTTTGCGCGGACGCCACAATGCCGTGAATTCGCCGCCAGTCGATCCCAATTCGGCGCACAATCAGTCGAAATGCACCCCTAGCGTGAAGATGCGCCCGAAAGAGGCGATTCACGACTGGAGGGACTTTTCATGACATCGACGGAAGCGGACGATCCCATTCCCGTATCGAGCAGGCAGATGCCGCCCATCGAGCCGCGCGGCAATCTTGCCACGTTCCTGCGCTCGCCCGGCGTCAAATTCATCATGATCGGCATCATTTCGGTGGCGCTGCTGGTGCCGCTGCTCCTGGTCTGGGGCCTGACGGAGGAGCGCGCACAGCGCGCGGCCGATGTCTCGCGGCGCATCGCCAACGGCTGGGGCGGCGACCAGGCGATCAACGGCCCCTATCTTGCGGTACCCTTCGAGGTCGAGCGCAGCCGCACGATGGATGCGCGCACGGTCGTCGAGCGGGTGACCGAATGGGTGCTCGTCATGCCGGAAACACTCGACGTGACGGCCGATCTGAAGGCGGAGGAGCGCAAGCTCTCCATCTACACGCTGCCGGTCTATAACGGCGCGCTGACGTTGAAGGGCCGCTTTGCCGGCAACATCCTGCAGGACCTTGCGCAATTCGACGGCACGCCGCAGCTCGACCGGGCGTTTCTGGTGCTCAACATCAACGACATCACCGGCATCCGCTCCGATGCCGGTGTGAGGATCGACAACGGGGTCGCGCGTCCGTTCGATCCCGGCATGCGGCAGATTTCCGCGATGGCGAGCACGGGCGTGGAGGGTTATGCCACACCACAAACGAGCGCAGGCGTGCACCGGTTCATCGAACGCCCGCTCATCGAAAACGGTTTCGTCTTCGAGATCGCCCTGTCGCTCAACGGTTCGCGCAGCTTCGCCGTCGCGCCCGCCGGCCAGACGACGACCTTTTCGGCCAAGGCGAACTGGCCGCATCCCGGTTTCGAAGGCCTCTTCCTGCCGGAGCAGAAGACCGTCACCGCGTCGGATTTTTCGGCCAAGTGGACGATCCCCTATCTCGCCCGTGGCATCGATCGCGTCGCTGCCGGCCCGACCCTGCCGTTGTCGGGCAGCATGATGAGCATCAACCTCGTGGAGCCCGTGCAGTTCTATCAGGTGGTGTCGCGGACGCTGAAATACTCGATCGGCTTCATTTCGCTCGTCTTTCTCGCCGTCTTCGTCGTGGAGCTGAAGGGCGGGCGCATGGTGCACTGGATCCAGTATGTGCTGACGGGGCTTGCGCTCATCGTGTTCTACGTGCTGCTTCTGGCGCTTGCCGAACACACCGGTTTCACCATCGCCTATGCCGCAGCCTCGCTTGCCACGACCCTGTTGATCGCCGCCTATCTCGGCAGCGCGACGGGCAGCCGCAGGAACGGCCTGTCGCTCGGCGCGGTGCTGCTCTCGGCCTATGGCGTCATGTATCTGGTGCTGCGCGAGGACGAATACGCGCTGCTCGCCGGCGCGCTGATCTCCTTCGTCACCATCGCAGCGACGATGTACGCGACGCGCCGCGTCGAATGGTCGGTGCCGCAGGCGGCCCCGGCTCACTGAGGCAAGTCTCTCAACGCAAAAGGCCCGGAGCGTCAGCTCCGGGCCTTTCCTTTTCGGTCGATCAACCGAATGTCTTACATCTCGTCGTTGGCCGTAACCGTGACGCCGAGAACCTGCGGGATGGTCTGCGGTGCACCCATGGCGGCGCCCATGATCATCGGGAACGGTACCGGCTCCTTCGGCTCGGCGCTGATCGTGATGCTCTTGGGATCGTCGAGATAGGCGTTGGCGGCTTCCGCGATCTGGTTCTGCAGATCCGGCATGTTCAGCTGGGCGAGCATGATCGGGATGAGGCCCTTCAGCGACTGGGCCATCTGGTCGCCGGAAACGCCCTGCTCGCTGCCGGCATAGTCAAGCAGCTTCTTGGTGATCGAGGCGTCTTCGAAGGAGATGGAGGCGCTGTTGAAGGTCAGCTGCTGCACGAGGCCCATCATGGACATGCCCATGGCGGCGTTGGCCTCTTCCTTGTTCGGATTGGCTTCGGCGGCCTTGATGGCCTCCTGCATGCTCTTCAGGAAGTCGAGCGTGTAGCCGGAGAACTCCAGCGCCAGGTTGAGACGGCCGACATCCTTGAAGTCGAAGGCGTATTCGTCGACGGCGAGCTTGCCGCTGGCAAGTTCCCAGCTGCCCGACATCGAGACCTTGCCTTCCAGTGTCTGCATGTTCAGCTTGGCGAGCGTGTCCTTGGCCTTCGGGTCTTCGACCGAGGTGAGGTCGGCCTTCAGGTCCGACAGCGTGGCGTCGAATTCGAGGCCGGCATCGGCGTCCATGCGCTTGATGTTCGCCTCCATGCCGGACATGGAGAAGACTTCCTTGCCCTTGGAGGTGACGGAGACCGGGCCGGCGGTGGCCGATTCGTACATCAGCAGCGATTCCAGCGTGCCGGGAACGACCGTGCCGGGAATGATGACGCCGTTGATGGCGATGTCCTTAGCCGAAACCGTGGCATCCGCTTCGGTGACGTTGATGTCCTGGAACGAAACGGTCTCGACGGTGTAGCCGCCTTCGCCGTCTTCCTCGACGCCATCCATGGTGATGGTGCCGAGCTTGACCGGGGCTTCCGAGCCGGTGGCCTTCAGTTCGGCGCTGTCCAGCGTCACGGTCGAGCCGTCGACGGCGACGTTCGAGGAGCTGATGGTGACGCCGCTCGTGGCATAGGTGGCATTCAGCTTGGCCAGCAGATCCGCGCCATCGAGCGCGAAGGCGGGGCTTGCCAGGGAGGCGAGCGCGGCGCCGGCGAGGAGGGTGCGGAAATGGGAGGTGCGCATCATGTTAGGCTCTCTTTCTGGATTTTTGGACGGCTGCCTTGCCGTTACCGCATCTATACGTGCGGCGCGGCGACTATATTCGGGCCGTTGGAACTTTCCATGGAAATCTCTGCCGCCGGCCGGATTTCCGACTTAGGCTTTACAAAGCGCTATCCACAGGCTGAACGCCCGGTTTCCTTGCCGCGAATCGGCAGGAACGCTAGTCAAGACCCATGGGACAGAACACTTTGCCGCCGGATGGCGGAGACGACAATATCCTGCCGGTCGACCTCAAGGCGGCGCTGGAAGAGCGCTACCTTGCCTATGCGTTGTCGACCATCACGCAGCGCGCGCTGCCGGATGTGCGCGACGGCCTGAAGCCGGTGCACCGCCGCATCATCCATGCGATGAGCGAAATGGGCCTCAGGTCCAATTCCTCGTTCAAGAAATGCGCGCGTATCGTCGGCGACGTCATCGGTAAGTTCCACCCGCACGGCGACCAGTCGGTCTATGACGCGCTGGTGCGCCTCGCCCAGGATTTTTCGCAGCGCTATCCGATCGTCGACGGCCAGGGGAATTTCGGCAATATCGACGGCGACAACGCCGCCGCCTACCGATACACCGAAGCGCGCATGACCGAGGTCGCGACGCTGCTGCTCGAAGGCATCGACCAGGACGCCGTCGACTTCCGCAAGACCTACAACGAGGAGGACGAGGAGCCGATCGTCCTGCCGGGCGCCTTCCCGAACCTGCTTGCAAACGGTTCCTCCGGCATCGCCGTCGGCATGGCGACGTCGATCCCTTCGCACAACGTGCATGAACTGTGCGACGCGGCGCTGCATCTCATCCGTCATCCGGATGCCGATGTCGAAAAGCTCACCGAGTTCGTGCTCGGCCCCGATCTTCCGACCGGCGGCATCATCATCGACAGCCGCGAAAGCATCATCGAGGCCTACAAGACGGGACGCGGCGGTTTTCGTGTGCGTTCGAAGTGGGAGACGGAAGATCTCGGCCGCGGCGGCTACCAGATCGTCGTCACCGAAATTCCCTACCAGGTGCAGAAGTCGCGGCTGATCGAGAAGATCGCCGAGCTGCTCATCGCCCGCAAGCTGCCGCTGCTCGAGGATATCAGGGACGAATCGGCCGAAGACGTGCGAATCGTGCTGGTGCCGAAGAGCCGCACCGTCGATCCGACGATCCTGATGGAATCGCTCTTCAAGCTGTCGGAGCTGGAAAACCGCATTCCGCTCAACATGAACGTGCTCTCGATGGGGCGCGTGCCGAAGGTCATGGGCCTGAAGGACGTGCTCGTCGAGTGGCTCGCCCATCGGCGCGAGGTGCTCCAGCGCCGTTCGCGCCATCGCCTTGCCGCCATCGACCGCCGCCTCGAAATCCTCGGCGGTTATCTCGTCGCCTATCTCAACCTCGACGAGGTGATCCGCATCATCCGCGAGGAGGACGAGCCGAAGACCTCCCTGATGGAGACCTTCTCGCTCACCGACGTGCAGGCCGAGGCGATCCTCAACATGCGCCTGCGCTCGCTGCGCAAGCTGGAAGAATTCGAGATCCGCACCGAATTCGACACGCTGTCGAAGGAGAAGGCGGAGATCGAGGCGCTGCTTGCCTCCGACGAGAAGCAGTGGCAGACCGTCGCCTGGGAAATCGGCGAGGTCCGCAAGAAATTCGCCAAGGCCACCGAGATCGGCCGCCGCCGCACCCAGTTTGCCAGCGCTCCGGAGGCCGATGTCGAGGCCATCCAGCAGGCGATGATCGAGAAGGAGCCGGTTACGGTCGTCATCTCGGAAAAGGGCTGGATCCGCGCGTTGAAGGGACATATCGCCGATACGTCCGGCCTCCAGTTCAAGGAGGGCGACGCCCTGAAGGTGGCTTTCCCGGCGCAGACGACCGACAAGGTGCTGATCATGACGACGGGCGGCAAGGTCTTCACGCTCGGCGCGGACAAGTTGCCCGGCGGTCGCGGCCATGGCGAGCCCTTGCGCATCATGGTCGACATGGAGAACGACCAGGACGTGCTGACCGCCTTTGTGCATGACGCCTCGCGCAAGGTCATCGTCGCCTCGCAGGCCGGCAACGGTTTTGTCGTCGCCGAAACCGAGATGGTCGCCAACACCCGCAAGGGCAAGCAGGTGATGAATGTGGGCATGCCCGACGAGGCCAAGCTGGTGGTGCCGGTGCGCGGCGATCACGTCGCCGTTGTCGGCGAGAACCGCAAGATGCTGGTCTTCCCGCTGGCGCAGCTTCCCGAGATGTCGCGCGGCAAGGGCGTCCGCCTGCAGCGCTACAAGGACGGCGGCGTGTCGGATCTGCGCTGCTTCGCCATCGCCGACGGCCTCACCTGGGACGACAGCGCCGGCCGCAACTTCGTGCGCAGCAAGGACGAACTCGCCGAGTGGCTCGCCGACCGCGCCGGCGCCGGCCGCACTGTTCCCAAGGGTTTCCCGCGCAGCGGAAAGTTCAGCGGCTGATCAAACGGAATAGGGAAGGCTGACGTCGCGCAGGAAGCGCGTCGCGCCTTCCTCATCGATCTCGCCGGCTGCGACGGCGAGGACGAACGCGATGACATCGGCTTGTGATGCTTCGATCAAGAAACCGTTCAGCATCAGAAATGTGAACGCGGCGAGGAAGCCGGTTCGCTTGTTCCCGTCTGAAAATGGACGGTTTTGTACAATACCGTACAGGTAGGCCGCGGCGAGTTCAAAAACATCGGGCTGACTATAGATGGCCTTGTTGATCGGGCGAGCTAACGCGGCTTCGAGGGCGTTCTCGTCCTTGAGGCCAGCCAGCCCGCCATGCTCGCGAAGCTGCTCATCACGCATGACCTCGACGGTTTGGCGCGAAAGCCATTTGATGTCCCTCATTTGGCGAGTTCGCGCAGGGCGACGCGATATTTCTCCATGCCGCGGCGAGCGGCCTTCAACTGTTCCGCAAGGTCGGTATTTTGCGGGACCAGCTTGATCTTGCCGTCCTCCTCAGAAAGGATCAGTTCATCGCCAGCCTTGACACCCATACGGTCAAGGACGTCTTTCGGGATGATTATGCCCTCGGAATTGCCGATCTTGCGAATAGTGATGTTCATGGTGCACTTTGTTATAACCGAGTTATAACACGGCTCGCCCCTCACTTCAATTTACCCCGCAGACGGAAGCTCAACCGCGGCATCCCTCTCCGCAGCGCGGGCCCTGGAGCGCAGCTGCCACAGCGAGTGGGCGAGCAGTGCGAGGATGAGGATCGTGCCGCCGATCAGGGTTTGCGTGGTGGGGGTTTCGGCAAAGGCGACCCAGACCCAGATGGGGGCGAGCACCGTTTCGACGAGATAGAACATGCCGACTTCCGGGGCGGAAAGGTAGCGCGGGCCGGTTGCAAGACACCAGAAGGCGAGGGGGAGGAGCACGAGGCCGTTGAGGAGGATATAGACCGGCTCGGCGATCGAAAGGCCGCCGGGCGGCAGAAAGAACAGCGCAACGACGCCCGAGAGCACGGCGGCAACGAGCGGAACGAAGCCCATGTCGGCCTTGCTCCTGCGGCTGAGTGTCAAGGAGGTCGCCAGCACCAGCGCCGAGCAGAGGGCCATGGCGTCGCCGAAGAGGTTTCCGCTCGAAAGCCCGTCATGCACGATCAAAAGCACGCCCGCGACCATGGCGGCCATGGTGAGCAGCGTGGCGTTGCTCGGGCGCTCGCCGAGGAAGATCCAGGAGAGGATGGCGGCGAACATCGACGTGAAGGCGAGGATGAAGACGACATTGGCCGTCGTCGTGTTGAACACCGCCAGCATGAAGGTCAGCCCGTTGATGCCGTAGCACAGGCCGATCAGCAGGCCGATGCGCCCGGGAACGAGCACCGTCCTGCGGCGCAGGACGAAGTTCAGACCGGCCCAGAGCGCGATCGCCACAACAAAAACCGAGATATTCCGCACGGCGACCATCGACCAGACGTCGCCGCCGGCGGCGCGGATCAGCGGAATGTCGAAGGAGAGGGCGAGGCCGCCGATGGCGGTGATGAGAAGACCCTTGCGGTGAAGGGCGGGATCGCTTGTCGAGGGCACGGCGGGACCGGGTTTAGAAGCTGGAAAGGCGTTGAATACAATGTTTCTGGAGCAGGTCGGGCTTTCGCCGATATGGCTTCAGGTATCGTTGGTCTCGCCGTCATAGCGCTCCCAGCCGCGTGGCATCAGGTGTTCCTGCGGCAGAAACTTCGTCTTGTAGTCCATCTTGCGCGATCCCTTGACCCAGTAGCCGAGATAGACATGCGGCAGGCCGAGCATTCTGGCGCGGCGGATGTGGTCGAGAATCATGAAGGTGCCGAGGGAGCGGTCCGCCACCTCGGGATTGTAGAAGGAATAGACCATGGACAGGCCGTCGCCCATGCGGTCCGTCAGCGCCACGGCGAGCAATTCGCCCTGCGGCCGTTCCTTCAGACCCGAGCCTTCCTCGCGCAGGCGGTATTCGATGATCTTGGTGTGCACATGGGTGTCCTCCACCATCATCGCATAGTCGAGCACCGACATGTCGGACATGCCGCCCTTCTGGTGGCGGGCATCGAGATAATGGCGGAAGAGGGAGTATTGCTCGCTGGAGGGCTCGGCCGGATATTCGTGCGAAATGAGATCGGCGTTGGCGGCCAGCACCTTGCGCATCGAGCGGCGCGGTTCGAACTCATTGACGAGGATGCGCACGGAAATACAGGCGCGGCAGGTCTCGCAGGCAGGTCTATAGGCGATGTTCTGCGAGCGGCGAAACCCGCCCTGCGTCAGGAGGTCGTTCAGTTCCGGCGCACGCTCGCCCACCAGATGGGTAAACACCTTCCTCTCCATCTCCTGCGGCAGATAGGGACAGGCCGCCGGCGCGGTGAGATAGAATTGCGGAGAGGGTGTTGCCTGCGTATTCATCGGCCGTGGGGCGACTCCGTCGCTGTGTGACACTTCTATGCCAATACCATGGCCTAGTTCAAAAAAAGGTCAACTGGGGCGCGACCCTTCCGGCCGGAATCGACCGGGACAACGGATCGCGCGCGCGGTGAGGGCGCCTCGTCCTCAGTAACGGTCCCGGCGCACCACCACGGTGCCAAGCAGGAGGTCGTGCAACAGGCGGCCACGGTCGGTGAAGAGGCCGACGAGCACGATGAACGGCGTCAGAAGCGCGTTGCCGATCCAGAACAGCACGAGATGCACGATTGCCGTCAGGAAGTCGATCGGGCGCCCATCCACACGGGCAAGTGCGAGGCCCATCACGTTCATGCCTGCGCTCGCCTGGCTCGGGCCGCCCATCGTCAGGCCGAAATAGAGCATGGCGACAATGGCGAAGAGCGCCGGATAGAGGAAGAAGCCGAGGCCGAGTGTCAGGATGCCGAGGAAGAACACGATCACGGCGGCCGGGATCCAGAGCAGGGCGACGATCGCATAGTCGATCAGAAACGCAAAAATCCGGCGCGACAGCACGCCGCGATAGGCCTGCCAGTCCGTCGTCGGAACCCGCGTTTCGTTGAAGTCGGCGCTCATCTCATTGTCTCCCGAATGGAACATGCTTGTTATATGGGGAGGCTCTTGGGGGAAAACAACGGTGATTGGGGTTGGGGGCGTATGCCCTTCATCCGGCCTGCCGGCCACCTTCTCCCCGCAAGCGGGGCGAGGGGGATATGCCGCGCCGTTTTCCGAACTCTCTGCCGTAGAGTTGGGCACGTCCCCTCTCCACGCTTGCGGGGAGAGGGTTAGGGGAGGGGCAAATCGGATTTCAGCCCTTGCGGGCGAGATGCCGCGCCACGTCCATCGCAAAGTACGTCAGGATGCCGTCACACCCCGCGCGCTTGAACGCCAGGAGGGTCTCCAGCATCACGCGTTCGCCGTCGATCCAGCCGTTCATCGCGGCGGCCTTGATCTGGCTGTACTCGCCCGAGACCTGATAGGCGAAGACCGGAAGACCGAAGGCCTCCTTCATGCGCCAACAGATATCGAGATAGGGAAGGCCGGGCTTGACCATCAGCATGTCGGCGCCTTCCTCCACGTCGAGCGCCGCATCGCGGATCGCCTCCGTGCCGTTGGCCGGGTCGATGTAGTAGGTCTTCTTGTCGCCCTTCAGGAGGCCGCCGGTGCCGATCGCGTCGCGGTACGGGCCGTAGAAGGCGGAAGCGAACTTCGTTGCATAGGACATGACGCCGACATCCTGGTGGCCGGCGGCGTCGAGCGCCTGGCGGATGACGCCGATGCGGCCGTCCATCATTTCCGACGGCGCGATGATGTCGGAGCCCGCATCGGCCTGGATGACCGCGGCGCGCGCCACAAGTTCGACCGTCTCGTCGTTGACGATGACGTCGCCGCGCAGCACGCCGTCATGGCCGTGGCTGGTGAAGGGGTCGAGCGCGACGTCGGTGATGACGCCGATATTGGGCACGGCCTTCTTGATGGCGCGCGTCGCGGCGTTGATGAGGTTGTCGGCCGCAAGGCTGTTCGAGCCGGTCTCGTCGCGCAGGTGCATCTCGATGTTCGGGAAGGTGGCGATGGCGGGAATGCCGAGATCTGCGGCTTCCTTTGCCGCTTCCACCAGCCTGTCGACGCTCATGCGGTTGACGCCGGGCATGGCGGTGACGGGGTCGATGACATTCTCGCCGGGCACCACGAAGACCGGCCAGATGAGATCGTCGACCGTCAGACGGTTTTCCTGGACCAGCCGGCGCGTCCAGTCGGCCTTCCGGTTGCGCCGCATGCGGCGGTGGCCGGTGATCTCGTCGACGATGTTCCTGCTGCCGGTCATGATGCCATTTCCTTGCGTGGGCCCGTTTTCGCCTCCTTATCATGCTGCATGCGTCAATCAAATCGCCAGCGATACGGGGACGTGCGGCATATGGCCGTGCATGATCGCGGTTACGGGCTTTATGCCGGCCGGCCTTGCCCTTACTGTCCGCGCCATGGTTGCTGATTCTGCAAAGGGCCCGAGGCCCAGCCTGACCGAGACGCTGTTCGCGCTGTTCCTGCGGCTGGTGGCGGTCGGCTCGTTGTGGTTCGCGCTGCAGTACTGGGCGATGCTGACGGGCTTCTCCTTCGGCGGGCAGGGGCGTTTCGACCTGCTGCCGCCGGCCTGGAAGGCGGCCTACACGGCGCTCGCCGTGCTGTTTCCCGTCGCGGCCGTCGGCCTCTGGCTCCTCGTCTCCTGGGGGCCGGTGATCTGGCTCATCGCGGCCGCCACCGAGATCGCCATGCACGAGGTCTATCCCTCGACCTTCGGCGTCAACCGGCTGCTGGTTCTGACCCACGGTGCTATCGCGCTTGTCTTCGTTCTTTTCCGCGTCGCGCTCTTCGTCCAGCGCCGCCGGCAGGCCCGCACGGTAAGAACTGATTCACCCTGAGACAGAGTCGCCTTCCGGTAAGGCGCTGTTAAGGCTGCGGTTTAAGTAGAATTTTAGATGCATTCGTTAGGTTCTCACTCAAGGCGGGAAAACAAACCACACCGCCAAACAAAACAGTGAGGCAGAAACCATGAACACCAAGATGAAGCCGCAGCAGGCCCCCGTCGTCGACCCGCAGGAAGACGCGATCCGCAATCTCTACCTGGAATCCCTCCACCTCGTCGAGCGTCTGCACCGTCGTCTGCTCGACGTCATCAAGGACGAGTTCGACCGCGCCGGCCGCTCGGATGTCAACGCCGTCCAGGCGCTGCTCCTCTTCAACATCGGCAATTCGGAACTGACGGCAGGCGAGCTGCGCAGCCGCGGCTATTATCTCGGCTCGAACGTTTCCTACAACGTCAAGAAGCTGGTCGACCTCGGCTTCATCAACCACCAGCGTTCGCGCGTCGATCGTCGCTCCGTCCGCATCAGCCTGACGGAAAGCGGCCAGGAAATCGCCGAGACCGTGGCAAAGCTCTATGAGCGCCATATCGGTTCGATCCAGAAGGTCGGCGGTATCGGCGAAGGCGAGTTCAACCAGATGAACAAGCTGCTCCAGCGCCTCGATCGCTTCTGGAACGACTCGATCCTCTACCGCCTGTAAGTCCGGGCGCCGTTTTCGACCTCCTCCATAAAAGCCGGCCGCGTCCCCTGCGCGTCCGGCTTTTCACGTTTTCGTGCGGGGGGTTAGGGTGACGTGTGCCTGCCGAGACACGAATTGGCCATATTGCTATGACACCCGGAAACTGGGCTAAGGTATGCGCGGGCGGCAGGGCCGGTTTGCGTTTGTTAACCCTGTTCGTGATAGCTGCATCGGGTATGGACCCTTGAGGTCACCGTGCCGCGTGCACCTCGCCGCCTTCAGCGGCGCTCAGGAGATGGTAGGATAAATGTCTCGCAAAACCGGATTTGATGTGTTCTCGCGCCGCGCATTCCTGCGCTCTGCCGCAACCTTCGGCGCCGCCGCCGTGGCCGGTCAGGCGCTCGCCCAGACAGCGCTCGACGACATCCTCAATGCTCCGCGCCGCGGCAACTGGGACGACCAGTTTGACGCAGAGGCATCGCGCACCGCGACCGCCGTCGTCTCCAACAATCCGATCTTCGGCTCCGGCACCACGGGCTATCTCCAGCAGGCGATCGTCGATTACCAGAACATCGTCTCGAACGGCGGCTGGCCGACGGTCAACACGCAGCAGAAGATGGAGATGGGCGTCGCCGATCCCGCCGTGCAGCAGCTGCGTCAGCGCCTGATCATCTCCGGCGACCTGCCGCGTTCCGCCGGCACGAACGGTGCCTTCGATTCCTATGTGGACGGCGCCGTCAAGCGCTTCCAGGCGCGCCATGGCCTGCCGGCCGACGGTGCCGTCGGCGAGTACACGCTGAAGGCGCTGAATGTCCCGGCCGTCACGCGCCTCGGCCAGCTTCAGACCAACCTCGTGCGCCTGCAGGCCATGTCGGGCGACCTCGGCCGCCGCTATGTCATGGTCAATATCCCGGCCGCCTATATCGAGGCTGTCGAGAACGGCCGCGTTGCCTCGCGCCACACCGCCATCGTCGGCAAGATCGACCGCCAGTCGCCGGTGCTGAACTCCAAGATCTATGAGGTGATCCTCAACCCCTACTGGACCGCGCCGCGCTCGATCATCCAGAAGGATATCATGCCGCTGATGCGCAAGGATCCGACGTACCTCTCGCGCAACTCGATCCGCCTCTTCGACGGCAACGGCGGCGAAGTCTCGCCGGAAACGGTTGACTGGAACGCCGAGAAGGCGCCGAACCTGATGTTCCGTCAGGACCCGGGCAAGATCAACGCGATGTCCTCGACGAAGATCAACTTCCACAACGAGCATCAGGTCTACATGCACGACACGCCGCAGCAGGGCCTGTTCAACAAGCTGATGCGCTTCGAATCGTCCGGCTGCGTGCGCGTGCAGAACGTGCGCGACCTTTCGGTCTGGCTGCTGAAGGATACGGCCGGCTGGTCGCGCTCGCAGATGGAGGCGACGATCAAGAGCGGCGTCAACACGCCGATCAAGTTGGCGGAAGAAGTGCCTGTCTTCTTCACCTACATCACCGCCTGGTCGGCCAAGGACCGCGTCGTGCAGTTCCGCGACGACATCTACCAGAAGGACGGCGCCACCGAGCTCGCCCTCCAGACCAACTACAACCAGGAAGGCGGCCAGGCCGTCGACAGCGACCTTCTGCCGCAATAAGGCAATTTGTCTGACTTTTGCGAGGCCCCGTTTCCCTTTGGAATGCGGGGCCTTTCTGTTTTGCGGCTTTTTGCGTCTGTCGTTTTTATCGCAGAACACGCGCGGAAATGGCGCAAACCGTGGAGCGGATATTGCCCTTGCCATGCGAGGACGTTAAACACCGTGCCACCCACCCTTAAGGAGCCTCGAGGATGAGCAATTCTTCCGCTACCGACGTTTTCTTCACGCGTTCCCTTGCCGACACCGACCCGGAGATTTTCGGCTCGATCCAGAAGGAACTCGGTCGCCAGCGCCATGAGATCGAACTGATCGCCTCGGAAAACATCGTTTCGCGCGCCGTGCTCGAAGCCCAGGGCTCGATCATGACGAACAAGTATGCCGAAGGCTATCCGGGCAAGCGCTACTACGGTGGCTGCCAGTTCGTCGACATTGCCGAAGAACTCGCCATCGAGCGCGCGAAGAAACTGTTCGGCGTCGATTTCGCCAACGTGCAGCCGAATTCCGGTTCGCAGATGAACCAGGCTGTCTTCCTTGCGCTGCTCCAGCCGGGCGACACCTTCATGGGCCTCGACCTCAACTCGGGCGGCCACCTGACGCACGGCTCGCCGGTCAACATGTCCGGCAAATGGTTCAACGTCGTCTCCTACGGCGTGCGTGAAGAAGATCACCTGCTCGACATGGACGACGTGGCCGAAAAGGCCCGCGCCAACAAGCCGAAGCTGATCATTGCCGGCGGCACCGCGTATTCCCGCATCTGGGACTGGAAGCGCTTCCGCGAGATTGCCGATGAAGTCGGCGCCTATCTCATGGTCGACATGGCGCACATTGCCGGCCTCGTTGCCGGCGGCCAGCACCCGTCGCCGTTCCCGCATTGCCATGTTGCCACGACCACCACGCACAAGTCGCTGCGCGGCCCGCGCGGCGGCATCGTGCTTACCAATGACGAGACGATTGCCAAGAAGGTCAACTCGGCGGTCTTCCCGGGCCTGCAGGGCGGTCCGCTGATGCACATCATCGCCGCCAAGGCGGTCGCCTTCGGCGAGGCGCTGCAGCCGGAGTTCAAGGACTATGCCGCGCAGATCGTCAAGAATGCCAAGGCGCTTGCCGAGACGCTGAAGGCCGGTGGTCTCGATATCGTCTCGGGCGGCACCGACAACCATCTGATGCTCGTCGACCTGCGCAAGAAGAACGCCACCGGCAAGCGTGCGGAAGCCGCTCTCGGCCGCGCCTATGTCACCTGCAACAAGAACGGCATCCCGTTCGACCCCGAAAAGCCGTTCGTCACCTCGGGCGTCCGCCTCGGTACCCCGGCCGGCACGACCCGCGGCTTCAAGGAAGCCGAGTTCAAGGAAATCGGCAACCTGATCGTCGAGGTTCTCGACGGCCTGAAGATCGCCAATTCCGACGAGGGCAATGCGGCTGTCGAAGCTGGCGTTCGGGAGAAGGTCGTCGCGCTGACGGA
Source organism: Shinella sp. SUS2 (assembly GCF_001262505.1). Classification (GTDB taxonomy): domain Bacteria; phylum Pseudomonadota; class Alphaproteobacteria; order Rhizobiales; family Rhizobiaceae; genus Shinella. The sequence goes on from NZ_KQ410724.1 coordinate 162,251, forward strand.
CCGCTTCCCGATGTACTCGTATATGTAAGACAGCAGTACCAGGAAAAGTGCCGCGCGGTTTTCCGTCCGGAACCGCGTAAAGCAAGGAGACTTCATGCGCTGCCCCTATTGCGGTTCGGAAGATTCGCAGGTGAAGGATTCCCGTCCTGCAGAGGACGGGGCCGCCATTCGCCGCCGGCGCATCTGCCCGGATTGCGGTGGTCGGTTCACGACCTTCGAACGGGTGCAGCTGCGTGAGCTGATGGTCGCCAAGAAGACGGGCCGCAAGGCCCCCTTCGACCGCGACAAGCTGCTTCGCTCCTTCGAGATCGCGCTTCGCAAGCGGCCCGTCGACCGGGACCGCATCGAACGCGCGGTCTCGGGCATCGTCCGCCGGCTTGAAAGTTCCGGCGAGACGGAAATCTCTTCCGAGGAAATCGGCCTCCAGGTGCTGGAGGCGCTGAAGGCGCTCGACGACGTCGGCTTCGTGCGCTACGCCTCGGTCTACCGCGATTTCTCCCATGTCGATGATTTCGAGAAGATCCTTTCCGAAGTCGCCGCCAAGATCGCCCGGGATCCGGGCGCCGACGGCTAGATGTCCGGCGCGGCGACAGACGACGCACGCTTCATGGCAGCGGCCATCCGCCTCTGCCGCCGTCATCTCGGCCTGACTGCCACAAACCCCTCCGTTGCCTGCCTGATCGTCAAGCACGGCGTGGTCCTCGCCGCCGCCGTGACCGCGCGCGGCGGGCGGCCGCATGCCGAAACGCAGGCGCTCGCCGAGGCGGGGGAAGCCGCGCGCGGCGCGACGGCCTATGTCACGCTCGAACCGTGCTCGCACCACGGCAAGACGCCGCCCTGCGCCGATGCGCTGATCGCCGCTGGCATCGCCCGTGTCGTGGTCTCGGTGACGGATCCGGACGAGCGCGTGGCGGGCAGGGGACTTTCGATGCTGCGCGATGCCGGCATCGTGGTCGAGACGGGCGTTCTGGAAGCGGAAGGCTGTGCGGCGCTCGCCGCCTATCTCACACGCCAGACGAAGAAGCGCCCCTATGTGACTCTCAAGCTTGCCGTTTCCGCCGATGGCATGCTTGGCCGCCTCGGTGCGGGGCAGGTGGCGATCACGGGGCCGGTTTCGCGCGGGCAGGTGCATGGTCTGCGTGCCGAGACAGATGCGATCCTCATTGGCATCGGCACGGCCCTGGCCGATGATCCGGAGCTGACCTGCCGTCTTCCGGGGCTCGAAGCCCGCTCGCCCGTGCGCATCGTGCTCGATCCTCGGCTGGAACTGTCGCCGGCCTCGAAGCTGGCGCGGACGGCGAAGGATGTGCCTGTTATCGTTGTGACGACGAAGGGGACGGAGATACCCCCCTCTGGCCTGCCGGCCGACGACGCGCGCGCCGGCGCCCTCGAAGCCGCGGGCGTCGAAATCCTGACCTGCGACCCGCGCCGGCTCGACGATCTCCTGATGGCGCTCGCCACCCGCGGAACCTCCTCGCTGCTCGTCGAAGGCGGCGCGCGCACGGCGCAATCCTTCATCGAAGCCGGCCTCGTCGATCGCATCCTGCTGTTTGCGGGCACCGGTACCATTGGCAAAGACGGGGTCGCATCCCCATGTGTGTCCGGGCGCATGCCGGATGGCTTTTCGCTCCGGAACACGGCGCGCCTCGGCGCGGACAGTTTGCACGAATACGAAAGAGACGATTGATGTTTACCGGCATTGTCACAGACATCGGAACGGTCGAGAAGGTCGAGCCCATGAACGAGGGCGTACGCCTGCGCGTGCGCACGGCCTACGACCCGGCCACCATCGACATGGGGGCCTCCATCGCCCATTCCGGCACCTGCCTCACCGTCACGGCGCTGCCCGAAGAGGGCTCGAACGCCCGTTGGTTCGAAGTGGAGGCCTGGGAAGAGGCGCTGCGGCTGACGACCATCGCCGGCTGGACGGCCGGCACCCGCATCAACCTCGAACGCTCGTTGAAGATCGGCGACGAGCTCGGCGGCCACATCGTTTCCGGCCATGTCGACGGCAAGGCCGAGATCCTCTCCGTCGAGGCCGAGGGCGACGCGACGCGTTTCCGCATCCGCGCGCCCGCGGGGCTGGAGCGCTTCGTGGCGCCAAAAGGATCGGTCGCGCTCGACGGCACATCCCTCACCGTCAACGCCGTCGATGGCGCCGTCTTCGACGTGCTTCTCATCCGCCACACGCTCGACGTCACCACCTGGGGCGAGCGCAAGGCGGGCGACTTCGTCAACTTCGAGGTCGACACCATGGCACGGTATGCGGCGCGGCTTGCCGAGTTTCCCGCCCCCAAGGCGTGACGGCAGCGTGACTTTCGCGGGCACCGTCACGGATCGGCACAAACCGGCGTGACGGCCAGCCTGCAAGGTAACGATATCGATACTTCTTGCTCCCTAGTGTGCGCGCATCGGACCGCTGGAGACCGTTGCCGCATGGCGCCTGATTACCAAACCCTTCTGCTGGCGATCGGGCTCGCGGGTTTTTGCCTGTCGGCCACGCTGTTCGCCTCGTGGATGTCCGCCCGCGTCGAGCGCTTCCTTCTCAGCTGGTCCATCGGTATCGGCTGCATCGTGCCCGCGGTTGCGGTCTACAGCCTCTATATCGATCAGGCGAATGTCGCGATCGGGTGCCTCGCCTTCACGCTGCAGTTCCTCGGCTTCGCCTTCATCTATGGCGCAGCCTACAGGTTCCGCTCCGGCGCCTCCGCCCGCCGGCGCATCGCCATCGTCTTTGCGGCCTGCCTCGCCATCGCTCTGCCGCCGCTGGTCGCCGGCTATGACGGCATCGCCTTCATTGCGCTCAACCTGCTTATCACGGCCTGCCTCGCCGCGACGGCCCGAGAGTACTGGCGCGGCCGCGCGGAAGCGCCGCTGCCGCTGACCGGCATCGTCACCCTCTACCTCCTGACCGCCGTTTCCTTCCTGCTCTGCGCCGGCGTGCTGATTCACGACGGCCGCTGGGTGATGGGACACGCGCCGGACAACTGGGCGGAAAATCTCAATCTGGTCGCGGCAATCATGGGCATCACCGGTATCGGGGCCATGTCGCTCGCGCTCAACCAGTGGCGGGTTGCCGGCAGCCACCGCCACGCCGCCATGACCGATGCCCTGACCGGCTTACTCAACCGTCGCGCCCTTTTCGATCGCTACGGGGCGCTTCCCGTCGGTGAGCACCAGGCGGCAATCGCCTTCGACCTCGACAACTTCAAGGCGGTCAACGACAGGCACGGTCATGCGGCGGGCGACGCGGTGCTCATGGTCTTCGCCGATATCCTGCGCGATTCCTGCGGGGTGGCGGCCTGCCTCGCCCGCCTTGGCGGCGAAGAATTCGTCGTCGTTCTGGAGCGCACCTTGCCGGAACGCGCGCAGCGCATCGCCGAACGCGTCCGCGAAGATTTCGCTGCCAAACTCATCCCGATCGGGGGCCGGTCCATCACGTGCACCGTCAGTGCCGGCATCGCTCTTGCCGGAGAAAACGGCACGAGTTTCGATTCCCTCCTCAGCAATGCCGACGAGGCGCTCTACATGTCCAAGCGCAACGGCCGCAACCGTGTGTCGCTCGCCGCCTGAGGGGATGTCAGGCGCCGGGCTCGCCCTCCCAATAGTCGACGGTCTCGCCCGCGCGGCCGATGGTGCGGAACTCCGTCCGCCCGCCCGTGGCAAGGCGCGTCTTGGCGAGGAATTTTCCGGAATCCGGATATTCGCAGATCTCGGTCGCCGCCATGGACGAAATGGACAGGTATTTCAGCGGCACGGTGCCGGTGTTGAGGATCTGGTGCGCCGTCTCCGGTCCGCCGGCCGGCGCGCCCAGCACGTCGCCGGGACCAACGAGATGCCGTTCGCTGCCGTAGCGATAGGTGCCGTGGCCCTCCAGGATGACGAAGAGCTCGTCTTCGACATGGTGGCTGTGGAAGGGACAGCCGGACTTGCCGGGCGGGACCTCGCCATAGCCGATGCCGAGATCCTTCAGGCCGAGGCGGGCGCCGAAGGATGTGTCGCGGGATTCGTAGAGCGTTCCCTGCGTCCAGTGCTCCAGCGCCAGCCTCGCGAGATTGACGATCGGCGGTTTCTGGGCGTCCATTCGCATCTCCTTTATGACTCTTGACATATTGTTCGCACTTTGTTCCATTGTGTCAATCCCGTTCGGTCGAAGCGGCTCCCGCCGGGGCGCCGAAATCGACGCGGGGGGTGGAAAATGCTTGCCAAGCTTCGCCCGTCGTGGTTTGACCGCCGCCTCTGCCCGCTGATGCGTGGCCTGCCTCCAATGTTCAGGTGATTTATGGCCAACACCGATAATCCCCATCTCCTCATCGTCGAGGCGCGCTTCTACGACGACATGGCCGACGCGATGCTCGACGGCGCCAAGCATGCGCTCGATGCCGCGGGCGCAACCTACGACATCGTGACCGTCATGGGCGCGCTCGAAATTCCCGCCGCCATCTCCATGGCCCTCGACGGCATGGAAAATGCCGGCACCTGGTATGACGGCTTCGTCGCCCTCGGCATGGTCATCCGCGGCGAGACCTACCATTTCGATATCGTCGCCAACGAATCGAGCCGTGCGCTGATGGACCTTTCGGTCAGCGAAGGCTTGCCGATCGGCAACGGCATCCTGACCGTCGAGAACGATGCGCAGGGCTGGGCTCGCGCCCGCCGTTCGGAAGGCGACAAGGGCGGCTTTGCGGCCCGCGCGGCGCTCACCATGATTGATCTGAAGAAGAAACTGGGCGGCGAACAGTGACGACGGACAGGGATCAGCAGCCGGTGAAACCGGCCAACCAGCGCGGCGCGGCGCGCCTTGCCGCCGTTCAGGCGCTTTATCAGATGGATATCGGCGGCAGCGGTGTTCTCGAAGTCGTCGCCGAATACGAAGCGCATCGTCTCGGCCAGGAGGTCGACGGCGATACCTATCTCAAGGCGGATGCCTCCTGGTTCCGTTCCATCGTCTCGGGCGTCGTGCGCGACCAGCGCCTGCTCGACCCGATGATCGGCGCGGCGCTGCAGGACGACTGGGCCTTGTCCAGGGTCGATTCCACCGTGCGTGCCATCCTGCGTGCCGGTACCTTCGAGCTGAAGGAGCGCAGGGACGTGCCGGTCGCCGTGATCGTCACGGAATATGTCGAGATCGCCAAGGCGTTCTTCGAGGACGAGGAGCCGAAGCTGGTGAATGCGGTGCTTGACCGCATCGCCAAGCAGCTTCGGCCGGACACACGCAAGTAAACGGTAGGCGACATGAGCACGGGTACGGTCGAAGGTCTTGAACAGGAACTTTCGGCCGCGCGCCGCAATGTCTTCCTCCTGACGATTGCGCAGGCCCTGCTCGCCTCGGCCGGGCCGATCGTCTTCTCTGTCGGTGGCCTTGCCGGCTACAACCTGCTCGGCGCGGACAAGTCGCTCGCCACCGCGCCGCTGACCGGCTTCAATGTCGGCGTGGCGCTCGGCGCCGTGCTCGTCGCCATCGCGGCCCGCATGCTCGGTCGCACCTACGGCTTTATCGTCGGGGCGCTCATTGGCGCCGGGGGCGGCCTTCTGGCTGCCATTGCGCTGTTCCGCGGCGATTTCTGGCTCTTTGCCCTCGGCTTCGTGCTCGTCGGCATTTCCAGCGGCTTTGCCCAGAAGATCCGCTTTGCCGCGGCCGATGCCTCGCCGTCCTTCTACAAGCCGCGCGCCATTTCCTGGATCCTTGCTGGCGGCGTCATTTCCGCCGTGCTCGGCCCCCAGGTGGTCATCCTCACCAAGGACCTGTTCGAGCCGGTGCTGTTTGCCGGTGCCTTCGTGGCGCTCGCGCCGCTTTGCCTTGCCGCCATCGGGCTCTTCCTCTTCCTGCGTCTGCCTGACCACAAGGCGGCGGCTGTCGCGACGGGGGAGGCGGCGCGGCCGCTCCGCGAGATCGTGCTGACCCAGCGGTTCATGACGGGCATGATCTGCGGCATCTCCTCCTACGCCCTGATGACCTTCATGATGACCGGCGCGCCGCTGGCCATGGTCATCGGCTGCGGTTTCTCGCCGGAGATGGCGACGCTCGGCATCCAGTGGCACGTGCTCGCCATGTTCGCGCCGAGCTTCTTCACGGGCATGCTGATCCAGCGCTTCGGCACGGAAAGGGTCGTCGCTGCCGGTCTCCTCATCCTCATGGCCTGCGCCGCGGTCGCCCATGCCGGCATCGCGCTGTGGAATTTCTGGGGCGCGCTGATCCTGCTCGGCGTCGGCTGGAATTTCGGCTTCATCGGAGCAACCGCCATCGTCGCCTCCAGCTACAAGCCGCATGAGGCGGACAAGGTGCAGGGCTTCCACGACATCATCCTGTTCGGCACGGTGGCACTTGCCTCCTTCTCCTCGGGCAAGGTGTTCAACACCTATGGCTGGCAGGCGATCAACCTCCTGTTCTGGCCGATCACCGGGGTGAGCCTCGTTCTCGTTCTCCTCCTGCTTTTGCGCGGCCGCCGACCGGCTGCCTGAGCCCGCCCGCAGACCGACGTCGAAAAATCCAGCGCAGCGCACGGCTTGCCGCAGTGCGGCGGCTTGACGCAACCGATTCGCAAACGCACTCTGGCCCCGCGCCGGCCCCCGTCTTGTGAGGAGGCAAACGGGAGCGGGCGCGTATCGGCTGCGGGGAGAGGACCCCGCGGCCTCCAAGGAGGACAGAGCGAAATGACCATATTGTTGGGCGTTATCGCATGCGGGTTGCTTTCGGTGGTCTATGCCATCTGGGCGACACGGTCGGTGCTTGCCGCCGATCAGGGGAATGCCCGCATGCAGGAAATTGCAGGTTATATCCGGGAAGGGGCGCAGGCCTATCTCACCCGGCAGTACAAGACCATTGCCATCGTTGGGGTCGTCGTCTTCGTCGGCACCTGGCTACTGCTTTCCGCAACGGCTGCCATCGGGTTCCTGATCGGCGCCGTCCTGTCGGGTGCTGCCGGTTTTATCGGCATGTATGTGTCCGTCCGCGCCAATGTGCGCACGGCACAGGCCGCATCCGTCAGCCTGTCCTCCGGCCTCGACATCGCTTTCAAGTCGGGTGCGATCACCGGCATGCTTGTCGCCGGCCTCGCATTGCTCGGCGTCTCGATCTACTACTGGATTCTCACCGGCCTGCTCGGTCAGGAGCCGGCCTCGCGTGAGGTCATCGACGCGCTCGTCGCGCTCGGTTTCGGTGCCTCGCTGATTTCCATCTTTGCCCGCCTCGGCGGCGGCATCTTCACCAAGGGTGCGGATGTCGGCGGCGATCTTGTCGGCAAGGTGGAAGCCGGCATTCCTGAAGACGATCCGCGCAATCCGGCCACCATCGCCGACAATGTCGGCGACAATGTCGGCGACTGCGCCGGCATGGCCGCCGATCTCTTCGAGACCTATGCGGTGACCGTCGTCGCCACCATGGTGCTTGCGGCGATCTTCTTTGCCGGCACGCCGGTTCTCTCCAGCGTGATGATCTATCCGCTCGCGATCTGCGGCGCCTGCATCATCACTTCGATCGTCGGCGCGTTCTTCGTCAAGCTCGGCACGAACGGCTCCATCATGGGCGCCCTCTACAAGGGCCTTATCGTCACGGGCCTGCTGTCGATCGTCGGCCTCGCTGTCGCCACGTCGCTCACCATCGGCTGGGGCGTTGTCGGCACCGTCGCGGGCAGGGAGATCACCGGGACGAACCTGTTCATCTGCGGCCTGCTGGGGCTTGTGGTGACAGCGCTCATCGTGGTGATCACCGAGTATTACACCGGCACCAACAAGCGCCCGGTGAACTCCATCGCCCAGGCATCCGTCACCGGTCACGGCACCAACGTCATCCAGGGCCTTGCGGTCTCGCTGGAATCGACCGCGCTGCCGGCCATCGTCATCGTCGGCGGCATCATCGCGACCTACCAGCTTGCCGGCCTGTTCGGCACCGGTATCGCGGTCACCGCCATGCTCGGCATTGCCGGCATGATCGTGGCGCTTGACGCTTTCGGCCCGGTCACCGACAATGCCGGTGGCATCGCCGAGATGTCGCACCTGCCGCCGGAAGTGCGCAAGTCGACGGACGCGCTCGACGCGGTCGGCAACACGACCAAGGCCGTCACCAAGGGGTATGCGATCGGTTCGGCGGGCCTCGGCGCGCTGGTGCTCTTCGCCGCTTACTCGAACGACCTTGCCTATTTCGCGGCGAACGGGGACAAGTATCCCTATTTCGCCGGCATCGGCACGATCTCCTTCGACCTCTCAAACCCCTATGTCGTGGCCGGCCTCATCTTCGGCGGCCTCATCCCCTATCTCTTCGGCGGCATCGCCATGACGGCCGTCGGCCGTGCAGCGGGCTCCATCGTCGAGGAAGTACGCAAGCAGTTCCGCGACAAGCCGGGCATCATGGCGGGCACCGAGCGACCGGACTACGGGCGCGCGGTGGACATTCTTACCAAGGCGGCAATCCGCGAAATGGTCGTGCCCTCGCTGTTGCCGGTGCTGGCGCCGCTCGTCGTCTATTTCGGCGTGCTGCTCCTCTCCGGCTCCAAGGCCTCGGCCTTTGCGGCGCTCGGCGCCTCGCTGCTCGGCGTCATCGTCAACGGCCTCTTCGTGGCGATTTCCATGACGTCGGGTGGCGGCGCATGGGACAATGCCAAGAAGAGCTTTGAGGATGGCTTCGTCGACAAGGACGGCACGCGCCACCTGAAGGGATCGGAAGCGCACAAGGCCTCCGTCACCGGCGACACGGTCGGCGACCCCTACAAGGATACGGCAGGCCCGGCGGTCAATCCGGCGATCAAGATCACCAACATCGTGGCGCTCCTGCTGCTGGCCGTTCTCGCCTGACCGGCATCGCCGTTCATGCTGCAAAAAAAGAAACCGCGGGGAGCGATCCCCGCGGTTTCTTGATTCCCGGAAGGGCCGAAGCGTCTTACTTCGGGCCGCCGCCGCCAAAGATGTTCTGGATCGCAGCGCCCGGTGCACCGCCGGTGCCGCGCAGCAGCTGGCCGAGGAAGGTGAGCTCGACGCCGCCGGTCGGTGTGACGCGCGAGATCATGTCGAAGACGCGGCCGTCCTTCAGCGTATAGTGGGCAAGGCGCTCGACCACGCCTTCCTTGTCGAAATAGATGGCGAGCACGCTCTGCTCGACGACCTTCGGCTTCATGAAGGCGACGGGCCGGCTGCGCTTCTGCGAAACGTAGTAGAAGACCTCGTTGTCGAAGGTCGCGGTCGCGGAGGGTGAGCCGAGCGAGAGCATGACCTGTTCGCGCGAGGAGCCGACCGGGGCCAACGCCAGCGTCTCCTGGTCGACGACGTAGCCCTGGTGCAGCACTTCGCCGGGACCCTGGCAGCCTGCGAGAACGGACGAGGAAAGCGCGATGGCAATGGCGGCGTTACGCAACAGCTTCATGTTCAGAGCATCTCTCTTCAACAACATCCCCGGGACTGTGATGGCCGCGCAGCCATTGCAATTCATGCCTGCTTCGGTAAACCAGCTTCGACCGTCATGCAACATGACTTGCGACGGCTCCATGGTTTGAATCGGGCAAAACTAGGCTTTATGATGATTTTCGGCCTGTTCGGCAAAAAAAACGGCAACCGGCGTATCGTTGAAAAGCAGTACGCAACGCTGACAAAGGCGGCGCGCCATCCCTATCTCTATGAAGTGCTTGATGTTCCCGACACGGTTATGGGCCGTTTCGAGATGCTCTCGGCCATGCTGATCCTTTACTTCCGGCGCACCCGTGCAAGCGGCACGTCCGGCCAGGAGATCGCCCAGGAGATCGTCGATGCCTTCTTCGAGGATGTCGATCATTCGATTCGCGAGCTCGGAGTCGGCGATGTCGGCGTGCCCAAGCGCATGAAGAAGTTCGCCGGCATGTTCTACGGTCGGCTGGAGTCCTACGCCGGCGCGCTCGATTCCGACGATCATGACGGTCTTGCTGCTGCGCTACGGCGCAACATCCATCCGGAGGCGGGCGAGGGCGCGCCGTCGATGGCGGGGCTCGCCCTCTATCTCTTTGCGGCTGAAAGGGCGATGATGGCCGTCAGCGAGGACGATATCAGGGTCGGTGCGCTCGGCGTTGTGGAGCCGGGCCCGCAAGGACATGCCGCCTGAAGGCGGCCCAAAGGGAATAGAATGAAGACAGACGACGACACGCCGTTCTCCTACCTGGTCAAGGTGGGGCACATTTCCGCCAACCCGGTCGAGGTGACGATCAGCGCCAATGCCGAGGAGTGCGCCGGCCTTGCCGAGCTCTGGTCCGTGCTGGAGGTGAAGGCGCTTTCCGCCACCTTCCAGCTGCAGCGCTGGAAGCGCGACGGCGTGCGCCTCAAGGGCCGCGTCGTGGCGGATGTCGTGCAGGCCTGCGTCGTCACGCTCGACCCCGTCGAGGCGCATATCGACGAGCCGGTCGAGGTGGTCTTCGTGCCCGAGGGCTCGAAGCTGGCGCGGCTTCCGGTTGCAAGCGAGACCGGCGAAATGCTGCTTGATCCCGATGGGCCGGATGCTCCGGAAATCTTCACGGGCGATACGATCGATGCCGGCGTGGTCGCCGCCGAACATGTCGCGCTTGCCATCGATCCTTATCCGCGCAAGTCCGACGTGGACTTTTCCGGCCATATCGAGAGCACGGACAAGGATGACAAAAAACCGTCGCCTTTTGCCGTTCTGAAGGACTGGAAAAAAGACTGAACGGCTCCTGAGGCGCCTGATAATTCAGTTGTGCCCCCGGCGAAAAGCGGTATTTTGACCGAATTCCGCCGCGGCAGCCCTCTGTCCCTGGAAAACAAGAATTAAGGCAAGACACGCGTGGTCAGAATTTCCGTCGACGTCATGGGTGGCGATTTCGGCCCCAAGGTCGCTATCCCGGGCGCAGCCAAGGCTCTCGAGCGTCATCCCGAGATCCGTTTTGTGCTTTTCGGCAATGCCGCCGAATGTGAGCCCCTTCTGGCGCAGCATCCCAAGCTGAAGGCCGCCAGCACCTTCCACCATTGCGACGTCGCCGTTGCCATGGACGAGAAGCCAAGCCAGGCGCTGCGCCGTGGCCGCGGAAAGTCCTCCATGTGGCAGGCGATCGATGCCGTTGCCAAGAACGAGGCCGATGTTGCAGTCTCCGCTGGCAATACCGGCGCGCTGATGGCCATGTCGAAGTTCTGCCTGCGCATGATGGCCAATATCGAGCGCCCGGCGATCGCCGGCATCTGGCCGACCCTGAAGGGTGAGAGCATCGTTCTCGACATCGGCGCGACGATCGGCGCCGATGCGAACCAGCTTTTCGATTTCGCGCTGATGGGCGGCGCCATGGCGCGCGCGCTGTTCGGGATCGACAAGCCGACGCTGGGCCTGCTCAATGTCGGCGTCGAGGAGATCAAGGGACAGGAAGAGGTGAAGGCTGCCGGCCAACTCATCCGCGAGGCCAATTTCGACACGATTGACTATTACGGCTTCGTGGAAGGCGACGATATCGGTCGCGGCACGGTGGACGTGGTGGTCACGGAAGGTTTTGCCGGCAACATTGCGCTGAAGGCGGCCGAGGGCACGGCGCGGCAGATCGCCGAGTATCTGCGCGCGGCCATGTCGCGCACCTGGATGGCCAAACTCGGTTATATCCTCGCCAAGAGCGCCTTCGACCGGGTGCGCGAGAAGATGGACCCGCGCAAGGTGAATGGCGGCGTGTTCCTCGGTCTCAACGGCATCGTCATCAAGAGCCATGGCGGCACGGACGCCGAGGGCTTTGCCGCGGCTGTCGATGTCGGCTACGACATGGCCCGCAACGGCCTGAAGGACAAGATCGAAAAAGATTTGCAGAAGTATCATGCCGGCCGCCCCGTCGAAGGTGCCGCCCAGAGCATGAGCGACGAGGTATAGAATGATTCGTTCAGTGGTCCGCGGTTTCGGAACGGCGCTTCCGAAGCGGGTACTTACCAATGCCGAGCTGGAAAGCATGGTCGACACGTCCGATGACTGGATCGTGCAGCGCACCGGCATTCGCCAGCGCTACATCGCCGGCGAGGGCGAGACGACGGCGTCGCTCGGCGAAGGTGCCGCGCGTGCCGCTCTCGACAAGGCAGGCCTGACAGCGGCCGACATCGACCTCATCATCGTCGCCACCTCGACGCCGGACAACACGTTTCCCGCCACCGCCGTCAACATCCAGAACCGCCTCGGCATGCACCATGGCTTTGCCTTCGACGTGCAGGCCGTCTGTTCCGGCTTCGTCTATGCGGTGACGACCGCCGATGCCTATATCCGCGGCGGCCTTGCAAAACGCGTGCTTGTCATCGGTGCGGAGACCTTCTCGCGCATCCTCGACTGGACAGACCGCACGACCTGCGTGCTCTTCGGCGACGGCGCCGGCGCCATCGTGCTGGAGGCTGCGGAAGGGGCGGGCACCAACCAGGACCGCGGCGTCCTGACGACGCAGCTGCGCTCCGACGGCGCGCACCGTGAGAAGCTTTATGTCGATGGCGGCCCGTCCACCACGGGTACGGTCGGGCATCTGCGCATGGAGGGCCGCGAGGTCTTCAAGCATGCGGTCGGCATGATCACCGACGTGGTCATCTCGTCCTTCGACGCGACGGGCTTCACCGCCGAGGATATCGACTGGCTGGTGCCGCATCAGGCAAACAAGCGCATCATCGACGGTTCGGCCAAGAAACTCGGCATTCCCCTCGAAAAGGTCGTCGTCACCGTCGACCTGCACGGCAACACCTCTGCCGCCTCGATCCCGCTGGCACTGGCTGCAGCGGCGAGCGACGGACGAATCAAGGACGGCGACCTCGTGCTGCTGGAAGCCATGGGCGGCGGCTTTACCTGGGGTGCAGTGCTGCTGCGCTGGTAGCTGTTTCCAGCCGCCTTTCCCATGGAAGGGCGGCTTCCCGGCAAACGGACAGGGGCAATCTGCGGGCTTCGGCCTTCCTTTGTCGTGCCGAAGCGCCGGTTGGTGGCCGGGGAAACAGCCTCTCCCGCATCAGGGCGCAGGGCCGCTTGACCCGCGGGGGCAAGGACAATACTCTTCCGCCACGTAACCATAGGCTTTCAATGGGAAATCGGTGAGGAACGATGAGCGGCAAGACGGTGACACGCGCAGATTTGGCCGAATCGGTTTTCCGGAAGGTCGGCCTTTCCAGGACCGAATCCGCAGAGCTCGTCGAAACCGTGATCGACGAGATCTGCAATGCCATCGTGCGGGGCGAGAGCGTGAAACTCTCCTCCTTCGCGACCTTCCAGGTGCGCGACAAGAACGAGCGCATCGGCCGTAACCCGAAGACCGGCGAGGAAGTGCCGATCTCGCCGCGCCGGGTGATGACCTTCAAGGCATCCAACGTGCTCAAGCAGCGGGTGCTGAAGTCCCATCTCTCGCGCAAGGCGAAACAGAAGCCGGCTTCGCCCGCTTCCTGAGCGATTTTCTGCCGATTGCCGGCGGTTCGGCAATTTGAAACTTGAATATCGTCCGGCAACCCGCTGAAATGCATACGATTCGGCAACGCTTTCGTTTGCCGTGCCACGCGCTTTCATCGAGGGTAGAATGGACAAGAGTCCGGACGCGTTCCGCACCATCAGCGAGGTCGCCGACGATCTCGACCTGCCGCAGCATGTTTTGCGCTTCTGGGAGACGCGGTTCACGCAGATCAAGCCGATGAAGCGCGGCGGCGGGCGGCGCTACTATCGCCCCGAGGACGTTGATCTTCTCAAGGGCATCCGCCATCTCCTCTACGACCACGGCTACACGATCAAGGGCGTCCAGAAGCTCCTGAAGGTCAATGGCAACCGCTTCGTCGCCGCCATTGCCAGCGGGGACCTCGCGACCGTCGAGGCGCTCGCCGCGGCCAGCCACGAAGAGCCCACCCCGCCCAAGGCGGGCAATGACGAGGATCAGATCGTCGGCCGCGCCAAGGCACCGGCCAGCCGCCGCTTCTTCTCCTTCGTCGGCGGCGGGGACGATACGCCGGAAATCTCGATCGGCAAGACCAGCGTCGGCAAGGAAGACCGCGCGCTCCTGCAGGAAGCGCTTTACGATCTTCTGGAGTGCAAGCGCCTGCTCGATCAGGTGCGCTGAGCGCCGTTTCTCTACCGCGGGCCGTTGTAAGGTGGGGCGTTCCGCGTCCTGCTGCTGACAGCAGGCCTGTGTGCACCGAGGCATGCACGCAGCCGAGTCGTCGTCCTTGGAATCCGCTCCTTTCACGTCGGGTTTGTAGCGGCGCCCATAGCCGTATCGAAAGAGGCGTGGCGCGCGGGTATGCATCGGCTTGTCATTGCTACGGGCACGAACCGCGCAGCTCACACGCCTCAGCACCAGTCACTGATCGACGAGAGGCCGCATCAATCCCGCTGCTGCACGGGCTCCCAGCCGCGCACGAAGCCGCGGCCCATCGCCGAACGGGTCAGTGCGAGCTGGCGCCGGAGATGCGCGCAGTCGGCAAGCAGCGTCGCGATCGTCGCATGTGCATCGCCATCATGCCAGGCGAGGGCGGCGCATACGGCGTCATCCCCGCTTTCCGGCGGTTCCATTGGTGCTTCGTACTCGGGAAGCGGTCGCACGTCGGTATTCTCCTGTGGTGACACAGCAAGTCGGGGACTTTTGGGGTCGGGTGAAAGTTCTTCTGTTTGTTCCTATTATGTTCTCATGCGCTGCAGAGTCAAGCGCACAAACACGAGAGGCCGCAAAAGGAAAAGGCCCCGCACAGTGGCGGGGCAAACAAGCGTCACGCTTGGCTCTCAGTGACGCGGGGGAGTGCTCGCAAATGACAAGCGAGCAAGGGCACCATAAGACTTTCGTCTAATGTCGGGGAAGGTCTGATTCGGCGTTTCCGGTACGGTTGTGAAAAAAATTGCACTTTTCGGTGTTTAGGTCGGCGACAAGCCAACAGTGGGAAGGGCGCGGCTGATCGTCTTCGCGGGCCGCCGTCCCGGCATGGTCCGGGAATGCATGGCATTTTCCGCGGAGTTTTCTGACCGTGTGGTTCCTGCTGCGAGACATTTGTCCACTTTCGTCCCTGCCACCTATTTTTTGGCTTGCATCCAAGTGCCCGAGACTATAGGGGTTTCCGCGGTCCGGAATGTAGCGCAGCCCGGTAGCGCACTTGACTGGGGGAAGTTGTCCCTCATTCGGATTTTCTCCCTTTCGCCAATTGGTTAGCAGTGCCATCAGCGCCCTTCGTGGCGTTTTCCGTGGCGTTTTGTACCGCGACGGCATCCAGCGCATTTCGGATGTCGTCGTCGACCGCGTGCGCATATTTCGTCGTGGTGGCGATATCCTTATGGCCTAGCAGGTTTTGCACGACGCGCAGGTTCGAGGCGCGCAGCACGCGTGTCGCCGCCGTATGCCGTGTATCGTGAAACCGAAAGTTGCTGACGCCGGCTCTCGGGACTGCGCGGCGCATGGCCGTTTTCAGGCCAGCCTCGGTGAGGGGATATCGCTCTCCCTTGATCAGTTTCCGCGGCTTCAGCGTACGCTTCGCCACGTAGGTGAAGACTTTCGTCTCGTGATGATTGCGGTTCGACCAAAGCAGGTCGAAGACCGCCTGCGACATCGGGATCGTCCGCGTCTTATTGCCTTTGCCGGTCACGGTGAAACGCTTCGAGAAGAAATCCACGCGTGACCATTCAAGGCCCAGGATCTCCATTCGCCGGCACCCCGTAAGAAATGCAAACCGAACGGCATCGTCGTAGCCGCGCTCCAGCTCATCCATGATGGCTGCCTCTTCACCCACCGAGGCCTCGCGAACGCGCTCCTGATTCTCCTGGAGCAGGTGATCGCCCCATTTTATGCGCTGCACCTTCTGATCCCAAACGTCCGCCGCGCGCTTCAGAACGGCGCGAAGCGGCTGTGTAACGCTGCGATTGACCGTCGCTGCGGAAGGGGACTTACCGTTCTCGTCCGGCAGGCGTCGCCGTGTGATCACGCGCGCCACGTCCGCGCTCCGGATCGATGCGATATATGTGTTCTTGCCCAGGGCGCCTTCGAGCCACGCGAGGTTCTTCAGCGTGGTCTCGTCGTTGACGTGGTGCTGGCCGACCTCTTCCCAGTACTTGCCGATAGCGATGCCGACGGTCATTGGGCCCGCGGCCTGCTCGGCTAGCTTTTTGGCGATCTGGCGCTGTTGCTGCTCGAACTTTTCTGCTTCGCGCTTAGTTTTGCAGCCAGTATTTCCTGAATATCGAGCACCTTTAAGCCGGAAGTCGTAGCTGTACGTTTCGGAGTCGGCTCGCTTGTAGACAGGCATGTCGTGATCCGTCGCTGTGCTTTGAATGTCTCGATATCGATAGGGTCATAGCGCCGGGCAGGGCGGTCGGCCTTCCCGACATTGATGTATGGCAAGCTGCCATCTGCGCTCAGCGCGTGCAACTGCTTGGTCGAAATGCCAAGCTCGGCCGCAGCGTCAACGGGCTTCATCAGGGGCATGGTTCCCTCCCGTTCGTGCTTGGGGTGGGGTTCTCGACAATCGAGATGACGTACGGATCAAACGCGCCGCCGCCGGGGGTGCTGTCCGGTATTTTGACGGTAACCAGCGCTCGCTTACCGAACTCGCGAGCCTTCGCGTCATCTTCGCGGCTGGTGCCGTAGGCTCGGATGATCCGCCCGTCTGGATGACGAACGTCGATATTCCTGCACATGGTGATCCAGACCAGCGGACCGGTGAAGGTTTCAGCCATGGTCGGCGCCCTTTGTTGCTGGGGCGTCCACCATGCGGGCGATGTCATCGATCGCGTCCGCCGCGGTTCTGAGGCGCGTAGCTAGGGGCGTATAGCCGTGTGACCCGCATTCGCTGAGAACGCGTGCGGCGCGGCCAAGAGCGGCGTGGTGAATGCCCCAGCTCGCTAAACTGTCCGCGCCGAAAGCCGCCTCGAATTCAGCTATGCTCTCCGCCTTCTTTTCGAGATGGGCCGTGCGCCTCTTGGCGGCTTCCTCGATGTCACGCGAGCGGCTTTCACGGAACTTCTCGATTTCCTGATGGGCGGTGTCGCGTGCCTGGCGCGTGGCCTCATTCACCATGAGGCGCATCATATCGTCAGCGCGGCGCAGGAGCGCGGCAAGGAATGGCCGGGTGATGGGCTCCGGGTCGTTCTTGGCAGCTTCGCGGATCGTCTTCCACGACTTGCCGTCATACTCCCTAAGACCCCATGCCGGCGGCAGGTCTGAGAGATCGTCGACCACGCCGGGCGTTGTGTGGATATACCAACGGTCGCAGTAGCGAGCGATCGCCTCGGCTTTTTTCGGGTCTGCTGCTTCGCGTTTCCAGTCGGATCGGCTGACCTTGATCTCGACGCCATGAAGTTCGAGGCCGCGCGACGGCCACAGCGACATGATGACGGCGTCGGCATAGCGCTTCGCAGAGGCGCCGGTGACATTGGAGACTTCCCACATGATCGCATATTCTGGCTCGGTCCACCGCTTGGACATGCCGAGCCGGATATCTGACGATGTAAGACGAACCGGCTTTGCCGGCGGCGTGAGGAGGTCAGCCATCGGCGCGGTCCTTCGATTTTGTTTTGGAGCCAGGCATCATCGCGCAGCCTCCAGAAGCCCGGCCCGGCCGGCCTCGACCAGCGCGAAGATCTGCTCGCCGATGAGGCCGGCAACTTCGAGGGCTTCTTCGCGGGTCGGGGCGCCGTCGTTGATCGAGCAGGCCATGATGCTCACCATCGCGGGGAATGCGTCGGCGTATTCGCAGCCCTGCAGGACGGCCGACAGGGCGCGGGCGATATCGGCCTGGTGGTCGGTGAGGATCCGGTGCTTCTCAGGCATCGCGTTTTTCCTCGCGTACCAGCTTGATCTTTTTCACGAAGCTGCCGGGGCGGCCTTTGCGGGCGTCACGCTCGGCGATGAGGCTGTTTGCCGCGCTGATATCGACGCTGGTGCCGTCGTGGAAATGGACGCGGAAGATGGGCGTTGCGGCGGTATCGCTCATCGCGCAGCCTCCGCCAGCATGTTGCGCTGCATGGTCGTGCCGGGCAGCGTGATCGGGCGGAGATTGCTGCCGCCGGTCTTGTGCGAATAATTCTTCCAGACGACGATATAGCCGCGCGCGGTCGCCCGGCGCTGGAAATCATTGTCTCTCAGCCAGCCTTCACGTCGGGGTGCGACGAAATGATAGATATCGGCCTCGTCTTCACCGACTACCTTGCCGATCTCCGCCATGGGCGCGCCAGAGAGATAGAGTCGGCGGATGGTGGCCTCGGTGGCTGCGTCAATGCGGCCGGAAAGCGAAGGCCGGCCGGCCTGCTTGATAAAGCCCATCACAGTGCCTCCTGCGGCAGGAGGGCCGGGTGCAGCACGCCCATGCCATGGGCGGGATCCGCATCGGGCGTGGAGGCGAAAAAGGCATGGCCGGCTTCGGCGATGGCAAGCTCTGCAAGCTGCTCGATCGGCCGGTCGTACAGTTCCGATGCGGCGCGGTAGCGCGCTTCGGTCGCGGCGTCGAGCATGAGGGTAATCTGTGTCATGGTCGGATCTCGGCGAGGATGAGTGATAGGGGCGGCCGAAGCCGCCCCTCGTCGGTTCGTGGTTCAGGCGGACATTTCCGGGGCGCCCTGATAGGCCGGCAGTGCGGTCTCGCGCGCGGCGCGCTCCATGTCGGTCATCACCTGCTCGGTGACGTAAACGTCCGGGCGATACATCTGGAAAACCCAAGTGACGGAGCCCTCGCGAACGCGGTAGCGCAGGCGCACCGGCAGGCGAATGCTCTCGCCCATGAAGAACGGCGGAAGCTGGATGATAAAGAGCGAGGGCACGACGAGCTTGTCGCCCTTCATGTCGCGATGCTCTTCGGCCCAGGTGATTTCGCCCTCGCCGCTCTGGAGCGTGACGTTGCTGGCGACCTTCGTCGCGGCATGCACCTTGAGACCGATCGACAGGAGCTTCAGCTCGTTCGGATAGGCGACCTTGCCGCCAAGCTTCTCTTCCCAGTACGACACCTCGTCCTCGTGCGGGGAGGCAAGTTCGCTGATGTGGTCCTCGATGAACTCGGCAAAGGCGGCCTGGTTCATGGGCTGCTTGTCCTGCGCCACCCAGGCCCGCCACTCTTCGGAGAGAGGGAACTTGTAGTCAACGCGATGGCGGCCGAACTCGGCGACGCCGGCACGGGTCGCGACCGGCTCGTCCTTGCCTTCTGCCGGCGGCAGGTCATGAAGCTGGTGATAGTCGATCACAGCGGTGAGGCTCGGCGCCTTCCAGTCGGTGTTTGCGAAGATCACGGAATGGGTGATCTTGTGGCGGCTGGTCAGCTCGATGAAGCTTTCCAGCGTCGTTGCCTTGGCCGTGCCAGCCTTGCGTTCCGGCGCACTGCGCCATTCGTCGAACAGCGATTTCAGGCTGCCGGCGCGCCCTGCCTTCGGATCGAGGAGGACGGGAACCGAGGTCGGCACGCCGGGGCTGCCGCTCGGCGCGGTGATGTTGGTTACCTGCAACCCGGCATCGCGGGCAAGGTTGGCGACGGCGTCGATGGCGGATTCGGAAAGCTGATCCATGTCGTATGGTCTCCGTGGACAGAGTCAATTCAGGAGGGGCGGGTGAAGGGCTGGCGGGTGTGGTCGATCTCGCGAGGCCCACCGATCATGTCGAGCTGCTGCGGGTGCTCGGTGGAGATGTTGCCGTCGTCGGTCAGGAAGTAGACCGTCGAGCGGCGCGGCAGCTTCGGGAGCTTCACGGGGGGGATTTCCGCGTTGAACTCGATCATTTCGCCGGCCGCCGTCAGCTTGAGTTCCAGCTTGACGGTAGCGGAAAACTTGCGGTTCGGCTGTGCGGCGACGAGGTCGGCAAGCGCGCGCTGCGTTTCCTGCAGCGTCGTCGACAGTTCGTCGTTCAACTTGCCGCTTTCCAGCATGCCGAACAGCGTCTTGGCGTCGCGTATGATTTTCATGGGAGGCGTTCCTTCTCGGTTGCCTAGACGCCGAGCGCGAAGAAAGCGGCGGCGATTGCGAGGGTCAGCCAGGCGCCGACAAAGGCGTATGCCCATCGGCGTTGGCTCTGGCGTATGCGGCTGAGGTCGCGGCGCACGGGAACATGATCGCGGGGCGCCTGGTGCATCGTCATCCCCCGACCTGCACGCTGATCGCCAAGGCGGTGAGCGCGGGGATGCTCAGAAGCAGGGTCGCTTCGGCGGCGCGATCGACGATGCGCAGGAGCAGCGGACGGGGCGGGGGAATGACGATTTCGCGCATGGGTGTCAGGCCGCCTGCTTGTTCGCAGCGGCGTTCGCCTGCTCGGTGGCGGCGACGCCATAGGCCTTGAGTTCGGCGGTGGTCACACCGCGGCGGATCAGGCGTTCTTCGGTGCAGTCATCGCCGAGTTCGCGCATGATGTATGCGATTTCGCGGATGCGCATGCGTTCGGTGTGGTTGAAAATTCGCATCGTCGTTTCTCCGTTTCAGGGTGATCCGGAGTGGCGGGCCGCGTTGCGGCCGGACGGGGATGAGCCTATTTCGGCCCGCCGTTCCGGGGAACGGCAAAAAGGTTGCATAAGTTGCAACTGCTGTAAAGGAGAAAAGTTGCATGTCGTGCAACATTGTCCCGCCAGATGGCAGAATCGCATGCATCTGCACCTGCTCGCGCTGGTCTACCTGCCGCTTCAGGGGTTTGCAATTCCGCGTTGCCTGCGCTTAAGCTTGTGTCATCGCTGGAGGGGGATGGCGATGAGCGACAAGATTGTTTTCGCAGACGTGGAGACGACCGGGCTTAATAGCTCGGATCGGATCGTTTCTATCGGCCTGATCTCGGTGAGTGAGGCGGCTCTTAGGTCGGGCGGCTTCGGGGCTGATACCATTCATCTTGTGTTTGACCCGGGCAAAAAGAGTCATCCCAAGGCGGAGGCAGTGCACGGATATGACGATTGGATCCTTCGTCACCAGGGCGCCTTCTCTGCCTATGCAGATCAGGTTCGCCCGCTATTCGACGGGGCGAGAATGGCTGTGGCGCACAACGCATCATTTGATTCGCAGTTCATTCGCGCAGAGTTTGCTGCAGTCGGCATGCCGCTTTTGACGCCATTCTACTGTACGATGGAGGCCTTCAGGGCGCGACATATAGGCAGTGCGAGGTTGGATACGGTGCTCGCCCGCATAGATTGGCGGCTGGCCCGACAATCCTCAAGGCATAGTGCGCTTGCTGATGCATGGCATGCCATGCAGGTGTACAGCTGGCTTAATGGCTATCCGGTGCATCTTATGCCGGAGCAGATTGCGTCGCCGCCAACCAATTTGGTTGAGCCGCCTCAGCATCCCGGCTTCCCTCTGCCACGTCGAAAACGCAGGCCGATTTCCGACGGCGGAGGATCGTAGCTGTTGCGCTCTTGATTTAGTCGTCCGTGCCAGTCTTTTGGGTTTTGAAGAGAACCTTTAGCATTTCGATCGCTTGCTCTTTCTGCTCTTCCGTCTTGTTCCGGAAGAACCGGGCCAGCCAATCATCGTCCGGATGCCTAAAAAGCCCCTGAATGTCAGTATGAAAGATTTCGGCTAGGGTGGCCAGATATTCCGGCTTTGGCAGTACTCCAGCAAACCAGCGCGTCACCAGGCTCTTATCGGCGCCTGTTTCTCTCGCGATGTCCGCCCGAGTCATCTCTCTGCGCTCGGCCCATTCCACAATGTAGTGGATTCTTTGTGGAGTTTTGCCCTGATGAATGTGGGTTAAGTTGCTCATGATGCAACTCTAATCCAGAGGGTTGGAAAAGGCGTTATACCAGTGTGCCACCCAGGCGCTTGCCAATAGTTGCAACTTATGCAACCTTTGGCGCCATGAAAACCAACTCGCCCATCGAAAAGTATCGTCGAGACCACGACCGAATGTCTCTTGAGGAGTTCGGCGCGCTGTTTGATCCGCCGGTGAACAAATCGACCGTCTTGCGGTGGGAGCGCTTTGGCGTGCCGCTTGATCGTGTTCGCTCCGTCGAGGAGCGCACCGGCATTCGCCGTGACCTTCTGAGGCCGGATGCATTCGGGCAGTATGCAGAGGCCGCCGAATGACCGTTTCCTGTGGTCCCTCCCAGCGTGTGATGTCCGGCCGATTGGATGACGGTCGGCTCGTCTGCGCCATCTGGTGCCGGTGTTTCGCTTCGTGCGCTCCGGCACCTTTTCTCTTCTCGCCTGCATGTGGCCCTCCTGTGATCTGACGGGCCGACCATAGGCGCGGCCGGGCCGCGCTTCAGTGAATCCTTTTCCGAATTTGTTTCCTTGCCAACCTGCGGGGTGTTTTCGTGCGCCTTATCTCCATCGAGAATGTTCTGAACCTGAAGGGCGCCGCCGATGCCAGTTTCCGGCTGGGTGGCGGTGTCACCTCCTTCGCACTCCTCACCCGCGTCGTGGTCTCGACGCTCGTCAAGTACTCGACGCGCGGCGAGCGCCGTGAGGACGGCGAGCACGAGCACGACAAGACGCTGATCCCCGTTGATGTGGCCGTGGAGGCGGACATGCGCGCGGGATCGCCGATCATCACCGGCGAGATGGCGCGGCAGCTCGGCTTCCGGCTGGAGCCGATCGACGGCGAGGCGGCCGGCCGGCGGTTGACGGAGGCGGATGCGCACCATGTGCTTGCCGCGACCATGGACGTGTCGCGCGCGATCCTGGAGGCCAAGGCCGACGGCAAGGTCGATTTCCGCGAATGGGAGACCATCGAGAAGGAGGTGCGCGAGGCGATCCGCGCCCTCGAATCCGTCCTCAAGAGCCGCAAGGCGGAGGGCGTGTGATGGTGATGAGCAAGTTTGCCGAGCGGGCACGCCACCACAAATCCATTGCCGGGCAGATCGTGCCGCGGCCGTGGCCTTGCCCGGTCAAGGACAGCCTCTTTTCCAACGTCTCCTGCGCCGCACGCGCCGTGGTCCGGCGGGCGCATCTTGGCGCGGACAAGACGGTCTTCGTCGACGGTGTCGAGCTGGAGGCGGCGGCGGCCGAAGCCGAAAACGCGGGCTATCTCGCGCCGCTCGGCGGCGCCGAGGGCGTCTACTACATCACGGCGCGGGGCGAGGCCTGGCTAGCGGCAAGAGCGAGGGTCGAATGATGGGAGCGCCAAAACTATCGCCGCAACAGGCCGCCGTCGTTCATGCCGCCGTCACCGGCGGCTCTTTCCGTTCCAGCCCTGGCGGAGAGCGGCAGCGCTGCATTGCGCTGAATAGCAAGGGCCTGCTGCAGCGCGATGGGAAGGATGCGGATCTCTGGTATCCGACGGACGTGGCGCGTGCCGCGACGATGGGGGTGGCGGGCGCCGCGCCGGGGGCGCTGACCGAGCGCGCCGCGCACGATCCTGAGCTTGTCTCAATGCTGCAGACGGCCCTTGGCCTCTTTGAAGAGGGCGATTTCCAGAAGGCGCGCGTCATTGCCGACGCCGCCTATGGCCTTGCTGATGCAGAGGCCCGCTTCGCCGCGAAGTACGAGGCGACCAGGCATCTCGTGCCGAAGCTGCGGCAGATGCAGGGCGATGCGCTGTACATGGAAACGCAGTGCAAGATTCACGTAGCCGTCGCCTATGATGCCGCGCAGGCGGCGGGCGAAGCGGCGACGCGTGGCCGCCCGAAAAATGTTCCAGACGGGAACGTTTTTACGGCCGAAGAGGCGGGCCTCAGCCGCAAGGAAATCCACGAGGCCAGAAAGCTCGCGGCTGCCGAAGCTTCCGACCCCGGCATTGCCCGGCGCGCAATCGATGCGCGCATTGCGCAGGGTCTTGCACCGACGCGTGCAAGCCTGCGCCACGCAATCGGGACGCGCACGGCCACCAAGCAGGAGCGCGGCGACAATCTGTACGAGACGCCGCCGGAAGCGATGCATGTTCTGCTCGCGCTGGAGCGGTTTTCGGCGACGGTTTGGGAGCCGGCGTGCGGGCGCGGGGCGATCAGCCGCCTGCTGGAGGATGCCGGCTATGCCGTCGTGCTTTCCGATCTCAATGACTACAGCACGGCGGACGCGAACGGCGAGCTGCAGGCGGTCATCGATTTCCGCGATACCAAGCCGGGCGAGGGCGAGTGCCACGACATCGTATCGAACCCGCCCTACGGCGACACGATGAACGCGTTCATCGCCCATGCCTTGCGGGTGCACAAGCCTCGCAAGATGGCGCTGCTGCTCAACATCAACGCCTATTTCGGTTTCGAGGACGCAGACCGGAACTTCATCATGAAGGCCTGCCCGCCGGCGCGGATCATCGCCCATGCGCATCGCCTGCCGATGATGCACCGCGATGGATGGGACGGGCCGAAGGCATCGAGCCAGATGAACACGGCGTGGTTCATTTGGGAGCGGCAGGCGGACGGCGGATATGGTTCGCAGACCATCCTCGACCGTGTCGATTTCGCGGACTTCGTGCCGGCCGCCGCGCCGGAAAGCGAGGCGGCATGAGCGTCGGCCGCATCTTCAACGAAGAGGTGATCGCCATAGGCGACACGGGGGGGCGCGCCCTGGCGATGAAAATCGTCTGCGCCGAATGCGGCGGTGTCGCCTATTTCCCGCATCAGACCGGCAAGACCCGGAAGCCGCCGATCGCGGCGCAACAGAGTTTTCAGAACAAGGGCTGGGTGGTTGGCAAGGGTCCGCGCAAGGACTTCTGCCCGTTTCATGCCGCGCCCGCATCTCGGAAAGGACGGGCCGCCATGGCTGTCAACGGAAAGACCATCGAACTTGCGGCCAACCCGCCGGTGCGCGCGGAGCCGCCGCGTGAGCCGAGTGTCGAGGATCGGCGCATCATCAACCTGAAGCTCATGGAGGTCTATACCGATGGCGGATACGTCTCGCCGTGGACGGACCAGCGCGTCGCCGATGACCTCAATGTGCCGCGCGCCTGGGTGAGCGCGGTGCGGGAATTTTCCTTCGGGCCAGAGGGGTCGAACCCGTTGTTCGACGAGTTCCTTGCTGCGTCTTCCGCTTTCTTGGCGGACAATCGAGCACTCGCCACCCTGCGCGTGGAGTTTCTCAAGACCTCGGCCGAAATTGAAGAGCGCCTTAAGGTCGTTCAGGAAGAGTTCCTCGGCCATGTCCGCGCGGCCTGCCGGCGAGTTTCCGAAAGTTCCAGCGACATCCGACGGCGCGGCGATGATCTGGACGGCAAGGCGCGCGATATCTCCACGCTTGCCAAGCGTGTCGAGAAGGAGATCGGCCGATGAGCAACCTCGTTCCGATCATCGAGGAGCTGGCCAATGCCCGTAGCGATGCCGAGCGAGCGCTCTGGCTGCTGCAGTGCCCGCCGGGCTATCTCGGCAAGTATGAGATGACGATCCGCAACCGTCTGATGTCAGTCGGCTTCACGGCCGGGCTCGGCGCCCTGGAGACGGAACGGCTGGTGATCTGGATGCCGCGCAAGGCCGACGGCAGCCTGAGCGACAAGGCGGCCGAATTGCTTGCGCAGTCGCGCAAGATCCTCATGGAGATCGCGGAGGGCGCGCCGTGAGTGATGCGCGTTTCTCCATCATTCCTGCCTGGATCGTGACGGATTCGCGCCTCAAGGGACGGGACCTTCAAGTGTTGTGCCTGCTCGGCCGCTACACGAACCGCAAGCATGGCTGGTGCCGCCGCAGTCAGGTCAAGATGGCGGAGGAGCTTTCCATCGCCCGTTCGACCGTGCAGGCCAGCATTGATCGTCTTGTTGATATCGGTGGCGTGGAGCGCCGCGCGGTTGTCAGCGAGAGCGGCCGCGACAGCGCGCATTGGTATCGCGTCATCTACGATCGCGAGGTTTCCAGCGATGCATTTGCCGCATGGGACGCGGCCGATGAAGAGGAATTCGGTCCTATGGATGGCGCCGAAACCGGCGTTACCCCCTGCCGGTATACCGGCACCCCTGCCGGTATACCGGCACCCCCTGCCGACTCTGAGCCGGCACCCCCTGCCGGTCCTGGGTCGGCACCTATTAACGACTCTACCTTAACGACTGATGCTCTTCCGAGAGAAAGAGCGCGCGAGCGCGGTGAAGGGGATGAGGAAGAAAATCACAAGGCTGTCCTTCGCCGCTTCCGGGCATGGTGGTCATCGATGCCGGCCTACAAGCTGGACACCGAGGCCGACGTTTGGGCTGAATGGCTGGCGCTTAGCCCGGACCAGCGCAGGGCTTGCGAGCAGAAGACGCCGGCGTGGCTAGAGGCGTGGAGGCAGTCGAAGCGATCCACTCCCAAGGCGTCAAAGAACTACCTGAAGGAGCGCCTCTGGGAGCGTTGCGGCGACGCCGACGCGGTGAAATACGCAGGCGGCGCGGCCCCTGCGGCCGAGCCGAGCAATCCGCTCTCCAAGGCGTGGATGGGGCTTGTCTTCTGGACGCTTCTCGGCCCGGAGAAGCTGGTGCCCCAGGCGAAGGGGATGCTGGCAAGCATTATGGCGCGGGATGACGAGGTGGGGCGGAGGGAGCGCATCCAGTATCGGCAGCGTCACGCTTGGCCTGACCTAGCGGGTCCGGAGGGGCTCTTCGAGCGTCCGCGGCGGATTGTCGTGTCGGCGGATGTGACGGCGTTCTCGGAACGGTTTCATAGCTACCGGCTTCTCCCGGATCCTGAGCCGGAGGTGGCGGTCTGGTGCGCGGTGTTTGAGCAAATGGGCTGGCCGTGGCCTAGGACTGGGGGCGCCGGGTGGCTCTGCCTGCCGCGTCTCGACAGTCCGGATGAGGATGCCGCCTGGCGGGTGATCGACGGCTTGCGCGAAAAGATGAGAGGGATGCGGGGCGATGAACATGCAGCATAGATCACTGTCCGGAGTATTCTTGGATGCGCTTGGCGATGTTCGGTATGACGACCGTTTCCGCGACATCGCGGAGGATAACCTTCGGGCGGCCACTCTTCGGGCTAGGAGCGATTCGCGCTGGTTCGTTCTGCGTGTGGCCTATGGGCGGGAAACGTCTGTGGAAAAGTCGCTGGTGGCCATAGGCATCGAGGCGATGGTTCCGGTGCGCAAGGGGCCGGAGTATCGGCGGCGCGGGCGCATCATTCCCCCGTCGCTCCTGCCTGTCATGACGGGCTATGTGTTGGTGCGCTGCCTCCATTCCCATGAGGCTATGCTGGGCCTGAAGGCGGTTGAGCATGTCGTCGATGTGCTCGGCACCTGCGAACGTCCGCATATGATTCCAAACGATGAAGCGGTCGGATTCATGGAGCGCGCGCTTGCTGGTGATTTCGATTGGGGCAAGCCCGCGGGGTTCTTCAAGGCCGGGATGAAGGTGCGTTTTCAGTCCGGCCCATTCGCACGCATGAAGGGCATCATTATCTCCTGCCGTGAGGATGGCAAAGGCGATGCGGTCATTGAGGTGGATATGTTTGGCAGCAGGTTGCCCGTTCTCGCGCCGCTTGCATTTCTCGAAAAGGTGTGACAGCAATTGCCGCACTGGATGAGCTGATGATCCTGCAGTGAGCCTCTGAGAACGCCTAGCACGCGGGGAGCAATCCCGAGGTCGGTACACCGGTCAGCCCCATACCCTGACAGCCTCTAGCGAGGCACCGACTCAGGGCCAGTGCGCAAGCTATGTCTGCATGTGGTAAGGGCGGCCTTCGGGTCGCCTTTTGCTTTGGGGCTGTAGGTATGAGGAAGCCGGCGTCATTTCGTCCATCCTCCAGGCCTACGGCGTTGGAGCGAGATCGTCAGTACGATCGGGACCGTGATCGCCAGCCTTGGCGCAAGTGGTACAAGACTTATCGGTGGCAGCAGGAGCGAAAGACGTTCCTCGCCCTTCCTGACAACCAGTTTTGTGTCCGCTGTCGAGCGGCCGGCCTGCTCAATCCGGGCATCTATCGGAAGGATGGATCGCTCGAAGACAATCCTCGTCGCATGCACCTCGTCGTGAACCACAAGCGGCGGCACCATGGGGACGAGGCGCTCTTCTGGGACTGGTCGAACTGGGAGCCCTTGTGCCCCGACCATCATGACAGCGACGTCCAGGCCGAAGAGAAGGCCGCGCGCCGGCCCCGATAGGGGGGGGCGGGTCGAAAGTCCAGAGGGGTGAGGGGCTCGACCGGCTGGTGTGAACGCGTGTGTCGCCGCGAAATTGGCTGAATTATTTTTTTCCCGAGCCTTAGGAGGGCGGAACGATGCGTGGTCGCAAGCCCGATGGTGCGGAGCTTCAGGCAGAAAAGGGCGCGCCCGGAAAGCGCATGTCGCAGAAGGAAACGCAGGCGGTTCGCGCCAAGCGCGAGCAGCCGATTTCCGCCGGCAACGTTCATCCGCCGAAGTGGCTGAAGAAAAGTCGGGTCGCAACCCAGATCTGGAACGAGATCGCTCCGAAGCTCCAGAAGATGAACCTTCTGAGCGATCTGGATGGGTTCCCGCTCGCCAGATATTGCCGATATGCGGCGGAATGGAACGCTGCCGAAGAGGCCGTACGCCGCGAAGGAACTTGGTTCGAGGCGATCGACACCAACGGAAACGCCACGAAAAAGCGGCATCCGGCCTTCCAGGCGATGCAGGATCTGGAAAAGATCATGCGTGAAATCGAGGCAACGTTCGGGATGCGCCCGGATGCTCGATACAAGATTCTCCGCGACCAGGCTGCGGCGGCTGGCCTGTTGCCTCTCTTCGGTGGCGCGCAGGTAGGGGAAGAAACCCAGCAGACCGATGAGCCGACCGCCAGCAGCGAGACAGACGCAGTGAGTTTGCTTCATGCGTTCAATTCGGTTCCTCCGGCCGGTCATGCCTGATGACGACTGAGCCGGCGTGGCTGGCTGAGGCCGCTGACAAGCATGGTTGGGCCTGGGCGCGGATTGCGTGGCAGCGTGCCGCAAAGGTTCCTGGCGCGTGGTTCGACGACAAAAAGGCGCAAGCTGCCGTCGCGTTGTTCCCGCGGATATTCCGGCTGACGGAGGACCGCTTCGCTGGCAAGCCTTTCCGACTGGCGTTGTGGCAGGAAATCATCGTGCGGCTGCTCGTTGGTTGGAAGGCGCCGATCGAGGTAACGGACGAGCAGACCGGGAAGCCAATCTCAGTGCAGGTCAGGGTGTTCCGGCGCCTCATGCTGTGGGTGCCGCGCAAGAACGGCAAGTCCGAGTTTCTGGCGGCTCTGGCCCTGCTGTTCTTCGTGGTCGATGGTGTCATTGGTGGTCAGGGCTTTGTGTTCGCCCGCGACGAAAACCAGGCCAAGATTGCCTTCAACAAGATGAAGGCGATGATCACCTATTCGCCTGCACTCGGCGAGACGCAGCTCTACAAGAAGTCGTTCTATCTGCCGAAGATCCGCTCGGTTTTCGAACTGCTGTCAGGGAAGCCGGAAGGCAAGCATGGGAGGTCGCCGACCGTTATTGTCGGCGACGAGATGCACGAATGGGAGACGGCGGACCTCGCGACCTTCCTGCGGCAAGGCACTGGCACCCGACTTGAGCCAATCGAGCTCTACGCCTCGACGGCAGGATTGAAATCGAACAAGACCGGGTACGGCCTTTGGGAGGAATCCCGCTCCATTCTTGAGGGAAGGATAGACAAGCCCTCAACACTGGTTGTTATTTTCGCGCTCGAACCGGACGATGACTGGGCGGATGAGGCCAATTGGCCGAAGGCTAATCCCTCCCTCGGCGTTTCCCCCACGGTTCAATTCCTTCGCGAGGAGGTGGCCACCGCCAAGGACAATCCACGCGCTGAGCAGAACTTTCGCTGCTATCACGCTAACCAGTGGATTGATGCTGTCACGCGTTGGCTGAGCATGAAGCGTTGGGACGCCTGCTCGGCCGATGCTGGGGCATGGAGGGGTTGGCGTGATGGTGATGATCTTGAGCGGCGTTCCTGCTTCGCAGCGTTCGACGTCTCCTCTAACCAGGACATCACCGCACGCGTGTTGGCCTTCCCGCCCGACGAGAACGTTGATCGATGGATACTCTCTTGTCGCTTCTGGGTCCCAAAAGAGGTTGCCGACAGGCGTACCCGGCAGGATCGCGTGTCCTACCAACAGTGGATTGAGATGGGTGCGCTTGAGGAAACGCCGGGCGACTACGTCGACCAGAGCTTTGTGCAACGTGCGCTGGAACAGGACCTGGAGCGTCACGACGTCCATCTGATTGGCTACGATCCGTGGAATGCCACCAAGCTGGTGACGGACTTGCAGAAAGAAGGCGTGGACGAGGATCGGTTCCTCGTGATGCGGCAAGGTATTCCGACGCTCGGCGAGCCGACGAAGTTGTTTGAGCGTCTGGTAATGTCCGGCAAGCTCGATCATGGCGGCCATCCCGTCCTTCGATGGATGGCAGGTAACGTCGCTATTCGCTTCGACGAAAACCTGAACTACGCGCCGACGAAGAAAAAGAGCGCCGAGAAAATCGACGGCATTGTCGCAAGCGTGATGGGTGTCGGTCTTTCGTTGGCCGGTGATGACGGCGGCCCCTCTGTTTATCAGAGCCGTGGCGCGCTTCTGCTTTAGGGGAAATTGATGGCCTGGTGGAATCGCCTGTTCAGCGGCCGGCCCGATGCCGACAATGCGCCATCGGCCGCCGTGCGTGATGGCGGCGTACTCATCGAGACGGCGGAGCAGCTACGGGACGCGCTCGCTGGTGGCGTCGATACAGCCAGCGGCGAGCCGGTCAATGCCAACAGCGCCATGAAGACCGCCGCCGTTTATGCATGCGTGCGAATTATCAGTGGCGCGGTTGCAACGCTGCCATTGGATGTAAAGCGTCGCGTCGACAACAAGACGCGGGTTGATGCGTCTGATACCGATCTTTGGCGCGTCATTCGCCGCCGGCCGAACCGATGGCAAAAACCCGCTCAGTTCCGGCGGATGATGCAGGCGCATGTTCTTTTGCGTGGCAACGCCTATGCCATGATCGTCCGCACCGTCTCTGGTGACGTCCAGGCGCTTGTTCCGCTGCATCCCGATCGCGTGCAGCCGAAGCAGCGTGACGACTTGGCGATGGAGTATGCTTACACCCGCAAGGACGGGCGTGTCGTCACGCTGAAACAGGAGCAGGTGTTCCATCTGTTTGGGCTCTCGCTTGACGGGATAACCGGCGTGACACCGATCACCTATGCCCGGGAGACAATCGGCACGTCGCTGGCGATGGAAAGGCATGGCGGCAAAACGTTCCGGAACAGCGCAATTGTCGGTCAGGTTCTGATCCATCCCAAGAAACTCGGCCCAGATGGCCGAGAAAACCTTCGCCAAAGTCTGCAAGAGTATCGGGCGGGCGGCGAGAGCGAAGGCAAGGATCTCGTCCTCGAAGAGGACATGAAGATCGAGAAGCTGGCGCTGACCGCAGTTGATGCGCAGTGGATCGAGGCCCGCAGGTTTACGCGCACGGATATTTTCATGTTCTTCGGTCTCCCGCCGCACATGGCCGGCGATACCGAAAAGTCGACCAGTTGGGGCACCGGCATTGAGGGGCAGCGGCAGGGGTTCGTTGACTTCACCCTCGAAGACCACCTGGTCATGTGGGAGGAGGGCGTAACCGTCGATCTCACCCCGGAAGACAGCGACCTGTACGCGAAATTCAACAGATCCGCCTTCGTCCGCGCCGACACCAAGACGCGCTGGGAAGCATACATGAAGGGGCGGCAAATGAAGGTCCTCTCTGCGAACGACGTTCGCGAGAAGGAGGATATGGACCCCATCGAAGGTGGGGATGTCTACGAAAATCCGCTGATCACCGTCGACCAGCCTGAAGGGGACGAAAACAATGAGCCTTCGAACGCTGCCTGAGGCGAAGAATTTTACGCGCCCGCAGAATTTTCAGTGGGACGCACCGTCCGATGTGCTCGCGCAGTGGGCAGCAAAGCCGCTGGCGGCGGTTGATGGGGCGGAGAACACGATCACGATCTTCGATGTCATCGGCGAAGACTGGTGGAGCGGCGGCGGTTTCACCGCAAAGCGCTGCTCCGCGGCACTGCGCGCGATCGGCAACAAGGACGTCGTCGTCCAGGTCAATTCTCCCGGTGGAGATATGTTCGAGGGGATCGCCATCTACAACATGTTGCGCCAGCACCC
Source organism: Shinella sp. SUS2 (assembly GCF_001262505.1). Classification (GTDB taxonomy): domain Bacteria; phylum Pseudomonadota; class Alphaproteobacteria; order Rhizobiales; family Rhizobiaceae; genus Shinella. The sequence continues at coordinate 194,053 of NZ_KQ410724.1, forward strand.
CGCCAAGGTGACGGTTCATGTTATGGGATGGGCGGCGTCGGCGGCGTCGATCCTCGCAATGGCCGGCGACGAAATCGTCATGGGCCTTGGCACCTTCATGATGGTGCACAACGCATGGGGTGTTGTCATCGGCAATCGCCATGACATGCGGACATCCGCAGACCTGTTTGACGGCTTCGATTCCGCAATTGCTGACATCTATGAAGCGCGAACCCTGGGCGACCGCAAGTCCATCGAAAAGCTGATGGATGCTGAAACATTCATGGGGCCGAGCGAGGCCGTGAAAAATGGCTTTGCCGACCGTATTGATGACGGTCTCATTGCCGCCGAGGCTTCTGCGAACGAAGGTGACCGCGCGATCTTCGCGCGCCGACAGACCGAAGCGGCGCTAGCGCGCGCCGGTTACTCCAGATCAGCCCGTGCGGAGTTGATTTCCGAACTGGGACCGACATTGCCGGCTGCGCGTGATGCAGGCCGGGCCAGAGCCGAGCGCGATGCAGGCTCAAACGTTGCTGCTATCCGGCAGCTTATCGAAACGCTCAAGACCTGAGGGCAAATCATGAAAATCGGACTTTTCCTGGCGGTGCTCGGCGCCGTCGCGCTCTCCTGCGCGCTCATCATCTCCCCCGTCGCTCATCCGGCGGATGTTTCCGACATCTTTGCGATGTGGCCGGACACGAAAACGGCGATCGCCATGACCATCATGCCGGCGCTCAACTATCGCGCCCGCGGTATCATTGGCGTTCGTGCCGATGGCTCGGGTGTGACACAGATCCTCAATGAGCTGAAATCCACCTTCGAGCAGTTCAAGGCGGCTCGCGAAGATGAAATCAAGGGCATCAACGCCAGGTTTGCCGATGTCGTCACAACCGAAAAGGTTGACCGCATCAACAAGGATATCGAAGCGCTCAACAGGGCGGTGAACGATGCGAACCAGTTGATCGCCGCCGCGGCGGTGGGCGGTGCGGGCGGCATCAACCACGATCCTGATGTGGTCGAGCACGCAACGGCCTTCAACAAGTGGTTCCGCAAGGGTGTCGACAACGGTCTTTCGGACCTGGAAGTCAAGGCGAAGCTGACGACCCAGTCGGACCCCGACGGCGGCTACATGGTGCCGAGCGAGACCGAGGCGACCATCGATCGCATTCTCGGCACGGTGTCGGCAATCCGCGGTCTCGCCCGTGTCGTGCAAATCTCGACGAGTGAGTACAAGAAGCTCGTCAACGTCGGCGGCGCTACTTCCGGATGGGTCGGCGAAGAAGACGATCGCCCGGAGACGGCGACCCCCAAGCTTCGCGAGATCATCATCAATACCGGTGAAATCTACGCGCAGCCCGGCGCCACGCAGACGACGCTGGACGACGCCCGCATCGACATGGCGGCCTGGCTCGGTGAGGAGATCTCCATCGAATTTGCCGAGCAGGAAAGCCGCGCATTTGTTGCCGGCAACGGCAAGAAAAAACCGCGCGGTATCCTCTCTTACGACATGGTCGCGAATGACAGTTGGGCGTGGGGCAAGCTGGGCTATGTTGCTTCCGGCGACGCCACGGCGTTCCCGGCGACGAGCCAGACGTTCAATCCGACAGACGTTCTGATCGACCTCTACTATGCGCTGAAGGCCGGCTACCGTCAGAATGGCTCGTTCCTCATGTCGGACAAGGTCATGGCCACCGTCCGCAAGTGGAAGGATGCCGACGGCAATTACATCTGGAATCCGCCCACCGCTGCCGGCGAAGTCGCAACGGTTCTCCAGAAGCCGGTCTATACCGACGACAACATGCCGGCTGTCGCTGCCAATGCCCTCCCCATCGCGTTCGGTGACTTCCGGCGCGCATACATGATCGCCGATCGTATCGGCATTCGTGTGCTCCGTGACCCCTTCACCTCCAAGCCGAACGTGCTGTTCTACACGACGAAGCGCGTCGGCGGCGGCATCGTCAACTTCGAGGCGCTGAAGCTCCTCAAGATTGCGACGAGCTGACACGCAGGCATTGCGGGGCGCTCGTCGCCCCGTTCCTCCCCTTTCAAGAACAAGGACCATGTCCATGAAGGATCTTCACTCCAAGATCTCGGCTATGCCGATCATCATGGCCGCCCTGTCGGCCGACAATACCCCCTCCGCTCTTGACCTTAAGGGCTACGACTCTGCCGAAATCTTGCTGGGCGTCGGCATTGGTGGTGTCACCTTCACCGGTACCGACAAGATCGAATTCAAGTTGACCCATGCCGATGACAAGGCTGACGGCTCAGCCCCGGATGCCGGCGACTTCAGTGCCGTGGCGCTGAAGGACGTTCTCGGCGTTGAGAGCGTTGGCAGTGGCGGAATCATCAAGGCCTTGACGGCCGCGCATCCCGCGGCCGCGGCGTACCGCGTGGGATACAAGGGGGGGAAACGCTGGCTGAAGCTTCTGGCGGATTTCAGCGGGACGCACGGTTCTGCGACCCCGCTTGGCGTTTTCCTGCTGCGCGGCAACGGCTTCGACAATCCGCAGGCAAACCAGGCCTGACGCATCTCGGGCAGGCGGCATTCCGCCTGCTGTACCCTTTCCAATCAGAGGATCATATGATGCAAGCGAAGGTTCTCCAGCCCTTTCCGGGCGTTCCCGACGGGCAGATCTATCCGAAAAACTTCGCCGAGGGTGATGTCTTGGATGGTGCCCTGGCACAGGTGGCCGTTGACGCGGGCCTCGCTGAGATCGTATCGGACGAAGCCAATGACGCCGTGCCCGCCGACGTGGATGCAATGTCGGTGGAGCAGCTCAAAGCGCACGCATCCGACAAGGGCGTTGATCTCGCCGGTGCGACCAAGAAGGCCGATATCATCGCAGCTATCGTTGCGGCGGAGGCAAAGTAAGCGCTATGGCGATCCGCGTCATTGTTCCACCGGGGCCGATCATTACACCGGCTGACATTCCGGGCGACCATGAGCCAGATGATGCTGTGGTCAAGGCGCGGATCGCCGCTGTCACTCACGCGATTGATGGGCCTGCCGGCCTGGTAGGACGGTCGTTCGGTCCGCAAACCTTGGAACTGGCTGCTCCTGCGTTTCGCAGGATGATGCGGCTGACGTTCGGCCCGATCATCAAGATCGATCAGGTATCGTTCCTGGACGGAAGTGATGCAGAGCAGATCGTTGACCCTGCGGCTTATCGGCTTGCAGAGAACTACGCCTATTTCGGCGAAGGATTGCCTTCGCGGACCGCGTGCGCGCCGGATGCCGTCCGTATCCGGTATCGTGCAGGCTATGATGGCGTGGCCGTTTCAGGCGGTGGAACGGGAGAGGTGCCGGCGAACGTCAAACTGGCGATCATCATGGAGGTTCAATACCTCCAGAGTGTTTTGGCTACAGGGGATTTCTTCGTCCGGAGCGAGGAAGTCGAAGGGGTTGGTGTCACGACCTATACAGTGTCTGAGGCCGCTGAACGCGTGATCTCCGCTCGCAGGGGTGCGCTTCTTCAGAATTTGATGGTGCCGGCGCTATGAGGCCTGATCGCGCCATCGCAATGCTCGATCGGCAACTTGCCTCACATGGCTCGAAGGTCGTGTTCGCACGGCAGGGGGCCCCTCAACATGAGGCGCGTGCGTTTGTGCGAGGATACACCTCTGAAGAGTTGGTTGGACTGATCGAGCAGGCAGACCGTAAGCTTGTTGTATCGCCGACTAGCCTTGCTGGGTTCATGCCGAAGAAAAAGGATCGGGTGACCGCCAGCGGGAAATCCGGGACTGTCGAGGACGTTGATCCAGTTGAAATCGATGGTGTCGTCGTGCGGTTCAATATCCGGGTGAGGCTCGCCGCCTGATGGCCCGGAACTCTACTCAGGCCTTCCACATCGCGGCGCGAGCGACGGTCGAGGCAACACGTCAAGCACTGATCGACACAGCGAAGCGTGAGCATTCCCGGGTCATGAAGACCGACCCGCAGCCGGCGCGCTTCACAAGGACCGTCGATGGCGTCACCGGTGCGCGGGAGGAGGCCGTCAAGGTCAATGGCCGGATCGTCTATCGATATCCGCGCCTAGAGGAAATCGTGCGCGCGGCGATGGAGTTGCTATTTGATCTTTCGCCCGTCCTGTCCGGCGAATACCGGCTCGGCCACACCATCCTTGTCGGCGGCGGCGCGGTCAGCGACCTGTCGGCCTGGGATGGTACGGGGGAGGTGGTTATCACCAATGTGCTTCCCTATTCGCGCAAGATCGAGTCCGGCAGGATGAAGATGCGCGTGCCCGGCACGGACCATGTCTATGAGCAGGCCCAGTTCCTACTTCGCCAGCGCTTCGGCAACCAGGCGCGCATCAAGTTCACATATCGCAGCTCAGTTCCGGGCAGGGCTGGAAACAAGTCGGCCAATCGGTTCCCTGCGCTCGAAATCGAGGCAAACCGCTGATGGGCAGCTATTCCGGCGGAAAGGCCGCCATCAGGCAGCGCCTCGTCGACAATTGGACGGCGACGCGGATTGCCTTTCAGAATGAGGCCCCGGCCGAACCGTGGCCGCCGACTTTGACCACGCCGGACGCTCCCGATGTACCGGCGCCTGCGCCGTGGGTGTTTCTGGAGATCACGACCATGCCGGGCGGCGGGATGCGTGGTGCGGGTACGCCGGGGCAACAGGTTTGGGTGACGTATGGCTTCATCCTGGTGCACGTTTTCGTGCCGACCGATACCGGCGATGCCATCGCCAGCGAGTTCGCCGAGACGATCGGCGAAATCTTCCGGGGCAAGAAGTTTTACGACGACCGCAATGATGGCTGCTACGTCCGCACATGGGCGCCTCGTGTCGACGAGGGCGGCCCGGCTGTCTCCGCATCCGATATCGAATGGGCCAACAATGGCTCATGGCACCGCGTCACGATGAGCTGCCCGTTTGAATACTGGCACCTCGGCTGATCTTCCGGCCTCGACCGGATCGCCGTTTCCCCGCCCTTCGGCAAGGCGTCACCATACCGTGGAGAAATGAAAGATGGCGTATCAAACCGCTCGCCAGGTCGAGGTTTCGTACAAGCTTCAGACCGTCAAGGGCACTCCGCCGTCCAACTCGGGCGCGAAAGCATTCCGCATCAACGACGGTGGCCTCAACCTCACGAAGGACCCGATCAACTCGAACGAAAACCGCCGCGACGGCATGACGACGCGCGGCCGCCATGGATCGCGCAGCGTCACCGGCAACTATACCGGCGATCTGTCGGTCGGCACGTTTGACGAGCTGGTCGAGGCTCTGTTCTGGGGAACGTTCGACGCGGCACTGACGATCGACGAGGGGACGGCCGGCCTGTCGAGCGCCACGCTCGCCGTCGGTGCGAATACGATCACCGCGTCCGCGGGTTCGTGGATTGCCTCCGGCCTGCGTGTCGGTGATGTTATCCGGCCCACGTCCGGCCTTGTCGCCGGTAACCTCAACCGCAACCTTCGCATCATCGGCCTGACGGCTACGGTGATCACGGTTGCGGAAGACCTCACCGTCGAGGCCGGCCCGATCGCGGCATACACCTTCGTGCGCCCGAAGAAGGTGATGCAGGGCAATACGCGGCGCGCGTTCTGCTTCGAGGAGCGTGAGATCGACATCGACGGTTCCGAAATCTTCGAATGGTGCCGGGTCGGATCCATGGCGCTCGAAATGCAGCCGAACGGCATGGCCACCGTCAATTTCGGCATCGTCGGCCGCAACATGGAGGTGCAGGAGGGTGTGGAAAGCCCGTACTTCACCGATCCGGCCTACACGACGAGCACCGGCCTGACCGCCGTCGAGGCGAAGATCATGCTCGGCTCCGAAGAGGTCGTCGATCTGACCGCCCTGTCGCTGAATTTTGACCGCCGTGCGTCCGGAACGCCTGTCGTCGGCTCCGTCCTGACGCCCGACGTGTTCGACAACAATATGACGGTCGCCGGCTCGATCACCGGGCTGCGGCAGGATTTCAACAAGACCAAGGCGTTCCTGGAAGAAGACGACCTCAGCCTGCATCTGCTCTTCGCCGAGAACGCGGCGGAACCGGCGAACTTCATCTCGGTCGTCATTCCGTACCTGTCCCTGTCAACCTCTTCGAAGTCGGCGATCGGACAGGACGGGCCGCGGACGCAGTCGCTCGATCTGATGATCGGCGTGGATCCCCGCGGCGGCGCCTATGAGCCGTGCATGGCGATCTGGCAGACGAGTGCTGCGTGATGGCCCCGCGCGCGAAAATGGAAGTAACCACCACCGGCGAGGCGCTGCGAGCATCCGAAGCAGCGATGGAGCCGCTGCCGGAAGCTGATGGGCCGGAAAAGACCGGCTCGGTTTTCTATGCGAAGAGCGGCGGTCTTGGTCCGTATGTTGAAGGCTCGTCCGTGCTGTCCACGGACGGCGTAGTCCTCTGGCAGGCGGGTGTCCTGCGAAGCGCGATCGAAGCCGCTCGCGCTGAAGGCTACGTCGTCCAGATGCCGTTTCGGATCGAGGATCTTGACCGCATCTCCGTCTCGGCGACAGCGAAGACCATCCCGACCACCTAGCCGCCCGACCAGCGGACCAGCTCGCGCAAGCGAGGTCACTGTGACGCGGCCTGCGCGTGTCGGCGTGCAGGCCGCACCCTTCCGACAGAGGATATGGAAATGAAGAACGACGCAGCAGTCGAGAGTTTCTCGTTCGCCGATTTCGAAGAAGCTGAAACCGGCAACATGACGGTCGCCGTCCATGGCCGCCCGACGAACTGGGTGTGGACCTTCGCGGGCCCGGGCCATGACAAGACCATCGAGCAGTCCAACCGGCTTGCCAAGGAGCGGCTTCACCAGGAGCGGCAGATCGAGCAGCAGCGCGTCAACGGGAAAAAGGTGAAGCTGCCGGAAGAGGCGGTCGACGATATCCGCAGCCGCAATGTGCGCATGGTGGTGGATCGTATCGTCGGGTGGTCGCCCGTCAAGATCGACGGTGAGGACTATGCGTTTACGCCGGACAACGCATACAAGCTGCTGATCAATCCGAAGCGTGCCGGCCTCCTCACGCAGGCGATGGAGTTCCTTGCCGCCGAGAGTTCTTTTACGCCGCGCTCTGCGACGAGCTGATCGAGCACGCGGAGCGTGAATTCGAGTTGGCCGCCCGCGACAAGGATGGCCACTCCCTCCGGGAGACCCTTCAAGGGCTCCTGGAGCGGGCACGAAGCGGCGGGAAGCGGGCTGAACTTGAAGAGCAGCTGTGGGTCCCTCCTCGTCCGGAAGCCCTCGATTATCTCTGGTCGATCTATTTTCGGATACGTCGCCGATGCTCCTCGACCGGCCTGGGGCCGGCGCGGATAACCTGGCCCGACATCGACGCATTCGTTCGCAATTCCGGTGTGCGGATGGCCCCCTGGGAAATCCGCTTGATCGAAGATTTGGATGACGCCTGGCTCAGTTCGCAGTCGTCCTGATGTTGCGCGCTGTCATCCTAACCTGAAGGAAGCCGTCCCTTGTCGCAAGTTGTCACGGAACTGGTCATCGACGGATCTGGCGCTCTTCGCGTGCTCGACCAGTACGAGCGCGGGATGGACAATGCTGCCCGGTCGACGCAGCAGACGACTGGCGCTGTCTCTGCCTTCAGTACTGCCATGGGCAAGTTCGCGGCCATGCAGGAGAAGGGTCTTGCGATCACCACTCAGAAGGTCGAGCGCATTTCGCGGGAGCAGAAGGCCTGGGAAAATTTGCAGTCCTCCGTCAACAGGGCAACCGGTCTTGAGATCAAGCTGCGCCGTGAAGCGCAACAGGCGGCCGTCGTCGCGGCAAATGCCGTGGTGCTTGGATACGAGACGCAGGAAAATGCACTGCGAAATCTTGTCGCTCTGGAGGCAAAGCACGCGGCGCAACTCGCGGATGTGAGGAACGTTGGGCGGACGGCTGTGGCCTCGACAAACGAGATGGCGCAGGCATCAAGGCGACTTGCCGCCGCAAACGACAATGCGCAGTTCGCGACGGCGAACCTCGCTGCACAATTTCAGGATATTGCGGTCACGTCCGCCATGGGGATGTCGCCGCTCCAGATCGCGCTGCAGCAGGGCACCCAGATTTCTGCTGTGCTCGGCCCGATGGGTGCTGCCGGCGCGGTTCGGTCGCTCGGCGGTGCCTTCCTCTCCATCATCAATCCCGTCTCTCTCGTAACGATCGGCCTCGTTGCGGCTGCGGCTGCTGCCGTGCAGTACTTCATGGCTGCCGACGACGGGGCTGTTCAGATCGAGGAACAGCTGCGGAAGCAAGAGGATCTCATCCGAGCGGTGGCTTCGAGATGGGCTGATGCCGCTCCGGCGCTAAAGGCCTATGCGGATGAGCTTGATCGGGCCCGCGAGTCCCAGGAGCGATATGCCGCCGTCTCGGCGGCGGCCGAGATGAAAATCAAGGGCCTCAAAGCAGAGATGGAGGGGCTTCTCGGCGCGATCGGGCGGATGGACACCGACTATAGTCTGTCGAATGCGATCAATTCGGCTGATGTCGAGCAAGTCCGCGCGTTCCGGGAAAGCATGCTTGGCGTGAAAGACGCCATCGACGAGGGCAGGGATCCAACATTCAAATTGAACGATGCCATCGGCGCCCTGTCCGCAATCTTTCAGGACAATGCCGCGCCGGCCGTGAAGGAGCTCCTGGATAACCTTACCGACGTGGCCGATAAAATGCGCGAGGTTGCGAATGAGGCTAAGTCCCTTACCTCGCTGCCAAGCCTGTCGCCGCTCTGGTCCGAGAGTGGACGCTTCCTTTCTGAACAGGAGTTCTTGCCTCGCGTGCCCGGCACGCCATCCCGCCGGCCGTTGATCGAGCTTGAAGGCCTGCCAGGTGCGGAGAAGCAGGAAAAGCAACTCCAGAAGCTGAGGGAAGGCTACCGAGATCTTATCCTCAGTGCCAATCAGCGCATTGACCAGATGCGGCTTGAACTGGAGCTTTCCGGCACGAGCGGGGCGGCGGCGGATGCGCTGCGCTTTGAGCAGGACCTGCTTGCGCAGACGATGGAAAAGCTCGGCAAGATCACACCGGACCAGCGCCGCGAGATCCATGGCCTAGCACAGGAATATGGACAGCTTGCTCAGGCTCTGGAAGAGGCACGGGTAAAATCTGACCTGCTTTTCGAGCGGGAGCAGATGGCCCGCAGCCCGGTCGATCAGCGCGTCGCCTCCCAGATGCGCAACCTCTATGGTGACGAATACAAGTCGCACATGGACGACGCCATCGCAGACCAGATCCGTCTGAACGACCAGTGGCGCACGGCACAGGATGAATTGCAGGAGGTCGGCGATATCGGCGCGAATGCGCTCGGCGGCCTCTTGGATATTCTCTATGAATCCGGCGATGCGACTGAGCAGTTGATGAAGCTGTTTGCCAATATCGGCAAGCAGTTCGCGCAGATGGGTCTCGATCGCATGATCGGGAACCTGAAGGCCGGGAAATCCATCTTCGATCTTTCCAGTTTCGGTGGCCGTTCTGCTGCCGATACCAAGGCGTCGGCCATTGCGATCGGTCGGGAGATCGGTGGCGCCGTCGCGCCGACCGTGACGACCGGGTTCAAGTCGGGCCTCGACGTATGGGCGGCAGGAATCCGTAAGATCGAAAGCGGCTCCTATGCCGGAAATTACGGCGCAGTCGGCCCCGTGACGAGCCGCGGCGACCGTGCCTATGGCGCCTATCAGGTCATGGGCGCGAATATCTCGACATGGACCAAGGAAGTTCTGGGGCAGTCGCTCTCGATCAAGGAATTCCTCGCGGATCAGTCGGCGCAGGACAAGATTTTCTATGCCAAGTTCAGCCAGTCCGCCGACAAATTCGGCTCGATGGCCGATGCTACGTCCGTGTGGTTTTCCGGGCGTCCGATCTCGCGCGCGGGCAACGCCAGCGATGGTTACAACACCGTCCCGCAGTATGTGGGCAAGGTGCAGTCGGCGGTGGATGCCTATCCGGGCAGCCTTCGTCAGGGTGTTTCCGACGGCGTTGTCGATGCAAATCGCCGGGTGCAGCAGAATGCCACTATGCAGGGCATGGATTCGCCCGGCGCGACAGGGCAGATGGGGAAGCTGGAGGCCTTGCTTGGTCTCGGCGGCGCTGCGTTCGGTGCCTTTGCCGGCGGTTACCAGTCCGGGAATCCGCTTATGGGCGGCCTCTCCGGTGCTATGTCAGGTTTTGGTGCGGCTCCGGCACTCTCTGCGCTTGGTCTCGGCTCGGCGGCCGGGCCGATTGGCATCATCGGCGGTGCGGTCCTTGGCATCCTTGGCGGTATCTTCGGCAGGAGCCGTCAGAAGCGGAAGGAAAAAGAGCAGGCGAGGGCAGAGCTTGAATCGCAGCGGGGCGCGATCCAGTCCCTGATTGACGCGGCCATGGGCACCCCATCCGGGGAATCCGAAAGCGCCTGGCGCCAGATGAGCGACGAAATCGCCAAGGCGCGCAAGCTCGCTTCGAAGGCCGGCGATAGCGCCTTGGTGAAGGAACTCGATCTCGCTTCCGAGACGTTTTTTAACTTCCTGGTCGACGACTGGCGGCGCGGGCTCGATGGCGTGATGAAAGCCATGGAGAGCGGCCACGGCATGGATGGTGCCTTTGTCCGGGCGCAGAAGGCCATCAGTGATCTGTCGGACACGCTCGTCGGCTTTGTGAAGGATGCGGAATGGTTCGCCGAGACGGGCGGCGACTACGAGAAGGCCAAGCTGACGAAGAAGGAGGCTGACAACTCCACCGGGACCAGTGCCTTCAAGCTCGGGCAGGATGACGATCGTAAGCGCTACTATGACCCGATCTCGCAGGACTATCGCACGGCGGTCACGCGCTATGCGGACGAGCTGAAGAAGCTCGGCATTGAGGCGTTCACGATGACCGGGCCGAGGAATGAGCAGTACGAGGTTGCCGCGTTCTCTTCCGTCGACGCCCTGATGAAGAAGATGACCGACCTCGGCGTCGTCTTCGACGATCTCGGTAACATCCTGACGGCCGATCAGATCAAGGAGCGCCTGGAGCGCGAGAAGGAACTGCAGCGTGCCATCGAGGGCGCCCAGAAGGCGGCGCAGGAAATGGCGCTGCGCCAGTTGACCGGTGCGGAGGAGTTTACCCAGATCGAGACGGCCATCCAGACGCTGGAAGGCACGGCGGCCGGGCTCCAGACCACACTCGAAAAGCTCGGCATGACGGCCGATGAGGCTGCGGATGCGATTGCGAAGGGTCTATCCGAGGCCCTGAAAAAGCTGCGCGACGACTATGTGAAGGACCTCACGCGCTCGATCAACGAGCTTTCGGGCGCCGGCTACATCAATGATGTGATGGACGCCATGAAGCTCTATGAGGAACGCCTCAAGGACAGTAAGGCGCTGGGCATCGACACGTCCATGGCCTTCACGGAACTGACGTTGTCGCTCCGGGAAATCTCGCGTGAGGCCGGTCTTTCCGGCGACGACCTGAAATACCTTGCCAAGCTGTTCCCGGATCTCGCCAAGGTCTTCAAGGGGATTTCGCCCTCCGGCGGTATCGCCGAGGCACAGGCGGCGGTTGATCGTGCCAAGGCGGACCTGCGTGCAGCCTATGACGAGGAGGCGCGCGCAATCGAGGGCACGATCAGCCGCCTCAAGAGCTTCATCAGCAGCATCGAGAAATTCAAGGTTTCCCTGAAACTCGACGACCAGCTTTCCCCGCTGTCACCGTTCGACAAGTTCGCGGAGGCGCAGAAGCGTTTCCAGGAAGTGTCGCAGAAGGCGCTTGCCGGCGATGAGACGGCGATGGGCGAGCTGGAGGATGTGTCGCGGCAGTACCTGGAGGAGGCGCGGGCCTATTATGCCTCCAGCGAGCAGTATTTTGCGATCTTCACCCAGGTGGAGGCCATTCTCGATCAGGCGCTTTCGTCGGCCAAGGGGCAGCTGTCCACGTCCGAGCAGCAGCTCGTGACGCTGAAGGATCAGGTGTCCAAGCTGATCGACATCAACGATAGCGTGATGTCGGTGGCGGATGCCATCGCCGCCCTGCAGTCGTCGATCGACAAGCTCGATGGTCTCGGCGGCTCCAGCGAGGAGTTCGATCCGACGAAGCACTGGTCGAAGTCGGTGAAGGATTTTTACGGTCAGCTCCAGGCCTACAAGAAAGAGACCGGCAGCAGTGTTGCACCGGCCGAGATCGCCAGCGTCTGGAGCGCCTTCGCGTCGGCCGGTTCTGGCAAGGAATATGACATGCTCGCCCGGGCATACACCGAGATTCTGAAGAGCCTGATGCCGAAGTCCGGCATGCAGTTCGGCGGGATTGTGGGTGCTTATGCCGACGGCGGGATTGTCGGGAACGGCATCTATGATCGGGACAGCGTCCTCGCGCGCTATGCCGGCGGTGGAAACATCGCGCTGGCCGGCGGTGAGCAGATCATCCGTGCTACTTCCGTCACGGCGACGACGCGTCCATTCCTCGATCACGTCAACCGGACTGGCACTGTGCCGAGCAATGACAACTCTGCCGTCGCGGCCGAACTTCGGGCGCTCCGGGCTGAGGTCGCGGCGCTGCGGGCCGAGCGGAAGGAAGGCGACAAGGTCGTTGCCGCGGGGGCGCAGCATGTTGCCAGCGCCGTCGAAAGTGGCACTCGGGCGACCGAGGATGTCGGCCGGAAGGTCAACCAGCAAAGCCTGAGAAGGTAAGCATGAACGCCCCCGAATATCTCATCGAAATCGCGGCCTGGGTCGGCGATGCCGATAAGGTGTTGCGTGTCGCCACCTGCGGCTACAACACCGGCCCCGGCGACAATCCGCCGAACGCGCACTATCTCGACGTGGTGGCGGACCCCGGCAGCTTCGTGCGCCACCTGTTCGGGCCGGCGCGCACGACCGGGCGATCCGAGGTCAGCTATGGTGAGATCCAGCTTTCGAACGCCAACGGCGAGCTTGATGGCTGGATCGACTATGGCTTTGACGGACGCACCGTGGTGGTCAAGCGGCTGTCGTCGCGCCGGGCGCCGTATTCCAGCGCAATCACGGTTCTTCGCGGCACGGTCGAACGGTTGGATGCCGATAATGCCTGGCTTGGTTTTCGGCTGCGCTTCTACGATCGCCGCCGGTCCATCGACAAGCCGATACAGGAGAATGTCTATGCCGGCACGACGATCTCGGCCGGACCAACCGCCGAGGGCAATCTCGACCTGAAAGACAGCGTCAAACCGCTGTGCTTCGGGCATTGCCTCAATGTGCCGCCGGCCCTCGCGAATGCCTTTGACCTGATCTACCAGGTGCACGACGGAGCGGTGTCGTCGATCGCGGTCTATGACGGCGGCGTGCCGCTCACGCTCGGCGTCAACCATGCCAATATTGCCGCGTTGCAGGCGGCAACGATCCGGCCGGGACGGTTTGATACCTGTCTTGCCCTCGGTCTCTTCCGGCTTGGCGGCTCGCCGGCCTTTGTCGTAACGGCCGATGTATTGGAGGGGGCGACCGCTGCGGCGCGCTATCCGGGCGCCGTCGTGCGTCGGATGCTGGCGAAGATGGGCCTGACCGGCTCCGGCAATGTCAACGTCGCGAGCTTCAATACGCTGGACGCCTCGGCGCAGATGGAAGCCGGGATCTGGCTCGACACGCAGACGGCCGGGCTTGCCGCCATGGGGGATGTGCTGGCGTCGGTCGGCGGGTGGATCATTCCGGGTGCAGACGGTGCTTTTGAGGCTGGGCGTTTGCTGGCGCCCGGCGTGCCTGTCGGCAACATCAACGATGACGACATGCTGAAGGACAGCCTAGGCATCATCACGTCGACGGACACGGACGGCGGCCTGCCGGCGTGGCGCGTCGTTCTCGAATATGCCCGCAACTGGCAGGTTCAGGACGATGCCCAGCTCGGCGGCTGCGTCGAGATGGCGCGGCGGGCGTTTCTCGCAGCCGAGATGCGCGAGGAAAAGATCGAGGACGCAGCGGTGCGCGTCAAGCATCTGCTTGCGCCTGAAATGCGGGTTTCCACCCTCATCGTCGACCAGGAGGCGGCAGAGGCAGAGGCGGCTCGCTGGCTGGATCTCTACAGCGTGCGGCGGGACATCCTGTCTTTCTCGATGCCCCACGCGGATGCGGACGCCTTCCAGCTCGGGAAGACGGTGAAGATCGTCCTGCCGCGATGGGGATACGAGGCGGGCCGCAACATGGTGGTGATCGGCCGAGAGGAAACCTTGCGCGATTACACCGTCACCCTGACGGTTTGGGGCTGAGATGGCCGATAGCGGGATCACCGTTTCCGGGCTGACGGCCACCGGCGGCGTCGGGCAGATTGCGCTTGGCTGGTCGGTGACCGAAGCAAGCTGCTTGCCCTATCTGCGCCTCGACAAGGTGGAGATCTGGGAGGCGACGGCCAACAATCGGGATTCGGCGGTCAAGGTTGCCGAGATCTTCGGGGCGCAATATGTGCGCGGCGGGCTCGGCAAGTCGGTCTCCCGGCGCTACTGGATCCGGGCGCGCGATGCTTCGGGCAATCTCGGGGAGTGGTTCCCGGAAAGCCCGACGGCCGGCATTCTCGGCACGACGACCAGCACGACACCGAGTGCGAACGTCCTTTCGGATGTCAGCGCCAACGCAGGCAGCATCACAGCGGGCAGTATCACCGGCGTGATCATCACCGGCTCATTCATCCGCACGGCTGCCTCTGGCGCTCGTGTCGAGATGAATAGCGACCAGAATGCGTTGCTTGTCTACCAAAGCGGATCGGTCGCCACCGCGCAAATTCGCGCCATCGCAGACAATACGGTCGCATCGTTCTACGGCAACTATGGCCCCGCGCCGGTCATGAACGTTCAGAATGACGGCAACGGTCCTGCCGCCCGTCTAGCCGGGCGCGGTTTGAACCCGGCCGTCCTCGATGTCGACAACCTCGGCACGGGGTCCGGCCGGGATGGCGCGCGCATCCGCAACTCGGGCAATTCCAGCGGCGGCGTTGCCTTCATCGGCCGAGCCTCGGCGAATGGCGGTTACGCATTCTATGCTCAGAACGGGGGATATGGTCCCTTTACCGGGCAGCACGACGCCATGATCCGGCCGGATGTCGCATTGGTGGAGGGTGACATCGTTGTTGATCTTCGCGTGCTGCTACGCAGAGGCATCGACGACACGCTCACCGAAGTGGAGGTTGCCAATCATCGCGCGCAGAAGGGCGCTCTTGGCGTTGTCTCCCGCCGTGTTGCGCAGGATCGAAAGCTCGGCGGTTATTTCGCCGTCCTTCCACGAGATGACGATCTCGGCCTTCCGACGCTGATGGAGCGGCTCATCTGCCACAAGTACGACCGGCTGGTCGTGAACTCGGTAGGCGAGGGCCAGATCAACGTTTGCGGCCGGGGCGGCGACATCGCCGCCGGCGACCTGCTGATCACGTCGTCGATGCGCGGCAAGGCTGAGCGGCAAGGCGACGAGATCGTCTATTCCTTCACCGTCGCCAAGGCACGCGAGGACGTGACCTTTACCCATCCGGACGAGGTTCGCCTTGTCGCATGCACATATCATTGCGGGTGAGCGATGTCTGACGCTGTCTTTCTCTTTCGTCCATCCTCCGACAAGGCGCTTCTCAGCGGCGGGAGCTGGATTGCCGACGGCGATGTCGCCCTCCGCAACGTCCAGAACGACAGATACTCGAGCATCGCGCGGTCGGCCACGCTGCTTGCAGCGGATGCCCGTATCCGCGTCGACATGCGGCGAGCCGTGGATGTTCGCGGGTTTGCCCTCGCGCTGCCGAATGCGACGACGACCTGCCGAGTGCGTGTTTCCGCCTATGCGGGTGGCGACTATAGCGCACCGCTGTTCCAAACTGAATGGCGCGATGGCGGCGAGGCCGGCGATACATGGCGAGACGACGAGCGGGCGCCGATCCTGTCGGCGGCGTTCGATCAGCCGGTGACGGCGCGCTATTGGCTGGTGGAGATTGACGATCCGCTCAATCCAGCCGGATCGATCGAGGTTTCCCGGCTGTTTCTGGCTGAGGGCCTGTCTCCTTCGTTCAACTATTCCTATGGCGCGACACTCTCGTTTCGGAACAACACGCTCTCCTCCAGCACGCTATCCGGTAAATCGGTGCAATGGCGGCGCATCAGCCCGCGCCAGTGGCAGTGTGCGTTCGAGTACCTACCGGACCCGGAAGCGTTCGGCTCGGTCTATGACTTCCTGCGCTACGTCGGCTTCGACCGTGAGGTCTTCATTATCCCGGAGCAGGGTGACCGCACGAATGCACAGGCGCGGCGGTTCTTCGCGACCGTCACGCAGCTGGACGCGCTTTCCCAGGCGGTGGTCGGGCGTTCCAATTTCGGTTTCGGTGTTGAAGAGCGGGTAGCGTCTGCAGCCGTGGTCGAAGATGCGGTCGTGGTGCCGACCGTCACCTTCCAGTTTGCAGCCTTCGCGCCGGACATCATCGCAGGCTCGGCCATAGACATTCCGTCCTGCACCTTCACCGTCACCACATTCGCGCCTGATGTGGTGACCGGGGCCGCGATCGACGTGCCGGCGACCACGTTCCAGTTCGCCACCTATCTGCCGGTGCTGGGTAACCCGACCGAGATCGACGTTCCGGTCGTCGAGTTCACATTCACGGATTTCGCGCCCGACATCATCACCGGGGCGGCCATCGATGTTCCGTCCTGCGACTTTGCTTTCGCTCTCTATCCGCCGCAGCCGATGGGCGCATTCGGCTCCGGCTTCAATGCCGGTTTCTCCTGATCGGAAAGGATCATCCCATGGCAGTTACCACCCAGCCCTACAATCACACGGCGACGCTCATCAACGGCGGCAACATCAATCTCGCCACGCTCAAGGTGATGCTTCTGAGCGACGGCGCAAGCTTCACGGCCGCCAACACGGAATTGACGCAGGTCACCAATGCCGGAGCCTTCGAGGTCTCGGGCAATGGCTGGACGGCGGGCGGGAGAGCGATTGCCAATGCGACTGTCACAACCGTCGAAACCAGCGGCTCGATGCTGGATGCCGACGACATCGAGGTGACCGCCACTGGCGGCCCGATCGGGCCCGCTTATGGCGCGGTGGTCTACGATGACAGCGATCCCGATGACGCGCCGCTGTTCTTCATCAACTTCGATGGGCCGAAGTCCTCAGACGACGGCATTCCCTTCGTGATCCGCTGGTCGTCGAACGGCATCTGGCGCGTCCTGAAGGTTTGATGGAGGGATCGACATGGCTGTACGTACGCGCACGCAGCTCAAGGACGACGCGGCGGCCGCGCTGCCCGACAACGTTTCCGGCGAGATTTCACCGGCGGATGTTCGCGGGCGCGTAGAGGATCTCGCTGACAGCGCCTTCCTGGCCGGCGACACCGCCTCTGATGCGAATATTCGAGGCGCCGCGGCGGGGAAGGTTCTCACGTCCGGCAATGTGTGGAGCGCTGCTGCCGCCCTCGATCTCGGAAACCTGACCGGCACGGTATTGCTCGACTTCGCGACGTTCCTCGGTCTCGTTTCCGGCATTGCAACAGGCAACATTACGCTCGGCGCGACCAGCAACGTCAAGCCGGGCCAGACGGTTGTGCTCGACATCAAGCAGGATGCGACGGGCGGCCGGACGCTTGCCCTTAATGCCACCTACTGGTTGGCCCCAGAGGGGGCGGTCCCAGCATGGGATACCACGGCGAACGCTCGCAATGTCCTTGTCGGGACTGCGCTGGGCGATGGCAAGGTATTGCTGGCCCTTGCCGGAAAGAAGGTGTCGTGATGCTTCCGGGATTGGTTGCGGCTGCGCTCATGGGCGGGAAGTCGGCTGTGACCCCAACCATTGACTACCTCCAGCAGACCGCTGGGGATAGCGCTGCCAGCCAAACACTGACGGGCGTCAACATTGGGGCCGCCCACGCAAAACGCATCGTCGCCGTCGCGATTTACCTCCGAAACTCGGGAGGCGCCCGCACTGTCTCCTCGTGCACGATCGGCGGCGTGGCGGCGACAGTTGTCAACTCGCCCGGCCCAGATTTGTCTATGGCGATTGCTTATGCGGCGGTTCCGACGGGGACAACTGCGGATATCGCGATCACCGCAAGTGGCACTCTGTTGGCTAAGAGGATTGCGACATATCGTATCATCGCGAATAGCCCGACACCATCTGACAGTTTGACCACAGTCAGCACGTCTCCGTCCCTGAGTTTATCGAACTCCGCTGTCGGCATGTTCGCCGTCAATAATGCGGCGGCGGCAAACGGCAATTCTCTGTCGTCGTCTTCCAATATCACCATCGACATGAGCCGCACCGATACCAGCTCCAACCGAGTTTCTGAGGCTGGCCGGGTAAATTCTATCGGTTCGGCCTTCAGTATGGCGTCTAGCGGCGGGCAGAGTCTTTCTCTCATCGGTGTCGGATGGGCCTGACATCGGCTAAAATTTCATCGAGGACATCATGACGCTTTATCGCGAAGCGCCTGGGCCGTTTCCGGTCTGGGCGGGAGAACCCATTGATGGCGTGCTTTATCAGCGCGAGATCGAGCAGCTTTGGTCCGCTGCCGATCTGGAGGCTGTCGGCCTCTGGCGCGACGACATGATCGCTGCGGCGGTCCCTGTTCCTGATGGCAAGCAAGTCAACTCGACGAACGTCCAGCGTGTGGAGGGCGTGGTGCGTTACGTCAACACGGTGGTGGATATCCCGCGCCCGACCGAAGACCAGGTGGATGCTGAGCGTGATCGCCGCATCTCCGGCGGTTTTGTCTTCGGCGGCGTAACCTATCAGTCGCGGCCCGAGGATCGCGAAAACATCACCGGGGCGTCTCTGGCCGCACTTGCCGCCATGACGAATGGCGCGCAGCCAGGCAATCTGCGCTGGCACGGCGGCGACAGCGATTTCATGTGGATCGCGGCCGACAACTCCACCCACCCCATGGACGCGCAGACGGTCTTCGCATTCGGACAGACCGCGATGGCACATAAGCAAGGCATGATCTTTGCCGCTCGCGCCCTCAAGGACGCCGACCCGATCCCGCTCGACTACACCGACGACGCGTACTGGCCGTAGGCTTTCCGAAGGACACCACCATGAAAACCCGAACTTTCGCGGCGGCCTTGTGCTGCCTGCTTCTAACCGGCTGCGCCTCCCGCGAGGATCGCCAGTGGCGCGACCTTCAAACCATCCTCGAATATCAAGAGGCCCGCTGATGCTCGACGAGTTCAAAATCGATATCTCCAATCTCGGCCACGCTGCTGAGGCCCTTCTATTCGCTCTGGTGCTGATGGTGGTCTTCGGGCTGTTCGGCGTGCCAACGGCGACGGGCTTCCTCTATGGCGCCATCCTCATGCTCGCCGTCTATATCGGCCGCGAGAAGCGGGACTGCGAAACCGGGCTCAAGCTAAAGGCCGGCTCCCCTATGGCCTGGCTGCTCATGTGGCGGCGCTGGAAGAACGTTCTGGATCTTGCCGGGCCGTTCGTCGTGTTTCTGATCTCTCTGGGCGTCTCCGCCCGATAGCTCCCTCCCGTCGCATCCGTGCGCGACGGCACCTAGCCGCTTAGGCGGCGCTTTTTATTCCCAAAGGACAAACACATGGATCGCAATTTCGCGAAAGCGCTCTCGCTCGTCCTCAAACATGAAGGCGGGTGGGCCGATCACCCGAAAGACCCCGGCGGCGCCACCATGAAAGGCGTCACGTTGGCCAATTTCCGCCGATATGTGAAACCTAACGCGACGAAGGACGACCTTCGAAAGATCACCGATCAGCAGCTCGCCACCGTCTACCGGCGCTTCTACTGGGATGCCGTGGCTGGGGCCGAACTGCCCGATGGCATCGACTTCGCCGTCTTCGACTTCGCCGTGAACAGTGGGCCGGCGCGCGCGGCGCAGTATCTCCAGAAGGTTGTAGGTGTCGCACAAGATGGCAAGATCGGCCCGGCGACGATCAAGGCCACGAAGGCCGCTCTCCCGGCCACCGTCATCCACCGCCTTTGCGACGAGCGCCTTGCGTTCATGCAGCGCATCACCAGCAAGGGCAAGCGCCTTTGGGACACCTTCGGCAAGGGGTGGTCGAACCGGGTCCGTGACGTGCGCATCGAAGCTCTCGCCATGTCCGGCCGCCCGACGCCCGAGAACCCGTCCATAATCGAAAAGCGGGTCGAGGTTGAAAAGCCGGTCGTTCCCGTCGCTGTGGACAAGGCAGTCAAGAAGCAGACGAACGGCGGGAGCTGGCTCATTGGCGCTGGTGGCGTGGCGGGAACTGCCATGACCGGAGCTTTCGGTGCGAACTGGGAAACCATCGTGGCCGTCGGCGGCGTCGCCCTTGTCGCCCTTCTCCTGCTCTTCATCATGCGCCGGCAGATCATCGCGGCCGTGAAGGAGATCCGCGGCGAGGTCGAGCAATGATCCCGCTCATCACCGGCCTGAAGCTGGCGGCCGGCGCGATCCTCGGCGGCGTGATCGTCTACGCCTATGTGCAGGCCTTCACACTGCCGGCAGCCCGTGAGGCCGAAAGACAGGCCATCCGCGCCGAAACCCTTGAGCGTGCCATCGACCTCTACCAGCAAAGGAGCCGCACCAATGCGGACGTTCAGAAAATGGATGACGCTGCTGTCTGCGCTGAGCTTGGCGGGGTGTTCCGCGACGGCGTCTGTGGTTGACGGCTCGGGCTTCGAAACCCTCAAGCCTTCCTCCGCGACAAGAGCCTTCATTGTCGCCAACGACCGCCCCTTTGCCGATCAGGTCGTCAGCCATAACCGCACATGCAATGCACAGCCAGGATGCCGTAAATGAGCCCACCTGAGATTGACGCCGCCGTCCATCAGCAGCTCGGCGCACTAGACGCGAAGATGGATCGTGTCCTTGCGGATCAGGACCAGGCGCGCGCCGATCGGAAGCAGCAGTATTCAAAGGCGGAAAACCTCGAGCGCCGGATGGACGATCTGGACAGGAAGTTCGAGGGGGTCGCGGTACAGCTTGCCGAAGTGAAGACGACCACGAAGGAGATTGATCGCTGGAAGGAGCGGTTCGTCGGCATGCGGATGCTGATCGTCTTCGTGGCCGCCGCATTTGGGGCAACACTCGCCACGGCCGGGAAATGGATTCTCATAAAGTTCGGGTGGGTGTCCTAATCCCGGAGCTTCGGAGCTTCGGAGCCAAGCGAGGGAAAATGAGAGATAGGTAAATAAAACGTTGCCGCGTGCCTTGAATAAGGCAAATCAACCACCGATATGATCCAAGATTTGCATCCGCAGATCAAAAACAGAGCGGCCCGGAAGGTGTTAGCGCACCGACCGGGCCTGAAGTACCAACCTTGCGGCAGGCTATGTGATCACATGATGTCCATGTATTCATTAATTTTAGGATGTCAAGAGTTGCCGGCCTTCGCATAACGACATAACGAAAGGTTTATGTCTTATGCCGGAAATGAAAGTAATGCTTTTTAAATCGAGGAAGATCCGGGTCGACGAGAGCGGTCTCGTGTGCTTGAGCGACATTCATAGTGCAGCCGGCTTCTCGAAAAATCAGACGCCTTCCGACTACATGGCTTTGCCATCTTCGCAGAAGGAGGTGGTTGCCTTGGTGGGGAAAAAGACCGGAAAATCCGGTCTATTCGGGAAAACGGAGATCAAATCCGTTTGGTACAGCAAAAAGGGACCCGGTGGCGGTGTCTGGGCTGACGAGAATATTGCCCTCGGCTATGCCGCTTATCTTTCGCCAACGCTTGCCGTCGAAATCCGCGACGTCTTCCTTCGCTTTAAGAAGGGCGACGAATCCCTTGTTGATGAGATCCGGGAGAACGGGGCGAAGCGTGACGCGGTTCGGGAACAGCATCGCCAAATCGGGAAGAAGGTCCGCAAAGATTATACCGATACCCTAAAATCCCACGGGGTAACTAAGTGGTATGAATATGCCCACTGCACGAACGAGACTTATAAACACCTCTTGGGTGGCACCGCAAAGGAACTCCGGATATCCCGCAAGCTAGCCCCAAAGGCCAACGTGCGCGACCACATGTCTCTTGCTGAGATCGCCTATACGATGGCCTCCGAGGCTTTGGCTGTGGAGCGCATTGAAGATCAGAATGCCAACGGGTATGCCGAGTGCAAGACCGAAACTCGGATTGCTGCCACCACCATACGGGGTGCTATCGAGCATGATCGTCGGAATCGGCAGCAGCGTTTGGTCTGAGCCCGATCTCGAATAGTGCGGAGTCTATCGCCCCTCTGTCCCTTCGGGGATGGAGGGGCTTTTTTGCGTTCAGCCCCTCAGCCAGAGCGGCAATCCGTCCTCATCCAGCGGGCCTATACGCTGGGCGACCATTGCCGGCCGCACCCCGCTGCGCGCCAGCCCCTCGTCATACCAGTCTTCGACTGCCTTCGCGGCTTCCCACGTCTCGACCGTCCTGCCGCTGTGTGGCATTGGCCGCTGAAACCCTGGCCAGCCCGAACATCCTCCCGACCACAAGAACGTGCCCTTCTTCATGCTTGTCCGGTCTCGTGATACGCGGCCGATATAGAGGCCATCGTGGAAGGCGGACCAGTCTTCCGTCTCCTCGCCGGGCCAGGTGAGGACCCATTGGTATTTCCGCTGCCACTCCGCCACTGTCTATTCCATGTCCGGAAGATCGCCGCTTTGGAATAGGATTGTCGGCGGGCCGTAGTCGCCAAGGGCGATATCCGCGTCGCGGCTCCAGGCTATGACTCCCGCATATTCCCCTGCCATTGTGCGTGCAATCCGCATGGCTTTTTCCTCGGTTTCGATCTGTCGCGGTTCGAATGCGGGCAGCAGGTCGCCGTCGTCGGTCTTCGAATAGGCGGCGAGGACAATCAATTTTCCAGTTTGTGCCATCTAATCCTCCATCGGTGACCCCGTAAAATAAACCAGAACGGAGTGAGAACAAGAGGGCTTAAATATCGGCGTCGAACTGATACCGTCCGAACTGATCGGCGACGATGCGGACCGCATTTTCGGGCGCATGGACATAGGTCTCCAGAAAGACGGCCGAGCTCCTCCAGCCGCCCACTTCCATCGTCGTCCTGATATCCAGCCCCATCTCTATCGCGCTTGTCGCGAAGGTGTGCCGCCCGCAGGCATGGCTCGACTTGTAGCTGATCTCGGCCCGCTTGCAGACCGCGGCTATCCGGGTGTTGACGGATTGGCGGCTGCTATAGCCAAAAACCCGCTCATCGGGCCCGGCTGCACCGCGCAGGGCGGCAATCCTGTCGGCAACCTCGCCTGTCAGCCCGCGGCTGGAGTTTGTATCCGTCTTTGTTTTTCTCAGAAGGACGGTTCGGCGTGCTGTGTCGACATCGCGCCAGCGAACGTTGATGGCCTCCGTCACGCGCGCGCCGCAGGTTGCCATGAAGAGAACCAGGGCGGCGAGATTGTCGAGGCCGTCTTTGCGGCATTGGCGGGAAAATGCGTGGAGCCATGCCTTCTGGGCCGGCACCTTTCTTTTTGGGCGCTCCTCCTTGAACCGCCTTATGCGGATGTATCCGCACCATCCTCGATCATAGCCGTGTCGCATGACCGCCAGTGCCGGCGCCATGGCCTGACGGTTGCGGGTCGCGTTCTTCTGGTCCGGATAGAGCGCCAGGGCCATTTCGGTGATGTCGAATGGCACGATGTCGGTCAGCGGCCGGTCGCCAAAATACTCGACCACGCGAGGCAGATGCCGCCCGCTGCCGCCATTCTCGACGAAGCTCTCCGCTGCCTCCCGGAATGTCTTGCTGGCCCTCAGGTGTATGATGCCATAGTGGCCGTCGTGCTGCCGGCGGAAGGGCGCATCCATAATGGCCTCCTTGATCGAAATTCAACGAACGGTAGAAATTTGAGTTTTACATTTTGCCGGCAAGCCTTTGATATTGCGTCCGGCAGAATTTCAGAGTTTTACAGCCAAGCCCTTGTTCAGGCGGCCTAACCAGTAGCTTCCCAAGCGGACAGTTCGCCGGAAAATTGCACGGAACACAGGCGGAACATCCGTGGCGTTTTCCGTGTGAATTTCGGTCCGCGAAACTCCCACCGGGAGACTTTTTTCCACTTTTGTTCCTTTTGCAGTTTTTTGGGCTTGCATCCAAAACGTTGAGACTATAGGGGTTTCCGCGGTCCGGAATGTAGCGCAGCCCGGTAGCGCACTTGACTGGGGGTCAAGGGGTCGTGGGTTCGAATCCCGCCATTCCGACCATTCGAACCTAAGTATATCAAATACTTACAAGGCCGCCTTCGGGCGGCCTTTCGCGTTCGTGAAACTTTCCGTGGGAAAATAAGCAAATAATAAGCTGCCGCCAAAATGCTCATCGCGATATCGGCACCATGGCCGAGATCGCCGAGAACCTTCACCGCCGCGAGATCACGGCTCTGGAGCGCAGCGAGCTTCTCGCGAAGTGGGTAAAGCTGACCGAGGAGAAGCGACAGGTCCAATCGGCAGGCAACGAGCACTCGAAACCTGCGCAACTTGCGCCGGTATCCAAAGGAGGGCGCGGTAAGGCAAGCGGCATCCGCCAGGCGGCGCGGGAGATCGGCGTACCACGCGACAGTATAGCGCGCGCCGTAAAGGTTGCCGGATTGTCCGACGAGGCGAAAGAGGCGGCCAAAGAGGCTGGCCTCGCTGACAACCAGTCGGCTTTGCTGGCCGGCAACGAGATACGCAAGCTAAATTGCAAAAGTCGCGACCGCGAATTCTCCATCTGCGGTGAGCCGCACGCCGCGCGCCTGATCCACCTCGATCGCGCCGGCATCCAAGCAGGCGGCCCGTAGGCGCGCGAAGCGCTTCCGGGCGGCATCTAGCCGCCAAAGGCGCTCTTGGCCGCTCTCGCCCGCCCTGGGCGGCTCTATGCCCATCTCTTTGACGACCTGCCGCCAAGGAATGAAGCGCCCCGCGCTCGTCCTGCTCGCCAAGTCCTTCACAGCTCGCAGAAGCGGGAGGCATTTATCTCCGATCGAGGGCGCAATCACGGCATCGGCCGCAACAGGGGACAGGGCGGGCGCTCGCTGCTTCTCCGGTAGATGATCTGGCATGATCAGCACCGCCCTGAACTGGCCGCCCTCCATCAGCCGCAGATAGCCGGCCGACGTGAGGCGCCGCACAGCTTGCGCACATTCCGATTGCCCCAAGCCCGTCTGCGCGGAGAGATGCGCCGGGTTGACCTGCGCTCGCCATTTGCCGTCCGACCGCGCCCATATCGCTGCCGCAACGCGGAAATGCCGAGGCTCAAGCCGGGGATCGCGGCAAGCTGCGTTCAGCCAACCTCTTTTCGAAAGGATTTTCATCCTATTCCTCGCAAATCAATGGCTTGTTAGGAATATAAACCAAAGCAAACAGCGAATTTCAAATTTTAAAATAGACGCAAGGATCGGGCCTCCGAAGAGCCGCATGGGGAGCAGGCAGCAAAGGTACCTAAAGCCCTTTCGGGCGCTGCCGGAGGCCCGCAATGATGCTGATCAGGGAAGCAGGCGGGACAGCTCGTGCGCGACGCGCTGAGGCAGCATGGTCTCAACGGTCTGATGGAAGACGCGAGCAGCTTCATCGCGCACCATCTCCTCGGGAACGGACGGGCCGAATTGCTTCTCGATCGGCAGGCGATTGGCCGTCGTCCTGACAAAGACATGGCCGCCTGCGATGAGCTTGCCCGAGTTCCATCGGCCGCCGTGCATGAAGTGCGACGGGTAGCGCTGCATCTGCCCCCACACCTTCGCCCGCACACCCCAGGAGAACTGCTTGGGATTGAACACTTTGAGAGGCAATGGGCTGCCTGATGCGATGACATGGCCCTCGATCGCTCCGCCGCCCTTGTGCGCTGCGAGCTTCTTGGTGATCTGTGTACGAACGATCTTGGCAGGGATGGAGGATTGCTTACCGATGGCGCGCACGACGCGCCCTTCCACGGTGGTCGTCACGCGATTGACGGCTCGAGCTAAAGCCTTGCGGCCCTTCTCTTCGCCGACAGCGCCGATCTGGTTGGCGAAGCGGGAGAGGACATTGTCTTTGGAAACGATTTCGACGCGCATGTGACCTCGCCGAATGAAAAGGCTAGAGCGCTCCAGCACTCTAGCCTCAAGGAGAAGCCCTTCGATGGACTGTCGAAGAGATAGGAATATTGTCACACCGCAGTTGGGTGGTCAAGCCGATCTGGAACACGCTTCGAGGGCAATGACAGCAAGGTCGCGGTAGCGCGCTATAGCGCGCGGGCTGGACGATACCGGCTTGATCTCGAAGGCTTTCAGGCCCTCGATGTCGCCGGCCTTCACCATGGCGACGACCGCTTCGAGCTTCTTCCGGTGAGGCTTGTGGGTTGCGGCGCTGAAATCCGGTGCCGCCGGCAGTTCGCCGCGCTGCGCGGCTTCGAGCGCCTCGGCGCGCTTGCCGCCCGGCTTGCGCTCGGTCTTCGGTGCGGGAGCCGGGTACTCCTCGGCTTTGGCCGGCGGGGCGCCGTCGCGTGCCGCCGCCGCCATGTCGGCGGGGACAAATACCGTCGTGCCTTCCGGCATGATGGCATAGATCATCGCCGGCTTGCGGCTCTCGGCATTGAGCGCGTCGACGATCTTGACCGCCTCGGCGAGCGTGGGCGCTTCCTGATTGATCTTCTCGGTCGGCCCCTTGCGAAGATGGACGTTGAAATGCGTCGCGTTCGCGATCTTGGCGCGGTCGGCGGCGTCGGCGGGGTGCATTTGCTTTGCCATGTCTGGTCTCCGTTGCTGATGAGACCGTGTGTTAGATGCACACGAAATAGTTGCAACCGGAACTCACGGAATTGAGCCGATCGCCAAGGCGCACCGCGCGCAGGCCGACGCGCTGGAGATCGAGGCCGCCGCCAAAAGGCGGCTGGCCGATGAATATGACGCGGCGCAAGAAAGGGGTGAGATTGCGACCGCATCCGTTCGCTCCGACATCGTTCCGGTTGGGAACGATGTTCGTCCAGCTACGGCCGCCGAACTCGGCCTGTCGCGCAAGCAGGTCCACGAAGCCCGCACCATCCGCGACGCGGAGAAGGCCAATCCTGGCATCGTGCGGCGCACGCTCAATGACCGGCTTGATAAGGGGCAGGAGCCGACGAAAGCCGCCTTGCGCGAGGCGGTGGTTGAAACGGCTAAGCAGGGGCCTTCGCGATCTCTCTAGCGAACTCCCGAACGTCATCAGGCGTCAGGTTGTACGGAAGCGGATAGGCACCTTGGACAACTGCGTTGGTCTCAGCGTCGATGATCATATAGCCGCCGAAACGGTAATCGTTCGGGTTGCGACCACGGAACTTATTGAGGACGAAGCCGGCACGAGCGAGCTTACGGCGAATAGAACTTGAGATTTGGGGCATAGCTGTCTCCATAGAATTGAAGGGAAAGCAAGCGAGAAGCTCTGCTTGCTCTAACCGTTCCATTCCGCGCCATGCCACGCCGCATCCCCGAAGGAATGACCTCGCCGCCAGCTTGCGGACGCCAGGCGAGGATTTCCGTAACCAATCCATCGGAGGGGTGAAAAAGTCAAGGCCTTCGTATCGAAATCGCGCTTCTGAACGCCTTGTTCCGCGAGCGTGGTGATCGTCGGCGGTTTGGGGCTTTCAACCTGCCGCTCGAATTCAGCGGCGGGGACGTTGGCGACGCGGATTGCCTGTTTGGCTTGGTCGGGGGACAGGCCCGCATGCTCTGCGGCTTCTTTCCGCGTAATCAAAGGGGATGTGCCCCCCTTTTGATATTGGCCCGACTTCCGATCTCCGCCCTTCTGCGGCTCGATCTGCTTGAGCAGCTCCCCGGCGCGGCGAATGGCGCGATCCCTGATGCGGGTGGCGCGCTTCATCAGCTCGTCGTCTTTGGCCTGCTTCGCGTAAGAGGCAAGCGCCGCAGCCTTGTCGGCCCGCAGCCTGGCTACGGTCGCCTTCGTCACGACCTCGCCCGCCTCGATCATGCGCTCGATTTCCTCGCGCACCTCCGGCGGCGTCTTCGGAGCGGCAAGCTCATAGAGAGCCGTGGGGGGTAAATCCCGAACGGTTCGGTATTTGTCGCCATAGACCGTTGCGACCCGCATGAAGTTATTCGCGGTGTCTGCACTCATCCCGAACTTTGCATCGAGCCAGGGCAAGAACTGGCCGTGCGGGAGGTGCCGGATCAATGAAGTTGACTAAAATTTTAACAACTTATAGACGCAGACGGGCCGACGCAGGAGGTGACGCTCCGCGTCGGCCCTAACCGAAACCATGATCTAGGAGGATCACGGAATGGCTGATGCCGTCGTTATCACACCCCCCGCCGACCACAAAGTAAGTCCGTTTTTCGCCTCCCGGCTGACCGATTGGCGAAAGCTGCGCGCCGAGATGGAGAGCCTCGCCAATGCGGAAGCCAACGCCCAGGCGGGCGGTGCCGGCGACCTGTCGGAAACGATCGACACACTCCACGATGCGTGCCGAGCGCTGGAAGATGAGGTCCACACCGCCGCGCCGGCAAATGCCCTTGAGCTGGTGATCAAGGTGGAGATGCTGCTTACGCAAGGGCAGATCAATTATGATTTCCACGATGGCATCAAGGCGGAAGCATCCCGCATCGTGGCGACGATGCTTCCGGCTGGCATTTAAATGGCAGGAACCCCTCTGGCATCGTCCAGAGGGGGGCCAGTGAGCGGAAATCCGGGTTGTGGATTTAATCCATTGCCCGGAATGACAAAGGCGGGGTCGATGCCCCGCCCTTGCAGATTTTCTGGATTTTTAGGGATTACTTCCCTGTGGATAACCGCTACCCGAGTTCAGGATCAGCGGGCAGCGAGAAGTCTTGCTCGCCTGCCTGCGATCCGGTTCTGCTTTTGGTGGAGCGACTGTCCTTGCCGGCATCGCCGTGCGGCTGCTTCAGGGTAAGGCTCGTCGTGAAGCCACTGCCCCGGCTGTACTCATGATCAACGCTGTCGATGCGATAGGTGCCGTCAATACCCGGCCGGGCGCCCGAGACGATGCAAGTGCCCTCGGCGCAGGCTGCAATATTGCCCTCGATAACCACCGTACCTTCGCCGCCGGCTCGCTCGATGTCGGTCTTGCGGCTGCCCGTCTCCTGCTTCGCGCGATCCTCGTCGGCGACGGCGAAGCGATCGACGAGCGTGGGTGCTTCGCCCTCCACTTCGGTCTCGACCTCGACCTCTTTCCATTTCGCTTCCTTCTGGTCGTAGTACCGCGCTCGCGCCTTCTTGAAACGCGGGCGCCCGATGAAGGGCTCTATATCCCAGGAGTGCAGATTGTCGCCGACAGCGGCATTGACGACCGGAAGGGATGCGCCGGACGGCGAGGTTCCGCCACTGCGCTTCACCAGCACAGCGGTTGCTCCCCTGACCTTGAAGGTGCCACCCAACTCCTTCGCCAGGCGCTGGCCGAACGCGATGAAGCTTTCGTCGTCCATCGCCTCGTAGGGCCTGATGATCGACGCAAACTCGTCATCAACTTTGATCTCGGTCACGCCGGCATCCTTTCCCGCCTTCGTGAGCATGTCCTTGATCGACGTGTCATCGAAATGGCGTTGCTGCGGCGCTTTCGGCGAGCCGGCGCTATCGATGCCCTTTGCGGTGATGGTCATGGTCTGACCCTGGCCGCGTGAGCGGCGACTGCGAATGCCATCGGCCTTCCCCGAGAAGACGACGGCGATCCCGTCGCCTTCCCATCCGAGAGAAATCGAAATCAGAGCGCCGGGGCGGGGAAAAACGATCTGTCCTTCCCTGTCGTCCAGCTCGATCGTTGCCGCGTCGCTGGACGCTCCGGCGCGATCCGATACCCGGATAGAGATTACGTAAGGGCGCAGATTGCCGGTGATATCCGCACCATCAGCGCTCACGGAAAATA
This sequence comes from Shinella sp. SUS2, assembly GCF_001262505.1. Classification (GTDB taxonomy): domain Bacteria; phylum Pseudomonadota; class Alphaproteobacteria; order Rhizobiales; family Rhizobiaceae; genus Shinella. The sequence goes on from NZ_KQ410724.1 coordinate 223,683, forward strand.
TGGCGCGCTTCGACATTAGCGGCGAACTCCCAGGTCAGCGAAGGTGGCGTCGAGGTTCTGGCGAATTTCATCGGAGAGCATCTGCGAAATCTCCCTTGCGGCGCCGCGAATATCCTGCACGCCGTTGATGTGGACGACGGGGTTGATGTGCATCACGACACTGCTGGGCCGCCTGTCTGCCGTGCCGCCGCCGGACACGGCGTCGGCTGCGCTGGACTGACGGAGCGCCGCCATGGTTTCACTATTGGGCCAGATCGAGCCGCTCTGGTTCGGCTGGAATAGCTCCGGCCCTTCCTCGCCGACGAGGTAGGTGCCGCCGGCCTTCACCGGGCCGCCGGCTGCGCGGGCGCCGTCCACAGGCGGCGAGCCACCTTCGCTTCCGCCGCCGCCAAACAGCCCTCCGAGGGAGACGACGTTACTAAGATCGATCTTGCCAACGGCGGCGACGATCCTCTCGGGGATCGTCTTCACCCACGCAATCAGCTCATCGACCTTGGTAAGCATTCCGTCCCACAAGGACTGGATCATGTCGGCGCCGAGCTGCAAGAGAGCTTGGGTGCCGGTGGCGAACCCCTTGATGATCCGATTGGTCACGTCATAAGCGGAGGCTTCGAGGGAGGCTTTCTGCTCGTCGGTCAAAACCTCCTGCTGGAAGAACGATCCGAGCCACGAAAAGAATTCGCTGATCTTCTGCTTGATCGCCGAAAAATCGAATATGCGATCGAAGGCCGCCTTCGCCGCTTCTGCGTCGGCGCCGAAATATTCGGCAACGTCCCCGACGCTATCGCGGACGGAATTCCACATGTTCTGGAATTTCTCTTTGACGGCATCGATCACCGGGGCAAGATTATCGCCGATGGCGCGGGCTACACCGGAGAAGACCGCCGATGCCCGATCCCAATATTTCCAGAGCAGGAAGCCAGCCCCCGCCACGGCAGCCACCGCGAGTGCGACGCCGAAGAGCGCCGGAGCCGAGAGCGCGGCGACCGCCGCTCCGATGCCCGACAGGGCGCCACTGATGCCCGAGACGCCGGGGATGGCGAGCGCAATGGCTTTGAGCCCGTCTGCAACCTTCTGGAGACGGGAATATTTCGCCCCAGACATGCCCGCCAGCGCAGCCTGCAAGCCGGTGGCATTCTTCGCCGCATTCGTCGCCCCGATGATGGCCCTGCCGAGCGTGTTGAAGCCGAAGGCGAGGACAGAAAGGACACTGCCTCGGCCGATCAGTCCGAGCCATTTGAGGGACACCATGGCGCCACGGAAGCCGATTACAGCCGTTGTGGCACCGATGATGTTGCGGATCAGATCGGGGTGAGCATCCGTCAGCTTCTCCACCTTGGCGGCGAAGGTGCCGATCTGGTCAACGATCCGGGTGATCGACGGCAGAAGGGCATTGCCGACAGAGACGTTGAGCAACTCGATTGAATTCCGAAGGCGCTTCGAGCGCTCTTCGGAGGTCTGCATTCGGGAAGCAAAGTCCTTTTCAACGACGCCCTGGGCGGCCATCGCCTCCTTTCGGATGCGGCGATATTCCTCCATGTTCGCAAGCAGAGGCCGGATGAATTCGACAACCTGCTTATCACCGAAGATTTGCGCGATCTTGTCGGCCTTACCGCCCTCCGTCACCTTGTCGATGATGCCGAGCATGTGCTCGATCGGGCTGACGCCTGCCTTCGTCGCCTTCTCCAGCTCTTTCGGGACGTTGACACCGAACTTCCGCAGGTTCTTGATCGTGTCCTTCGACACGATCTTCTGCATGAAATTCGCCATGTTATTCGCCGCCTCGGCGCCGGTTGCCGTGCCCTTGCGGGCGACTTCGAGGGCGGCGGTGAGATCGGCGACGGCCTTGGTGCCCTGCATGCCCATGGCCTGCGCGGCGGCGGTGATGGCGGGGAATTCGCGCGCCATGTCGCGAAGCTCAAAGCCGCCCTCCTTGCCGGCCTGGGCCATGATATCGAGGGCTTTCTCGATCTCGGCAGCCGGAACCTTGAGATTGTCGGCGACTGCGAACGACGCCTTCGCCAAATCCTCGGCCGAGGCTCGATAAGCGGTGGCCGCCTTGCCGATCGGATTGCTCATGCTGACCGCATCACCGATCTGCGCGCCCATACCGACCAGGAAGTCAATCGAGGTGGTGATTTCGCCGAGGCTCTGGTTGGTCAGCCCCACAAGGCGCCGGGCATCCTTACCGAGATCAGTGATGCCCCTTCCTGCCAAGCCGGTCTTCTGCGCGATGTCCTCAAGCTGCGTCTGGAAGCCAGTGGCCGCCGTGATCGGCGCAGACAGCGCCTGCTTGAGGACGTAGAACGAGGCGACCGTATCCATCACTTGCCCGCGCGCTCGATCGAGAGCGGCGTTATTGGCGTCTATCGCCGTTCGCAGGCGGTCGCCAAAGGCAACCCGGCCGACGCGGTTCGTAGCGTCCTGAATGCCGAGGATCGAGCGCGCGATGCCCTTGGCGGGGCCAGTGGCCTGATCGAGAAGGCGTACAACAAGAGAGGAAGTGAGCGTTGCCATGGGTTTAGCGCCTCGTCAGTCGCGCGATCCTGATTGCTTGGCGGTGCATGCGGAAAAGCTGCGAGAGCGGCATTGCACGCACCTCACTGACCGGCGTGGCGAGAAAGTGGGCGACATCAGCAGTCACCGTGTCACCGCTCTCCCGCCACCAGCCGATCAGCTCAAAAATCACTGAACCGAGTGGGCCTCCTGCCTTTCCAGAAAAGGGACAGCAATCTCCACGAGCGCTTCGAAATCGCTGCGGTGCAACTCACCGATGACCTTGTTCGGGATGCGGGTGAGAGCGGCGAGCACCAAGCGGAGATGCCTGATGCGGGGGCGTTCCTCCTCGACAATTCCGATATCGTCGATGGCCTCAAGGGCGGCTACGTTCGGCTCATAGATGGTGATCGTCACATAGGCCTCGCCATCGACCGTGATCGGATGCTTGAGGGTGTAGGTGGTGGTCTGTGCAGACATGATGGGTTCCTTTTGTTTGAGGGCCGCGCTTATTCGGCGTCGACGACGAGTGCGGTGATGCAAACTTCTCCGGTCCCACCGGGCTGAAAGAAAACCTTGTCCTCGGCAGCCAAACCAGTCAGCCTGAGCGGCTCGATGCCGGCGCGGACGACGACGAAATCATTGGAGGTGGCGGCCGGCAGATCGCTTCCGACAACCAGTCGGCCGGAGCCGTTGCTTCGGAAATGGAGCTCCAGCGAAGAGCAGTCGGTGGCGATCTGGACGTAGGGGCGTTCCGAATTCGACGCCGGGAAGTTGAAGCCTTGGGTTCGCATCAAAAATTCCTCTTCTGATCACACAATGTTGGGGGCGCTCGGGCTGGTCTCAGCCTTAGCGAACGCCTTTTTCCAGCCAGCCTCCTTGCGGTCGGCGGCGGAGGTGAAGCCGGTAAAATCGGCAGGCCCCATCTCGATCTGGCTGGCGGCTCGCTCTGCAATACTCGGAATGTGGGAAGGGCGGAGTTGCTGCGACCGCGCGATCTTGAATGCGGCGTGGGCATCGCTCACGCTCGCGCTGCCTGCGATCAGAACCTCGGCCATAGCCGAGAGATCGGAGCCAGCCATGGCCCTGATCGCCGCTGCGCGAGCTTCGCCCGTCAGGTCAGGCAACGCATTATCGGGCGGAGTGGCTTGAGCGGGCGGGGTTGCGAGTGCCGGGGCAGATTGCACCACAACGGGATGCGGCTTTGCTGCTTTCGGTGCCAACGCCGTGAGAAGGACATCAAGCTTTGCGCGCAAGACTTCGCCTGCGAAGTCGTAGGCATCCGGCAACGAGATCGGCTGGCCTGCGGCGGCGTTGCGGATCAAGGTGCGGCAGGCCTCTTCGGGGAGATTGGTGTGCTGATCGAGGAACCTTGCAAGGCTATCGATCAACTCGGCATCGGCGTTCTCTACCATGGCATCAATCTCCTATCAGGCAACGTCGTCGAGGCCGACATCGGCGCGGGTGCGCCACCGGCCAGATACGTCTTTGATGCCGAGGACCGCGCGGGGATCGGCCTCACGGCGGCGTGCGATTGCGATGCCGGCGGCATGGGCGGCCATGATGGCGGCCTCTTCGTTCCGTTCCGCTTCCAGGCGCTCGGCTGCCAACTGCTCAAGCAAGGCGTCGCGCTGTGCATTGGTGAGCGCGCGTTCCGGCTCGATATCGCCTACGAGGGAGAGCGCCCGCTCGGTTATGATCTCCTGCATCGCCCAAACGAGCGTTGCAGCCGTACTGGGGCCGGCCGGGGAATTGCTGATGCCGAGCGCCTCACCGAGCTTGAGGGGAGAGGAGCGACGATCATTGTAGCAGACCCTGGGCTGGCCCTTCGCTGCGATCTCGCTGATCTCGCGCACAATAGCTTCCTTGACATCCGCGAGCGGCAGCGGCGCGAAGGTGGTATCGTTGATGGCGGCCTCAATCGCAGCGATCTTCGAGCGGACGCGCTCGACCTCTTCCGGCACAGCTTTCGCCGGGAGCTTCACCTCGGGCGCATCTACGAACCGCACGCCAGCTTCGGCTGCGCCGGCCAACCATTGCGCGATATCACCAACCACAGCGAACGATTGGAATGCGTCCGATGCACGATCAAGGCGAGGCTGGAGCCGTTCCCTGATTTCGAGTTCCGCTTTTACGAGAAGCGGGTGAACCTCGGGCTCCTCCTCAGAACGGGAAAGCATCGCTCGCAACCTGTCGAGCGGCATGCGTGCCAGGCTGACAGTGCCGGTTCTATCATGCTGGCGCGCGAGGACGAGCTTCTGTTCGATCTCATCGCGGCGCTGCCATCCTGCTTCCAGATCGTTCAATGCTGCTTTCACGACAGCGCTGGCGGCGGCTCGCTCCTCGTCGAGCATGATGGCTTTCGCCCGCCCCTTCGGCGGGAGGATGTTGAGAAGACGTTCGGTGAATACAAGCACATTGGCCCCCATACGTTGAACGGGCAAACAATATCGCGGTTTGCGCGGAGCAGGCTTTGCAAGTCGTGCAAGCGGTCGTGCAAATCGTGCAGGCGCCGGCTATGCCCGGCGCCCGAATGCTGCAAGAAGGAGCGACTTAGATATGACCCAAGGGGAGCCAGAGCCACGGGGTTGCTTCGCCCACGGCACACCCTCCTGTGCCGCGCGTGTGATCGAGGAGACTGAAAGGTCGACAAGAGCCGCAGCTCGCGCCGCATTCGTTACGTCATCACCCTCGAAAGGCTTCGCCGGCTCGGCCTCGCCGGCAGAAGCGCGTTCGGCGAGAACGCGCCCTGCGCTCTGGATAACCTCCCACAGCTCCGTCGAAGGCCGCTGAGGAAAATCGCTGGTGTCGAGCGGCGTCATTGGGCGGCCCTCTGTTCGTTGTCGCACTCGTTCGCGGCACGCTCGGCTCGGGCCTGGCGATAAGCCGCAAAGTCGATCGGGGCGGCTCCTCCGCTGGTCGGCGGCTGGTAGCCGATGATCAATAGGCGGTAGAATGCGACTTCGCGGCGCAGGAAAAGATGGCTCGCGTCGATCACCGTGGCCGTGGGGCGGGAGGCCGCCCATTCGAAAAGATCAAGATCAGGCGACATCGGCAGCACGCCTCCCAAAGCTTTTGATGGTCGCGATTGTCAGCGTCCCGGTGCGCCTCGCCCCCAGCGCCTTCGTCAGCGCGTCGGGACCGTATTTTTTGTCAATCCAAATCAAGAGCGTGCGCCAGGCTTCCTCCGTTGCCCGGATTGGCCGATCAGGGTCTCCTTCATCAAGGAACTCTGCCGGGTCATCGTCATACAAGAACTCAACGTGATCTGTCGGCCAGTCCATCTCGTCATAGTAATCGTCGGACGCGTCCGACGCGCTCTCAGGCGCGGCGGGGCGCGTATCCTGTTTATGATCCGGCTGAGTAGAAGACGACGTAGATTGAGTAGTAGACGGGGAAGCCCCCTGGTGGGGCTTCCCCTCTATATCTGTAATCTCACTCTCTAATAGCATTGCATCCGTATCGACGGATGATTGATTTTGCTTGATTTTCTTCCACCGTTTTTCAGCAGCAGTTTTCCGGCTCAGAGAATTTTTCCTCTCAAACTCAATCTGGTCCTGCATCGTGCCCGACCAAATCATGCCTTCTTCGAGGTGGATCAGCCCCGCCTCGATGAGCGTTTCGACCGCCTTTTTGAAGGTCTTCGGCGTCGCGCGGCACCGAGCGGAGAGGATTTTCTCGTTGAAGGGAACCGGCTCGCCGCGTTCGTGCATAATGGCCAGAAGATCAGTCAAAATGCCCTTGTCAGACGGTGCCAAGCCGCCCGTTTTGGCAAGCCAATCGCGGCTGTGGAATTTGAACCACGAAACTTCACCCGTCATTCCGCAGCCCTCCCGCAAGCCGAGCAGCGCAGGGCCCGGCCTGCCCAGGCGGCCGGGATCGTCGCCACGCCAGAATGGCCGCAGGGGCATTTGATCCGCCGAGTGATCTTCTGAGTGGCTGCCGCCAGCTCTGCGCGGAGGGCGGCTTTGCCCGGCCGCTGCTTCGGCCGGGCGGGCAAGATAATATCGCCATTCAGGGGATCGGCGCCCTGCTCGCGCAGCCGGCGCCGATCGCGGTCCTTGCTCCAATCGAACTTAACCATAGACCTTTTCCTTCACCGTCTGGATGATGGGAAAAGCCTTCGCCATGGCCTCTTCGGTCATCTGCTTCGCCGCCTTCGACGACTTGGAGAGATACTTGATGATATCCGCTGCGGATGCCTTCGTGGTCCCGAGCGTATCCAGGCCGCCAAGGAAAGCCCTGACATGGCTGTCCATGCTGGCGGTCTGGTCGAAATCGGCCCCCTCCCAATCGTCATGGGTGCGATCGATCTCGTCTTTCTCTTTGTCCGTCAGAGGTTTATGGAGCGCGACTACGTTCGAGGCTGCGGTGGTCGGCGCCGGTCGAGCCGACGCAGCACGCCGCAGCTCCTCGTTTTCCCTGCGCAGCCTGCGAAGCTCGTCTTCAAATCCGGCTCCGACGCGCTTGGCGATCTTTGCGGCCTCCTCGCTCTGCGATGCCTCAAGTTCGGCTGCCTTCTTCTCGGCCGCCTCGGCATCGAGGGCGGCAAGCTCACGGCCGTTTTGCGCCGCCTTGGTCTCGGCCTTCATCCGGCGGATATCGGCGACCGTCACCTTCTGCCCATCAACGAGAAGAGCTTCAACCTGATCACGGATCGGCTGCGGGGTGGACGGGGCGGCGAGTTCGTAGAGGGCGGTGACGGTCAAACCTGAAACGGTTTCAACTTTGCCTTGGAAGCGATCAGCCACGTTCATGAGGCTGGTCGCGGTTTTGTGGCTCATCTCGAATTCCGCCTCGATCCAAGGCAGGAACATGCCGTGGGGAAGACGCTCCTTCTGGCGCTTGAGTGCCAGGCCGACTGCGATGATGCTCTCCGCAGCGGTCTTCATATGAGCCTTGATCAGCGCGGCATCTTCGCGGGCTGCGGCCTCATCCTCGCGGCTGAGAGCTGCATAGGAGAACAAGTCAGGCTGCTCCGCAGCCGCAGTGTTGCTGATCCTTGCCATTAGCCGACACTCGCATTGTTGACGCGGGCGCGGTCGTCAAGCCAGCGATCGAGGTCGGCTTTCCGATAGAGGCACTTGCGGCTGCTCTGTGCAATGAAGACCGGCCCACCTCCGATCGAACGAAGAACCGCAAGCCGACCATACGACAAGCGAAGATAAGCAGCCGCCTCCGCCGTCGTCATAATCGAAAGTTTTTCGAGTTCCTCGTGAGGAAGAGTTACCTTCTTAGATTTTCCGGCATATCGACGACCCACTACTTCGGAAGGGCTATCCATTTCATTCTCCTATCGACGCTGATTGTCGATAGAAAAGTTAGGCCGTCGCCTTTGCTCTATCTATACCAAGTTGCCCCCATGGAGAGGGAGGGCAATCTTCCTATTTCTCAAGGAACCACTTCCGAATGCGGCTTTCGAGCAAGCTCCGCGCAGCGTCATGCCCAGGAAGCTTTGCGTCACACCATGTGGCGACTGCAAGGGAGATGAGCGCTTCCTTTTGCCCGCGCTGCAATTCAGTGGAACCTGTGATTGAAGAAAAGGCGTTGCGCATAGTTCGCACAAAGCCGGCCTTGAGATGGTCGCCTGTATCGCCCACGGACGAGCTGTTCCTTGTTTCAATGCCATCAACATAGCTATCGAGAGACTTGAAAAGCGTCTCCGCGTCCCGAAGAGCCGAGAAGTCCAGCCCTTCCACCAATTCAGGGTGGGTCGATCGGACGTTCTCGATCAGCCGAGCGTCTTCTCGGTTTTCGGCCAAGAATTGCCCGAGAGCATCCTGTAAAGCTCGTGCTGCCCGTATTTTTCTCTCGCGAAATGAGCGGTCGGCTTTATTGGCATAGACTGACGACGCATAAGCGAACGCATCTATGGCCGCGTCAAGTAGCTCTGCCCGAAGGGCTTTCAAGCCGCCGAAGACGACTGCCGGTCTCGACCTGTCAACCCATCCGCGTTTGTCCATCTCCGAAAGGACAGCATCAATGGCGAAGGCTCCGAATGGCGCTCCCTCATCAGGGAGGTTCGCCGAAAAGCTTCGTGGGTCTGGTAGCTGCTCACCCCTCGTTGGGCGGGCTTCCCTTTCCTTTCTAGGCATCAGCGCGCTCCCTTGAACGGGATGATATCGGCCCTGGTCTCTGCGGGCGCTTCCCCCATAGCCGAAGCAATGCGGGTCGCAATTGCATCAGAAACTTTGCGAAGTGGATCATTGTCGAGGTGAGCATAACGCTCCGTCGTGCTCGCCTGGGTGTGACCGAGAAGCTTCCCAATCACGACAAGGCCGTGGCCGTCGCCAGCTCCGACCGACGCGAACGAATGCCTCAGATCGTGGATGCGCACGCCTTCGAGGCCGGCGACCTTAGTTACCAAGCGCCATGGGCGTTTTAGGTCAGTGCGCGGTTGAGGCTGACCGTCACGGCTTTCGCCGGGAAAGACAAATGGTCCAAGACGCTCCATTCCGGCAAGGACAGCTCGCGCGGGCGCGCTCAAGACGATGGTCCTCGGCCCTACTTTGCTGTCGCGCAAACGAGCCAGGCCGCGATCCAGATCGATGAATGCCCATTCGAGGTTGAGAATTTCTCGCAGCCTTGCGCCGGTGAAAATGAGGAGCCGCAGGGCGGCGGCAGCGCCCGGATCGATCTTGATTAGACGGTTCTCGGCCTTCGGGGCGTGCTTTGTCTTTCCAGAGGGGTTCGGTTCCCATGCGATCCCGATTGCCTCGGCTTCCCTGATCGCAGCGCCTAGCCGTTGAAGCTCCTCAACCGACAAAAAGCGATCCTTAGCATGCTCCTTGTACTTTTCGAGCTTGTAGGTGGGCTTCCGTGTGCCATCAGGGATCAAGTCAACACCTTCGGCCCATCCCCATATAGCCGAGAATGTCGTCACCGTGCGGTTCGCCATGGCCGGCTTGTCGGCAAGCGACCGATGCAGCTTTGCGACATCCTGCTTGGTGATCTCGCGCACGTCACGGCGGCGGAATGCCGGCATAAGATGCGAGACAATCACATGCCGGTAGAATTCATAGGTGTTCCGCTTCCGCTTGAGCCGGACATGCTCCCGCATAAAGCGCGCAGCCAGCCGCTCAAAGCGTAGATCGCGCGCCTCTTTGCGCGCTCGCTCCTCGGCAGCCTTTGCCTTAACAGCAGCTTCGCGCGCCGCCTTTTCGTTGGCAGCGCGATCGATGCCGCTTTCACCCTCGACAATGAGTTCCTTGGCGCGATCACGGGCTTGCTCGACGGTCCATGCACCGAATACCCCGATTGTCACGCGCTTCGACTTGGCACCTATCCCACGGCCGATGCGGAATTGTGCGACGAATGTTTTTTTGCCGGATGGGTTTACCGCGATGCCAAATCCCTTCACGGCACCGTCCCCGCCATCCCACTCGAAGTATGCCTTCTCGGCCGGGAGCAGGTTCTCCACAATCTTCTTTGTCAGCTTCTTGTTCAAACCCCAGGCCTCCTTGACGAAAATTCAAGCGCGCAGAAAAATAAGCAGATAATAAGCAGCAAAACGAATAGACGATGCGCGTTGCCGATATGAAGATATGCAACGAAACTTTATAAATCAATATGTTGGTAGAGATGATAGGCGACGAGGTTAGACGAAAAGCCCTAAATTCTCTTTCTGGGGGTCAAGGGGTCGTGGGTTCGAATCCCGCCATTCCGACCATTTTTCCTTCCTCCTCTACACTTTACGCGGTTCCGTACGGAACCTTGCGCGTTCCCCCGCGTTCTCGACGGCCGGCCTCGTTTGCCGGTGATATCGGCAGCGTGAGGAGACGGAAATGGAAGATGCAGGTGTCGGCTGGATTGCGGCTATCATCATCGGCGGTATTGCGGGATGGCTCGCCGAAATGTTCATGAAAAGCAATATGGGCGTGCTGATGAACATCGTGCTCGGCATCGTCGGCGCGATGGTTGCGAACCTTTTGCTCGGCCTGATCGGCGTCTCGCTCGGCGGCTGGATCGGCTATCTGATCGCGGGCTTCATCGGCGCCTGTATTCTCATTGCGCTGGCACGGGCGATCAGGCGGTAAGATGCCGCGCCAGGAAGACGTGTTCGATCGTCAGGAACCGCCGCTCCGAAGGGACGGCGGTTTTTCGTTTCATGCGATCAGGCTGCGATAGATGGCTTCCGTTTCGCAGACCATGCGGTCGAGGCGGTATTCAGGGCTGCGGGCGCGGGTGAGGGCGGCGGCGGTGTGGCGGGCGAGGTGGCCGGGCTCGCTGAGGCGCAACATGGCATCGGCGAGGGCCTCTGGATCATCGGCGTTTTTCAGGAGAATACCGTTCTCGCCGTCCTTCAGCACCGTGGAGACGCCGCCAACATCGGTGAGAATCAACGGCTTGCCGGCAGCTGCGCCCTCCAGCATCACATAGGACATGGCCTCGTAGCGGCTCGGCATGGTCAGCACGTCGATGGCCGCCATCGCCTCGACGCCGGTAAAGCCCGTGGTGAGGTGGATGCGTGTGCCTTGGCCGCTTGTCGCGACCTGCCGGCGCACCTCCGCTTCCATATCGCCTGTGCCGATCATCAGGAGATGGGCGTGCGGCACGCGTTCGGCAACGCGCACGAAGGCCGCCACCAGCCGCTCGGGCGCCTTCTGGTGGCAGAGGCGGCCGACGAAGCCGAAGAGCAGCGCATCCATGGGGATGCCGAGGGCCTGCCGGACGGTGGCGCGGGAATCGGCGGGCGGCGTTTCGACGCCGTTGACGACGATCGACAGCTTTTTGCGCGGCATGCCGAGTGCGCGGGCATGGGCATATTCATCTGCGGAAACGCAGATGACCCGGTCGGTGAGGGTGCGGGCGAGCAGCTTCTCGATCGAGCCGTAGACCTTGCGGCCGAGCGCGCCGAGGCCGGGATCCATCGTGTAGAAGGCGTGCGGCGTATAAACCCGCGGGACATGACGGCCGGGCAGGCGCAGGCGCGCCAGCGCACCCGCCTTCGAGCTATGGGCATGGATGACGTCGAAGGGGCCGGCGCTGCGCATGACGGCGCGGATTGCCCGCCAGGCACGGAGGTCCGATGGACCGGGGGCGCGCGTCATGGCGACGGTGTGCAGCCCGGCAAGGCCCAGCGCCTGCAGTTCCTCGACGAAACGCGTTTCCGCCCGCAATGGCGAATAGACGGCATGCACGGCATGTCCATGGGCCGTCAGGCCGCGGCACAGGTCGATGAAATGCCGGCCGGATCCGCCGCCGCCGGTCTCCAGCACCTGCAGGAGGCGCATCTGCCGTGGAACCCTGTCCTGTTTTCTGCTCATGGTGCGGTCAGTCCGGGGCGATCTGCCTGTTGTGGCGCTTCTCGAGGGCAAGGCATCCCCAGACGACCCCGAGCAGCAGATAGAAATGCCGCCAGTGATCCGTGTCGATGACGAAGCCGATCGCGGTGTGGCCGACGATGGTGATGTAGGAGATCATCAGGAAGGGTTGCCAGGGCCGGTCGCGCAGGAGCGCCTTGAAGCCGGCGGCGAGCGTCCAGACGATCAGGGTGAGGTAGGAGACGAAGCCGAGCCAGCCGTAGGTGGTCAGCGATTTCAGCCAGATATTGTGCTCGTCCTCGGGAAACATCTTGCTGAATTCCATCGGGCCGATGCCGAGCGGTTTTTCCATCGCCATGAGGAAGCCGATGCGGTGGCGCTCGAAGCGTCCGAGATGGCCGCCGTCATATTCCTGCACGAGCTGGGTGCGGCTGGAAAAGAGGTTCGCGACCTTGTCGAATTGCAGCGCGACGACGAGCGCCATGACCATCAGGCCGGCTGCCGAAAGGCTGAGGATCAGGATCTTCAGCCGGAAGGCGCCGGTGCGCTCCTTCAGCAGCATGACGAAGACGAGTGCCCCGACGCAAAGGAGATAGAGCCCCCAGGCCGCGCGCGAGAAAGAGAGGAAGATGCCGAGCGCCAGGATCAGCACGCCGACAACCTTCAGCGGCGCGCCGAGGATGCGCCCGGAAAGCAGGCCGTAGAGCAGGTAGAGCGAGGGACCGACAAGGAATGGGCCGAAGACGTTCGGATCTTGGAAGGCGCCCTTGGCGCGGTCGTAGAGGGTGAAGGCCTCGGAGCCGGGAAAGGCGTGGAAGTAGCCGAGAATGCCGAGCGAGGCGGTGATGAGCGCGCTGGCCACCCAGGCGCGGAAGATCAGCTCAAGCCGCGCCGGCTTCGCCTCGATGATGGCGGCGAAGAATACGCTGGAAAGTGCCAGGAACAGCGAGACGGCGATGTAGAGCGGACCGACCGAGAGATCGTCGACCATCGTCAGCGACAGCATGCCGCCGATGTTGAACAGGACGAGCAGCACGAGCAGCGGCGTGATGGCCCGTGAGATGCGCAGCCCGACGATCGCCCAGAGGGTGATCAGCCCGGCCATGAAGAGCTCATAGGGGGCCGGCTCGCTGATGACGAAGCCGGAGAGGAACACCCCGAACACCACCAGCAGCGAGCCGATGATGCCAAGGGCTGCACGCTGCGGCTGGAACGGTGGAGCGTAGGGGAGGACCGCGTCGCTCAATAGGCGTTTTCCGTGTTGAGCAGACGGAAGGGGGTCATGAACAGGATCTTCAGGTCCAGCCAGAGCGACCAGTTCTCGATGTAATAGAGGTCGAATTCGGTGCGGAAGCGGATCTTGTCGTCATGGTCGATCTCGCCGCGCCAGCCGTTGATCTGCGCCCAGCCGGTGACGCCGGGCTTGACGCGGTGACGGGCGAAATAGCTTTCGACAACATCGACATATTTGCGGTCGTTCGACTGCGCCTGGATGGCATGCGGCCGCGGGCCGACCAGCGACAGGTCGCCCTTGAGGACGTTGAAGAACTGCGGCAGCTCATCGATCGAGGATTTGCGCAGGAACCGTCCGACGCGGGTGACGCGCGGGTCGCCCTTCGTCACGGCGGCCTTTGCCGTCGGGTCGGCAAGGTGCGTGTACATCGAGCGGAACTTGTAGACCTCGATGACCTCGTTGTTGAAGCCGTGCCGCTTCTGCTTGAAGATGATCGGGCCGGGCGAGGACAGCTTGACGGCGATGGCTGCGCCGAGCATCACCGGCCAAAGCAGAAGCAGTGCGACCACGCTGAAGAAGACGTCGAAGATTCGCTTGGCGACATTGTCCCAGTCGGCGATCGGCTTGTCGAAGATGTCGAGCATCGGCAGGCTGCCGATCTGGGAGTAGCTGCGCGGGCGGAAGCGCAGGCCCTTGGAATGGGCGGCGAGGCGAATGTCGACCGGCAGAACCCAGAGTTTCTTGAGAAGCGAGAGGATGCGCGCCTCGGCCGAAAGCGGCAGCGAGATGATCAGCATGTCGATCCGCGCAAGCCGGGCGAATTCGACGAGTTCGGCGACATTGCCGAGTTTCGGATAGCCGGCGATGATCGCCGGCGAGCGGCGCTCGTCGCGGTCGTCGAAGATGCCGCAGATGCGGATGTCGTTCTCCGGCTGGTGTTCGAGCGTACGGATGAGCTCCTTGGCCGGTTCGCCGCCGCCGACGATGACGGCGCGGCGCTCCATCGTGCCGTTGCGGGCCCAGCGGCGGATCGAATAGGCGATCATCTGCCGCTCGATGACGAGGTAGACGGCACCTGCTACGAACCAGGAGGCGAACCAGACGCGGGAATATTCCTCACCCGACTTGAAGAAGAAGACGATGAGCGCCATCGCGCCGAAGGCGAGCGCCCAGGCGGCGAGGATGCGCGGCGTCATGCGCCAGGGCGAGCGCAGTGCCGGAACTTGATAGGCATCGGCCAGCTGGAGCATCAGGACGCCGATCGCCGCGCCGCCGCCGAGAACGAAAAGGTAGAAGACGGACAGGCTCATCCCGCTGACATAGAGCACATGAATGCCATAGCCGAGCGCCAGCAGCGCACCGAATTCGAAAAGGCGCAGGAGGCCGGTGATCATGCTCGGCGAATAGGTATCGACGCGGAACTGCGCGGCGATCTTCCGGGCGAGCGGGTTGAGCTCGACGGGGCTGTTGGCATCCTGGTTCTCGCCGGGTGCGGCGACCGATATTTCGGATACCTTGCGCCTCAGCGCTTCCGGATCGAAGGAGACGGGTTTGTCGATATGGTTCATGGCACGCACCTGCAGGGAGCTCTGTCCCGGAAATAGCACGAAGCCCCTAAGAAACGTTTACGTTGCGGTTGCCGCAGCGTCAGGTGCTGTGCCGATTTCCGCTGGTCTGCCGGGTGAGGATGTCACGATAGAGGTCGAGCAGGGCGCCGGACATGGCGGAGGCGGAGAAGGCCGCTTTGAACCCTGTCGGTTCGGGCATCACTCTGCGCGGCCAGTCCGCATCGGTGATGGCCCGGGCCATCAGGGCGGCGAGGCCGTCTGGATCGCCCGGTTCCGTGAGGGCGATGCTGTCGCGACCGAGCACTTCAGGAATGCCGCCAACGCGGGTGGCGATGACCGGCTTTCGTGCGGCGAGCGCTTCCAGCACGATATAGGGCATGGCCTCGGCGCGTGAAGGCACGATGACGTTGCGCGTGAGCGCGAAGGCGTCATGCGCCTTCATGGCCGGCAGCATGCCGATGCGCCGGCCGAGGCCCATGCGCAGCATCATGTCCTCGTATTTCGCCTTGTCCGGTCCGTCGCCGATCATCAGGGCGGAAAGCGGACGGCCGATCCGGCGCTCCGTGCGGGCGAAGGCCTCGACGAAGACATCGGGGCCCTTCAGGTCGCGCAGCATGCCGATATAGAGGAAGTCGACGGCGTCCTCCCGGGAATAGACGGGCTCGAAGTCGCGGTCGTGGATGCCGTTGTAGATGCGCTCCGCCCTGACGCGCGGTCGGCCCACACGGGCGGCATAGGCATCCCGCTCGTAGTCGCAGACAAAGACGAGCGCATCGCCGAGCCTTTCCAGGAGGCGCTCGGCGGTGAGAATCGCCATGCCGGTAGCCGTGCGGCGATTGTAGTGCAGACTGCCGCCATGCGGCGAATAGAGGCGGGCTACGCGATACCTGTTGACCCGCAGGGCTGAGCCGATGAGCCGGGCAATGGCGCCACCCTTGGCGCCGTGCCCGTGCAGGACATCCGGCTGCAAACTTTTTATTTCGTGATAGCTGCTCCAGAACGCGCCGATGTCGCGCGGGCTGATCGACCGGCTGATCGGCAGGCGTGTGAGGCCGAGCGAGAGATAGGGGCGGATTTCATCGAAGAGGCCGTCCTCGTAGGAGCTGCCGGTGAGACTGTCGCAGACGATTCCGACGTCATGGCCTGCCTTCGCGTGGAACTCGGCGAGATCGCGCACATGGCGAAAGATCCCGCCGATAGGGGAGCGAAAGCAGTGAATGATGCGCAGGGGCCCATCGTCCGCCATTGTGCTTAGAACAGCCGTTCGCGGACATAGATGGTGTCGCCGGCCAGCACCGGATCGGAGATGGACACACGGCCTGTGAGAATCTTGCCGTTGATCTTACGGGTAACGTCGACATCGCCCTGGTTGGCGCGCGGAGAGAAGCCGCCGGCCACGGCAATGGCGTTCTGGATCGTCATGCCGGCGACATAGCTGTACTGCCCGGCCTGGCCGACTTCACCCATGACATAGATCGAGCGGTAGCGGTCGACCTCGATGGAGACGTCCGGGTCGCGCAGATATCCCTGCTTGAGCTTCGTGGCGATGACGCGTTCCAGTTCCTGGATCGTCTGGCCGCGTGCCGGCACTGCGCCGATGAGCGGGAAGGCGACATAACCGGCCTGATCGATCGAATAGGTGTTGCTGAGGCCCGCCTGCTCGAAGACGGTGATGCGCAGCCTGTCGCCGCTGTCGAGGCGGTAGGGCTGAATGGTTGCCTCGTGGAATGCCTTTGGGGCGGGGCGGTAGCCGCTGCAGCCGGCGACGGCCGGCACGATGAGCGCCAGCGCAAGCAGCATGCCCTTGTTGATCGTTGCGAATGTCATTCGCTTTACCCAATCCCGGAATCAGAAGTCTGGAGCCCGTTATCGATCCGTTAGGGTTAATGGCTGGTAAAGGCGCAGCAAGGATGGGCAGGAGGACGCGGATTTTTTTCGCAAGGGTGGTGAGAGGGAAGGGCAAGACAACCGCCGATAATTAACCCTTGCGTTACCATGTTTGTTTACCTTGCGCGGAAATCGTGGTGTTTGGAGTTGGGATATGTCGGGCGCAAACAGCCAGCAGGATGTCGATATCGATCTTGGCGGCCTTTTCGGCGCGATCTGGCGCAACCGCATGCGTGTGCTGCTGGCCACGGTCGCCTGCGCCGGCATTGCCTTTGCCGGCGCCAGCCTGGTCACGCCTCGCTACAAGAGCGAGGCACGCCTTCTCATCGAAACGCGCGAACCGGCCTTCACGACCGGCTCCGACCGCACGCAGGGCCGCGATCCGCAGCCGGCGCTCGACGAACTCGGCATCGCCAGCCAGGTCCAGCTCCTCAGATCCGCCGACCTCATCAAGCAGGTCGCGCGCAACATGAAGCTCTATGAACTGGAAGAGTTCGACCCGGCGGCAAAACCCTCTGCCATTTCCGACCTGCTCGTTCTTTCGGGCTTGAAGAAAAGCCCGCTCGACATCGAACCGGAAGAGCGCGTGTTGAAGGAATTCACCGACAAGCTCGCCGTCTATCAGGTGGAGCGCTCGCGCGTCATCGGCATCGAGTTCTCCTCGAAAGACCCGCGCCTGGCCGCTGAAATCCCCAACGAGATGGCAAAGGTTTACCTCTCGCTGCAGAGCGGGGCGAAACTCGACACCAATTCCGAGGCGACGCGCTGGCTGGAGCCGGAAATCGCCAACCTGCGCGAGAAGGTGCGCGAGGCCGAGCAGAAGGTTGCCGAGTATCGCTCGCAGTCCGATCTCCTGCCGACCGGCGAGAACTCCAACTTCGCCGCGCGCCAGCTCACCGACATCTCGACGGAACTTGCCCGCGTGCGCGGCGAGCGCGCCAATGCGGAGGCACGGGCCGAAAGCGTACGCGCCGTGCTCAAGACCGGCGGCGCACCCGACACGCTGAGCGATGTCGTCGGCTCGCAGATGATCCAGCGCCTGAAGGAAAGCGAAGCGCAGATCCAGGGGCAGATCTCCGACCTTTCCACCTCGCTGCTCGAAGGCCATCCGCGTCTGAAGGGGCTGCGCTCGCAGCTCGTCGGCATCCGCGGACAGATCAAGTCGGAAACGCAGAAGATCCTGTCGAGCCTCGAAAACGAGGCCAAGACCGCCCAGCTGCGTGAAACCCAGCTCCTGCAGCAGCTCAACACGGTGAAGGCAAACAGCGCGCGCGCCGGCGAGGACGAAGTCGGCCTCAAGGCGCTGGAGCGCGAGGCGACCGCCCAGCGCCAGCTGCTCGAAACCTATCTCGCCCGCTACCGCGAGGCGACCTCGCGCACCGACAGCGGTTCCACGCCGGCCGATGCCCGCATCATCTCGGCCGCTGTCGAGCCGACGGAGGTGGCCTTCCCGAAGATCGTGCCGATCACCGTCGTCGGCGGCGTTGCGGGCTTCATGCTGAGCGCGATCGCCATTCTCCTCGCCGAACTTTTCAGCGGCCGCGCGCTGAAGCCGGTCGGTGCTGCCGCGGCGGTGCCGCTGCGGCGCGAGGAAGAGGTTGTCGAGGATGCGCTCGAGCCGGAGGCTGCAGCGGAAGAGCCTGTGGTCCAGAAGACGCCCGTCGTGCGCCGCGATCCGGTTGCCCGCTTCGACCATGTTCCGGTCCGTGATGCCGAGGCCCCCACGAAATCGCTGCTGGCCGATATCGAGCCGGACGAGGAGGAGATGCTGGCCGATGAGAGCGAAGACGATCTGCTGCTCGACGAGCCTGAGCCTGAGCCTGAGGAAGAGGAAGTCGAGTTCTCGATTGCCGCCGTCGCCCGCTATATGATCGAGAACAACATTTCCGTCGCGATCTCCGTCTCGCCCTCCGGCGACCGTGGTTCGACCGCCACCGTCATGTTGGCGCGCCGTATTGCCGAGGAGCACCGCAAGACGCTGGTCATCGACCTGACCGGTTCTGCCTGCCCGACGCGTCTGATGGCCGAATCCGCCCACATGCCGGGCATCACCGATCTCCTCGTCGGCGATGCCGTCTTCGGTGACATCATCCATGGCGACCGGTTGTCCGGAGCGCACATCATTCCGCGCGGCAATGCCAATATCAAGCGCGCCATGCGCGGCATCGACCGGCTGGCGATGGTCATTTCCTCGTTCGCCGACGCCTATGACACGGTGATCGTCGAATGCGGCCCGGCCGACGTGGAGGGCGTGCGACGCCTGACGCGCGACCAGGAGACGGATGTTCTCCTCTCGCTTCCGGGGGCTGAGGAGGACGAGATCGTCGAACTGATCGATGCCTTCGGCGAGGCGGGCTACAGCGAAGTCATGCTGATGACGGGAGAGGGAGCAGAGCCGCCGCGCTATCCGGGCCGCCGGGCGGCGTAAAGGCGGTCAGTCCACACTGTCCTCGTGCGGACGCGCCGTCTTGCCGGAGCGCAGGCGCTGCAGGAAGGCATAGACCTGCGGGCTCTGTTTTATGCGGCGTTTCGCGCCGGCCTTGGCCCGGTGCAGCGCGGCGACCGTCGCACCGGCCAGCGTCGTCGGCCAGAGCACGTCGTGCTGCCGCGTCTCGATCGTGCACCAGGAGCGCTTGTAGGGCTGGTCGCCGATGCCGAAGTCGAACAGGCGCACGCCTTCACCGCACAGTTTGCCGATCGCAAGGTAGAACAGGAACTCGCCGGGGCTGGCATCCGCGGCGATCGTGTCGTCGATCGAGCCGAACTGGCAGATCACATGGTCGCCCTTGCGCGACAGGCCGGCAATCGCAGCAATACGGCCGTCATTCTCGCCCCTGAGGCGCACGGCGTGGAGCTGCAGCGGGTAGCTGCCGTCCGCTTCGGGTACGGATACCAGTCGCCGGAAGAAATTCCGTGTGCTCTCGTCGCGAAAGACGTCCGGCAGGCCCATGGCGTCGAAACGGGCGGCCTTCTGCTGGAAGAAGGTTTCGAGCAATGCCCGGCTTTCCGCGCCGGCCTCGGCGATGACGTGTTCGTAGCCGCCAAGCGCCATCAGGCGGCGTTCGGAGGCGCGGAACTTCTTGCGGCGGCGACGGGCATTGACCTGCGCCAGCGTGCGTTCGAAATCGGCGAAGAGCTCGATCTGGAAGGCGGCGTTCTGGTTCAGCACCGCGGGCAGATCGGAAAAGGGGCTGGCTTCGCCGCGCCAGTCGAGCGGCATGTTTTCCAGAAGGAGGATGTCGCAGTGCCGGGCAAGCTGGCTGCGCGCCGTCTCAAGCGCCTGCCGAAGCCGGGGCGGGGCGGCAAGGGTACGGAAATCCTGCGAATAGAGGCCCGTATTGATGTTGCTGAACGGGGCGGCGAGAAAGCGGGCGATGCGGATCGGCCCGCGGCGCACGATTTCGAAAGGCAGCAGGAGATGCGTGCACCCGGCGGAAAAGCCCTCGACAATCAGAAGCCTGCAGGCATGGCTTTCCACCCACGAACGGCACCAGTCGTAGCTCTGGTGGAGCGAAAGCGCGTTTTCCGTTTCGAGTGCCCGCCAGCAGGCCTCCACCGGTTCCATCTGTTCGTGCAGGCGTATCGACAGCGGCATCGGTGAACGTGCTTGGCCGCCGCTCTCGCTCGGCGCCAGATTGCCGTGTGCAAGGTCGCGTTCGGACGGCATGATCTGGAAATGGAGTTGCATCGCTCCCATACCTGGCTTTCGTGCATTCGGTTGCCGCAGCGACACCATAGGCGCTAGGCTTGCGCAATTGGTTTACATCCGCTGACCCTGCCCGGTATGCCCCGTGAAATCGGCCGGAGCGGTTAGCAAGTCGATAACGGGAACAGTGGGCGGAGCGCCCACCGGCAGGAGGAGCCCATGCAGACCTGGCGGCCGCCGCAGAAAATCCACGTGAAGGTGCTGGGCCTTGCCTGGCACGCCGGCCGGCTGCTGGCGGCGGAAGTGACGCGCGACGACTGCACGGTCAAGGGTGTGCGCCCGCCCGGCGGCTCCATCGAATTCGGCGAGACACGGGAGCAGGCGCTTGCCCGTGAGTTCCGCGAAGAGCTCGGTTGCGAGATCGCCATAGATGGGCCATGGACGACCTTCGAGAACATCTTCTGGCATGAAGGCGCGCAGGGCCACGAGTTCGTTTTCGCCGCGAACATCTACCTGCTCAACGAAAGCCTCTATCGGCGGCCCGAGATCACGCTCGTCGAGCATGACCGCTCCATCTGGACAGCGCGCTGGTTCTATCCGCTAGCGCTGCCGGCCGGCGTGGAACTGTACCCCACCGGCCTTGCTGCCCATCTTGAAAAATGACCTATTCGTCGCGCGGCTTGCCGGGCTTTTCCATCCACTTGATGATCAGCATGGCCGGCAGGATCCACAAAAGGCCGGTCACGGTGAAGTAGAGAAGGTGGATATACCAGGGTGCTTCTCCTAGCGTTGCGGCGGCAATGGTGGTCGCGACCAGCGCATAGACGAGCACGAGGATGATGATCAGGATCGTGCCGATCAGTTTTCGGAGGCGAGGGGGCATAGGCAGTCTTTCGATTGGGTAGCGGCAAAATGGCGCGACGGCATGCCGCAAAGGTTCGGGCCTTGTTTTGCACGGGCCGGTCAGGCAAATCAACGCCACAGTCCTTCCCGCTGAAGCCGCGCGCGCGGTTTTGCACCCGGAAGGACGCGAGAAAGGAACCGGAACGGCGGCCGGCCCGCCATTCCGGAAAAGGAGCCGAGACGATGAGCGCCACGACCGCGACCGCATACCGCAGCCCCAGTGACACGGACAGGATCGACCGCGACCGCCGCCAGGTACGCCGCTGGCTCGGTTTCGTGCTGTTCACGCTGTTCGTGCTGGTGCTTGTCGGCGGCGCGACGCGGCTCACCGAATCGGGCCTCTCCATCACCGAGTGGAAGCCGATCCACGGTGTCGTGCCGCCGCTCACCGACGTGGAGTGGCAGGAGGAGTTCGACCTCTACAAGCGCATTCCGCAGTACCAGCAGGTCAACAAGGACATGACCGTCGAGGAGTTCAAGACGATCTTCTGGTGGGAATGGGCCCACCGGCTGATCGCCCGTTCCATCGGCTTCGTCTTCGCCGTGCCGCTCGCCTTCTTCTGGCTGACCGGCCGGATCGAGAAGAAGCTGCGCTGGCCGCTGGTCGGTCTCCTGGCGCTCGGCGGTTTTCAGGGCTTCATCGGCTGGTGGATGGTCTCGTCGGGCCTTGCCGAACGTGTCTCGGTCAGCCAGTACCGGCTCGCCACACACCTCACCATCGCCTGTCTGATCTTCGCCTGGACGGCATGGTTGATGCGCGCGCTCTCGCCGCACAGCGACGATGCCGCGCCGACGGACCGTTCTCGCCGCATGGCCGGCATCATCGCCTGCATGGCGATCTTCCAGATCTATCTTGGTGCGCTCGTCGCCGGCCTCGACGCGGGCCTCACCTACAACACCTGGCCGCTGATGGACGGCGCCCTCGTGCCCGGCGGCCTCTTCGTGCAGCAGCCCTGGTGGATCAATCTCTTCGAGAACCCCAAGACGGTACAGTTCGTCCATCGCATCGGCGCCTACGTGCTCTTTGCCCTCGTCGTCATGCACATGATCGCCTCGCTGCGCGCCGCGCCGGAAACGACGCATGCCCGCCGCGCGCTGGTACTGTTCGGCCTCGTCTGTCTCCAGGCGACGATCGGCATCCTGACGCTGATCTGGCAGGTGCCGCTCGGCTGGGCGCTGGCGCACCAGGGCGGAGCGCTGGTCGTTCTCGGCTTCGCCATTGCCCATTGGCGCGGGTTCTACGGTGAGTATCCGCGGGAGATCGCGGACGACTGATCCGCTCAGGCCTGTCTGAGGACGGTGCGGATGGCGGTGGCAACGGCAAGCTCGTTGCCGCACTCTTCCGTGTCGCCGCCCTCGTCATGCCAGGCCGCCGACAGGCAGCCATAGGCGAAGGCGTAGCGCAGGATGGTGCGGACATCGCGCTGGAGCGTCTCGGCGAAGACACCGGCCATCGCGGCGATGCGTTCCTCGCTGCGGTTGAGGTCGAAACGGTCGAGCGGGTTGGAGAACATGTTGGCGACATCGAGCGCCGCATCGCCGATCAGCCCGGCCGGATCGATGATGAGCCAGCCGCGCGGGCCGTAGACGATGTTCTCGTGATGCAGGTCGCCGTGCAGGGGCTTGATGTCCCGCTGGTCGGCAATCAGCGCCTCGGCCATGTCCGCCGCTTCGGCGAACGGGCCTGCGAGGCCCTCCCGGCGGTCCCGTTCGGCCTTGTCGAAGAGGCTTGCGAAATAGCGCGGCAGCGGTTGCAGGCTCGTCGGCGGTGGCGTCTCGGAGGGGCGGTGATACGCGAGAAGCGCCTCCGCGGCGATGCGGGTCGCGTCCGCATCGCCTTGGGCTTCAAGATGGTCTCGCAAGGTCGTCCTGCCGGCATGTTCCATCAGCAGCATCGTGCCGGTGCGGGCAAGGAGCTTCACGCAGCCGACGCCGTCGCGCCAGGCCAGAAAATCCGCGCCGCGCTGGCTGTCTTCCAGAACCTTCGGCTTCAGGTGCTTGACGATCGCAGAAACACCGTCGGCAAGTGTCACGTCATAGACGCTGCCGGCAACGGTATCGGCGATCGGCTCGGCATTTTCGATCCGCCATTCGGCGGGGAAGGGCGGCAGGCTGCTGCTCATCCCCTCAGCATCAGGTCCATGTTCTGCACGGCCGCGCCCGAAGCGCCCTTGCCGAGATTGTCGAGCAGGGCGACGAGGTTGACGTGCGGCGCACCTGCGGTGCCGAAGACGTAGAGCTTCATGCGGTCCGTATCGGCGAGTTCCACGGCGTTGACGCGGGCGAGGTTGGCGCTTTCCTTGAGGTCGACGACCTCGACGATATCCTGGCCGGCATAATGCTCCACCAGCGCCTCGTGGATCGAGCCGAGCGAGGCGTGGTCGTTGAGGTCGGCGAGATAGAGCGGCACCTGCACGATCATGCCCTGCGGGAATTTTCCGACCGACGGCGAGAAGAGGGGGGCGCGGGCAAGAAGGCCGTGCACCTGCATTTCCGGCACATGCTTGTGCTTCAGTGGCAGACCATAAAGGAAGTGCGGCGCGTCGATGGGATCGGGATGGCCTGCCTCCTCCATCTGCGCGATCATCTGCTTGCCGCCGCCCGTATAGCCGGAGACGGCGTTGACCGTGACCGGGTAATCCTCCGGCAGCAGGCCGGCAAGGCGCAGCGGGCGCAGGAGACCGATCGCACCCGTCGGATAGCAGCCGGGATTGGCGACATGGCGGGCGCCGGCGATCTTTTTCGGCTGCTCGCGGTCCATCTCGGCAAAGCCATAGGCCCAGTCGGCGTGGATGCGGTGCGCCGTCGAGGTGTCGATGATGCGGACGGAATTGTTGCCGGCAACCATGGCGACGGCTTCCTTCGCCGCATCGTCCGGCAGGCAGAGGATGGCAACGTCGGCACTGTTCAGGAGGTCCTCGCGCAGCTTGGCATTGCGGCGCTCGGCTTCGGGGATGGAGAGCAGCTCGACATCGTCGCGGCCGGCCATGCGCGTGCGGATCTGCAGGCCCGTCGTGCCGTGTTCGCCATCGATGAAGATCTTCGGTTTCATCTGCAATCCAATCCTTCAAGAAGCCTGAAAGCATTCCAGCAGAACCGTGCGACGGTTTTGCGTCGCCGCCTGCGGAAAGCGGTTCCCGGCCGATATAGCCCCTTGGTCCGTCGCATTCAATGTGCTGTTTTCAGCGTCGTTCGGCGAGCGCTTCTGCATGCAGCCCCAGCATGTACATGGCGATGTTGGAAGCGGCGATGGCCGTGATGTCCGCATGGTCATAGGCCGGCGCGACCTCGACCACATCGGACCCGACGATGTTGAGCGCGCCGAGCTTGCGCAGGACCGACAGGATTTTCGCGCTCGACGGGCCACCCGAAACGGGCGTACCGGTGCCGGGGGCGAAGGCGGGATCGAGGCAGTCGATATCGAAGGTCAGGTAGGTCGCACGATCGCCGACGTGATGCACGATCGCATCGGCGATCGCACCGGCGCTCATCTCCTCGACGTCGTAGCCATAGAGGATGCGGATGCCGCAATCTTCGGGCGCATGGGTGCGGATGCCGATCTGGATCGACGTTTCGGGGTCGAGCAGCCCCTCGCGTACGGCCGTACCGACGAAGGAGCCGTGGTCGATGCGGCCTTTCTCGTCCGCCCAGGTATCCTGATGCGCGTCGAACTGGACGAGGGAGAGCGGGCCGTATTTTTCCGCATGGGCGCGCAGCAGCGGCAGCGTGATGAAATGATCGCCGCCGAGCGTCAGCATATAGGCGCCGGACTTCAGGATCTTCTTCGCCTCGCGCTCTATGGTGCCGGGCGTCTTATGGTGGTTGCCGTAGTCGAGCAGGCAGTCGCCGTAGTCGATGACGGCCATGTCCTCGAAGAGGTCGCGCTCGAAGGGATATTGCGGGTCGTTGTCCATGATGGCAGAGGCGCGGCGGATCGCCTGCGGCCCGAAGCGCGTGCCCGGCCGGTTGGAGGTGGCGGCATCGAAGGGGATGCCCCAGACCACCGCGTCGACGTCCTTAAGCACTTTCGTGTAGCGCCGGCGCATGAAGGAGAGGATGCCCGCATGGGTCGGGTCCGAGGCGGCGCTTTTCAGCGTCTTGGCGGTGATGGCGTGGTCGATCGTCTTGTTGGCCATGTGTGTCCCTCCGAATTCTGGCGGGACGTTCGCCAATCGCGATCTTGAAGGCAAGGGGTTTCGCGCTGAAAAACGAAAAGGCCGGGGCGAACCCCGGCCTTTCCTGAAGAACAAGTCTTCCGAGCGATTAACGCTTGGAGAACTGGAACGAACGACGGGCCTTGGCCTTGCCGTACTTCTTGCGTTCGACGACGCGCGAGTCGCGGGTCAGGAAGCCGCCCTTCTTGAGGACCGAGCGCAGGCCCGGCTCGAAGTAGGTCAGTGCCTTGGAGATGCCGTGACGAACGGCACCGGCCTGGCCGGAGAGGCCGCCGCCGGCGACAGTGGCGTCGATGTCGAACTGGCCGTCACGGGCAGCTGCGACGATCGGCTGCTGCAGGATCATCTGCAGAACCGGGCGTGCGAAATAGGCTTCGAACGACTTGCCGTTGACGGTGATCTTGCCGGAGCCCGGCTTGACCCACACGCGGGCGACGGCGTCCTTGCGCTTGCCGGTGGCGTAGGAACGGCCCTGGGCGTCAACCTTCTTGACGTGAACCGGGGCGGAAGCGGCCGGAGCTGCAGCGGCGACGCCGAGGTCCTTGAGCGAGGAGAGGTCGGCCATTATCAGGCGCTCCTTGTGTTCTTGCTGTTCAGCTTGGCGACGTCGAGGGCGACGGGCTGCTGGGCTTCATGCGGGTGGTTGGAGCCGGCGTAGACGCGCAGGTTCTTCATCTGGCGACGGCCGAGCGGGCCGCGCGGAACCATGCGTTCGACAGCCTTTTCGAGAACGCGCTCCGGGAAGCGGCCTTCGATGATCTGGCGAGCCGTACGCTCCTTGATGCCGCCCGGGTAACCGGTGTGCCAGTAGTACTTCTTGTCGGAGTACTTCTTGCCGGTGAAGACGACCTTGTCGGCGTTGATGACGATGACGTTGTCGCCGTCGTCAACGTGGGGCGTGAAGGTTGCCTTGTGCTTGCCGCGCAGGCGGTTGGCGATGAGGGTAGCGAGGCGACCGACAACGAGGCCTTCGGCGTCGATGAGGATCCACTTCTTTTCTACCTCGGCGGGCTTCTGTACGAAGGTTGCCATGGGAGATGTCTTTCTTTTGCGATCCCGAGGCTTTTTGGGCGACGGGCGTTTCTTGTTGCTTGGTTTGGCGTCCTGTGGATACCAAAAAAAACGAACGCAGCCCGAGAGGCCGCGATCTGGGGTGGCTTATAAGCGAGAGCCATTTTGGCGTCAAGGGACGCGACCTGGATGGTGTTAAAGATAGTTCAATAAAAACAATACCTTGTCGATGAGGTATTTTGATACCGCAAATTATCGCGGTGGAATCGAATAGGTCGCGGTGGCGTGGGCTACCAGATCTTCGCCATCCGCGCCGAAAATCGACGCCTCGATCACTGCCAGCCGCTTGCCGAGCTTGAGAAGCCGGCAGGTGCAGGAGAGGGGGCCGGGTTCGGGCTTGCGCAGGAAATTGATGTTGAGACTGGTCGTGACGGCGAGCGCCACGGGGCCGATATGCGCCAGCACGACGCAATAGGCCGCCACATCCGCCAGCGCGAACAGGGTGGGGCCGGAGACCGTGCCACCAGGGCGCAGGTGCCGCTCGTTCGGATCTAGCCGCATGACGACCGTACCGGACCTGACCTCGGTCACGTCGAAAACCTTTCCGTCCGTGTGGATCTGCGGAAAATCGGTTTCGAGGAACCGGTTCAGGGCGTCCCGGTCCATGATGGGCGTCAGGTTCACGGCGTTCTCCTTCGTCTGCCCTGCGTTTACAGACCGGTTTGTGCCGGGGAGCAAGCCCTCTCAAAGTCTATGTCGCCACGCTTGAAACCGTCTCTCGCGAGGCGTAGGACCGCAGATGAAACAGAATGGAGGCGATCATGGCGGATGTGGTGTCGTTCAGGAAAGAGGAACCAGCCGGGCTGGTGCGCATCGAGCGCCAGGGGCCGGTCGTCCGTATCACGCTCAACAATCCGCCCGCCAACGCCCTCTCGATTGCCGTCATGGAGGCGCTTGGCGACGCGCTGGATGTCGTGGCCGGTGACGAGGCCACCCGCGTCGTCGTGCTCGCCTCGACCGGAAAAGTCTTCTCCGCCGGCCATGACCTCAAGGAAATGACCGCCCGCCGTACGGATGAAGACGGCGGCCGCGCCTTCTTCGAAAAGACCATGCGCATGGCGGCCGATATCATGCTGAAGATCGCCGCGCTGCCGCAGCCCGTCGTTGCCGAGATTGACGGCCTCGCCACGGCCGCCGGCTGCCAGCTCGTGGCAAGCTGCGATCTCGCCATCTGCACGGACACCTCGACCTTCTGCACGCCCGGCGTCAATATCGGGCTGTTCTGCTCGACGCCGATGGTCGCCGTCACCCGCGCCGCGCACCCCAAGCAGGCGATGGAAATGCTTTTGACCGGCGAGACGATCGACGCCTCGACGGCCAAGGATTTCGGCCTCGTCAACCGCATCGTGCCGCAGCAATACCTGCGCCAGGTGGTCGACAAATACGCCGCCGTCATCGCCTCGAAGTCGCCGCAGGCCCTGCGCATCGGCAAGGCCGCCTTCCGCGCCCAGGCCGGCTTGCCGCTCGCCGAAGCCTACGACGTCGCCGTCGCGGCAATGGCCGACAACATGCTCGTCGACGATGCGAAAGAGGGGAT
Source organism: Shinella sp. SUS2 (assembly GCF_001262505.1). GTDB lineage: Bacteria > Pseudomonadota > Alphaproteobacteria > Rhizobiales > Rhizobiaceae > Shinella. The sequence goes on from NZ_KQ410724.1 coordinate 251,463, forward strand.
CGGCGCCTTTCTCGGCAAGCGCATGCCGGAGTGGAGGCAGAAGTAGTGGCCCGGATTACACATTTTCAGCGCGACCAAATGGACCGCCTTCAGCTTCACGATGAAGTTGATGCAAAGCTGTTTGTTCAAAACTACGATGGTCGAAAGCTTGTTCAAATATCAACTTATGGGCGTTCCAGCCGGCAGGATGTTGGCAAGATGAGCCAAACGTTTCAATTGGACGAGGAAGCGGCCCGCCAATTGTTTGGGATTATGAAGGCTGAATTTGGCTTTGAGTAACTGCTAAGCCAGCTTCAGCACCAGGACCCCTGCTGCGATCACCGCGCCGGCGATGTAGCGCCAGATGCTGGCCTTTTCCTTGAGGATGAAGACCGAGATGAGGAGGGCGAAGAGGATGGCGGTTTCGCGCAGCGCCGCGACGGTGGCCACCGGCGCCTTGGTCATCGCCCAGAGGGCAAGGCCGTAGGAGGCGATGGAGCCGGCGCCGCCGAAGAGGCCGCGCGCCCAGTTGCGCCGCACATGCGTCCAGACCGGCCGGCTGCCCCGCCGCGCGACGGCCCAGCCGAAGAGCAGCACCGGCGGCAGCAGCGACATCCACAGTGTATAGGACACGGCATTGCCGGAAGCCCGCGCCCCGGCGGCGTCGACGAAGGTATAGGTGGCGATGACGGCGGCATTCGCCAGCGCATAGACGATGGCCCGCCGGCTGCCGTGGCGCGATTCGAAGGCGAGCGTCAGCACGCCGACGGAAATGACGAGAACGCCGGCCATCGCCCCCGGTGTCAGATGCTCGCCGAGGACGATGCCGCTTGTCATCGCGACCAGGAGAGGCGCGGCGCCGCGCATCAGCGGATAGACGAGGCCGATGTCGCCGGCCCGGTAGGCTGCGGCCACGAGCTGGAAATAGGCGAACTGCAAGGCGGCCGAGGTGAGCACGAAGGGCCAGGCCGCCGGGTTGGGCATGGGCACGAAGGGCAGGAAGGCAAGGCCGACCATGCCGCCGCCGAGCGAGACCATGGCCGCGTCGAGCGATTTGTCCGTGCCGGATTTGACGAGGGCATTCCAGACGGCATGAAGTGCCGCGCCGAACAGCACGAGAAAAAGAACGTCTAACGGCAATCTGGGACCTCGAAGGGCAGGCCATTGGGGGGAGGGGCTCGGTTCTTCATCTGCGCAATTTCACCGATTTGCAATCGGGATTCTCGCGGGTTTAGCGGCAAACCGGCCGAAGCTGACCCACAATGGCACAAGCGGTGGCTGAACGGCTGCTCCGGCGTGGTCGTGTTCTTTAAGGTTCTGCGCTAGTCTGACGGGCAGGAAGACATGTGAGAGACGGTCGCGAACGCCGGAGGAGGCAGCGATGAACCACGATCACTATCCCGACAGCTACATCCGCCACATTCTCGGATCCGTGCACACGATCGCGGTGCTCGGCGCTTCGCCGAACGATGGTCGGCCGAGCCACGGCGTCATGGGCTTCCTGCTCGGCAAGGGCTATCACGTCATCCCCGTCAATCCCGGCCATGCCGGCAAGACCATTCTCGGCCAGCGGGTCTATGCGCATCTCGCCGATATCGCGGAGCCGATTGACATGGTCGATGTCTTTCGCGCGGCAAGCCAGTTCCCTGCCGTCGTCGACGAGGTGCTGGCGCTCGCCCCGGGTCCCTCCGTGCTCTGGGGCCAGTTCACGGTGCGCGACGATGCCGCCGCCGCGCGGGCGGAAGCTGCCGGCATCCGGGTGGTCATGGATCGCTGCCCTGTGACGGAATATCCGGTGCTGATGCTCAAGGCCTCCTGAGCGCCGCGCATATTGACTTCACGCAACGTTACCCCAATTCTCCGGCAGCAAAACGGGGTAGTCGCATGAACCATGATTCCTATCCGGACTATTACATCGCCGACATCCTGCGCTCGACCAGGCTGATTGCGCTCGTCGGCGCCTCACCCAATCCGGAGCGCCCCAGCCACCGGGTCATGGCCTTCCTGCTGCGCAAGGGCTATCGGGTCATCCCGGTCAATCCCGGCCAGGCCGGCAAGGAAATCCTCGGCCAGCCCGTCGTCGGCCGTCTTGCCGATATCGTCGAGCCGATCGACATGGTCGACGTTTTCCGCGCAGCGGATGCGTTGCCGTCGGTCGTGGAGGAGGTGCTGGCGCTGAATCCGCTGCCCAAGGTGATCTGGGGGCAGCTCTCGGTGCGCCATGACGCGGCGGCGGCGGCAGCGGAGGCCGCGGGCGTGAAGGTGGTCATGGATCGTTGCCCGGCGATCGAGTATCCCCGTCTCGTCGCGTAATTCGCCATCGGCGCAACGCGTATCGCCGCACCCGTGCTTTTCCGGAAAATCTTTCTTTGACCGGCTCTTAGCTCTCTGAAATAGTGCGCCCGACTTCAGCCAGGGAGGCCATTTCATGACGAAGAACAAGCCCGGATTTGCAACGCTCGCCATCCACGCCGGCGCCCAGCCGGACCCGACGACGGGCGCGCGCGCCACGCCGATCTACCAGACCACGAGCTTCGTGTTCAACGACACGGACCACGCTGCCTCGCTTTTCGGCCTGCAGGCCTTCGGCAACATCTATACCCGCATCATGAACCCGACCCAGGCCGTGCTCGAGGAGCGCGTCGCGGCGCTCGAAGGCGGCACGGCGGCGCTCGCCGTCGCCTCAGGCCATGCCGCCCAGCTTCTCGTCTTCCACACGATCATGCGTCCGGGCGACAATTTCATCGCCGCACGCCGGCTCTATGGCGGCTCGGTCAACCAGTTCGGCCATGCTTTCAAGAGTTTCGACTGGCATGTGCGCTGGGCCGATACGGCCGATCTCTCCTCCTTCGAAAGCCAGATCGACGACAAGACCAAGGCGATCTTCATCGAGAGCCTGGCGAATCCGGGCGGCACCTTCGTGGATATCGCCGGCATTGCCGAAGTGGCGCACCGCCACGGCCTGCCGCTCATCGTCGACAACACCATGGCGACACCCTATCTCGTGCGCCCGCTGGAGCACGGTGCCGACATCGTCGTGCATTCGCTGACCAAGTTCATGGGCGGCCACGGCAATTCCATGGGCGGCGTCATCGTCGATGGCGGCACCTTCGACTGGACGGCCTCCGGCAAGTACCCTGCGCTGTCCGAGCCGCGGCCGGAATATGCCGGCATGGTGCTGCACGCCACCTTCGGCAATTTCGCCTTCGCCATCGCCTGCCGCGTTCTGGGCCTGCGCGATTTCGGCCCTGCCATCTCGCCCTTCAACGCCTTCCAGATCCTGACCGGCATCGAAACCCTGCCGCTCAGGATGCAGCGTCATTGCGACAATGCGCTCACCGTCGCCAAGTGGCTGAAGGGCCATGAAAAAATCTCCTGGGTCACCTATGCGGGCCTCGAGGACGATCCCAATCATGCCACCCAGCAGCGCTACTCGCCCAAGGGCGCCGGCGCCGTCTTCACCTTCGGCCTCAAGGGCGGCTACGAAGCGGGCAAGCGCTTTGTCGAGGGCCTGGAAATGCTTTCGCACCTCGCCAATATCGGCGACACGCGCTCCCTCGTCATCCACCCGGCCTCGACCACCCATCGCCAGCTCACCGAGGAGCAGCAGGTGGCCGCCGGCGCCGGTCCCGATGTCGTGCGCCTGTCGATCGGCATCGAGGATGTCGCCGACATCATCGCGGACATCGAGCAGGCGTTGGCCAAGGCGTGAATCTTAGCGGGCCGCCCGCGCCATTTCAGCAGGCGGCCCATTTCAGCAGGCGGACAGGTCCATGAGCAACACGCAATCCTTCGATGTCTCCGGCATCACACCCGAAGAGGGCCGCCCGGCCGCCGACCGGCTGATCTCCGGCGACCCGGTCTTCACCACCTGGAACATCGAGGAAGCCGACGGCGGCATCTATGCCGGCATCTGGCAATCGACGCCGGGAAAATGGCGCGTCCAGTACGACGAGTGGGAGTATTTCCACATCCTCGAGGGATATTCGATCTTGGTATCGGAAGATGGCGAGGCCACGCACCTGAAGGCCGGCGACCGCCTGATCCTGAGACCCGGCTTCAGGGGAACCTGGGAAGTCGTTGAAACGACTCGCAAGGACTACGTCATCCGCGTCTAGGGTTTCCGGACCTCACCACGCCAGTTCCAGCGCCTCCAGCCCGTGGAAGTGGTAGACGTCCTTCACCACGGGCTCTTTCGCGATCCTCAGCCCCGGCAGGCGCTGGAAGAGGATCGGCAGGGCGATGTTGAGTTCCAGCCTTGCGAGCGGCGCGCCGATGCAGAAGTGGATGCCGGCGCCGAAGGAGAGGTTGGCGCCTTCGTTGCGATCCGGCTTGAAGGCGAGGGGATCGGTGAATTTCTTCGGGTCGAGATTGGCGGCGGCGAGAATCATGGCCACCTTGTCGCCCCGGCGGAAATGGATGCCGTCGAGTTCGACATCTTCAAGCGCGAAACGGTCGAAGATGTGCACCGGGGCGGAAATGCGCAGGCATTCCTCGACCGTGCGTTCCGTCGCCTTCTCATCCGCGAAAATCACTTTGGGATCGGCGCCGTTCTCCAGAATGCTGCGTACGGCATTGCCGATCTGGTGCACCGTCGCCTCGTGGCCGGCATTGAGCAGGACGATGGTCGTCGAGATCAGCTCGTCTTCGGTGAGAAGCTGGCCGCGGTGCTCGGTGTGCACCATATGCGAAAGCAGGTCGTCGCGCGGCTCCGCCCGGCGCTCGGCGATGACGCTGCGCACATAGTCGGAAAATTCCTCGGCCGCCTTGTCGGCGATAATCTCGTCTTCCGACGTGCGGCCGAACATGTACATGCGCACATAGGCATGCGACCATTTAAGGAGTTGTGGCCCCATCTCGTCGGGAATGCCGATCATGCGGGCGATCATCGTCACCGGCAGGATATCGGCGAAGGCGGCGAGCAGTTCGACCTTCCCGTCCTTCTCGAACCGGTCGATCGCTTCGTGGCAGAGCGCGGAAATCTCCGGCGTCAGCTTCTCGATCATGCGCGAGACGAAGGCGCGGTTGACGAGGGTGCGCAGCCGCGTGTGCTCCGGCGGTTCCAGTTCGAGCAGAGACCAGGCCTCGGCAGCGTCGAAATGGGCGAGATGCGCCTGCGGCTCCGGCAGGCCCAGCTCCTCGCGCGTCGCCACGTGCAAAATCTGCCGGCCGAAGCGGCGGTCGCGCAGGAGGCCGTTCACATGGTCGTAGCCGGTGAAATACCACATCTTCTGCTCTTCCCACCAGAAGGTGGGACAGTGTGCATGCAGCGCCGCGTAGACCGGGTTCGGATCGCGGTAGAAATCGGGATTGCGGCCGTCGAGCGAGACGCGGCGGCTGGCGGGGTCGATGGACAGGAAGGGGATATGTGTCGTGGTCATCAAAGACCGGTAGCGTATTCCGGCACCGGGTGAAACCGGAATTTGATTTGTTCATGACTGTGAACTAAGTTTGATAAACTAAGTCCATGGAGATGGCGATGCGGACGGTCAACATTCACGATGCGAAGACCAATCTTTCGCGCCTTGTCGAGCAGGCGGCGAAAGGGGAAAGCTTCGTTATTGCCAAGGCGGGCAAGCCGATGGTCAAGGTCGTGCCGCTCGATCCGCCGGATGAGGGGAGGGTGAGCCGTTTCGGTTTTCTGCGCGGGCAGTTGACGGTTCCTGACGATTTCGACCGGATGGGCGAGGATGAAATCACCCGCCAGTTTTCCGGTGACGAATGAAGCTGCTCCTCGACACGCGCCTCCTGCTCTGGGCGGCGGCAAGCCCGGAGCGGCTGAGCGACGCCGCGATGGCGCTGATGGCGGATCCGGACAACGCCCTCCACTTCAGCGTGGCGAGCCTGTGGGAGGTGATCATCAAATCGAGCCTCGGCCGCCCGGATTTTCAAGCGGATGCCGGACGCCTGCGGCGGGGCCTGGTCGACAACGGTTACATCGAACTGCCGATCGCTGCAGGCAATGCCATCGCCGTGGCGAACCTGCCACCCCTGCATCGTGATCCTTTCGACCGCATCCTCATCGCACAGGCGAGATATGAGGGCCTGCTGTTGCTGACGGCGGACGCGCGCGTCGCCGACTACGACGGGCCGGTGCGGCTCGTCTGATCATTTCCCGACGGCAACACCTTCCCGCCGGGGATCGGCAGCGCCGGTGAGGCCGCCGGCTGAGATGGCGATGGCGTGCAGACCGGAGTTCATTTCGCCCACCTTCACCTCGTAGCCGAGCGCCTTCAGAGGCGCGGCGAGTTTTTCCGCTGCGGTGCCGGCTTCGAGGTCGTAGGGGCCGAATCGATTGATGAGATGCGGCATGGCGACGATCTGGCCGACATCCATGCCCCAGTCGATATGGGCGATCAGCGCCTGGGCGACGTAGCCGATGATCTGGCTGCCGCCGGGAGAGCCGATGGCCAGCACGGGCTTGCCGTCCTTCAGCACGATGGTGGGAGACATGGAGGAGCGGGGGCGTTTTCCGGGCTCCACGCGGTTGGCAACCGGCATGCCCTCGTCATGGGTCTTGAAGGAGAAGTCGGTGAGTTCGTTGTTGAGCAGGAAACCGCCGGTCATCAGCCGCGAGCCGAAGCCGTTCTCGATCGTGGTCGTCATGGAGACCACATTGCCTGCCGCATCGACGATGACGAAATGGCTGGTGGAGGGCAGTTCGAGTGCGGCGTCGCGGCCGAAGTCGAAGGCGTGGTCCCATTCGGGCTTGCCCGCCGTCACGGCATCTTCGGCAAGTGCCTTGTCGCCGTCGAGCAGCCTGGCCCGCTCTCCGAGATAGGTTTTGTCGAGAAGCCCCTTGATCGGCGCGGGCACGAAATCCGTGTCCGCAAGGTAGCGTTCGCGGTCGGCGAAGGCGAGGCGCTGTGCGTCGCCGATCAGCCGCCAGCTTTCGGCATTGTCCTTGCCGAGTGCCTTGAGGTCGAAATTTTCCAGCATGCCGAGCATCTGGCCGATGGCGACTGCGCCGGAGGAGGGCGGTCCCATGCCGCAGACGTCGAGCGCGCGGTAGGAGGTGCAGACCGGCCGGCGCTCCTTCACCCGGTAGTTCTGAAGGTCGGCGAGCGAGAGCACGCCGGCATTCTTGCCGGAACTGCGCACCGTATCGACGATGCCCTGGGCGATAGTGCCGGTGTAGAAGGCCGGCGCGCCGCCACCGGCGATGGCCGAAAGCGTCTCGGCATAGGCCGGATTCTTGAGGATTCTGCCGGCCTTCAGCGGCGCACCATCCGCGCCGAAGAAATAGGCGGCTGCCGTCTCGAAGGTCTTCAGCCGGTCGCCCTCGGTGGCGATCAGGCCGGCAAGACGCGGCGAGACGGAAAAACCGTCGCGGGCCAGCGTTTCGGCGGGGATGAAGAGGTCCTTCCAGGGCTTGCGGCCCCAGCGGTTGTGCGCCTCCTGCATCAGCATGACGGTGCCGGGTGTGCCGACGGAGCGCCCGCCGACGACGGCGTCGAAGAACTTCAGCGGCTCGCCCTTTTCGTCGAGGAAGAGCCTGGGTGTCGCCTCCATCGGCGCGGTCTCGCGGCCGTCGAGCGTGGTGAGCCGGCCGGTCCCGGCATCGTAGTAGACGAGAAAGGCGCCGCCGCCGAGGCCTGAGGATTGCGGCTCGACAAGGCCGAGCACGGTCTGGACGGCGATCATGGCGTCGATTGCGCTGCCGCCGTCCACAAGAACCTTTTCGCCGGCCTCGGCCGCGAGCGGGTGGGCGGCCGCCACCAGATGGGCCTTCGCGGTGACGACCTTCGCCGCCGCAAGGCCGGTTGCGCGCTCCGGCGCGACGCTATCGGACGCCTGCTGGGCGGATACCCCGACCGATGTCAGGAAAAGAAGCCCGAGGGCGACGAGAGATCGTTTCATCATGGCTACCTCCACTGGAGGGAGATATAGTGCAGACGATCACCGGGAGGAGGCAAGGCCTGGGAGCGATTTACCCTTCCTTCACCTTGCCGGCGGTTCGGTTGTGGAAATCGCCGCCGCCCGTTGCGTCAGTTAACTGCATTCTCGCATAGAGCGCCGCAAAACACGCACCTGTCTTGAAGTCCGCCACCCTCACACTCTATGTAGGGAAGACGAAACTTGCTGATTCCCAACGTTTGCGAAGGGTTTCAGGGCCACACCGATGAAGGATTGACATGAGAAATCCCGTAGATACCGCCATGGCTCTGGTGCCGATGGTCGTCGAGCAGACCAACCGCGGCGAGCGTTCCTACGACATCTATTCACGCCTCCTGAAGGAGCGCATCATCTTCCTGACGGGTCCGGTCGAGGATCATATCGCCACGCTCGTCTGCGCGCAGCTTCTCTTCCTTGAGGCCGAAAACCCGAAGAAGGAAATCGCGCTCTACATCAATTCGCCGGGCGGCGTCGTCACGTCCGGCATGGCGATCTACGACACGATGCAGTTCATCAAGCCGGCTGTCTCGACGCTGTGCATTGGCCAGGCCGCCTCGATGGGCTCGCTGCTGCTGGCCGCCGGCCACAAGGACATGCGCTTTGCCACGCCGAACGCCCGCATCATGGTGCACCAGCCCTCGGGCGGCTTCCAGGGCCAGGCATCGGACATCGAGCGCCACGCCAAGGACATCCTCAAGATGAAGCGCAAGCTGAACGAGGTCTATGTCAAACATTGCGGCCGCACCTATGAGGAAGTCGAGCAGACGCTTGATCGCGACCATTTCATGAGCGCCGACGAGGCGAAGGACTGGGGTCTGGTCGATCGCGTCATCACCAGCCGCGAGGCGATCGAGGGCGCGGACGCCACGTAACACCTCGTTCGACGCCGCAGGATCTCATGACGCTCGACGACTACAACGCCTTCTGCGCTTCGCTCCCCGCCACGAACCACGTGGTGCAATGGGGCGGGGCGCATGTCTGGAAGGTCGGCGAAAAGGTTTTCGCTATTGCCGGATGGAGCGACACGGCGGAGCTTGCGGTCACGTTCAAGGTGTCCGACATCGCCTTCGACATTCTGAGCGAGCAGCCGGGGTGCCGTCCAGCACCCTATCTCGCCTCGCGCGGAATGAAGTGGATCCAGCGGCAAACGGGCGAATCAGTTGATGATGCGGCGTTGTGTGACTATCTAAGGGAAAGTCACGGTCTGGTGGCGGCGAAACTGACGCGCAAGGCTCGTTCCGATCTTGGCCTAATGCGCGGATGAAGGCAATCACGCGATTTGTAATGATCGCGGGGCTTTATCCTCGCCACAAAGCCGGTAATATTGGCCGTTAATGCTATGTTGATTTGTGACGGCTTAGCATTCGGTGTTTAAACGGGGAATGCGTTGCAACCGGTTCAAGGGCGGGGCCCGGGCCGGTCAGTACCCCTGGAGCCTTTGAAAGGGCGCGTAGGCGTATCCGGCAAAGGCGGTTTGAGTGGTCCGGCCATCTTCCGGGAGATGAACGGCGTGCTGGAAGGAAAGTGATATGAGCAAGGTCAGCGGCAGCAACGGCGGCGACTCCAAGAATACCCTCTACTGCTCCTTCTGCGGCAAGAGCCAGCACGAGGTCCGCAAGCTGATTGCCGGACCGACGGTGTTCATCTGCGATGAATGCGTCGAATTGTGCATGGACATCATCCGCGAGGAGAACAAGACCTCCATGGTGAAATCCCGAGACGGCGTTCCCACGCCCCAGGATATCATCAAGGTTCTCGACGAATATGTCATCGGCCAGCAGCAGGCAAAGCGCATCCTGTCGGTCGCGGTGCACAACCACTACAAGCGACTGGCGCATGCCGCCAAGGGCTCGGACGTGGAACTGGCGAAGTCGAACATCATGCTGGTCGGCCCCACGGGCTGCGGCAAGACCTATCTCGCCCAGACGCTCGCCCGCATCATCGATGTACCCTTCACCATGGCCGACGCCACGACGCTGACCGAAGCCGGTTACGTCGGCGAGGACGTGGAGAACATCATCCTGAAGCTGCTTCAGGCCGCCGATTACAACGTCGAGCGCGCACAGCGCGGCATCGTCTATATCGACGAAGTCGACAAGATCTCGCGCAAGTCCGACAACCCGTCGATCACCCGCGACGTGTCGGGCGAGGGCGTGCAGCAGGCGCTTCTGAAGATCATGGAAGGCACGGTTGCATCCGTACCGCCGCAGGGTGGTCGCAAGCATCCGCAGCAGGAATTCCTGCAGGTCGACACGACGAACATCCTGTTCATCTGCGGCGGTGCCTTCGCCGGTCTCGACAAGATCATCTCCGCCCGTGGCGAAAAGACGTCGATCGGCTTCGGGGCACAGGTCCGCTCGCCGGAAGACCGCCGCGTCGGTGAAGTGTTGCGCGAACTGGAGCCGGAAGACCTGGTGAAATTCGGACTCATCCCGGAATTCATCGGCCGTCTGCCGGTCCTGGCGACGCTCGAAGACCTCGACGAGGACGCGCTGATCCAGATCCTGTCGGAGCCGAAGAACGCTCTGGTCAAGCAGTACCAGCGCCTGTTCGAGATGGAAGACGTCGAATTGACCTTCCACGAGGACGCGCTGCGCGAGATCGCCCGCAAGGCGATCGTCCGCAAGACCGGTGCGCGCGGCCTGCGCTCGATCATGGAGAAGATCCTGCTCGACACGATGTTCGAACTTCCGACGCTGGAAGGCGTGCGCGAGGTCGTCATCTCCGACGAGGTGGTCAAGGGGTCGGCCCGTCCGCTCTACATCTACTCGGAGCGCACCGACGAGAAGGCCAACGTTTCGGCCTGATCGCGCCAAACCCGTTCAGGAAGGACCCGCCGCCGGCGGGTCTTTTCGTTTGAGGCGGCTAGTGACATTTCGTGACTGGTCGCCTGCCGCGGGAAGGGGCATGATGTGCAACCTTCCGCTGCTTCGGGAGCCGTTGCGAAACGGTGCGCGCCAAGCCAGAATGGAAGACTTCGATTCTGTTCTGCGTATGCTCCGGCGGTGCTGCCGGGGGGAAGGCCGCAAGTTCCGCGACAGCGCGGAAGACTACACTTCCGGTGTTGGTTCGCTTGTCCGTCACGGGGTGGGGCACTCCGCAACCGGGCTTGAAAATGTGTTGGCTGCACGCCACTTGTGGATGGAAAAGATCGCCGGCCCGGCACTCTGAGCGCCGAATGGACCGGTTCCCGGAAACGGGACGTTTGAAAGGAAATGACATGACGAAAAAGACGTCTGCGTCGCACGACTCCACGGCCTTCCCGGTCCTGCCCCTGCGCGACATCGTGGTGTTCCCGCACATGATCGTCCCGCTGTTCGTCGGCCGCGAGAAGTCGATCCGCGCACTCGAGGAGGTCATGGGCACCGACAAGCAGATCATGCTTGCCACCCAGATCAATGCCTCCGACGATGACCCGGAAACCGATGCCATCTATCGCATCGGCACCGTCGCCAACGTGCTCCAGCTCCTCAAGCTCCCCGATGGTACTGTCAAGGTGCTGGTCGAAGGCCGCGCGCGCGCCGAGATCGACGGCTATACGGACCGCGAGGAATTCTACGAGGCGATGGCCCATGTCCTGGCCGAGCCGGAAGAAGACCCGGTGGAGGTCGAGGCGCTGTCGCGCTCGGTCGTCTCCGAGTTCGAAAACTATGTAAAGCTCAACAAGAAGATTTCGCCCGAAGTCGTCGGTGCCGCGAGCCAGATCGAGGACTATTCGAAGCTCGCCGACACCGTCGCCTCGCACCTCTCCATCAAGATCGTCGAAAAGCAGGAAATGCTGGAGACGACGAGCGTCAAGCTGCGCCTTGAAAAGGCGCTCGGCTTCATGGAAGGCGAGATCTCGGTCCTGCAGGTCGAAAAGCGCATCCGCTCGCGCGTCAAGCGCCAGATGGAGAAGACGCAGCGCGAGTACTACCTCAACGAACAGATGAAGGCGATCCAGAAGGAGCTCGGCGACGGCGAGGACGGCCGCGACGAGATGGCCGAACTGGAAGAAAAGATCGCCAAGGCGAAGCTCTCCAAGGAAGCCCGCGAAAAGGCGGATGCCGAGCTGAAGAAGCTGCGCCAGATGAGCCCGATGTCGGCGGAAGCCACCGTCGTGCGCAACTATCTCGACTGGCTGACGGGCATTCCGTGGGGCAAGAAGTCGAAGATCAAGACCGACCTCAACGCCGCGGAAAAGATTCTCGACGAGGATCATTTCGGCCTCGACAAGGTCAAGGAGCGCATCGTCGAATATCTCGCCGTGCAGGCTCGCTCGGCCAAGATCAAGGGCCCGATCCTGTGCCTTGTCGGCCCTCCGGGCGTCGGCAAGACCTCGCTCGCGAAATCGATCGCCAAGGCGACCGGCCGCGAATACATCCGCATGGCGCTCGGCGGCGTGCGTGACGAGGCCGAGATCCGCGGTCACCGCCGCACCTATATCGGCTCGATGCCCGGCAAGGTCATCCAGTCGATGAAGAAGGCGAAGAAGTCCAACCCGCTCTTCCTGCTCGACGAGATCGACAAGATGGGCATGGATTTCCGCGGCGATCCGTCCTCGGCTCTCCTGGAGGTACTCGATCCGGAACAGAACTCGACCTTCATGGACCACTACCTGGAAGTCGAGTACGACCTGTCCAACGTCATGTTCGTGACGACGGCGAACACGCTGAACATTCCGGCGCCCCTCATGGACCGCATGGAAGTGATCCGCATTGCCGGCTACACGGAAGAAGAGAAGCTGGAAATTGCCAAGCGGCACCTGCTGCCGAAGGCGATCCGCGATCACGCCCTTCAGCCGAAAGAGTTTTCGGTGACGGACGGCGCGCTGATGGCGGTCATCCAGCAGTACACCCGCGAAGCCGGTGTGCGTAACTTCGAGCGTGAATTGATGAAGCTCGCCCGCAAGGCGGTCACCGAGATCATCAAGGGCAAGTCGAAGACGGTCGAGGTCACGGCAGACAACATCCACGACTTCCTCGGCGTTCCGCGCTTCCGCCACGGCGAGGCCGAGCGCGAGGATCAGGTTGGCGTTGTTACGGGTCTTGCCTGGACGGAAGTCGGCGGCGAGCTGCTCACCATCGAAGGCGTCAGCCTGCCGGGTGGCAAGGGCCGCATGACGGTTACGGGCAACCTGAAGGATGTGATGAAGGAATCGATCTCGGCAGCGGCGTCCTATGTCCGCTCGCGCGCCGTCGATTTCGGCATCGAGCCGCCGCGCTTCGACAAGACCGATATCCACGTGCACGTGCCGGAAGGCGCGACGCCGAAGGACGGTCCGTCGGCCGGTATCGCCATGGCGACCGCCATCGTTTCCATCATGACCGGAATCCCGGTCTCGAAGGACATCGCGATGACGGGCGAAGTGACGCTGCGCGGCCGGGTCCTGCCGATCGGCGGTCTCAAGGAAAAGCTGCTCGCAGCGCTTCGCGGCGGCATCAAGAAGGTGCTGATCCCGGAAGAGAACGCCAAGGATCTGGCGGAGATTCCGGATAACGTGAAGAACAACATGGAGATCGTTCCGGTCTCGCGCATGGGTGAGGTGATCAAGCATGCGCTCGTTCGCCGGCCGGAGCCGATCGAATGGGATGCGACGGTCGAAGACGCCAAGGTTCCGGCGGTCGAATCGACCGATGAGAGCACCGGCGCGATCGCGCATTGAGCCTTGATGCCGGGTAATGCATCCGGCATTTTGGAGCGAAACGGGAAAAGACCGGCCTTTTGGCCGGTCTTTTTCGTTGAAAAACGTGTGTAAAGCCCGGATTCTCAGGGTTTTGCGACGAAATTTTCTTGCGGGGCGAGGGGCGATGCGTATTCTGCCCCCGACTTGTATGAGTCGTTTCAAACCGTATGAAAGGGGTGGAAACATGAACAAGAATGAACTCGTATCCGCAGTGGCTGAGAAGTCTGGCCTCTCCAAAACGGACGCAGCATCGGCTGTCGACGCCGTTTTCGAGACGATCCAGGGTGAGCTCAAGAACGGCGGCGACGTTCGTCTCGTCGGTTTCGGCAATTTCTCCGTATCGCGCCGTGAAGCCTCGAAGGGCCGCAACCTCTCGACCGGCGCCGAGATCGAGATTCCGGCACGCAACGTGCCGAAGTTCTCGGCCGGCAAGGGCCTGAAGGACGCCGTCAACGGCTGATCCTTGGTTCGGGCAGAGCGGTTATCCACTCCGCCGCCAAACCTGAAATTCAGGGTCGGGGTCCGGTTCTTCCGGGCCCCCTTTTATTTGACGGGAAGGCAACGGACCGTCGCCGAAATGTCATCGGCCTGTAACACGAAAGCCTCAGAACCGCCGGGTTCCTTTTGACCGGATCCCGGAGGATTTCATGAAAACCCGTTCGATCACCGCCGCGCTCGCTGCGGTTCTCGCCGCATCGGTGGCCTCCGCCGCCAGCGCCGAGCCCGTCTTCAATCGCATTGCGTCCTTCGCCGTTGCCGACAACCTGCCCGAGGGTGTCGACAAGGCGACGCCGACCTCGTCCGAGATCATCAGCGCCTCGGAAGACGGCAACACGCTCGTCTATTCCGACAGCCCGAACAAGGCCATCGGCTTCATCGACATCACCGACGCCAAGGCTCCGAAGGCCGGCGGCACCGTCGCCTTCGACGGCGAGCCGACCTCGGTCACCATTGCCGCCGGCAAGGCGCTCGTCGCGATCAACACGCGCGAAAGCTTCGTGAAGCCGTCGGGTGTGCTCGCCCAGGTCGATGTGGCCTCCAGGGCCGTCGAGGCGACCTGCGATCTCGGCGGTCAGCCGGATTCGATCGCCCTCAACAAGGACAGGACGATCGCCGCCATCGCCATCGAGAACGAGCGCGACGAAGAGGTCAATGACGGCGTCATCCCGCAGATGCCGGCCGGCGATCTCGTGCTGCTCTCCCTCAAGGACGGCGTCGTCGATTGCGGTTCGATCAAGCATGTGGCGCTGACTGGCCTTGCCGATGTCGCCGGCGAGGATCCCGAACCCGAATTCGTCTCCTTCAACGGCCTCGACGAAGTTGCTGTCACCCTGCAGGAAAACAACCATATCGTCATCGTCGACGGCAAGGCCGGCACGGTAAAGAGCCACTTCTCCGCCGGTACGGTCAGCCTTGAAGGCATCGACACCAAGAAGGACGGTGCGCTGAAATTCACCGGCGAGATGAAGGACGTGGCGCGCGAGCCCGATGCCGTGAAGTGGCTGGACGACAACCGCCTGGTCGTCGCCAATGAGGGCGACTGGAAGGGTGGCGCCCGCGGCTTCACCATCTTCGACAAGCAGGGCAAGGTCCTCTACGAGAACGGCGCGGCCTTCGAGCGCGAGATTGCCAAGATCGGCCACTATCCGGACAAGCGCAACAAGAAGGGCGTCGAGCCGGAAGGCATGGAAGCCGCCAAGTTCGGCGATGACAACCTGTTCTTCGTGCTCGCCGAGCGCGCCTCGATCGTCGGTGTCTACAAGGATACCGGCGCCGAGCCCGCGCTTCTCCAGCTGCTGCCCTCGGGCGTCGGCCCGGAAGGAGCCGTCGCCATCCCGAACCGCAATCTCTTCGTGACCGCCAACGAGACCGATCTCGTGGAGGACGGCGGCGCCCGCTCGCATGTCATGATCTATGAGCGTGCCGAAGGCGAAGCTGCCTATCCGCAGATCGTCTCCACCGAAAAGGATGGCGAACTGATCGGCTTCGGCGCCCTCTCGGGCCTCGCACCGGTCAAGGACAAGCCGGGCATGCTCTATGCCGTCAACGATTCCTTCTACGCCTCGCAGCCGACGATCTTCACGATCGACGCCACCGCGAAGCCGGGGAAGATCGTCGATGCGCTGCGCATTACCCGCAACGGTGCCGCCGCCCAGAAGCTCGACAGCGAGGGCCTGACGCCGGATGGCGAGGGCGGTTTCTGGCTTGCCAACGAGGGCGATGCCGACAAGCTCGTCGGCCATGCCATCATCCATGTGAACGAAAAGGGCGAGATCCAGAAGGAAATCGCCATTCCCGCCGCGCTGCGCGCCGGCGAGAAGCGCTTCGGCTTCGAAGGCATCACCAGCGTCGGCGAAGGCGATGACAAGGTGCTGTGGATGGCCATGCAGCGTGAATGGGGTGACGACGAGAAGGGTTTCGTGAAGCTCGTCTCCTACAAGCCGTCCTTCGAGGAATGGGGCGCCGTGCGCTATCCGCTCGAAAAAACCGAAAGCGGCTGGGTCGGCCTTTCCGAAATCACCGTCAGCGGCGACCATGCCTATATCATCGAGCGCGACAACCTGATCGGCCAGGCGGCCAAGCTGAAGAAGCTGTACCGCGTGGCGCTTGCCGATCTGAAGCCGGCCGCACTCGGCGGTGAACTGCCTGTCGTTAAGAAGGAAGAGGTCCGTGACCTCATCCCGGACCTGAAGGGCGCCACCAACGGCTTCGTCGTCGACAAGGTCGAAGGCTTTGCCATCGACGCCGCCGGCAATGGCTTCGTCATGACCGACAATGACGGCGTGGATGGTTCCTCGGGTGAGACGCTGTTTTTCGGCATCGGCCCGATGAACGCCATGTAAGCTCCGCGGGCCGTCCATTCTTGCTTTCACCTTCTCCCCGCTTATTGGGGGGAAGGCAGCGGGCAGGGGAGGACGCTGAACGCTTCAGACAAAGAAGGCCGGGATCGTGAAATCCCGGCCTTCTTCCGTTTTCCGTTGCCGTCCGGCTTAGCCGACGGCCCGCAGGGGGCGCATGGGCGCTGCGGCGGTGTCGCCTTCGACCTTGTCCCGTTCGCGCTGCAATTCCTCGGTCTTCTCGCTGAGGCAGCCGATGATGTCCTTGAGGTGCTGCTTCTGGTCTTCGGTCAGCACCGCGAAGATCGCCTCGATCATCTTGTGCTGTGGCTGCTGTGCGGCGGAGATCACCGTGCGGCCCATATCCGTGATCGAGACGATCTTGGCACGCCGATCCTTCGGGTCCGGCTCGCGCTTGACCAGCTTGTCCCGCTCGAGGCCGTCGATCGCTTCCGTTACCGTGCGGGGCGCGAAACCGAGCGCGCAGGCGATGTCCGTCGAACGCTGCGGGCCCTGACATTCCAGAAGAAGCAGGAACTTGCTGCGGGCAAGCGACACGCCTTCATCCATCATGCACTCGTTCACCAGGCGGCTCACCTGATGGTAGAGTTTGAACATGCCCTGGGAAATTTCTATCGTGCTACTCATGAGGGGAAATATAGGTATTATGAGGGACCATGTCAAATGATCACGAAGGTTTTCGAATAATTTGATCATAGATATTGAACGATCTCTGTAAATGCGAACGGTCAGGTCGCGGGCGTTATTCCTGCCCTTTCCCGGAATTTTCGGGGTGAGACGATTTCTCTCCTGCATAACCTTGGCTGCGGGGCGCCAAGCATTGACCCGGAGGAGGGGGAAAGCGATTGTCCGGCCATGCCGTTCCGCTTTATTCACACCGCCGATCTCCATCTCGATTCGCCCCTGACATCGCTCGCTCTGCGCAATGCCGAGCTTGGCGAACTGGTGCGCGGAGCGACACGCAAGGCGCTGGAGCGCATCGTCGATCTTGCGATCACCGAGGCGGTCGATGCCCTCATCATCGCCGGCGACCTCTATGACGGTTCGCAGACCTCCATGGCGACGGCGCTCTTCCTGATGGGCCAGATGCGCCGGCTGGATGTGGCCGGCATCCGCGTCTTCCTCATCCGCGGCAATCACGACGCCCAGTCGCAGATCACCCGCGAACTCACCTTTCCGCCGAATGTGCACGTCTTCGATGGCCGCGGAAAGCCGGTGAAGGCCGGCGTGCTGGCGAGTGGCCGCGAGATCCACGTCCACGGCATCAGCTTTGCCAACCCCCATGCCCCGGCATCGCTGCTGCCGAGTTTTCGTGCACCCGTGCCGGATGCGGTGAACATCGGCCTCATGCACACCAGCCTGGCCGGTGCGAGCCGCCACGATCCCTATGCACCTGTCGGCACAGCCGATCTTGCCGCGCACGGCTTCGACTATTGGGCACTCGGGCACATCCACCAGCGGCGGGTGCATCTCGAAAAACCGTGGATCGTCATGCCCGGCAATCCGCAGGGCCGCGACATCAACGAAGGTGGCCGCAAAGGCATCACGCTCGCCACCATCGAGGACGACGGCACGATCACCTGCGAGATGCATCCGGTCGCGGTCGCGGTGTTCGAGCGGCTTTCCGTCGATCTCTCTGGTATCGAAGACTGGCACGGCATGCTTGACCGCGTCGAAGCCGTACTGGCCGAGGCGAGGGCGCAAGCACGCGGCGCCCATCTCGTCGCCCGCCTTGCGCTTGACGGCGCCACACCGCTTTCCTGGCGCCTGCGCCGCGACGAGGATCTGCTCACCGCCGAGCTGCAGAACGTTGCCGCCTCGCTCGGCGAATGCTGGATCGAGGCGGTGGAGCTTTCCGTTTCCATGCCGCTTGCCGCGGCGAGTGCCGATGCCGGTCCGCTCACGGAGATGTCCCGTCTGATGCGCGAGGACGTCATCGAAAGCCATGCCTACCGTGAAGAGTTGCGCGAGACGCTGGGCGATCTCCTGCGCCAGTTGCCGAAGGAGGCGCGCGGCCTGCTGGCCGTGGACGAAGCGGCGGAGGAGGCCCTGCTGCACGACCTCGCCCTTCGAGGGGCCGATGCCGTTCTCGCCCGCCTTGGCGGCGAAGGGGCGGGGGGCTAGCCGATGCGTCTCGATCGCCTGGACCTCGTCCGCTACGGAAAATTTACCGACCGCAGCCTCGATTTCGGTACGGCCACGCCGGGCAAGCCGGATTTCCATCTTGTCTACGGCCCGAACGAGGCGGGCAAGTCGACGCTTTTTTCCGCCTATCTCGACCTGCTTTTCGGCATCGAGAAATCCAGCGCCTACGGCTTCCTGCATCCCTATGCCCTGATGCGCGTCGGCGGGCAGTTCTCCGTCGGTGCCGAGCGCCACGAGGCCTACCGCCTGAAGCGCAACCAGGCCTCGCTCGTCACCGCCGATGACCGGCCCTTGCCGGAGACGCTCTTTGCCGCCGTGCTCGGCGGCATGGATCGCAACGCCTATCGCACCATGTTCTCGCTCGACGACGAGAGCATCGAGAGGGGCGGCGAGGACATCCTGAAGAGCGAGGGCGAGCTGGGGTCGATGCTCTTTTCCGCCAGCTCCGGTCTTTCCGACATGGCCACGGGTCTTGCGGCGCTGAAGGCGGAGGCCGACGAGTTCTATCGTCCCTCCGGCCGCAAGCACGGACTCTCAGGGCTCAAGGCGGATATTGACGCGCTGGCGGCCGAGCGCAAGGCGCTCGATGTCGCCGCCCGCGATTACGGCCTGCTGGTGCGCGACCGCGACGCCGCTGTCGAGCGGCATGGCGAGATGACGGCCGCCCGGACCGAGGTGCGCGCCGCGCTGGCGCAGGTGGAGCGCTGCCTTTCCGCATTGCCTTACCTTCGGCGCCTGCGGGCTTTGCGTACCGAGCTCGGCGCCTTCGATCTGGGCGATTCTCCGCCGACCAGCTGGCGTTCGCTCTCCGGTGAACTGGCGCGCGAGGAGGCGGAAATCGCTGCCCGCGCGGCGCGCATGGAGGGGGAGCGCCTGCATTTTTCCGAGGAGCTGGCGGAGCTGCCTGAGGACGAGGCCGTTCTGGCGGCCGCAGGCGATATCACGGCGCTTTCCGGTTCCGCGCTCGAGGCCCGCTTCCGCACCGCGGCGATGGACCTTGCTGTCCGCGAGGCGGAACGGGACCGGGTTGCCGTTTCCATCGGGACAAGCCTCGCCGCGTTCGGGCTCGCTGCGGATGCCGACACGGCGGGCATTCTGCTGCCTCCGGGCCTTGGCGAAAAGCTTGCCGCCCTCCTGTCCCGACGGTCGGCGCTTGCCGAACGCGCCGCGACGGCGCTTCGCGAGCGTGCCGAGGCCGAGCGGGCGCTTGCCGCCATGGGAGACGAGGCGGGCGCCATTTCGGACGAGGACGTGCAGGCGGACGCGGCGCGTCAGTCCTCGCTCGCCGCAGCCCTGCGCGCTGCGCGGTCCGGCGACCTTTCGGCGCGCTTGCGCGAGGCCCGTCGCCTCGTCGCGCTGGCCCGGCAGGATGCCGATGGAGCGATGGCGCGTCTTGCTCCCTGGTCCGGCACCGCGGCGAGCCTGGAGGCCGTGGCTGCGCCATCGCCCGGCGATATAGAGGGTTTGCGCAAACGACATGATTCGGCCGATGAGGCCTTGCACCGTCAACGCGAGCAGGTTGCCGCGCTGGAGCTGGAGGTCGCCTCTGCCCGCGCAACGCTCGGGGCGCTTCAAAAGGCGACCGGTGCGGCGGGCGAAGAACATGCCGGCCATCTGCGAGCCCTACGGG
Source organism: Shinella sp. SUS2 (assembly GCF_001262505.1). Classification (GTDB taxonomy): domain Bacteria; phylum Pseudomonadota; class Alphaproteobacteria; order Rhizobiales; family Rhizobiaceae; genus Shinella. The sequence continues at coordinate 271,636 of NZ_KQ410724.1, forward strand.
ATGCGGCCTGGCAGAGGCATGCCGGCACGCTCGACAGTGGCTCTGCCGATGCCTTCGAGCAGGCGATGCGCGCGGATGACAAGGCTTCGGATGCGCGCCTGCGCAATGCCGACCGCCTTTCGGAGCTGCGCCTTCTCGAACGGACGATCGCGCAAGGCACGGCGCGGCTGGAGACCCTTGCCGGTGAAGGGACCCGTCTGTCCGAGATGCGGGCGGAAGTCGAAGGTGAGGTGTTGTCGCTTGCCGCGCGCCTCGGCCTGCCTGAGGGGACGACGCTGGCGGACATGGCCGGCTGGCTGGAGCGGCGGGCGGCGGCGCTGGATGTCATCGGCGGGCTTGCGCAGCGCACCGTGGAAGCCGATCTCGTGGAAAGGGAGAGGCGTGACGTGCTGGCGCGGTTGGCGGCCCTGCTGGGTGAAGCGCTGGCCGAGGACAGCTCCTTTGATGAAGCGTTGTTCCTTGCCGAGGACCGGCTGGAGGCGCTGAAGGCCGCCGAGGCCCGGCGGAATTCTGCGGCCGTGCAGTTCGCCCGTCTGGAGGCCGATATGGATATGCGCGGCAAGGCCGCGGAAGACGCCACGGCGGCACTTGGCGCATGGCAGGAGGCCTGGGAGCGGGACATCGCCGGCACCTGGCTCGCCGGGCCGGATGCGCCCGTCGCCCTGGAGCGCGTCGGCGCCCTCCTTCCGGCGCTGCAGACGCTCGCCCAGAATGTCGAGCGACGCGGGGAGTTCGATCACCGCATTGCCGGCATGCGCCGGGACCAGCAGGATTATGCCGGCCACGCCCGCCGCCTTGCCGAGCGCCTGTCCGAGCCGTTTGACAATGAGGACCCGCTTTCCACCGTTGCGGCCTTCGGCCGGCGGCTCGCCGCGGCGACAGCGGTGCGCCAGCGGCGCGAGGCGATCGACAAGGCGGGGCTGCGCCTTGTCGAGGAGGAGGGTGCACTGGAGGAGCGTCGTGCGGTGCTTACCGCGCGGCTCGCGGAGGTCTATTCCGTCCTTGGCTGCGACACGCTTGCGGAGGCGGATCTTCTCATCGAAGCCTATCGCAAGCGCGACGACATTCTGGCGCGCGTCCAGGATGTCGGGCGTGATCTCGCCCAGCAGCTGCGCACGGAAACGGTCGATGAAGCCGAGGCGCTGCTCTCGGCGGTCGATGACGACCAGCTTTCCGCGGAAAGGGGAGACCTTTCCGCACGGCTCGAGGAGCTCGACCGCGCGGTGCAGGAGCAGCACCTTCTGCGCGCCCGGGCGGAGGAAGCGCTGGCTAAGGTCGCCGGCAGCGATGCGGCGGCGGTGCTGGAGGAGCGACGGCGCACGGTGCTGATCGAGCTTGCGGAGAAGTCGCGCCGCTATCTGGCGACGCGCGCCGGCATTCTGGCGGCGGAACAGGCTCTGCGACTTTACCGCGAGCGTCACCGCAGCGCGATGATGGAACGCGCCTCGCGGACGTTCCGCGACATCACGGCGGGCGAATATACCGGCCTGTCGACGATCCTCGAAAAGGACAGCGAGTTCCTCGTCGTCAACGCCGCCCCGGGCGGCTCGAAGCTTGCGAAGGACCTCTCCAAGGGCACGCGCTTCCAGCTCTATCTGGCGCTGCGCGTTGCGGGCTATCACGAGATCGCCGCCAGTCGCGAGATCGTGCCCTTCATCGCCGACGACATCATGGAAACCTTCGACGACCGGCGTGCGCTCAATGCCTTGACGGTGATGGGTGCGATGGCGACGGGCGGGCAGGTGATCTACCTGACCCATCACGAGCATCTCTGCGACCTCGCGAAAAAGGCCTGCCCTGACGTCACGATCCATGAATTGTGAGGCCTGAAACGTCGAAGTGTAAAGGAAGCGTTACGGTCAAAACTTGACTTGGCCGATGGTAAGTGGTTCTTGGCGCACCATCGGCATTGCTGCGAAGCCTGCTTCGCGCGGCGCTCCGCCCTGAAGAAACGGACGGGTATGACGTTGAGGACCGGCAGAGAAGCGACGATCTGGGAGCGGGGTTTTGCGCCCGTCGGCTTCCTCGTGCTGCTCGTCACCCTGTTCCTCTCGCAATTCTCCCTTCCTGGCAGCGCAAATGATGCTGGCCACCCGCCGCGGGCAGCCGCCGAAGGCGGCGTCGCGCCATCGCCGCTCTCGGCGACCGGCGATGAACTGTGGTTCCCGGCAGGCGGCCATGCCGAACGGCGGGTCGCCAAGGCCAAGAGCGGCCTGCCGGAAGGCGATGCTGCCGGCAAGGCACTCGTCCCGGGCGCCGGTGTCGTGCTCTACCCCTTCGAGACCTCTGTTTCGGTGGTCTTTGTCGCTGTCGACGATGCGGCGCCCCTCCGCCTGGGCCCGGCATCCTTCCGCAGCCGTGCGCCTCCGGTCCTTGCCGCCTGAGGCCCTGTGGCGTCTCTGCACGCCGCGCCATTCGTTCGAAATTCCGATTCCCGCGGACGGCGCCGACTTCCTGTCGCGCCCGTCCGGCAGTCTAGATGGAACAAACCCATGAAAACCTCCAAATGGGCATTGTTGGTCTATATCGCGATCATCCTCTTCGGGGTACTCGCGGCCGTGCCCAACGTGCTGACGTCCGAACAGCAAGCCAAATTCGGGAGCTACCTGCCCGCCAATCCCGTCACGCTCGGCCTCGACCTGAAGGGCGGCTCGCATCTCGTTCTGGAGGTCGATGCCGCGGCGCTGCGCAAAGCGCGCATGGACGTGCTGCTGAACGATACGCGCGCCATTCTGCGAACTGCCGGCGAGCGCGCCTCGGCCGCCCGCCTCAGCGGCACCACGCTGACGATCACGCTGCCCGACCAGGCGACGCTCGACAAGATTCTGCCGGAAGTGCGCAAGCTCGCGACGCCGACGACGACGCTCGGCTTCACCGCCGGCAGCGCCGATATCGATGTCGCCACCAGCGGCAACCTGATCAACGTCACGCTGACGGAAGCCGGCATCAACGAGCGCATGTCGGCCGCCGTCGAGCAGAGCCTTGAAATCATCCGCCGCCGCGTCGACCAGGTCGGCGTTGCTGAACCGCTGATCCAGCGCGTCGGCGGCGACCGCATCCTTGTCCAGCTGCCTGGCCTGCAGGATCCGACGCGCCTGCGCCAGCTGCTCGGCTCGACCGCGCAGATGAGCTTCCACATGGTCGACCAGACGGTGGATCCGAACAGCGTCGCCCCGCGCGGCGTGATGATCCTGCCCGGCGCCAACGATCCCGGCAAGTATGCCGTGGAAGAGCGCGTCGCCATTTCGGGCGATCGCCTTGCGGATGCCAAGGCCGGCTTCGACCAGCGCACCAACGAGCCGATCGTCTCGTTCAGCTTCGATTCGACGGGCGCGCGCCAGTTCGCGGAAATCACCCAGGCCAATGTCGGCAAGCCTTTCGCCATCGTTCTCGACGGCAAGGTACTGACGGCGCCGGTCATCCGCGAGCCGATCATCGGCGGCCAGGGCCAGATCTCTGGCAATTTCAACCCGCAGGAAGCGACCGTCCTTTCGGCGCTGCTGCGCTCCGGCGCGCTGCCGGCTCCGCTCACCATCATTGAGGAGCGCACCGTCGGGCCGAACCTCGGTTCGGACTCGATCCGCATGGGTCTCTACACGGGTCTCGCCGGCCTTGCCGCCGTCGTGGTGCTGATGCAGGTGCTCTACGGCTCGTGGGGTCTCATCGCCAACCTCGGCCTCGTGCTGCATACCGTTCTGACGATCGGTCTTCTCGGTCTTCTCGGCTCGACGCTCACCTTGCCCGGCATCGCCGGCATCATCCTCGGCATCGGCATGGCCGTTGACGCCAACATCCTGATCAACGCCCGTATCCGAGAGGAAACGGCGGCCGGGGCGGGGGCCATGAAGGCGCTCGATGTGGGCTTCAACAAGGCCTATGCCACCATCGTCGACGGCAACATGACGACCATGGTCGGCATGATCCTGCTCTTCATGTTCGGTTCCGGTCCGGTGCGTGGCTTCGCCATCACCATGATCATCGGTCTTGCGATCTCGATGTTCACGTCGATCACCTTCGTGCGCCTCCTGATGCGCGAGGTGGTCATCCGCCGCAAGATGAAGAGGATCGACATCCATTCGATCTTCGGCAAGGTCTGGGCGATCCCGAGCTTCTCCTTCATGCGCGGCCGGTATATCGCGATCGGCATGTCGGCCTTCATCTCGATCAGCTCGGTCATCCTGTTCTTCACGCCGGGCCTCAACTACGGCATCGACTTCGTCGGCGGCATCCAGGTCGAAGCGACGTCGAAGACGCCGATCAACCTTGCCCCGCTGCGCGAGAAGATGGAGGGCCTCAATCTCGGTGAAGTGGCCCTGCAGGAATTCGGTCAGGGCACGTCCGTCCTCGTGCGCGTCCAGCGCCAGCCGGGCGGCGAAGAGGTGCAGACGGCAGCGCTCCAGAAGATCCGCGACGGCGTCGCCGAAGTGATCCCGGACGCCAGCTTCGAGCGTACGGAAGTGGTCGGCCCGACGGTCAGCACCGAGCTTGCCCGCTCCGGCTTCCTCGCCGTCGGCCTCGGCATGCTGGCGATCCTGATCTACATCTGGTGGCGCTTCGAGTGGCACTTCGCCGTGGGCGCCATCGCGACGCTGCTCTTGGACATCACCAAGATGATCGGCTTCTTCTCGCTGATGCAGATCGACTTCAACCTGACGGCCATCGCCGCCGTGCTGACGCTGATCGGCTACTCGGTCAACGACAAGGTGGTCGTCTACGACCGCATGAGAGAAAACCTGCGCAAGTACAAGTCGATGCCCTTCTCGGACCTTGTCGATCTCTCGATCAACCAGGTGATCATGCGATGCATCTTCACCTCGGTTGCCGTCGCGGCCTCGCTGCTGCCGATGGCGATCTGGGGCGGCGACACGGTCAAGCCCTTCGCCTGGCCGATGCTGTTCGGCGTGATCGTCGCAACGACCTCGTCGATCTATATCGGCGGCCCGATCCTGCTCTTCCTCAGCCGCTGGTGGAAGGATCGCGATACCGCTCGGGCGCCCGGTTCGGCAACGACGCCGGCAACCGAAGCCTAAGACCAAAGCGGGCGCCCCTGGGGCGCCCGTTTCGTTTTAGGAGAAGCGGGAGGGGCTGAACGTCTCCGCCGTTATGCCTTCGCGCGCGAGGGGTTCGGGCATGGAGCTTCCGGTGAGGAGGGCGGCGGAAAGGCTGCCGAGGGCGGGCGAGGTCAGGATGCCGTAGCCGCCCTGTCCGGCGAGCCAGAAGAAGGACGGCTCGTCTTTCGCCGGACCGATGACGGGCAGGCGGTCGGCGGAGAAGCTGCGCATGCCGGCCCAGCTCTTGAAGACGCGGCGCACGCTGAGCGTCGTCACTTCCTCGACATAATGGGCGGCATAGGCGATATCGAGCTCTTCCGGCTGCACGTCCGCCGGCTCGCAGGGCGTGGCGTCGGCCGGTGAGGCGAGCAGGCGGCCCCCCTCTGGCTTGAAATAGAACAGTTCCTCGATCTCGTTGATTTCAGGCAGGCGGCTCGCGTCGATGCCCCCGGGCAGGTCGACGGTGATGGCCGTGCGGCGGTGCGGCACGATGCCGGCGGGGGCGACGCCCGAAAGCGTGGCCACCGCATCGGCCCAGCCGCCGGCCGCGTTCACCAGCGTGCCGGCCGATATGGTGTCTCCACCGGTTTCGATCCGCCATGCGCCCGCGACCCGCCGGGCGCCGGAGAACGTCTGCCCTTCGAGGATCTGTGCGCCGTTGCGCCGGGCGTGGCGGGCATAGGCCTGCAGCAAGGCGTCCACCTCGATATCCCAGTAGTCGGGGTCGAAATAGGCGGCCGCTGCATAGGCCGGGTCGAGCATTGGCGCACGGGCGAGCATCGCGGCTTCGTCCAGCCACTCCACCGCCACGCCGAGCGCTTTGGCGGCCTCGAAGCGTGCGCGCACCAGTGCCGTCTTCTCCGCCGTGCCAAGGATGATGCTGCCCCGCTCTATGAGCAGCGGTACGTCGGCAAACCCCTCGGGCGGCTGCATCAGGAAATCATGGCTGGCGCGGGCGAGCGCATTCACCAGCGGTGCATTGTCCCGCAGCGTGAACTCCGCCGCCGAGCGGCCGGTGCTGTGATAGCCGAGCGCGCCTTCCTGCTCCAGAACGACGACGGAGCGGAACGGGCTCAGGAAATAGGCGAGCGAAAGGCCGGCAATGCCTCCGCCGATGATCGCGATGTCGAATGTCCGCATGGCCTGCCTCCGCTGTGAACCCTTTCCTCCTGCCTAAGCAAGCCGTCGGCATTCTTCAAATTTATAGCGATGAAAGTGGCTATCATCCGTATTGATGTGGCTCGCCCCAGCGCCAGGGCGGCACATCCGTCATATGGGCGAGGAAGGCCCGCTCGGCGGGGTTGAGCGCGGAACCGGGATTGGTGATACGAAAGGTCTCGGCCACCGGCAGGTCGTCATAGGGCGGTAGCTGCCAGAGTTCGCCGGCCGTCAGCGCGGCACCGGTGAGATGCACCGGCAGCATGCCGATGCCGGCATTGGCGACGACGAGCCGAAGCACCTCCTCGACATTGAAGGCGAGCGCCCGCACCTGCTGGCCGAAGGAGCCGATGGCCCGCACCGCCGTCACCGGCCCCATATGCGGCCCGCCCAAAACGTCGGCAAGGAAGCTGACATAGGGTTCGCCGCGCAGGTCCTCCAGCCGGGCATCCAGCATACCGAACAGCCGGTGCCCGCGGCCACAATAGAGCGCGTAGCGCTCGTAGCAGAAGGGGGCCTTGTCGAGGCCCTCCGGTATGATGCCGTCCGAGAGCCCGAGCGTCGCGACGCCGCGCTCCACCGAGCGGATGACGTCGGTCGTCGTTTCCACCGTCACACCCACGGTGACGCGCGGGTGCAGCCGGAAGAAATCGGCGATCGCCCTGTCCCAGGCCGGGTTCATCGCATGGCTGACCGCATGGATGGTGATGTGGCCGGAAATGTCCTCGCCGGAGGGCTGCATGGCCTCCGGCAGGCGCACGATGGCGGAAAAGATATCGTGGCAGAGCGCATGCAGCCGCTCGCCGGCCTCGGTCAGCTCGAAACGGCCGGGGCTTCGGTCGATCAGCCGGTGGCCGACCGATTGCTCCAGTCGCTTCAGCGCCATGCTGACAGCCGGCTGCTGCAGCAGCAGACGGTTCGCCGCCCGCGTGATCGAGCCCTCCTCGACCACGACCACGAAGGTGCGCAGGAGGTTCCAGTCAAGATTGTGGGCGAAGCGTTCAAGGCGGTTGATCGGCATGCGTGTAGCTACGGCCACGGCGTCGACAAAGGCAAGGGGAGGCGGGTCTTGGAACCGTCGAAATGTGATCGGCGCGCCGGGTTTTTCGCGGAACCAAAAAGCAGGCTGGCGCATTGCCCATCGCGAATGAAGGGGAAAAACGTGATGTGGGAACGGTTTAGCACCAGCGGCCTCGCGGGGGCGTATCTCTATGGCCTCCTGGCGGACGGGGTGGCGGCGCGGATGGAGTTTCGCCCGCGGCGGGCGCTGGATCCCTATCCGTTTCTGGTCAGGCCGGCGGACGAGGGAGAAGGCGAAGCCTTTTTTACGCGGCCCATAAATGCTGCGCGGGGCGGGAGCCTCTTCCGTTTCGTCCCTTGATCCCGAAAACGAAAGAGGCGGCCGAAGCCGCCTCAGTCTGATGTCCACATCGCCCTATCCGCTGCCGCGTCATGGTCCAGTCGAGCCTGACCACAACGCGGAAGAGGTTGGCTTACTTCATCGTATAGATGTCGATGGAGAAATACTTGTCGTTGATCTTCTTGTAGGTGCCGTCCTCGCGGATGGCTTTCAACGCGGCGTTCAGCTTTTCGCGCAGGTCGTTGTCTTCCTGGCGCACGGCAATGCCGACGCCTTCGCCGACGAACTTCTTGTCGGTGATCGGCTCGCCGATCAGCTCGCAGCAGGCCTTGCCGTCGTCGTTCTTGGTGACCCAGTCGAGCAGCGGGATCATGTCGCCGACCTGCACGTCGAGGCGGCCGTTCGCCATGTCGAGATTGACCTCGTCCTGCGTCGGATAGAGCTTGATGTCCGCATCCGGATAGACGGCGGCGGCAAAATCGGCCTGCGTGGTGCCGGACTGGGCGCCAATCGTCTTGCCCTTCATGCCTTCATTGGTGAAATCGGTGATGCCGGAATTCTTCGGCGCCGCATGGGTCATGGCGGCAAGATAGTAGGGGTCGGTGAAGTTGACCTGCTTCTTGCGCTCTTCGGTGATGAACATCGAGGCGATGATCATGTCGTACTTCTTGGCGACGAGGCCGGGAATGATACCGTCCCAGTCCTGCGCCACCACCTCGCATTCGACCTTCATCTTCTCGCAGAGCGCAAGACCGATTTCCACGTCGAAGCCGCCAAGCTTGCCGGCGGAATCCTGGAAGTTGAAGGGCGGGTAGGCGCCTTCCGTGCCGATCTTCAGCGTCTCGGCAAAAGCCGGGGCGGAAAGCAGCGTGGAGCCTGCGAGAGCCAGCGCGAGCAGCATTTTCTTCATGGTCGTTCCCCTGTTGTGATTGTGACCGATAGGGAACGGTAGCGCGGCCTCGCGCATAAACGAAATAGATAGCCATGATGTCGGCTATCATTTCAGTTGATGCGCGAGACTCTCCGGATTTTCCTTACCAGCGATCGTGCACATGGGGCGCGATGAGCCGGTAATAGACCTCGCGCGTTGCTTCCATCACGTCTTCCGAAATTGCCGGAAGGCCTGCAGCCCGGGCATTGGCCTCTGCCTGCGCGGCATTGCGTGCACCGGGAATGACGACGCTGACCGCGTCGGCCATCAGGATCCAGCGCAGCGCGAAGGCGGCCATCGCGGTGCCGGCGGGCACCAGGGCGCGGATTTCCTCGACAGCTTGCAGGCCGGTCTCGAAGGGCACGCCGGCAAAGGTCTCGCCCACGTCGAAGGCATCGCCCTGGCGGTTGAAGTTGCGATGATCGTCGGCGGCAAAGGCGGTGTCGCGCGTGATCTTGCCGGAGAGCAGACCGCTTGCCAGCGGCACGCGGGCGATGACGGCGACCTGACGGCGGGCGGCTTCCCGGAAGAAGAGCTGCACCGGGCGCTGACGGAACATGTTGTAGATGATCTGCACGCTGACGACGCCGGGATATTCGATCGCCTTCAGCGCTTCCTCGACCTTCTCGACGCTGACGCCGTAGTTGGCGATCTTGCCGGCGGTCTTTATCTCTTCCAGCGCATGGAAGACCTCGGGCCGGTAGTAGACCTCCGTCGGCGGGCAATGCAGCTGCACGAGATCGAGGCGTTCGACGCCGAGGTTCTTCAGGCTGCGATCGATGAAGCCTTCGAGGTTTTCCTTGGTATAGCCATCGGCGACATGCGGGGAAAGCCGGCGACCGGCCTTGGTGGCCACCATCGGGCGCTGGCCGCCGCGGTCCTTCAGCACGTCGGCGATGATCTTTTCCGAGCGGCCGTCGCCATAGACGTCGGCTGTGTCGATGAAGGACATGCCGGCATCGAGCGCGGCGTTGAGGGCGGCGCGGCCGTCCGCCTCGCTGACATCACCCCAGGCGCCGCCGATCTGCCAGGCGCCGAAGCCGATATCCGTGGTGGTGAAACCCGTGCGGCCGAATTTGCGATGTCTCATGAAAATGTCTCCCGGCAAAAATCGTTGTGCCGGGAGGTAGCACTCCGCAGGGAGGCGAACAAGGAAATCGCTTGCGCCGATGGCTCAGACGGGCGTGATTTCTACCAGATAGAAAGTCGCCTTCTCACCCGTCGGGATCACCTCCGCCTTCTGCGCGCCATCGAACACGAGGGCGTCGAGCGGGTGAAGGCCGATCAAGCCCTCGGTGGTGGAAACACCGAGCGGCGAAAGCGCCAGCAGCAGGCGTTTCCCCGTGGTCTCGCGAAGCGCTCTGGCCCCTTCCGCAACCTGGTGCGTCAGCGAATGCCGGAAGGCGCCCCGCCGTGTCATCACGTTGAGGTCGGTGATGGGGCCGCCCGTCAGCCGGGCGGTCGTCAGTGCATCGGCGGGAAAGGCGAGGGGCGCGCAGACCGGCGTCAGCAGCTTGTCGCCGAGCCCCTCGATGGAAAGCGCCACTCCGTCACCGGAAAGGACGGCCAGCGTGCGATCGATGCCGGGGAAGACCGAAAACGGCCCGTCGCTCGCCACCGTCGCCATGCTGACGCGCCAGCCGAAATCCGAAAGGCTGGCGCCTTCCGGATGGACGATCACCTCGACCGTCTCGCCGCCGCCGTTCTTCCACGGCATGCGGCGATGGTCGCTGTTGCGCAGGAGGCGGGCTCCGTTATGCATGTCGTTCTCCCAGAACCGCTGCACACCTTCGGGCGACAAGTATCAGTTGCCGAGAATGCCCGGTAGGCGCAGGCCCTTTTCGCGGGCGCAGTCGAGCGCGATGTCGTAGCCGGCATCGGCGTGACGCATGACGCCGGTCGCCGGGTCGTTCCAGAGAACGCGGCCGATGCGCTCGGCCGCCTCATCCGTGCCGTCGCAGCAGATGACGACGCCCGAGTGCTGCGAGAAGCCCATGCCGACGCCGCCGCCGTGGTGGAGCGACACCCAGGTCGCGCCCGAGGCGGTGTTGAGCAGGGCATTGAGCAGCGGCCAGTCGGACACGGCGTCCGAACCGTCCTTCATCGCTTCCGTCTCGCGGTTCGGCGAGGCGACGGAGCCCGAATCGAGGTGGTCGCGGCCGATGACGATGGGCGCGCTCAGTTCGCCGTTCTTGACCATCTCGTTGAAAGCGAGGCCGAGGCGGTGGCGGTCACCGAGGCCGACCCAGCAGATGCGCGCCGGCAGACCCTGGAAGGCGATGCGCTCCGCGGCCATGTCGAGCCAGTTGTGCAGGTGCTTGTTGTCGGGCAGCAGTTCCTTGACCTTGGCGTCGGTCTTGCGGATGTCCTCCGGATCGCCCGAAAGGGCGGCCCAGCGGAACGGACCAATGCCGCGGCAGAACAGCGGGCGGATATAGGCCGGAACGAAGCCGGGGAAAGCGAAGGCGTTTTCGAGGCCTTCTTCCTTGGCGACCTGGCGGATGTTGTTGCCGTAGTCGAAGGTCGGGATGCCCATGTTCTGGAAGGCGATCATCGCCTCGACGTGCTCGCGCATCGAGGCGCGGGCGGCCTTTTCGACGGACTTCGGATCGCTTTCGCGCTTGGCCTTCCATTCGGCCATCGTCCAGCCCTTCGGCAGGTAGCCGTTGATCGGGTCGTGGGCGGAGGTCTGGTCGGTGACCATGTCGGGGCGGATACCGCGGCGGACCATTTCCGGCAGGATTTCGGCGGCGTTGCCGAGAAGGCCCACGGACTTGGCTTCGCCGGCCTTCGTCCAGCGGTCGATCATCGCAAGCGCCTCGTCGAGCGTGTCGGCCTTTTCGTCGATGTAGCGGGTGCGCAGGCGGAAATCGATCGAGTCCGGGTTGCACTCGACGGCAAGGCACGAGGCGCCGGCCATGACGGCGGCAAGCGGCTGGGCGCCGCCCATGCCGCCGAGACCGCCGGTCAGCACCCATTTGCCCTTGAGGTCGCCATTGTAGTGCTGGCGGCCGGCTTCCACGAAGGTTTCGTAGGTGCCCTGAACGATGCCCTGGCTGCCGATATAGATCCACGAGCCGGCCGTCATCTGGCCGTACATGGCAAGGCCCTTCTTATCCAGCTCGTTGAAATGGTCCCAGGTGGCCCAATGCGGCACGAGGTTGGAATTGGCAATGAGGACGCGCGGGGCATCTTTGTGCGTGCGGAAGATGCCGACCGGCTTGCCGGACTGCACGACCAGCGTCTCGTTGTCTTCCAGATCACGCAGCGACGCGACGATCTTGTCGAAATCGGCCCAGGTGCGGGCGGCGCGGCCGATGCCGCCATAGACGACGAGTTCGTGTGGGTTTTCCGCAACGTTGGGGTCGAGGTTGTTCATCAGCATGCGCAGCGGCGCTTCGGTCAGCCAGCTCTTGGCAGTGCGTTCGGTGCCGGTGGCGGCGCGGACGTCGCGGATGTTGTGGCGGGGATTGTCGGTCATGGCTGGTTCTCCCGGATCAGCGTGTGAGGGTGGAGGCAAGCGCCTCGAGACGGTTCAGGATGTCTTGAAGGGGAATGCGCAGTCTTGCGGCCTTCGCCTCGTCGAGGGCGAAGGGCAGGGCTTCCGTGGCAAGGTGGCTGACCTGCGCAAGCTCCATCTGGATGGCGTGCACGCCCGTCTGCGGCCTGCCGTAGTGGCGCGTCGTCCAGCCACCCTTGAAGCGGCCGTTGAGGATGCTGGTATAGCCTTCGGCCTTGGCGCAGATTTCGAACGTCGCCGTTTCGATCTCCCTGGCGCAGGTGCGGCCCATGTCGGTGCCGACATTGAAATCCGGCAGCCGGCCTTCGAACAGGAAGGGGATCAGCGAGCGGATAGAATGGCAATCATAGAGGATTGCCACGCCGTGGATCGCCTTGACGCGCTCGATCTCGGCGGCAAGGGCCGCGTGGTAGGGCGCGTGGAAATGGGCGAGCCGATAGGCAATGTCCGCCTCGGTCGGCGCCTCGCCGTCCTTCCAGATCGGCTTGCCGTCGAAATCCGTTTCCGGAACGAGGCCTGTCGTGTTCTGGCCGGGATAGAGGCTGACACCATCGGGATCCCGGTTGGCGTCGATGACATAGCGGTGGAAGGTTGCGCGCACCGTCGTCACCTCCGGCAGGAGGCCGGCATAGAGACGCTCGATGTGCCAGTCCGTATCCGCGAGGATACGGCCGTTGTCGTTCAGGCGTTCCCAGATATCGGCCGGGACATCCGTGCCGGTATGCGGGAAGGCGAGAATCACGGGCGATGTGCCCTGCCGGGTTTCGACCAGTGCCACCTCAGGCCTCCAGAACCGGCAGGATGCCCTTGGTGACGGAGGCGGCGAGCGCGCCGGAGGAGACGAAGCTGCTGGCGGCGGCAAGGTCGGGCGCCATGTAGCGGTCCTCTTCCAGCGTGGCGACGACGGTGCGAAGCGCGGCGACGACCTTCTTCAGTTCCGGGCTGGTGACGAGCGGGGCGCGGAACTCAATGCCCTGCGCGGCCGTCAGCGCCTCGATGCCGACGATGGCGGAGAGGTTTTCCGTCATGCGCAGCAGGCGGCGGGCGCCGTGGCAGGCCATGGAGACGTGGTCTTCCTGGTTGGCGGAGGTCGGCGTTGAATCGACCGAGGCCGGATGCGCCATCTGCTTGTTCTCGCTCATCAGCGCGGCCGAGGTGACCTCTGCGATCATCAGGCCGGAATTGAGGCCCGGCTTCTTGGCGAGGAAGGCCGGCAGGCCGAAGGAGAGGGCGGGATCGACCAGCAGCGCGATGCGGCGCTGGGCGATGGCACCGATCTCGCAGGTCGCGATGGCGATCTGGTCGGCGGCAAAGGCGACCGGTTCGGCATGGAAGTTGCCGCCCGAAACGACGCTGTTGTCGGAGAGGACCAGCGGGTTGTCGGTGACGGCGTTGGCTTCGATTTCGAGCGTGCGGGCGGCCGAGCGCAGGAGATCGAGGCAGGCGCCGTCGACCTGCGGCTGGCAGCGGATGCAATAGGGATCCTGCACGCGTTCGTCACCGGTGATGTGGCTTTCGCGGATGACGGAGCCGGCAAGCAGCGCGCGCAGCGCGGAGGCGGCGTCGATCTGGCCCTTGTGGCCGCGCAGCGTGTGGATATCCGGATGGAACGGCGCGGAGGAACCCATGGCGGCGTCGGTGGAAAGCGCCCCGGTGACGAGGGCGGCCTGGGCGGCACGATGAGCGCGGAAGAGGCCGGTCAGCGCCAGGGCGGTCGAGACCTGGGTGCCGTTGATGAGGGCGAGGCCCTCCTTGGCGGCGAGCACGACGGGCTTCAGGCCGGCCTTTTCCAGCGCCTTGCCGCCGGAAAGGCGTTCGCCGGCATAAAAGGCCTCGCCTTCGCCGATCATCACCGCCGTCATGTGGGCGAGGGGGGCGAGGTCGCCGGAGGCGCCAACGGAACCCTGTTCCGGGATGACCGGGATGACGCCCCTGGCCTGCATCGCCTCGATGAGGCGCACGACCTCGATGCGCACGCCCGACGCGCCGCGGCCGAGCGAGACCAGCTTCAGTGCCATGATGAGGCGCACGATGTTTTCGGCGAGCGGTTTGCCGACGCCGCAGCAATGCGACAGGATCAGGTTGCGCTGGAGGGTCGCGACATCGGCCGGCGCGATCTTGATGGAGGCGAGTTTGCCGAAGCCGGTATTGATGCCGTAGACCGGCTCGTCGCCGCCGGCGATTTCCGCGATGCGCGCGGCGGCCTTCTCGATGCCCGCGTCGAAGGACGCGTCGAGCCGGGTGGCTTCGCCGGTCCAGTAGAGGGTTTCAAGGGTCTTGAGGGGCACGGAGCCCGGATGGAGCGTGATCGTCATGGTGCAGTTCCCGATGCAGCCTTGTGCTGCCTGTTGAATGGATCAGTGTCCGCTGCGGATACGGGCATGCAGGGGGTTGAACCCCATGCGGTAGACCAGTTCCGCCGGCCGGCCGATGTCCCAGAGGACGAAATCGGCCCATTTCCCGGCCTCGAGCGTTCCCACCTCGTCGACGAGGCCGAGGGCGCGGGCGGCCTCGCGCGTCGTGCCGGCAATGCATTCCGTGACGGTCATGCCGAAGAGGGTCGCGGCCATGTTCATGGTAAGAAGCAGCGAGGTCAGCGGCGAGGTGCCGGGATTGGCATCGGTCGCAACAGCCATCCGGACACCGTGCTTGCGGAAGAGATCGACCGGCGGCTTCTTCGTCTCGCGGATGAAGTAGAAGGCGCCCGGCAGGATGACGGCGACGGTGCCGGCTTTGGCCATGGCAGCCGCGCCAGCATCGTCGGTGTATTCGAGGTGGTCGGCCGACAGCGCGCCGTAGCGGGCGGCCATTTCCGCGCCGTGGAGGTTGGAAAGCTGGTCGGCGTGCAGCTTTACGGGCAGGCCATGCGCCTTCGCAGCGTCGAAGACCTTTGCCATTTCCTCCGGCGAGAAGGCGATGCCCTCGCAGAAGCCGTCAACGGCGTCGGCAAGCCCTTCGGCCGCGACGGCCGGCAGCATCTCGCCGACGACCTTGTCGATATAAGCCGTCTTGTCGCCGTTCATTTCCGGCGGCAGCGCGTGGGCGCCGAGAAAGGTGGTGCGCACGGTGACGTCGCGCATCTCCGCGATGCGCCGTGCAGCACGCAGGGATTTCACTTCGTTCTCGGTGTCGAGGCCGTAACCGGATTTCAGTTCGACCGTCGTCACGCCCTCGGCGATCAGGGCGTCGAGGCGGGGCAGGGTCTGGCGTACCAGCTCGTCCTCGCTCGCCGCGCGCAGCGCCTTGACGGAGGAGACGATGCCGCCGCCGGCCCGGGCGATCTCCTCATAGGAGGCGCCGGCAAGGCGCAGCTCGAATTCATGGGCGCGGTCGCCGGCATGCACAAGATGAGTATGGCAGTCGATGAGGCCCGGCGTGATCCAGCGGCCCTCGCAGTCGATGGCCTCCGCGGCGGAGAATTCTGCGGGAAGCTCGGCCTCGGGGCCGGCAAAGGCGATGCGGCCGTCGCGGACGGCGATCGCGCCGTTTTCGACGATACCAAGGTCCGGCAGGCTCTCCTTGAGCGTCGCGAGCCGGGCATTGCGCCAGACTCGGGGACTGTCCATTTCCGGTGTCGTCATCGTGATTGCCTCTTCCCTGTGATGAATATAATGTATATACATAATTATGAGAGGCGCAAGAGCCAATTTGCCGGCGCGGCGCCAGGATGCACCATCGGGAGAAGGAACGGGCCATGGCCGTCATTCATGCAAGGCAGGCGCTGCTTACGGGCGGCTGGGCGAGGGATGTTCGTATAGGCATCGTGGACGGCCGCATCGCGACGCTCGAAACCGGTGCCGCGCCGGCGCCGGGCGACGAGCGCCACGACACCATCGTCGCCGGTATGCCGAACCTGCACAGCCACGCCTTCCAGCGCGGTATGGCAGGACTGGCGGAAACCCGTGGGCCCGGCAGCGATTCGTTCTGGAGCTGGCGCAACGTCATGTATCGCTTCGCGCTCGCCATGACGCCCGACGATGTGGAAGCGGTCGCCGGCCAGCTCTATATCGAGATGCTGGAGGCTGGTTATACGCGCGTCGGCGAGTTCCATTACCTGCACCATGACAAGGATGGCGGGCATTATGCCGATATCGCCGAAATGGCCGCGCGCATCGCCGCAGCGGCGTCCGAGACCGGCATCGCGCTGACGCTGCTGCCCGTCTTCTACGCCCATGCCGGCTTCGGCGGCACCGCGCCGGGCGAGGGCCAGCGCCGCTTCATCAACGACCGGCGGTCCTATGGCGCAGTGCTGGAGCGCTGCCGCGCGCTGACCGATACGCTGCCCGCCGGCATCACCGGCGTCGCCCCGCACAGCCTGCGCGCCGTCACGCCGGACGAGCTTTCCGACGTCGTGGCCATGGCCGGCGATGCGCCGGTCCACATCCATATTTCCGAGCAGGTCAAGGAAGTCGAGGACAGTATTGCCTGGTCCGGCCGCCGTCCGGTGGAGTGGTTGCTCGACAACCAGGCGGTCGACGGCCGCTGGTGCTTCATCCACGCGACGCACATGACGGAGGCCGAAACGCGCGGCATGGCGAAGACCGGGGCGATCGCCGGCCTCTGCCCGGTGACGGAGGCCAATCTCGGCGACGGCACCTTCCCGGCACCGGATTTTATGGCTCATGACGGCCGCTTCGGCATCGGCTCGGATTCCAACGTGCTGATCGGCCTGCCGGACGAATTGCGCCAGCTCGAATACTCGCAGCGTCTCGCCCACCGCGCCCGCAACGTGCTGGCCGCCCCCGGCGGTTCGACGGGCCGGGCGCTCTTCGACGGCGCGCTGCTTGGCGGCGCGGCGGCGCTCGGTGCCGAATCGGGCCTTTCGGCCGGGCGTGCCGCCGATTTCGTCAGCCTCAAGGCACGGCATGGTCTCGATCTTGCGAGCGATGCGCTGCTCGACGGCTGGATCTTCGCCAATGGTGCGACGGTCGATTGCGTCTGGGTGAACGGCTGCCGGCAGGTCGAGGGCGGCCGCCATGTGGCACGCGAGGCGGTCGGGCGGCGCTTCACGGCCACCATGCGGGCGCTGGCCGAGGCCTGACGACGTATTGAAAGGCGCCCCCGCCTTTCTTATGACTTTTCCCGACCGGGCGAATCTGCGCCCGGCAAGCGCGGAGGCGACCATTTCCACCGTCGAGGACAACAGGCAGCCCGAGGCCAAGGAGCCGTCGCTGCACCGCCGCATCCTGGAGGATGTGGAGGGCAGGATCCTTTCGGGCGAATGGCCGCCGGGCCACCGCATCCCCTTCGAGCACGAATTGACCGAGCAATACCAGTGCTCGCGCATGACGGTGAACAAGGCGATCACCGAGCTCGTCAAGCGCGGCCTGATCGAGCGCCGGCGCAAATCCGGCAGCTACGTCACCCACCCGCATGCCCAATCCGCGGTGCTCGAGATCCACGACATCCGCCTGGAGGTCGAATCGCTCGGCCTGCCGTATCGCTACGAGCGGCGCACACGGGTTAACCGCGCGGCGAGGGCCGTCGACCGGCGGCTGATGGAGCTTTCCGAATCAGCCCGCCTGACGGACATTTCCGCCCTGCATTTCGCCGGCGCTCAGCCCTTCTGCCTGGAAGACCGCCTGATCAATCTCGAAGCCGTGCCGGAAGCGGCCGAGGAAAGCTTTGACGACATCGCGCCCGGCGCCTGGCTGATCAGCCGCGTGCCCTGGAGCGCCGCCGAACACCGTATCCGCGCGGTCGGGGCCGATGCCCGCGCCGCCGAGCTTCTGGCGATCGCGCCCGGAACGCCCTGCCTCGTCGTGGAGCGGCGCACCTGGAGCGGCGGCCTTTATGTCACCCATGTGCGGCTGACCTATCCCGGCGAGAAACACGAGCTCGTCGCCGAATTCGCCCCCTCGCACCCCAAACAGGGCGCTTGAGGCCTACGCTCCGCCGGCCGCGTGTTCGGCCCGCACGGTGGCATAGTACGGTGCCAGTGTCGGGGCGGCTTCGATCAGCGTATCGAAGGCCGCATCGTCAGCGGTGAGCTGCCCGGCATATTTCTCTTCGACAAAACGGGCATGCAGTGCCTTCGCCGCGTCCGGCAGGCTGCGGATGGCGGTGAAGACGGGGGCGGCGAGACTGCGGCCCTTGACGGTGATCCGGTCGAGTTCGAGCACCGCGAAATCCGCCGACGCCAGCCTGGCCGTGCTTTCGCCGATAAGCAGCGGTACGCCATAGGCCTTGGAGGCGCCTTCGAGACGCGAGGCGAGGTTTACCGCATCGCCGAGCACCGAATAGTCGAATCGCTGCGAGGAGCCCATGTTGCCGACCACGCATTCGCCGGTATTGATGCCGATACCGATGCGCAGCGCATGATGGGTGCTTCCGCTCGCCGCCGCCTCCGCCTGGAGTTTCGCATTCAGCATCGCCATCACGTCGAGCATGTCGAGCGCGGCGGCCACGGCATGCCGGGCATGGTTTTCGTCGTCGAGCGGCGCGTTCCAGAAGGCCATCACACAGTCGCCGATATATTTGTCGATCGTTCCGCCGTGCTTGAGCACGATGTCGGACAGGGGGGTCAGCAGCCGGTTGATCAGCGTCGTCAGCTGCTCCGGATCGTCCTTCATCGTTTCGGCGATGGTGGTGAAGCCGCGCACGTCGCAAAACAGGATGGAGAGCGTGCGCCGCTCGCCGCCGAGCTTCAGCTGCGAGGGGTCGCGTGCGAGGCGCTCGACGAGGGCGGGCGAGAGATATTGCGAGAAGGCGCGCACGATCTCGCGGCGCTGGCGCCGCTCTTCGGCATAGTCGAGCGCCGTCTGGCCGGCTGCGACCAGGAGAAGCGCAATGGTCGGGCCGATGGGTGAAACGAAAAGGTTGGCCTCGCGCATGAACGCGAAGCTGAGGAGAGCGAGGCCGGCGCTTGCGAGGACGCTGAGCACGACCGTCTGCCACCTTGTCGCGCGCCGCACGATCGCCGCCGAAAGCAGGGCGGCGAGCGCGACGGCGGTGATGGCGAGCGGCGTGCCGGCGCGGGTGATCGCCGCGCCGGCGGTGAGATTGTCGAGGATCGTCGCCTGGATTTCGGCCCCCGCCACCAGCCGGCCGGTATGGACGGTATAGGGCGTGGCGAAGGCGTCTGCACCGCCGGAATTGATGACCGGCGCATTCTGTAGGCTGAGGCCGACCACCACCACGCGGCCTCTGAACGTATCCTTCGGCAGCATGTTGTCCGGATCGAGCGCCTGATAGTAGGAGACCGTCGGATAGCTGCGCGCGGGGCCGTAGGATTGCAGGAGCTTGCCCTCTGGCGAGACTGCCGGCGTGCCCGCAATGCGGGCCAGCGCAAGCGCAAAGCCATCCTCGTAGCGCGGCAGGTCGCGGAAGACGCCATCACCGCCGAGCGTGATCGCGGCGATACCGGTCACCGCGCCGGCCTCGGTGAATGCCGGCAGCGGCGTCGTGCGCAGAAGCTGCTCGGCCTGCGGCGTGACGATGACGCTTTCGTCGCCGGCCAGAACGACATCGGGGCCGAGCGTTGCGGCAAAGGCGGCATCGGAGGCCGGGTTGGACGGCTCTGCGAAGATGATATCGACGCCGATCGCCGTGGCGCCGGCCTTGCGCAGGCTTTCGACCAGCCGGCCGTGCAGTTCGCGCGGCCAGGGCCATTGCGCATTGATTTCCGC
This sequence comes from Shinella sp. SUS2, assembly GCF_001262505.1. Classification (GTDB taxonomy): domain Bacteria; phylum Pseudomonadota; class Alphaproteobacteria; order Rhizobiales; family Rhizobiaceae; genus Shinella. The sequence goes on from NZ_KQ410724.1 coordinate 291,284, forward strand.
CAGCGACGGCTCGTCGATCGCGACGACCACCGGTCCGCCGGCCGGCGGGCGCGGATCATCGACGGTGGAGAGATAATCGAAGGCGCGCAGGTCCGCGAGCGACCAGGCCGGCAGCTGTGTCAGGGCAGAGACGAGCGTGATGACTGCAAGGGCCAGAACGACAAGGCGCCGGGTGCGGCGCGACCAGCGGTGAGGAAGGCGCAGTGCCGCGCTCATGCGTGGCTCCGGTTGGCGTGCCGCAAGGCAGCTGGGGTCGGCGGACCGGGAGGCGGGGCGAGGTTCAGCATGCAACCAGAACTCGACATCGCCCCGAAAAAGTCAAGCGGTGTGGAGGGGCGGCCGTTGCTTTCTCAAGGCACTCGGCTATCACGGGACAAGCGCAGCAGGGGCAGACGCGACATGACGGCTTTGGAAACGCGGCAGACCATACTCGAGCGGGCCCTTGACGGCACGCAGGGCATTGCGCTCGAGCATTTCGACCATATCCGCCGCATCAACGACGTCTTCTATGATCAGGTGAAGATTTCCGACCAGAAGGCTGCCTATATCTTCACCTTCATGCTCGCGCTGCTGGTTACCTCCACCGAAAGCCGCGCTGTCTTCACCTGGTCGCGCTATGCGGAAGGCAACCTCACGGCGATCGCCCTTTCCGGCCTGCTCGCCTTCGCGCTGATCTTCTCCATCGTCTCGGCGATTCTCGTCGTGCTGCCGCGCCGGGTCGACAAGGCGACATCGCTGTTCTGGGGGGCCTGGCCGCATCACCGCGAGGGTTTCCGCAAGGCGGCGCATGACCGTGATGTCGGCTATCTCTTCGAACAATACATGCAGAATGCCGATGCGATGGCCTCCATCGCCCGCGACAAGTACCTCTTTGTCGGCTTCGCCTTCCGCGGGCTGCTGATGACGGTCATTGCTTACGTGGCGCTGCTTGCGACGCGCTAGGTTGTTTGTCCTGGCGCGTGGTGACGGGGAACGTCCACCGTCACCTGTCGGACAAACATCCGGGTCTGCTTGCCTCCCAATGTCCAGCGCAAGCGCCGGATCTGATCGCCTTCCTGAGCGATCTGTCGGGCATCATCGCTGATCGTCCGCCTCCCATTGCCGGCGCATGATAAGCGTTGCGACGGCAAGCCGTTCCTCGACGGCGTCCCGTTCGGCAATCAATGTGCGCAGGGCCTCCAGCGCATTGCCGTTGTGAAGGGCGAGGATTTCGGCGGCCTCTTCGCGCACGATGCCGCCCGGTCGTCTCATAACATGCATCATTGCAGCCGCAGCTCCAGCTGCGCCTTGGACTTCAGCACATAGAGAGGCTTGGCGACCGCCTCCAGCTTGCGCTGGAATTCCGCCCTGTGAGCCTGCTGCTTTTCGCGCAGGGCCCGGCAGGCGGCAACTTCGGCCAGGGCGCGTTCAACGGCATCGCTTTGCATCGGTACCTCCATTTGTTCTCTTTATGTTCTTATTTTTGATGGCGGCTGTCAAGCGGTTGTCCAGCACGCATGGGAACACGGCCGAAAGGACAGTGGCGGAGGATGTGGTGGCAATGCCGCGGCGCGTTAGCCGGAAGCGGCGGCGCCGACGAGCTGGCGAAGCGCCTCGCTGTCGCGAAAACAAAGGACCTCTATCGGCTCCTGTTTTCCGGCCAGCATGACGGGGGCGAAGGTGAGGTCGTTCGGTACGCCCGCCGCCATCAGGACCGCCTCCTTCGAGGCGATCAGGGTGGCGCCGAGCTGTTTGGTCTGAGCCTCGAGGCGCGCGGCGACATTGCCGGTATCGCCGAGGAAGGGAGTGCCTTCGAGGCCGCCCGTCCATTCCGTTCCGACAACCGCGACCCCGACATGCAGCCCGATGCCGATGCGCAGCGGCTCGCTCAGTTCCTGCCGCAGCTCCTCGTTCAGGGCGTCGATCCCCTCCCAAAGCCGCAACGCCGCGCGAAAGGCGTCGCGGGCGGCATCATGCGTCGGCCCGTCGGTGCCGAAAACGCTCATGACGCCGTCGCCGGCGATGTTGATGACGTGACCGCCGCTCGCCCGCACCGCCGAGGACACGGCCTTGATGTAGCGTTCGACGATGAAGAAGGTATCGTAGGGCAGGCGGTCGTCGGCAAGGCGCGTGGACTGGCGCAGGTCGACGAAGAGCGCTGCCACTTCCGCCTCCCGCCGGGCGGCCGTCACGGGTCCGAGCTGGCCCTTCGGCAGCTGGGCCGCGGTGGCGGAATGCACGAGCGGCACGACCGTGAGGTCCTGTTCCGGCCGGATCTGGCAGGCGAGTCGCACCGATGGTGGCGCTCCGATGCGCCGCAGCAGGCGCTGCTCGTCACCCGCCGGGGCCGGCAGCGTTTCGCCGCCTGCGGTGATCTCGACACGACAGGTCGAGCAGCGGCCCCGGCCGCCGCAGATGGACGCATGCGGAACGCCGGACCAGCGGCTCGCCTCGAGCACGCTGAAGCCGACCGGAACGGAGACGACGCGCCCGCCCGGATAGGTGATCCGGACCGAATCGAACCGGGTGGCATGCCAGTCGCGCGCCATGCGCAGGATGAAGATGCCGGCGAGCAGCGCGAGATAGCCCATGGTGAGGCGGTTTGCGACGGCATTGGCCTCGGCGGCCGCAAGCGCGGCTGGCGAACCCGGCAGGTCGAGAAGACCGGGCCGCAGGGCCTCCGCGCCCTGGGCCGCGAGATCGCGCATATCGAGGCCGGCATTGATGAAGCCGAGGATCGCCAGCACCGGCAGCAGGGTGGCGAGCGACATCAGGATCGGCACGAAACGCGGATACCAGGGTTTTCCGCGCAGCCAGGCGCGCACACCGAGGCATCCGTGGATCCACACGACGAGGATCAGCAGGAACTGGCGGGGCAGGCCGGCATCGGGGCTGGCGACCCAAAGCGTGTAGACGGTCTTGTCGAAATCGATTCGCGCGCCGTAGACGCCCTTCAGATAGGCGATTGCGCCGGCATGGGCGAAGAGGACGGCCGGAATCGCCAGCCCGAAGACCAGCTGCACCGCATCGACTGCAGGCAGACGCAGATGGCGCCGCCGGTAGAGCGCACGCAGCCCGAGCGACGCATGGATGAGGAGCCCGCCGTAAAGCAGCACCCGTCCCAGCGGGCTCTGCCAAGGATGGAAAAGCACTAGGCTCGCCATATCCATCGCCTCGAGCGAACGAATGCCGAAGGCCTGATTGAGAAGGTGCATCGTGGCGTAGAGGAAAAGGGTGAGGCCCGTCCACAGCCGCAACCGGCGCAAAAACGCCCGGGAGGCCGCCGGGCGTTCGTCGGTTTCGCTGCCAAAACGCTGTCCCGGCGCCACCTTGCCGCTCAAGCAAAATCCCTCATCTGCCAAAAATCCAAAATCCATCCGCGGGATGGCGTGGCGTCCTGCCCGATCTCGTGGCCGATTACCGATACCTGGACATTATCGACGGAACTTTCCGTGTGAAGCCGCTCTTTCCTGAGTCAACTAGTCGCTCGGGTTCCGATTGCAATCGGAATCTGCCGCACCGCAGGACAATTCTCCGCGATCTGCGCAGGGAAACGCGCAGCCTTGGAAAGGCGGGGTAGGGGCAGGCGGAGCTTTGAAACACTGTTTCCCCGCGCGGAGCGCGTTGAATTCTCGGGGAAATTTGAATTCTGGGGGGAAATGGTGGGCGATGAGAGACTCGAACTCCCGACATCCTCGGTGTAAACGAGGCGCTCTACCAACTGAGCTAATCGCCCGCCGCGTTGGTGGCCGTGATCTATGCGGAACCGGATCAAACCGCAAGAGGCAATCGCAAAGTTTTTGCATTTTTTTGAATGCGACCATGAAGATGCCCAAGGCTGTGGAAACATTTTCGGACACGTCATTCTTTTGTCGTGAAACCTGCTTGACACCCAAAGGCGAACCCCTTAGTTAGCCGCTCATCGAACGGCGCAGGCCGCTCGGGACGGATGGTTCGCCTTCCGGACGCTTTCGAGGATGCGGGTGTAGCTCAGTCGGTTAGAGTGCCGGCCTGTCACGCCGGAGGTCGCGGGTTCGAGCCCCGTCACTCGCGCCACTCGAAAGGCCGGACGAAACATGCGGGGCCGCAAGGCCATAAGATGCGCGGGTGTAGCTCAGTCGGTTAGAGTGCCGGCCTGTCACGCCGGAGGTCGCGGGTTCGAGCCCCGTCACTCGCGCCATTCTTCTTTCTCTTCAAGGCATTGCAGCGTTTTTCTCACGTCGCTTCGCCGTGTCCTCCTTTTCAAATCTGTTTCGTTTTCGCGGTAGCCGGGATTCGTGCGGCGCCCTTTCTCGGGCGTCGGATTCGCTCGTTTCGAGCTGCCGTTGTGAGTCGCCATGATTTGCCTTGGTGCCTGACGGCGAATCCTGCCTCCCCGAAAGGAGAGGGCCGGGCAAAAGGGGGGGGTGTCGCTTTGCAGGGCCGATCGGCGGCTCTGTCCATGCTGCCCGATTTCAATGTAAATCGGTAGAAGGAGCGATTTATCAGACTTTTTTCTTCGCAACTGCGGCGAAACGTCCTGCATTGCGGCAGTCGTGAGATCGTAACGATTTAAATGGCTTTGCGGCAGGCATTTGCTGGTCGCCCGGAAAAGAACACAATGAATGGGGCGAAAGCCGGACAAAGCCTTGCGCGGGGGCGCTCACTGCGCTAACGACGGGGCGTTGCAACATACTTTCTCGGCTTGCAGGTCTTGGACCAACAGGCGTCTCTCCGGCGCCACGAGCAGGCAGGATGGACGCCAATGACTGAACTTCTCGGTTCCTATATCCCGATCGCCATCTTCATCGGTATCGCGCTCGTGATCGGCATTGCACTGCTGGTCGCGCCGTTTGCCGTCGCATACAAGGCCCCCGATTCGGAAAAGCTCTCCGCTTACGAGTGCGGCTTCAATGCGTTTGACGATGCGCGCATGAAATTCGATATCCGCTTCTATCTGGTGTCGATCCTCTTCATCATCTTCGACCTCGAAGTGGCCTTCCTCTTTCCCTGGGCCGTCTCCTTCGGCGACATGGGCTGGTTCGGCTTCTGGTCGATGATGATCTTCCTCGGTGTGCTGACCATCGGCTTTATCTACGAATGGAAGAAGGGAGCGCTCGAATGGGAGTAGCCCACACCAACACGACGCTCGTTGCGCCGCAGGCCAAGGGGATCATCGATCCCAACACCGGCAAGCCCATTGGCAGCAACGACGCCTTCTTCGGCGAGATCAACAACGAGCTCGCCGACAAGGGCTTCCTCGTGACCTCGACGGATGAACTCATCACCTGGGCCCGTACCGGCTCGCTGATGTGGATGACCTTCGGCCTTGCATGCTGCGCCGTTGAAATGATGCAGCTGTCGATGCCGCGCTACGACGTCGAGCGTTTCGGCTTTGCGCCGCGCGCCTCGCCGCGCCAGTCCGACGTCATGATCGTCGCCGGTACGCTGACCAACAAAATGGCGCCTGCGCTCCGCAAGGTCTACGACCAGATGCCCGAGCCGCGTTACGTCATCTCGATGGGCTCCTGCGCCAACGGCGGCGGCTACTATCACTATTCCTATTCGGTGGTGCGCGGCTGTGACCGTGTGGTGCCGGTCGACATCTATGTACCAGGCTGTCCTCCCACGGCGGAAGCGCTCCTTTACGGTGTGCTCCTGCTGCAGAAGAAGATCCGCCGGACCGGTACGATCGAGCGTTAAGGGCAGGGGACTTTAGACATGAGCGAAGCCCTCCAGGAGCTTTCCTCCCATATCGGCGAAGCGGCAGGCAATCTCGTCGCCTCCGCCGACATCGCCTATGGCGAACTCACCCTGAAGACGGACGGTGCGCGCATCCTCGATCTTCTGACTTTCCTGCGCGACGACGTGCAGTGCGGGTTCGTCAATCTTATCGATATCTGCGGTGTCGACTGGCCGGCCCGCGCCGAGCGTTTCGACGTGGTCTACCACCTCCTGTCGCCGCGCCAGAATCTTCGCGTGCGCATCAAGGTCGCAACGGGCGAGGACGTGCCTGTGCCCTCTGCTTTCCCGGTCTATCCGGGCGCGGACTGGTTCGAGCGCGAAGCCTATGACATGTACGGCATTCTCTTCACCGGCCATCCGGACCTGCGCCGCATCCTCACCGACTACGGCTTCGAGGGGCACCCGCTGCGCAAGGACTTCCCGACGACCGGCTTCGTGGAAGTGCGTTACGACGACGAGGTCAAGCGCGTCGTGTACGAACCTGTCGAACTGAAGCAGGAATTCCGCAACTTCGACTTCCTCTCTCCCTGGGAGGGCACGGATTACGTGCTGCCGGGTGACGAGAAGGCGAAGACGAACTGATTTTGGGTCAGGCGACCCGATTGGGCGCCGGCTTCTGGAGCAAGCGGCATGAACGAGCACAACGTTCGTAACTTTAACATCAACTTCGGGCCCCAGCATCCCGCGGCGCACGGGGTTCTCCGCCTCGTGCTCGAACTCGACGGCGAAATCGTCGAGCGCGTCGATCCGCATATCGGCCTGCTGCATCGTGGCACCGAGAAGCTGATCGAGACGAAGACCTATCTTCAGGCCGTGCCCTATTTCGACCGCCTCGACTATGTGGCGCCGATGAACCAGGAGCATGCCTTCGCGCTCGCCGTCGAAAAGCTGACGGGCACCGAGGTTCCGATCCGCGGCCAGCTGATCCGCGTGCTCTATTCCGAAATCGGCCGCATCCTCTCGCATCTCCTCAACGTCACGACGCAGGCCATGGACGTCGGCGCGCTGACGCCGCCGCTCTGGGGCTTCGAAGAGCGCGAGAAGCTGATGGTGTTCTATGAGCGGGCCTGTGGCGCGCGCATGCACTCGGCCTATATTCGTCCCGGCGGCGTGCACCAGGACCTGCCGCACGAGCTGGTGGAAGACATCGGCAAGTGGATCGACCCGTTCCTGAAGACCGTCGACGACATCGACGAGCTTCTGACCGGCAACCGCATCTTCAAGCAGCGCAACGTCGATATCGGCGTTGTGAAGCTGGAAGACTGCTGGGCCTGGGGCTTTTCGGGCGTCATGGTACGCGGCTCGGGCGCGGCCTGGGACCTGCGCCGCTCGCAGCCCTATGAGTGCTATTCCGACCTCGATTTCGATATCCCGATCGGCAAGAACGGCGACTGCTACGACCGTTACGTCATTCGCATGATCGAGATGCGCGAAGCGGCCAAGATCATGCGCCAGTGCGTCAACCGCCTTCTGGGCGATGCCAAGGTCGGCCCGGTCTCCTCGATCGACGGCAAAATGGTGCCGCCGAAGCGCGGCCAGATGAAGCGCTCGATGGAAGCGCTTATCCACCACTTCAAGCTCTATACGGAAGGCTACCATGTGCCTGCCGGCGAAGTGTATGCGGCCGTCGAGGCGCCGAAGGGCGAATTCGGGGTCTACGTCGTCGCCGACGGCACCAACAAGCCGTACCGTTGCAAGATCCGCGCACCGGGCTACGCCCATCTTCAGGCGATGGACTTCATCTGTCGCGGCCACCAGCTCGCCGACGTCTCGGCGATCCTCGGCTCCCTCGACATCGTGTTCGGCGAGGTCGATCGCTGATGCCGAAACTAGCCCTTGCCACGCTGATCTTCCTGGGAAGCGCCGCTGTCGCCGGCGCGCAGGAGGACGTGCAGGTCGGTGCGTCCAGCGCCTCCATGGGCCAGCTGGCAAGCCAGGGCTACGAGATCAAGGCGGCGGCGCCGAACGGCAGCCGCTACGTCGTATTCATGCAGAAAGACACGTCGGCCTACGCCTGCGAATTCGTCAACACGACGCAAACGCAGTGCCGGCAGATTAACTGAGACAAGGCGTTACAGAATGTCCGTTCGTCGACTAGCCGATGACAATGTCCAGCCCGCCAGCTTCGCCTTTACCAAGGAGAATGCGACCTGGGCCAAGGCAACGATCAACAAGTATCCGAAGGGCCGCCAGCAATCGGCGGTCATTCCGCTCCTGATGCGGGCGCAGGAACAGGACGGCTGGGTCACCAAGGCGGCGATCGAATCCGTCGCCGGCATGCTCGACATGGCCTATATCCGTGTGCTCGAGGTCGCGACCTTCTACACCCAGTTCCAGCTGCTGCCGGTCGGTACGCGCGCCCATGTCCAGGTCTGCGGCACGACGCCCTGCATGCTGCGCGGCGCGGAAGACCTCATCAACGTCTGCAAGAAGCGCATCCATCCCGAGCCCTTCCATCTCAACGAGACGGGCACACTTTCCTGGGAAGAGGTCGAGTGTCAGGGCGCCTGCGTCAACGCGCCGATGATCATGATCTTCAAGGACAGCTATGAAGACCTGACGGCGACGCAGCTCGAGCACATCATCGACCGTTTCGATGCCGGCAAGGGCTCGACGGTCGAGACCGGCCCGCAGGTCGATCGCATCTTCTCCGCCCCGGTCGGTGGCCTCACCAGCCTCAACGAACCGGAAGCGGCCGCAAAGAAGGCCCCGGCCCGCGCCAAGAAGACCGAGGAGGAAAGCGTCAGCGTTCCCCCGTCGAATGCCGCAAAGCCGAAGACGGATGCCGTCGAGACCGATCCCAAGCTGAAGACGCCGGCAAACGCCAAGGCGGAAGCCGCTGCCAACACCAAGGCGACCGGCGACACGCGCGCCGAAGGTGGCGATGCCGCCGCCAAGCAGCCGGTCGCGGCCGCTGTCGACAAGCCGTCGCTGGAAGACAAGAACCGTCCGGCCGGCATTGCCCGCCCGGAAACACCTGACGACCTCAAGCTCATCTCGGGCGTCGGCCCGAAGATCGAGGGTATTCTCCACGAGCTCGGCATCTTCACCTTCGCGCAGGTCGCGGCCTGGAAGAAGGCGGAGCGCGAGTGGGTCGATTCCTATCTCAATTTCAAGGGCCGCATCGAGCGCGACGACTGGGTCAAGCAGGCCAAGGCTCTCGCCAAGGGCGGCGAAGCGGAATACATCCGCGTCTTCGGCAAGAAGCCGCGGTAAGGCAGGGAACCGATGGCGACATTCGGCAAGAAGGGCATGGAGACCGGTGTCGGGGTTAAAACCCCGACGGCGTCCGTGCGTCTGCCGCAGACCGCCAGTCCGCACCAGGTGTCGGGCGATCGTAGCCGTGTGATGGTGCGTGCGGACGAGCCGCGCGCGGCCAACCCGACGGTCGTCTTCATCGAGAAGCACTGGCCAAAGGCCGTGGGCGTCGGCATGGCGCTGTTTGCGGCCTATTTCAACGTGGTGATGAGCGGCAGGACGGATCCGTTTTCCGTCGTTCTGACATCGCTGCTGGCCGGCCTGTTCTTCTACTGGGTGGCCAACAAGTTCCGCAAGTCGCTGGACGACCTTCATGCCGTCCGCACCAATCCGTTCAAGTCGCCGGCCTATCTGGCAGGTGCGCTTGTCGGGTTCGGCTACTTTGTCTATTCGACATTCCTGGCGCCTTCCGAGGTCCTGGGAGTGGAAGTCGGTGAGCAGACCGCGTTCAAGGACGGACTGCAGACCACCGACATGGGCGCCGTCGCGCTGCTGCTGCTGAAGGCGGCGGGCAGTGCGGTTGCCGGCGGCGTAGCGTTTCAATTCATTGCCAGACGCGTCTTCGGCGCGGGCAATGCCACGGAAAATGGCGGGTAAGAACCATGCTTAAGGACCAGGATCGTATCTTCACCAATATCTACGGTACCAAGGACAAGTCGCTGAAAGGCGCCATGGCCCGGGGTCATTGGGACGGCACGAAGCAGCTGCTTGAAAAGGGCCGCGACTGGATCATCAACGAGGTCAAGGCTTCGGGCCTGCGCGGCCGCGGCGGCGCCGGCTTCCCGACGGGCCTCAAGTGGTCCTTCATGCCGAAGGAATCCGACGGCCGTCCGCACTACCTCGTCGTCAACGCCGACGAATCCGAGCCCGGCACCTGCAAGGACCGAGACATCCTGCGCCACGATCCGCACACGCTGATCGAAGGCTGTGTCATCGCCTCCTTCGCCATGGGCGCCAACGCCGCCTATATCTATGTGCGCGGCGAGTTCATCCGCGAGCGCGAGGCGCTGCAGGCGGCGATCGACGAGTGCTATGACGCCGGCCTTCTCGGCAAGAACAACAAGCTCGGTTACGACATCGACATCTACGTTCACCACGGCGCCGGCGCCTATATCTGCGGCGAAGAGACCGCACTGCTCGAAAGCCTCGAAGGCAAGAAGGGCCAGCCGCGACTGAAGCCGCCGTTCCCGGCGAATATGGGCCTCTATGGCTGCCCGACGACGGTCAACAACGTCGAATCCATCGCCGTGACGCCGACCATCCTGCGCCGCGGCGCCAGCTGGTTCTCCTCGTTCGGTCGCCCGAACAATGTCGGCACCAAGCTGTTCATGATGTCCGGCCACGTCAACCGTCCCTGCACGGTCGAGGAGGCCATGGGCATCTCCTTCAAGGAGATGGTCGAAAAGCACGGCGGCGGTATTCGCGGCGGCTGGGACAACCTGCTTGCCGTCATTCCCGGCGGCGCATCCTGCCCGGTCGTCAAGGCCGAGGACATGATGAACGTGACGCTCGACTTCGACGGCCTGCGCGAGGTGAAATCCTCCTTCGGCACCGGCGGCATGATCGTCATGGACCGCTCGACGGACATCATCAAGGCGATCTGGCGCATCTCGGCCTTCTTCAAGCACGAGAGCTGCGGCCAGTGCACGCCGTGCCGCGAAGGCACCGGCTGGATGATGCGCGTCATGCAGCGCATGGTCACGGGCAATGCGCAGAAGCGCGAAATCGACATGCTGTTCGACGTGACGAAGCAGATCGAGGGCCACACGATCTGCGCCCTCGGCGATGCGGCGGCTTGGCCGATCCAGGGCCTCATCCGCAATTTCCGCCCGGAAATCGAGGCGCGCATCGATCAGTACACGGCCAACGCCATGGCGCATGGCGCCGTGCTGGAAGCGGCGGAGTAAGAGGATGAAGACGCCGGCAGGACAGGATGCGAATGCAACCAGAGTTCAGCCGGCGGAAGCCGGCGGCGGTGATCCCTTCGGGCTCGCACCGTGGCTGAAGGAAATGCCGGATGTGCCGCTGCACCCGCTGATGGCCCACCCGGTGGCGGCAATCGCCGCGACGACCGCGATCGGTTTCGGCATTGCAGGCCAGATGGCAGGCGCAATGCTCGGCCTGATGCAGAGCGCGGCGGAGCGGGCGAAGGTGGTGCTCGACGAGGCCGCGGCGCTGGCGGAGGCGAAAGCGGAGCCCCAGCCGGTCGAACCGGTCAAGGCGAAGCCGGTGCTGACCGTGGTGCCGAAGGCGGAAAAGCCCGCTGTGGCGAAGACGGTGAAGGTGGCGCGCGAGAAGAGTGCGACGCCGAAGACGGTGGAAGTCCGGCCGGCGCGCAAGGCGCCGACGGCAAAGGCCGCCAAGGCTGACGACCTGAAAGCGATTTCGGGGATTGGGCCGAAGCTGGAGCAGGTGCTGAACGGCATGGGCTTCCGGCGGTATGCCGACATCGCGGGCCTCACGCCTGCCGATGTCGCAAGGATCGAAGCCGAACTCGGTTTCGCGGGGCGTATCGCCCGCGACGGCTGGGTGGAGCAGGCAAAGGCGCTGGCGAAGGGCAGGGGGTAATCCCCGCCAGACCCGGCAGATGGAACAAGGGCGTACGGGACGGGCGAAAGCCCCGAGCGGACGCCGGAGAGAATGGCGCTGGCGCGACGCGGGATTTTCCCGGGTCAAAAGCGGGATTGAGATATGGCAAAGCTGAAAGTCGACGGAAAAGAAATCGAAGTCCCGGATCACTTCACGCTGCTTCAGGCGTGCGAGGAGGCCGGCGCCGAGGTTCCGCGCTTCTGTTTCCACGAGCGGCTGTCGGTTGCCGGCAACTGCCGCATGTGCCTCGTCGAGGTGAAGGGTGGCCCGCCGAAGCCGGCGGCTTCCTGCGCCATGAGCGTGCGGGACCTGCGTCCCGGCCCGAACGGCGAAGCGCCGGAAGTCTTCACGACCACGCCGATGGTCAAGAAGGCGCGCGAAGGCGTGATGGAGTTCCTGCTCATCAACCATCCGCTGGATTGCCCGATCTGCGACCAGGGTGGCGAATGCGACCTGCAGGACCAGGCGATGGCCTTCGGCATCGACAGTTCGCGCTACGCGGAAAACAAGCGCGCGGTCGAGGACAAATATATCGGCCCGCTCGTCAAGACGATCATGAACCGCTGCATTCACTGCACGCGCTGCGTTCGTTTCACGACCGAGGTTGCCGGCATCACCGAACTCGGCCTGATCGGCCGCGGCGAGGACGCCGAGATCACCACCTATCTCGAGCAGGCGATGACCTCGGAGCTTCAGGGCAACGTGGTCGACCTCTGCCCGGTCGGTGCGCTGACCTCCAAGCCTTTCGCTTTCACGGCTCGCCCGTGGGAACTGAACAAGACCGAATCGGTCGACGTCATGGACGCCGTCGGCTCGGCGATCCGCGTCGATACCCGCGGCCGCGAAGTTATGCGCATTCTGCCGCGCGTCAATGAAGAGATCAACGAAGAGTGGATCTCCGACAAGACCCGCTTCATCTGGGATGGCCTGAAGACCCAGCGTCTCGACCGCCCGTACGTCCGCAAGGACGGCCGCCTGCAGCCTGCCACCTGGGCCGACGCTTTCGGCGCCATCAAGGCCGCCGTTTCCGCGACCTCCGGTGACCGCATCGGCGCGATCGCCGGTGACCTTGCGTCGGTCGAAGAAATCTACGCGCTGCGTGAACTGATGACCGCGCTCGGCTCGACCAACACCGACTGCCGCCAGGACGGCTCGGTGCTCGACCCGTCGCTCGGTCGCGCCAGCTACCTGTTCAACCCGACCATCGAAGGCATCGAGCAGGCCGATGCGCTGCTCATTGTCGGCGCCAATCCGCGCCTCGAGGCCGCCGTGCTCAACGCCCGCATCCGCAAGCGCTGGCGCATGGACAATTTCCCGATCGGCGTGATCGGCGAGCAGGGCGAACTGCGCTACGGCTACGACTATCTCGGCGCCGGCACGGACACGCTCTCCGGCCTCCTCGACGGCTCCGTCAAGTTTGCCGCCAAGCTGAAGAAGGCCGAACGCCCAATGATCATCGTCGGCCAGGGCGCGCTGTCGCGTCCCGACGGCCTCGCCGTCCTCTCGGCCGTCTCCGCGCTGGCGGAGAAGGTCGGTGCGGTGAAGGCGGACTGGAACGGTCTTGCCGTTCTCCACACCGCAGCCGCGCGCGTCGGCGGCCTCGACCTCGGCTTCGTGCCGGGCGAGGGGGGCAAGACGGCGGCCGACATGCTCACCGGCACGGACGTCGTGTTCCTGCTCGGCGCGGACGAAATGAACTTTGCCGGCAAGACCGCCTTCACCGTCTATATCGGCTCGCACGGCGACAATGCGGCGCATGTCGCCGACGTCATCCTGCCGGGCGCGACCTACACCGAAAAATCCGGTACGTGGGTCAACACCGAAGGCCGTGTCCAGATGGGCAACCGCGCTGGTTTTGCGCCGGGCGACGCCCGCGAGGACTGGGCGATCCTGCGCGCGCTTTCCGACGTGCTCGGCAAGAAACTGCCTTTCGATTCGCTCGTCCAGCTCCGGGCGAAGCTCTACGAGGCCCACCCGCATTTCGCTGCGATCGACGAGATTGCGGCGGGTGAAACCGCCGATCTTTCCGCACTTGCGAAAAAAGGCGGGACGATGGCGAATTCCGGGTTTGCGTCTCCGATCAAAGACTTCTATTTGACGAACCCGATAGCGCGCGCCTCCGCGGTCATGGCCGAATGCTCGGCGCTTGCCCGCAACAATTTCAAAGCCGCGGCGGAATGAGCGCGAAGGAATAGACGGTAATGGACGCTTTCATTTCGACCTATGTCTGGCCCGGCGTGATCATGGTGGCGCAGTCGCTGCTGCTGCTCGTCGCGCTCCTGGTTTTCATCGCCTACGTGCTTCTGGCCGACCGCAAGATCTGGGCGGCCGTGCAACTGCGCCGCGGCCCGAACGTCGTCGGCCCCTGGGGTCTCTTCCAGTCCTTCGCCGACCTCTTGAAGTTCGTCTTCAAGGAGCCGGTGATCCCGGCGACGGCCAACAAGGTGATCTTCCTTCTCGCGCCGCTCGTCTCCGTGACGCTGGCGCTTGCCACCTGGGCGGTCGTTCCGCTGAACGAAGGCTGGGTGATCGCCAACATCAATGTCGGCATCCTCTACATCTTCGCGATCTCTTCGCTCGAAGTGTACGGCATCATCATGGGCGGCTGGGCTTCGAACTCGAAGTATCCGTTCCTCGGCGCGCTGCGCTCCGCCGCGCAGATGGTCTCCTACGAAGTGTCGATCGGTTTCGTCATCGTCACCGTTCTGCTCTGCGTCGGCTCGCTGAATCTGACCGATATCGTCAATTCGCAGCGTGACGGCGTCGGCACGATGATCGGCTTGCCCGGTTCTTTCTTGGATTGGCACTGGCTGGCGCTGTTCCCGATGTTCGTGGTGTTCTTCATCTCGGCGCTCGCCGAAACGAACCGCCCGCCCTTCGACCTGCCGGAAGCCGAATCCGAACTCGTCGCCGGCTTCATGGTCGAGTACGGCTCCACCCCGTACATGATGTTCATGCTTGGCGAATACGCTGCCATCTGCCTGATGTGCGCGCTGACCACGATCCTCTTCCTCGGCGGCTGGCTGCCCCCGGTCGACGTCTGGTTCCTCAACTGGGTCCCGGGCATCGTGTGGTTCGTCCTGAAGGCGTGCTTCGTCTTCTTCATGTTCGCGATGGTGAAGGCCTTCGTGCCGCGCTACCGCTACGACCAGCTCATGCGTCTCGGCTGGAAGGTCTTCCTTCCGATCTCGCTCGCCATGGTCGTCATCGTTGCATTCGTGCTGAAGCTTACGGGCTGGTCCGCATGACCGCCCGCGACCTCAGCAGCATTGGAGCTTAAGCATGGCTAGTCTTTCGCAAGCCGTAAATTCGCTGTTCCTCAAGGAATTCGTCGGCGCGTTCTTCCTGTCGATGCGCTATTTCTTCCGTCCCAAGGCGACGGTGAACTATCCCTTCGAAAAGGGCCCGGTCTCCCCGCGCTTCCGCGGCGAGCACGCGCTGCGCCGTTATCCGAACGGTGAGGAGCGCTGCATTGCCTGCAAGCTGTGCGAAGCCATCTGTCCGGCTCAGGCTATCACCATCGAGGCGGGGCCCCGCCGCAATGACGGCACGCGCCGCACGGTGCGTTACGATATCGACATGGTGAAGTGCATCTATTGCGGCTTCTGCCAGGAAGCCTGCCCGGTCGACGCCATCGTCGAGGGCCCGAACTTCGAGTTCTCGACGGAAACGCGCGAAGAGCTCTACTACGACAAGCAGAAGTTGCTCGAGAACGGCGATCGCTGGGAGCGGGAAATCGCCCGCAACATCGCTATGGATTCGCCTTACCGCTGATTTCAGGCGGAAGGCATAACGAATGTAAAGTGCCTGACGAGCGGTCGTCAGGCTTCGACGGGGGAGGGGGAACCTTCTCCGGGGAAGACGAAAAGGCACCAAAATGGGTCTGCAGGCTCTATTCTTCTATCTGTTCGCCTTCGTGGCGGTGGCGTCCGCCTTCATGGTGATCGCGTCCAGGAACCCGGTCTATTCCGTGCTGTTCCTGATCCTCACCTTCTTCAACTCGGCGGGCCTGTTCCTTCTGACGGGCGCCGAGTTCTTGGCGATGATCCTGCTGGTCGTCTATGTCGGCGCGGTCGCGGTCCTCTTCCTCTTCGTCGTCATGATGCTCGACATCGATTTCGCCGAATTGAGGGCAGGTGCCCTGGAATACGCGCCGGTCGGTGCGCTGATCGGCCTGATCCTTGCGATCGAGCTCGTGGTCGTCGTCGGGGGCTCCACGCTCTCGCCGGAAATCGCCAGCAACGCCTCGATGCCGATCCCGCCGGTCGCCGAGCGCCAGAACACGGCCGCCCTCGGCGACGTGCTCTATACCCACTACGTCTACTACTTCCAGATCGCCGGCCTCGTGCTGCTCGTCGCCATGATCGGCGCGATCGTGCTGACGCTGCGCCACAAGCCGCATATCAAGCGCCAGGACATCCCGACCCAGGTCGCCCGCACGCCGGAGACCGCCGTCGAGATCGTCAAGGTGAAGCCCGGTCAGGGCATCTGAGGCAGCGCGAGCCCAAGGAAAAGCATCATGGAAATCGGTATTTCCCACTATCTCACCGTCAGCGCCATCCTCTTCACCCTCGGCGTCTTCGGTATCTTCCTGAACCGGAAGAACGTCATCGTCATCCTGATGTCGATCGAACTCATCCTCTTGTCGGTCAACATCAACATGGTCGCATTCTCGCACTTCCTGAACGACATCGTCGGCCAGGTCTTCGCGCTGTTCATTCTGACCGTCGCGGCTGCGGAAGCGGCCATCGGTCTTGCAATTCTCGTCGTCTTCTACCGCAACCGCGGTTCGATCGCCGTCGAAGACGTCAATATGATGAAGGGCTGATCGGGTCATGGATACCATCATCAAGGCAATCGTCTTCCTTCCGCTGATCGGCTTCCTGATCGCCGGCATCGGTGGCAATGCCATCGGCGCCAAGGCGTCCGAATATGTCACGTCCGGCTTCATGATCCTGGCGGCAGTCCTGTCGTGGATCGTCTTCTTCGACGTCGCCATGGGCGAGACGGAGATGGTCAAGGTCAGCGTGCTGCGCTGGATCCAGTCGGGCGGCTTCGACGTCGAGTGGGCGTTCCGCGTCGATACGCTGACGGCCGTCATGCTCGTCGTCGTGAACTCCGTCTCGACGCTCGTGCATGTCTATTCCATCGGCTACATGCACCACGACCCGCATCGGCCGCGCTTCTTCGCGTATCTCTCGCTCTTCACCTTCGCCATGCTCATGCTGGTGACGTCGGACAATCTGCTGCAGATGTTCTTCGGCTGGGAAGGCGTGGGCCTTGCGTCCTACCTCTTGATCGGTTTCTGGTACAAGAAGCCGTCGGCCTGCGCTGCCGCCATGAAGGCCTTCATCGTCAACCGCGTCGGTGACTTCGGCTTCATCCTCGGCATTTCCAGCGTCTTCGTGCTCTTCGGTTCGATCAACTTCGAGACGATCTTCGCGACGGCCGCGACCTATCTGCCGGCCGAAGGCGCCGCGGATGCCGCAGCCCCCGTCATCACGCTGTTCGGCATGAGCCTCGACAAGGCGGATGCGCTGACAGCAACCTGCCTCCTGCTCTTCATGGGCGCGATGGGCAAGTCGGCGCAGTTCCTGCTGCACACCTGGCTGCCGGACGCCATGGAAGGCCCGACGCCCGTTTCGGCGCTCATCCATGCCGCGACCATGGTTACCGCCGGCGTCTTCCTCGTCGCCCGCATGTCGCCGATCTTCGAACTGTCGCACACCGCCCTGATGGTCGTGACGCTGGTCGGTGCCATCACCGCCTTCTTCGCGGCGACGGTCGGCCTCGTGCAGAACGACATCAAGCGCGTCATCGCCTATTCGACCTGCTCGCAGCTCGGCTACATGTTCGTCGCGCTCGGCATCGGCGCCTATGGTGCGGCGGTCTTCCACCTCTTCACGCACGCCTTCTTCAAGGCGCTTCTGTTCCTTGGCGCCGGCTCGGTGATCCACGCCGTCGATGGCGAGCAGGACATGCGTTACATGGGCGGTCTTCGCAAGCACATCCCGATCACCTTCTGGATGATGACGATCGGCACGCTCGCCCTGACCGGCGTCGGCATTCCCGGTACGGTCATCGGTTTTGCCGGCTTCTTCTCGAAGGATGCGATCATCGAATCGACCTTCGCCTCGCACAGCCCGGTCGCCGGTTTCGCCTTCGTGCTCCTGGTCATCGCCGCGCTCTTCACGAGCTTCTACTCCTGGCGCCTGGCCTTCATGACCTTCTTCGGCAAGCCGCGCGCCTCTGCCGACGTCATGCACCACGTGCACGAGTCGCCGGCCGTGATGCTGATCCCGCTCTATTTGCTGGCCACCGGTGCGGTCGTCGCGGGCGTGATCTTCGTCGAGTATTTCTTCGGCCACCACTATGCCGAATTCTGGCAGGGTGCCCTGTTCACGCTGCCGGGCAACGACCTCGTCAACGAGTACCATCACGTTCCGAAATGGGTGAAGTGGAGCCCGTTCGCGGCCATGGCCCTCGGTTTCGTCACCGCCTGGTACATGTACATCCGCTCGCCGGAAACGCCGAAGTACCTCGCCGAGCAGCACCGCGGTCTCTACCAGTTCCTGCTCAACAAGTGGTACTTCGACGAACTGTACGACTTCATCTTCGTCCGTCCTGCCATGTGGGTCGGCAAGTTCCTCTGGAAGAAGGGTGATGGCGCCGTCATCGACGGCCTCGGCCCGAACGGTATCGCCGCCCGCGTGGCCGATGTCACCGAACGCGTCGTTCGCCTCCAGACCGGTTACCTCTATCACTACGCATTCTCGATGCTGCTGGGTATTGCAGCACTCGTTACCTGGATGATGCTCGGGAGCTCCCTCTGATGACCGATTGGCCCATTCTTTCAGCGGTCACCTTCCTCCCGCTCGTCGGCGTGGCGCTTCTGCTGCTGACCCGTGAGGACAGCCCGTATGGCCGCCGCAACATCCTGAACGTCTCGCTGCTGACGACGGTCTTCACCTTCGTGCTCTCGCTCTTCATTTGGATCGGTTTCGACAATTCGAACCCCGGTTTCCAGATGGTCGAGAAGACCGAATGGCTCGGCACCGGCATCTCCTATCATCTCGGCGTCGACGGCATCTCCATGCTGTTCGTCATCCTGTCGACCTTCCTGATGCCGTTCTGCGTGCTCGCGAGCTGGCATTCGATCGAGAAGCGCCTGCGCGAATACATGATCGCCTTCCTGCTTCTGGAAGTGTTCATGGTCGGCGTCTTCGTCTCGCTGGACATCGTGCTGTTCTACGTGTTCTTCGAAGCGGGCCTCATTCCGATGTTCATCATCATCGGCGTGTGGGGCGGCAAGGATCGCGTCTACGCGTCCTACAAGTTCTTCCTCTACACGCTGCTCGGCTCTGTGCTGATGCTGCTCGCCATCATGGCGATGTACTGGCAGGCCGGGACGACGGACATCACGGAACTGCTCGCCTACAACTTCCCGGCTCATATGCAGACCTGGCTGTGGCTCGCCTTCTTCGCCTCCTTCGCGGTGAAGATGCCGATGTGGCCGGTCCACACCTGGCTTCCCGACGCGCACGTTCAGGCGCCGACGGCCGGCTCGGTCATTCTGGCCGGCGTTCTCCTGAAGCTTGGCGGCTACGGTTTCATCCGTTTCTCGCTTGCCATGTTCCCGCTGGCCTCGGACTATTTTGCTCCGTTCGTCTTCGCGCTGTCGGTCATCGCCATCATCTACACCTCGCTGGTCGCGATGATGCAGGACGACATCAAGAAGCTGATCGCCTATTCGTCGGTCGCCCATATGGGTTACGTCACGATGGGCATCTTCGCGGCCAATGCGCAGGGCCTTCAGGGCGCTATCTTCCAGATGCTGTCGCACGGCATCGTCTCCGGCGCGCTCTTCCTCTGCGTCGGCGTCGTCTATGACCGGCTGCACACGCGCGAGATTGCGGCCTATGGCGGCCTCGTCAACAACATGCCGAAATACGCGGTCGCCTTCATGATCTTCACCATGGCGAATGTGGGCCTTCCGGGCACCTCGGGTTTCGTCGGCGAGTTCATGACCCTGATCGGCATCTTCCGCGCCAACACCTGGGTCGCGCTCTTCGCAACGACCGGCGTCATCCTCTCGGCCTCCTACGCCCTCTGGCTCTATCGCCGGGTGATCTTCGGTGCGCTCGAGAAGGAAAGCCTGAAATCGCTGCTCGATCTTGATCTGCGCGAGAAGCTGCTGCTCTATCCGCTCCTGATCCTGACGATCTTCTACGGTGTCTATCCGGCGCCGGTATTCGATGCGACGGCGGCTTCGGTCGACGCGCTGCTCAATAACTACTCCGCGGCTCTGCAGGCGGCGCAATCCGTTGCGCTTTCGGCGAACTGACGACGGGACTCGAAGACATGACCGCTGATACGATCCTTGCCAGCCTTCAACTCTCGACCCCCGAGATCATTCTTGCCGTCGGCGCTCTGGCCCTTCTGATGATCGGCGTGTTCTCGGGCGAACGCTCGGGCACGACCGTCACGGGGCTTGCCGTCGCGCTGCTCATCATCTCCGGCCTCTGGCTGGGGCTCGCCACGGGCGAGGGCCAGGCCTATGGCGGCGCCTTCGTCTCCGATCCCTTTGCCAAGTTCATGAAGGTGCTGGCGCTGATCGGCTCGATCACCGCCATGGTGATGACGGTCGGCCACGCCCGCTCGGAGCAGCTCGACCGTTTCGAGTTTCCGGTGCTCATCGTGCTGTCGACGCTCGGCATGCTGCTGATGATCTCGGCCAACAGCCTTCTGTCGCTCTATCTCGCGCTGGAGCTCCAGTCGCTGGCGCTCTACGTCGTCGCCGCGATCAACCGTGACAGCCTGCGCTCGACGGAAGCGGGCCTGAAGTACTTCGTGCTCGGCGCTCTCTCCTCCGGAATGCTGCTCTACGGCATGTCGCTGGTCTACGGCTTCACCGGCCATATCGGCTTCCAGGAGATCGCCGCCGCGCTGACCGCCGAGGGCCGCTCGCTGGGCCTTGTCTTCGGCCTGGTGTTCATCCTTGCCGGCCTCGCATTCAAGATTTCGGCCGTGCCGTTCCATATGTGGACGCCGGACGTCTATGAAGGTGCGCCGACCCCGGTCACGGCCTTCTTCGCCGCTGCGCCGAAAGTCGCCGCCATGGCCATGCTCGTGCGCATCGTCATCGAAGCCTTCGAGCCCGTCGTTGCCGACTGGCAGCAGGTCATCGTCTTCATTTCGATCGCCTCCATGCTGCTCGGTGCCTTCGCGGCCATCGGCCAGCGCAACATCAAGCGCCTGATGGCCTATTCCTCGATCGGCCACATGGGCTATGCGCTGGTCGGCCTTGCCGCCGGCTCCATGGCGGGCGTGCGCGGCGTTGCGCTCTATATGCTGATCTACATGGTCATGACGCTCGGCACCTTCGCGATCATCCTCGCCATGCGCCGCAAGGAAGGCGGCAATGTCGAGGACATCAACGACCTCGCGGGCCTTGCCTCGACCAACCCGTTCATGGCGACCGTTCTGACGATCCTGATGTTCTCGCTCGCCGGCATCCCGCCGATGGCAGGCTTCTTCGCCAAGTACTTCGTCTTCATGGCGGCCATCGAGGCGCATCTCTATGCGCTCGCCATCATCGGCGTGCTCGCCTCGGTCGTCGGCGCCTACTACTACCTGCGCATCATCAAGGTGATGTGGTTCGACGAGCCGACTGGTGAGTTCGCCCGCACGGCCGGCGAACTGAAGCTGGTCTTCGGCCTTTCCGGCCTGTTCGTCGTCGGCTACGTGCTGATCGGCGGGCCGATCGGCGCTGCCGCCGAAGCTGCGGCCCGGACGTTCTTTTGAGCGGGTCCGGCACGCACCGCCGGATGTCGCTGGACGACTTCCGGCATGAGGCGCTCGCGCAAGTGGGCTCGACCAATACGGAATGCCTGGAGCGCGCCCGAAAGGGCGCGCTTTCCGGTCTCTGGATCACGGCGGAGCGGCAGACGGGCGGTCGCGGCCGGCGCGGACGCGCCTGGTTTTCCGAGCCCGGCAATCTCTACGCTTCGCTGCTCCTGATCGATCCTGCGCCGATGGACCGGCTCGGCTCCCTGCCGCTCGCCGTCGCCGTCGCCGTGCAGGACGGGGTGAGCCGCATCATGCCGCTCGACGCGCCCGATGTGCTGATCAAGTGGCCGAACGACATCCTCGTCGATCGCCGCAAGGTCTGCGGCATTCTGATCGAGGGGGAGACGCTCCCCGACGGGCGCCACGGGCTGGTCATCGGCATCGGGATCAATGTCGCCGTCGCGCCGGATGCAGGGCTCTACCCCGTGGCGATGCTGCGCGAGTTCGGCGCCACCGCTTCGCCGGAGGAGCTGTTCGCCCATCTCTTCCAGTCGATGGCGACGACCCTGTCGCTGTGGGACGGCGGACAGGGCATTGTCGCCATCATGGAGCGCTGGAAACGGGTGGCGGGCGGCATCGGGGAAAACATCACGGTCAATCTGCCCGACCGTTCTATTTCCGGGCGCTTTTCCGGAATTGATGATACAGGTCTCCTGAAACTGGAGACGGATGACGGCGGCACGCGATTGATCGCGGCCGGCGACGTGTTTTTTGGATAGGAATTTTAGAAGCCGATGGCAAAAGAAGACGAACTGGTATTCCTGCCGCTTGGCGGCGTCGGCGAAATCGGCATGAACCTGGCGCTCTACGGCTACGGCCCGAAGAAGAACCGCCAGTGGATCATGGTCGATTGCGGCGTCACCTTTCCGGGGCCGGACCTGCCGGGGGTCGATCTCGTGCTGCCCGATATCCGCTTCCTCGCCGAGGAGCGCAAGAATCTCAAGGGCATCATCATCACCCATGCGCACGAGGACCATTACGGCGCGCTGAACGAGCTGTGGCCGGGTCTCAACGTGCCGGTCTATGCCTCGCCCTTCACCGCAGGCATGCTGGAGGCCAAGCGCGACTACGAGAGGAGCCGCACCGAAATCCCGGTGACGATCTTCAAGCAGGGCGACCGTATCAATGTCGGCCCGTTCGAGATCGAGGCGATCGGCGTCAACCACTCCATTCCCGAGCCGATGTCGCTGGCGATCAAGACGCCGCTCGGCACCGTCATCCACACCGGCGACTGGAAGATCGACCTCGATCCCTCGCTTGGCCCCCTGACGGACGAGACGCGTTTCCGCAAACTCGGCGACGAGGGCGTGCTGGCGTTGATCTGCGACAGCACCAATGCGCTGCGCGATGGCGTTTCGCCCTCCGAGCGTGAAGTGTCGGAAAGCCTCACCAAGATCATCGAGGCCGCCGAGGGCAGGGTGGGCATCACCACCTTCTCATCGAATGTCGGCCGCATCCGCTCCATCGCCCAGGCTGCCGAAGCTGCCGGCCGCGAGGTGCTTCTGCTCGGCAGTTCCATGAAGCGCGTGACGGAAGTCGCCCGCGACATCGGCCTCATGGAAGGCCTGAAGCCCTTCATCGCG
The DNA here is from genome assembly GCF_001262505.1 of Shinella sp. SUS2. Classification (GTDB taxonomy): domain Bacteria; phylum Pseudomonadota; class Alphaproteobacteria; order Rhizobiales; family Rhizobiaceae; genus Shinella. The sequence goes on from NZ_KQ410724.1 coordinate 314,266, forward strand.
GAAGACGAGTTCGGCTATATCCCGCGCGACAAGGTCGTCGTCATCCTGACCGGCAGCCAGGGCGAGCCGCGCGCGGCTCTCGCCAAGATCGCCCGCGACGAGATGCGCAACGTCGCCTTCACCGATGGCGACACGATCATCTTCTCCTCGCGCGCCATTCCGGGCAACGAGAAGGCGATCAACGACATCAAGAACGGGCTGGTGGAGCAGGGCATCAACGTCATCACCGACAGCGAGGCGCTGGTACACGTTTCCGGCCACCCGCGCCGCCACGAACTGCAGCAGATGTACGGCTGGACGCGGCCGAAGATGGTCGTGCCCGTGCACGGCGAGGCTGCACATCTCACCGCCCATGCCGAGCTTGCCGAACAGTCGGGCATCGCCGACGTGCCGCGCGTGCGCAACGGCGATATCCTGAGGCTGGCGCCGGGTGAGCCCGAGGTCGTCGATCACGCGCCCTTCGGCCGTATCTTCAAGGATGGCAATCTCATCGGCGACTATGACGAGATGGGCATCGGCGACCGCCGCAAGCTCGCCTTCGTCGGCCATGTCGCCGTCAGCATCCTGCTCGACAGCCGCTACGACTTCCAGGGCGATCCCGAGGTGGAGCCCTTCGGCCTGCCGCAGTTCGACGACGAGGGCGAGGACATGGGCGATACGCTCTATGACGCCGTGCTCGGCGCCGTCGAAAGCATCCCGCGCGCGCGCCGCAAGGACCTTGAGATGGTGCGCGAGGCCGTGCGCCGCGCGGTGCGCTCCACGGCGAACGAGATCTGGGGCAAGAAGCCCGTCGTCACCGTTTTCCTGACAAAGGTCTGACGAGGCAGGTACAGGCGCATTCATCCCCGTCGCCACAGGCGCGGCGGGGACGCGCAGCACCGCCGAAACGGGTGTGACAGCACGCCGCCCTTGCGCCGTTTGAACTTCGCCCGCGACAAGCGTAAAAGACCGCTGTCGCACGAGAGGCCGCCCATGCAGATCTTTTCCTACTTCGCCGTCTATTTCATCGTCTGGTGGATGACGCTCTTTGCCGTGCTGCCCTTCGGGCTGAGGACGCAGGCGGAGGCGGAGGAGGTGGTGCCCGGTACGGTGGAAAGCGCGCCGGCACGGTTCCGCGGTGGCCGCATCGTTCTGACGACGACGATCGTTTCCGCCATCATTTACGGCACCTGGTACGTCCTGTCGGTGCGCCTCGGCTACGGCATCGATTCCATTCCGCAGTTCATGCCGAGTTTCAGATAGGCGGCTGCCACAAAGGTTAACGCGCCCGCCGGGGCCAGGGGCAAGCCATTCCAGGTGTCCCGGGCTGTTCGGGAAAAGTCTTCCGCTGGGCGTCTCTCCCATTTTTCAGGAAAATGCCGGCGGAGCGGACCTCTGACGCCGAGTCATGTGCATGCCGAGGGATTTGCATCACTTTGGGTGAGGCGGAGTGTCGCGGAGCGCGCGCGGTGTGCGTCTTTGACGCATGGACCTTTCCGGCGAATTTGCTAGAGGCGGAGGCATCGTCGGTAAAAGGCAAAAAAAACAAGGCTGAAAGCCTTGTTTTACAGGTATCGCGTGATCTTTATCCGTTGTGCGGTGGCAGCGTCTGCGCGCGCCAAAGATCTGATCCTCCCAAGACTTGACCGCGAAAATGGCAAGAATTTGCACTTCTTGCCTGTTTTGTGGCCTGAAACTAGCCCAAACGTTAGGCGTTGTCATCCGCTTTTTTTGCATTTTTGCTACAGTGGAATAAAATTTTTCCATTGACAAGGCGCGCGCAATTTCTGTTATTGGCGGCCCCATTTTTCTGCCACATTTCTTTGGATCGCTCGGGCGGTGGACGGCTCGCGTGAGTCGGTGTTCCGCCTCGGGCTGCCGGGTTTCCTTCCTGTGGCGAAGCGTTTATGAACGCATCAAAATCAACGTCATTTTGCCCGATTCCCGAAATAGGGCGGATCAGTCACTCCGGAACCCGATATGCGCCTTTCCCGCTTCTTCCTGCCCATCCTCAAGGAAAACCCCAAGGAGGCCGAGATCGTCTCCCACCGGCTCATGCTGCGTGCGGGCATGGTCAAGCAACAGTCCCAGGGTATCTATACCTGGCTGCCGCTGGGCAAGCGCGTCCTCGACAAGGTGAACGCCATCATCCGCGAGGAACAGAACCGTTCCGGCGCCGTCGAGTTGCTGATGCCGACGCTGCAGTCCGCCGAGCTCTGGCAGGAAAGCGGCCGCTACGACGCCTACGGCAAGGAGATGCTGCGCATCAAGGACCGCCAGGAGCGCCCGATGCTCTACGGCCCGACCAATGAGGAAATGATCACGGACGTCTTCCGTTCGTTTGTGAAGTCCTACAAGGACCTGCCGCTCAACCTATATCATATCCAGCTGAAGTTCCGCGACGAGATCCGTCCGCGTTTCGGCACCATGCGCTCGCGCGAGTTCCTGATGAAGGACGCCTATTCCTTCGATCTCAACCGCGAGGGCGCCGTGCACGCCTATAACCGCATGTTCGCGGCCTATCTGCGCACCTTCTCGCGCATGGGCCTGCGCGCCATCCCGATGCGCGCCGATACCGGCCCGATCGGCGGCGACCTCAGCCACGAATTCATCATCCTCGCCGATACCGGCGAATCCGAAGTCTTCTGCCACAAGGACTTCCTGAACTTCGACGTTCCCGGCGAAGACACCAACTTTGAGGACGTCGCAGGCCTCAAGGGCATTTTCGACAAGTGGACCTCGCGCTATGCGGCCACTTCCGAGATGCACGACGCGCCCGCCTTCGAGGCGATTCCGGAAGGCGAACGCCTGTCGGCCCGGGGCATCGAGGTTGGTCACATCTTCTATTTCGGTACGAAATATTCCGAAGCCATGGGTGCCAAGGTTCAGGGCCCTGACGGCAAGGAACACACCGTGCACATGGGATCCTACGGCATTGGCCCGACGCGCCTCGTGCCCGCCATCATTGAAGCCTCGCATGACGAGAACGGCATCATCTGGCCGAAGGCCGTCGCGCCGTTCGAAGTCGTCGTCATCAACATGAAGTCGGGCGATGCCGCCTGCGACGCGGCCTGCGAGCAAGTCTACGGCGCACTGCTGAACGCCGGCATCGACGTGCTCTACGACGACAAGGATGAACGTGCCGGCGCGAAGTTCGCGACCGCCGACCTCATTGGCGCGCCGCTGCAGGTCATCGCCGGTCCGCGGGGCATTGCGAACGGTGAGGTCGAGATCAAGGACCGCAAGACCGGCGAGCGCGAGACGCTGACCATCGAGGCGGCGATCAACCGCCTGACATCCGGCAACTGATGCCCGCAGGCGCAGGCGGCAACGGGAGGAACCATGGCTGACGCAGCGAGCGGTGCATCTGCAACCGGGGCGCAGGCCTTCAACAAGAGCCGCCCGTTCTCCGCCTTCGAGCGGATGGTCGCCTGGCGCTACCTGCGCTCCCGGCGCAAGGAAGCCTTCATCTCGGTGATTGCCGGGTTCTCCTTCATCGGCATCATGCTGGGTGTCGCGACGCTCATCATCGTCATGGCCGTCATGAACGGCTTCCGCACCGAGCTGATCTCGCGCATCCTCGGCATCAACGGCCACATGATCGTCCAGCCGATCGATACGCCGCTGAACAATTATGCCGCGCTCGCCGAGCGGCTTTCCGCTGTCCCGGGCATCACCATGGCGATCCCGCTCGTCGAGGGCCAGACGCTGGCCTCCGGCACTGCGGGCGCGGGGACCGGCGCGCTGGTGCGCGGCGTGCGCGCCGACGACCTTGCCAAGATGAAGGCCGTCTCCGACAACATCAAGGAAGGCGACCTCGTGGGCTTTGCCGCCGGCAGCGGCGTCGCGATCGGCTCGCGTATGGCCGAACAGCTCGGCCTCAGCGCCGGCGGCCAGATCACGCTCGTCGCACCCGAGGGCGACGTCACGCCGCTCGGCGTCAATCCGCGCGTGAAGACCTACACGGTTTCCGCCATCTTCGAGATCGGCATGTCGGAATACGACGCGTCGATCATCTATATGCCGCTCGAAGAAGCACAGCTCTATTTCAATGCCGAAGGCATCGTGCAGTCGATCGAACTGTTCGTCGCCAACCCCGACGATGTCGACGACTTGCGCCAGCCGATCGAGGCCGCCGCCGAACGCCAGATCTTCATCACCGACTGGCGCCAGCGCAACCGCACCTTCTTCTCGGCCCTGCAGGTCGAGCGCAACGTCATGTTCATGATCCTCACGCTGATCGTGCTCGTGGCCGCGCTCAACATCATCTCCGGCCTCATCATGCTGGTGAAGGACAAGGGCAGCGACATCGCGATCCTGCGCACCATGGGGGCGACGTCAGGCTCGATCATGCGCATCTTCTTCATGACGGGCGCGGCGATCGGCACGGTCGGCACTTTTGCGGGCGTGCTGCTCGGGGTTGTCGTCTGCCTCAATGTCGAATCGATCCGGCAGTTCTTCTCGTGGCTCTCGGGCACGACGCTGTTCAATCCGGAGCTCTATTTCCTCAGCCAGCTTCCGGCGGACATGAATGCCGGCGAGACGGTCTCGGTCATCGTCATGGCGCTGGCGCTCTCCTTCCTCGCGACGATCTTCCCTGCCTGGCGTGCCTCCAAGCTCGATCCCGTCCAGGCCCTGCGGTACGAATAGGATAAACGCATGAATGCGCGCGTCGCTCTGGAACTGAAGGGCATCGAACGGCACTACGGCCAGGGCGAGACCCTGCTGTCGATCCTGAAGGGGGCCGATTTCACGCTCAAGAGCGGCGAGACCGTTGCGCTCGTCGCCCCGTCCGGCACAGGCAAGTCGACCCTGCTGCATGTCGCCGGCCTTCTCGAGAAGCCGGATGCCGGCGAGGTCTTCGTCAACGGCCATTCCTGCGCGACGCTCGCCGATGACCAGCGCACGGCAATCCGCCGCAGCGAGATCGGCTTCGTCTACCAGTTCCATCACCTGCTGCCGGAATTCAGCGCGCTGGAAAACATCATGATGCCGCAGCTCATCTCCGGCCTCACCAAGGCGGAGGCGCGCGAGCGCGCCGCCCAGCTGCTCGATTACATGCGCATCGGCCATCGTGCAGACCATCGCCCCTCGGAACTTTCCGGTGGGGAGCAGCAGCGCGTCGCCATCGCGCGCGCCGTCGCCAATGCGCCGCTTCTTCTGCTGGCTGACGAGCCGACCGGCAATCTTGACCCCGAGACTGCGGGTTATGTCTTCGAGGCGCTGGAGGCGCTCGCCCGCCAGTCCGGCCTTGCCGCGCTTATCGCGACCCACAACCACGAGCTTGCCGGCCTGATGGATCGCCGCGTGACGATCGAGGACGGCCTCGTGCGTGAACTCGCCTGAGGCCGGTCCCGGTTTTTCCTGTCAGTTGTCGAGGCCGCAGATCGAGCGGCCGACATCGTCCTGCCAATCCTTGAGCAGCACGAACTGCGCCCTGCCGGCAATCGGCTGGCCGCGGGCCTTGCCCTTGCCGGTCAGAACGTTGAGATCGCATTCGCTGCCGGCGTCCGGATTGAGCGTGTCGTAGGACGAGAACGTATAGCCCGCGACGATGAAATCGAAATTGCGGTAGGCGATGGTCAGTGACTGCCGCCAGCGGTCACGGCCGACAGAATCGTTCTTCGTCGTCAGCGTGAACGAGCCGTTGGCGAGCGCGGCGAGCTCCGGCTCCTGCCCATACATGGCGAGGTTTCCCCAGATGGTGTTGGGCAGCGTGAGGGCGAGCGTCAGGCGGTTCTCTTCCGGCTTGGCGATATAGACGTAAAGCCCGTTATCCTCGCCGCTGTTGTCGCCCGGCGTTGCGACGAGGACGAGATCGGCCACGCCGTCCTTGTTCCAGTCGCCGCTCGCCATGGCTGCGACGCGCTCGGCCGGAAAGTCCGCGGCCTCGGCCGCAAGGGGCAGGGCAAGCGACAGCAGAAGGGCGGCACTCAACGACTTCATCTCATTTCCTCCATGTGATCGACGCGACCTTATTGTGCCGCGCAATGCCGGTCCAGAGGGCCTGTGGATAAGGGTTGACACGAGAACAATAATAGAACAAAATGAAAACATAAAAGGAAAGGGAGCCACAATGACCGATTTTCTTCGTGATCTTGCAGCATTCACCTCCATGGCCATGTTCGTCGCCAGCTTCTCCGTCATCCTCTTCGGCATCTGACTGTATGTCCCCGTCCGTTCGGTGTTGCATGCGTGGAAAGCGGGTGCAACGCCAAGAACGGTCTGGACGGGAGGGGTGCGAATCCGCTTAAGCTTCCCTTCCTGATCGGAAGGATGATGGCATGGCGGACGCGGCGCAGAAGACGGATGGCGTGACAATCGGAGAGACGCCGGAATTCGTGCATCTGCGCGTCCATTCGGCCTTCTCGCTGCTCGAGGGCGCCCTGCCGATCAAGAAGATCATCGGCAAGGCGATGTCCGACCAGCAGCCGGCGATCGCGATCACCGATACGAACAATCTGTTCGCGGCGCTCGAATTCTCGCAGAAGGCAGTCGGCGACGGCATCCAGCCGTTGATCGGCTGCCAGCTGTCCATCGACATGGAAGACGAGGGGGAAGGCGAGCGGCGCGGCGGGCAGGCCCAGCTTGCAAAGCTGCCTTCGATCGTCCTTCTCGCGGCGACCGATGCGGGCTATGCCCGGCTCGTCGCGCTTGTCAGCCGTGCCTATCTCGGCGGCGAAGGCAGCCAGGCGATCCGCGTTGCCTATAGCTGGCTGCAGGAAGAGGGAGCGGAAGGACTGATCGCGCTTTCCGGTGCGCTCGGCGGCCCCGTCGACATGGCCTTCCTCGCCGGCCAGCCGGCCGTCGCACGGGCGCGGCTTCACGCGCTGAAGCGCGTGTTCGGCGACCGGCTTTATATCGAATTGCAGCGGCACGGCCGCTTTGACAGGCAGCATGAACGGCGCATGGTCGAGCTCGCCTATGCGGAGGACGTGCCGCTGGTCGCGACCAACGAGCCGTTCTTCCCGGCACCCGACGATTACGATGCGCATGACGCCCTGATGGCGGTGGCGCACAATGCGATGGTGTCCGACGACAACCGTTTCCGCCTGTCACCGGACCATTATCTCAAGAGCCGCAAGGACATGGCGAAGCTCTTCGCCGACCTGCCGGAGGCGCTGGAGAGCACGATCGAGATCGCTCGGCGCTGCTCCTTCGTGCTGCAGACACGCGGGCCGATCCTGCCGCGTTTCACCGGTGCGACGGACGATCCGGAGGAGGCGGAGCGCGCGGAGTCCGCGGAACTGCGGCGCCAGTCCGTGGAGGGGCTGGAAAGCCGCATGGAACTGCTCGGCCTGACGCCGGGCTATACGGAACAGGACTATCGCGAGCGGCTGGACTTCGAGCTCAGCGTCATCGAGCGCATGAAGTTCCCCGGCTACTTCCTGATCGTTGCCGACTTCATCAAATGGGCCAAGCAGCACAACATCCCCGTCGGCCCGGGGCGTGGATCGGGCGCGGGCTCGCTGGTCGCCTATGCGTTGACGATCACCGACGTCGATCCGCTGCGCTTCTCGCTGCTCTTCGAACGCTTCCTCAATCCGGAACGCGTCTCGATGCCGGACTTCGACATCGACTTCTGCCAGGATCGCCGCGAAGAGGTGATCCGCTACGTGCAGCAGAAATACGGCCGCGAGCAGGTGGCGCAGATCATCACGTTCGGGTCGCTGCAGGCGCGCGCGGCGCTGCGCGACGTCGGCCGCGTGCTCGAAATGCCCTATGGCCAGGTCGACAAGATCTGCAAGCTCGTGCCGAACAATCCGGCCAACCCGACGCCGCTCTACAAGGCGATCGAGGAGGAGCCGAAACTGCAGGAAGAGGCCGAGAAGGAGCCGGTCGTCGCGCGCCTGCTCGACATTGCCCAGAAGATCGAGGGCCTCTACCGCCACGCGTCGACGCACGCCGCCGGTATCGTGATCGGCGACCGTCCGCTCTCGCAGCTCGTGCCGATGTACCGCGATCCGCGCTCCGACATGCCGGTCACCCAGTTCAACATGAAATGGGTCGAGCAGGCCGGCCTCGTCAAGTTCGACTTCCTCGGCCTGAAGACGCTGACGGTGCTGAAGACGGCGGTCGATTTCATCCGCAAGCGCGCAATCGAGGTAAAGCTCGAAAGCCTGCCGCTCGACGACCAGCTGACCTACGAGATGCTGTCGCGCGGTGAGACGGTCGGCGTGTTCCAGGTGGAAAGCGCGGGCATGCGCAAGGCGCTGATCGGCATGCGGCCCGACTGCATCGAAGACATCATCGCGCTGGTGGCGCTTTATCGCCCGGGCCCGATGGAGAACATCCCTGTCTACAACGCCCGCAAGCACGGCGAGGAGGAGATCGAATCGATCCACCCGATGATCGACCATCTCCTCAAGGAGACGCAGGGCGTTATCGTCTACCAGGAACAGGTGATGCAGATCGCCCAGGTCCTGTCTGGCTATTCGCTCGGCGAAGCCGATCTACTGCGCCGCGCCATGGGCAAGAAGATCAAGGAGGAAATGGACAAGCAGCGCGCCCGCTTCGTCGATGGCGCCGTCAAGAACGGCGTGTCGAAGCCGCAGTCGGATCTCATCTTCGACCTGCTCGCCAAGTTCGCGAACTATGGCTTCAACAAGTCGCACGCCGCCGCCTATGCCATCGTCTCCTACCAGACGGCCTATCTCAAGGCGCATTACCCGGTCGAGTTCCTCGCCGCGTCGATGACCTACGATATGTCCAACACGGACAAGCTGAACGATTTCCGGCAGGATGCCGGCCGGCTCGGTATCGAGGTCATCCCGCCCTCGGTGCAGACCTCGTTCCCTCATTTCGAGACCGGGGAAAACCGCATCTACTATGCGCTTGCCGCCATCAAGGGCGTCGGCGGGGCCGCGGTGCAGCATATCGTCGATGTGCGCGGTACGGCGCCGTTCAAGAGTCTGGAAGATTTTTGCGTGCGCATCGACCCCAAGTTCGTCAACCGCCGGGTCTTCGAGAGCCTGATCGTCGCCGGCGCCTTCGATTGTTTCGGCCATGATCGCGCGGCGATGATCGCCGGCCTCGACAGGCTTCTCGGCGCCGCCCAGCGCGCGCAGGAAAACAAGACGAGCGGGCAGGGCGATATCTTCGGCATGGGCGCGGCAACGGGGCCGGAGGTCATCACGCTTCCGTCCTACACGCCCTGGCTCGCCTCGGAAAAGCTGCACCGCGAATTCCAGGTGCTCGGCTTCTACCTGTCGGCCCACCCGCTCGACACCTATGCGCCGATCCTCTCCAAGATGCGCGTGCAGACCTTCGGTGACTTCGCCGCGGCGGTGAAGCGCGGCGCGACCGCCGGTCGCCTCGCCGGCACGGTGACCTCCAAGCAGGAGCGCAAGACGCGCACCGGCAACAAGATGGGCATCGTCGCCTTTTCCGATTCGTCCGGCCAGTTCGAGGCAGTGCTGTTCTCTGAAATGCTGAACCAGTACCGCGACTTGCTGGAGCCCGGCAAGTCGCTGGTCCTGACCGTGCAGGCGGAAGAGCGGCCGGAAGGCATCGGCCTGCGCATCCAGACGCTGCGGTCGCTGGAGGAAGAATCGCTGCAGACGCAGAAGGCGCTGCGTGTCTACGTGCGCGACAGCGGCCCGCTTCGCTCCATCGCCGCTCATCTCAACACGAAGGGCGACGGTCTCGTCTCCTTCATCGTCATCAAGGACAACGGCCAGCGGGAAATCGAGGTGGAGCTCAACGAACGCTTCCGCATTTCCTCGGAAATCGCCGCCGCCATGCGCTCCACGCCGGGCGTGCTGGACGTGGAACTGGTCTGAGGCACGGGAGACGGAGTGTCTTGGTCAACCTCGTCCTCTACAGCGACCAGACCGCGGGCGAGGGCGCGGAGATCGATGCCTGTCTCCTGGGCGTCCTTCGTGAGCGGCGCGGCGATGCCCGGATCGGTTACGTTGCGTCGGGCCCGGATCCGGAGCGTACGTTTTTTCAGGCGGGCAGGGCCTATTACGCGCGGCTCGGCCTTGATCTCTGTCTCTATCACGACCTGGACCTCACCCGGGATGCCATGGACGTCGCCCGGCTCTTCGCCTGCGATGCCATTCACCTTTCCGGCGGGCATACCGGCGATTTCCTGATGCGGCTGAAGCGCAGTGCGCTGCTCGCGCCCCTGCGGGACTGGGCACGAGGCGGCGGTGTCCTGATCGGTGTCAGCGCGGGCGCCATCCTCATGGCGCCGACGATCGCGACCGACGCGCTCTTCCTTGGGGAACGGCCGGAAGATGTGGAGGGCGAAGCCCTCGATCTGATGCCGTTGGAATTTTTCCCGCATCTCGATGACGACGCGGCCTATTTCCCCGCGCTCCTTCGCTACAGCAGGCACACGCGGCGCCCCATTCTTGCCTGCAATGATGGGGACGGCGCGGTCGTGCATGAGGGCAGGGTCGCCTGTTTCGGCAAGGCCATCTGGATCGCCGATGGCGCGGTCACCGAGGCCCGCGGCACGGTTTCCCTGGAGGAAATCGCAGCACGCAGCGCTTAGGCGGCGGCGTGGGATATTCTGCCGGTGATGTTCGTCGCCTGGCATGTCTCAAGACGGCAGCGGTGAAGAGGGGCCTTTCAGCCTGCGTGGCCGTCGATTTCCCGTTCGTGCGCTGCGATTTGCGCGAAGGAGACGGAGCCTTGGGTGTCGCCTGGCGCCCGCCCCGCCAGGACGTAGCCCGAGCCTGCCTTTGTCAGCATCAGCATGTCGTCGGCAATCGAGATCCGGAAAATCGGGTGGGGAATGCCGTCGGCCATCGCAGCGGGCTGGATCGCGCAATGGGTTGCGGCGGGCCGGGCGCGGCGGAGCAGGAGGTCGGCCGCTGCGGCGACAGGTTCGTGTCTGACGAAGGCCGTGATGGCGTCGACGTCCGTCCGCTCCGCGATGCCGATCAGGGAGACGGCCGTCCAGGTCACGTCCCGTCCGCCGAGCTGCAAGGCGTAGAGGCGGACACCGCCGCCGGCGCAGGCTGCGCCACGCAGTCCGAAGCTCGTCTGGACGAGCCGAACCTCTTCGCGGCGGCCGCCGATGTCGATCACCTCTGTGGTTCCCGGATCAATCAGGGTCTCGTCCGCCGCATCGGCCGCGAGCCCCAAAGCGAGGAGCAGAGGGTCGGAAAGAGATTGCCGGAAGGCTTCGATGCGGGCTTTCGACAGCCGGAGCGCACGCCGGGGATTGGAAACGGCACCTTGTTCCCAGGCCGCTTCGAAACCGGCAGGATCGAGATAGCGGATGTCGGGCCATGCCTTGATCCAGGCAGCCGCCTGGTCCGTGGCCGGCCTGAGGCGTTCTGCCTCCTCGAAACGCTTGTCCAGCGCATCGAGCGCGCCGTCCCGGCCGCCGGAAAAGCCGGTCTGTGCATCCGCCTGGTCTGGGTTGGCGGCAATCCAGAGGCCGAGCTCACCCAGCAGTGCGGCATGGTCGGGCGCGCCCATGGCGGACAGCCCTGCCATGCCGTTGGCAAGAATGGCCTGCCTTCGTGTCCCGCAGTTGTGAACGAACTGGCTGTGTCCGCCGTTCAGCACCTGCGCGATGTAGAAATCGGCGTGGTAGAGCTGGATCAGCCGGTGCGGCACCTCGTCGGCACGGTAAAGGCCTGCCGAAAAGAGGTGGTTGACGAAATCGACGACGGTCGCAACGAGCTCGGACGCGTTGCCGGGACTATCCTTGGCAAGTGCATGAGGGATCGGGACGACAGGGGCCGGCTGGGGTGGCGTCACGCGTTTTCCGAAGGTCATTCAGACACCTTTGAAGAGGAGAGGCAGCGAGGGGCGTCATGTCATGGACGGCGCCCGCGTCGAGACATTCGCCGGCAGGCGGTATCGATGGCCTGCTGCAAGGCAGGCCACAGCTGCCTGTCAGTTCACGACGGTGATCGATGCCTTCTTCTTTTTCTTCGATGTCTTGCCGCTCTGTACCGCTCCTGCATCGGCCTTCTGCACCTTGCGCGTCACGGTGATGAAGTCCGTTCCGTCGCCGGTTTCCGGGCCGAGCCCGGTGTCGGAGATGGAGAGGGAGGCGCCTTCGCCCATCAGGCCGGAAATGCGCAGGCGCATGTCCTCCGGAATATCGAGCCGGTCGAGGGTTTTTGCCAGCACCTCGGGGGCAGTGGCATCGGCTTCGGTGGTGATGCCGAGGCGCTTCATCGTCGCCTGCGAAAGCTGGTTGTCCATGCTGACGCCGTACCATTCCGCCTTGCCCTTGTCGGCATCGACCTCGCGGGCCAGCAGGAAATGCGTGCCAAGGGCGATTTCGGGGTTGCGGATGGTGATCGGCATTTCGAGGACGGGCTTGAATTTCTGCCGGACGAGGATCTGTCCATTCGGCGGCGCCCCCTTGCCGGCCTTGGCGTAGACGGCGGCGACAAACTCCGGAGAGATCATACCGTCTTCCTTCAGCCCTTCCGCGAGCTGGAAGGCGCGGATGGCGGTAACGGTCTGCTTGCCGTGCAGGCCATCCGGCACGCCGGCGTCATAGCCGAGCGTCGTCAGCAGCGTCTGCAGATCCATCAACATCTCGCGCTCGCCGCGGCGGGTGATCAGGATGCGGATCGGGTCCTGCTCTGTTCTTTGTACGATGGGCGTGATGACCTCCGGCTTCGGATCGGTCATCGCCACCTCGACGCTCTTCTCGCCGGCTTCGATGAGCGCGGGGCGAAGGCCGGCCTCGGAGAGCAGCGGCGTATCCGGAACGACGACGACAGGTTTGAACAGCGCGGCATGCACGATGCGCTGCGGCGTGATCTCGCGGTCGGTGACGAGGACATGACCGCCGCGGCGCGTCGTGCTGAACAGCAGTTTCGCAAAATCGTTCGGCAGGCGCACGCAGCCGTGCGAGGCGGGGTAGGAGGGCACGCTGTTGGAGGCGTGCAACGCGATGCCCGACCAGGTCAGCCGCTGCATGAAAGGCATCGGCGCGCTGTCATAGAGGTTCGAGAAATGTGTGCGCTTCTTTTCGAGGATCGAGAAGATGCCGGTCGGCGTGGAATGTCCCGCCTTGCCGGTGGAAACGCGCGATGTGGCGACCACCACGCCGCCGTCATAGACCTTCAACTCCTGCAGGTCCTTCGACACCATGATCTGGAGCGGACCTTCGAGCGTGCCGCCGAGCGCGGTGGCGCAGCTCAGCATCAGGCCCACTATGCTCATGCCGGTAACGAGGCGAAACTTCATGTGACCCATCCGTACGCAATACAAACCGGCAGGAAGCGTAGTGCATCCGATTTAAGGAAGGCTTGATGCACGCAGACGATCCCCCGATCTGTGCCATCCCGATGCAGTCAAGAACGCTGGCTTGCCGGGATTTATTCGGTGGGTCCGTCGATTTTTCCGGCGGTCTTGAATGTCAATTTTTCGTGAAACCGGCTGGGGCCGTTCTTGCCGAACGTGTAGCCGGTCTCCACGCTCGCCTTGCCGAACTTGTCGCGCAGGGTGTTCATCGCGGCCTCGGCGGCGGCGCGGCGGCTGGCGGCGGGATCGACGAGATCGGGCGGGTCGGCGCGGCCGGGATCGGCAAGATCGCTGACGCCGATGCCGATCAGCCGGTACTTCGTGCCGTCCACCTCCTTGCGCAGAAGCTCGGTGCCGGTGCGAAAGATGCGATCGGCAAGCATGGTGGGGTCTTCCAGCTTGCGGTTGCGCGTGCGGCCTTTGAAATCGGCCGTCTTCAGCTTCAGGACGACGGTGTGGCCGGCGATGCCCGACTTGCGCAGGCGCGTGGCGACCTTCTCGCTGAGACGGCGCAGGTGCGCCACCAGTTCGTCATAGCTTGAAATGTCGTCGAAGAAGGTGGTTTCGGCCGATACGCTCTTGGCCGGATCGTTCGCATGCACCTCCCGGTCGTCCTGCCCGCGGGAGAGGTTGAAGAGCCGTTTGCCCATGACGCCGTAGCGGCGCATCAGGTCGGTTTCCTCCATGGTCTGCAGCTGGCCGACAGTGCGGATGCCGTCGCGCTCCAGCGTCTCGGCAAAGGCCTTGCCGACGCCCCAGATGAGGCGCACCGGCTTCTCGCGCAGGAAGTCGAGCGCCTCGGCTTCGCCGATGACGGAAAAACCACGCGGCTTGTTGAGGTCCGAAGCCACCTTGGCGAGGAACTTGCAATAGGAAAGGCCGATCGAGATGGTGATGCCGACTTCGTTTTCGACGCGTTGGGCGAATCGGGCGAGCACCCGGGCGGGTGGATCGTGGTGCAGGCGTTCGGTGCCCTTCAGCTCCAGAAAGGCCTCGTCGATGGAAAGCGGCTGAACGAGCGGCGTCAGGTCCTGCATCATCGCGCGCACCTGCCGGCCGACGGCGACGTATTTCTCCATGTTCGGACTGATGACGACGGCGTTGGGACAGGCCTCCAGCGCCTTGAACATCGGCATGGCCGAACGCACGCCGTGGATCCGTGCGACATAGCAGGCGGTGGAGACGACGCCGCGTTTGCCACCGCCGATAATGACCGGCTTGTCCGCAAGGTCAGGATTGTCGCGCTTCTCGATCGCCGCATAAAAGGCGTCGCAGTCGATATGGGCGAGCGTCAGGCCATAGAGTTCGGCATGATAGACGAGGCGGGGGCTGCCGCATGCGCGGCAACGGCGCAGGTTCACAGGCTGCCCGGCAAGGCAGTCGCGGCAGAAGCCCGGAAAACGCGATTCGGCTGTGCTCATCATGCGGAACAAATATTGAACATCGCGACATTACCGCTTAAATTCACGAGTCTCAAGCGCTGCGGGAGGTGAAGGCATGACGACGCACAGGCAAGCGCGTGGAGACCCCCGCTTATCGCCCACTCAGAAATCGTCGCTGCCGTGCGGCCCGCTGAGGACGGCGTGGGCGTGCACCACCGCCTCCGGCGTGACACCTGTCGCGGTGCTGAAAGAAAGGAGCGTCGGTTCGTGCTCCATCAGGAAAGCAACGAGGCCGGCGAGAAAGCCGGGATCGTCGATGGCATTGCGCACATCCGAAGGTGAGACGCCGGTAAGCGAGAGGAAACGCGAGAGCAGTTCGGGTTCTCCGGCCAGCCAGCCGAGGACGGCGACGGCGGTTGCCTCGGCATCGGCAACCGCGGGTGTATCTTTTTGGCTTTTCATCGTTTTTCCTCGGGAAATTTACCTTTTAATCAACCAAGTCGCGCTAACGTCGATGCGGACAAGCTGGGTGATTTCGGCTTTGCCGCAACTTATCGATCCACCGGAAGGTTGCAAGGCCGGCAAGAGGAACAGGGACGCACGATGCCCAAGCAGGTGATGATTGTCGAGGACAACGAGCTCAACATGAAGCTCTTCCGGGATCTCATCGAGGCGTCCGGCTATACGACCATCCAGACCCGGAATGGTATGGAAGCCCTTGATCTTGCCCGCAAACACCGCCCGGACCTGATCCTGATGGATATCCAGCTTCCCGAGGTCTCCGGCCTCGAAGTCACCAAGTGGCTGAAGGAAGACGACGAGCTGCATGTCATCCCGGTGATTGCCGTCACAGCCTTCGCGATGAAGGGCGACGAGGAGCGAATCCGCCAGGGCGGCTGCGAGGCCTATGTCTCCAAGCCGATCTCCGTTCCGAAATTCATCGAAACCATCAAAACCTATCTCGGCGACGCATGAGTCGGAGGTCAGGGCCATGACAGCGCGCATTCTCGTCGTCGACGACATTCCGGCAAACGTAAAGCTGCTCGAGGCGCGGCTGCTCGCGGAGTATTTCGACGTGCTGACGGCCGAGAATGGCTATGATGCGCTTGCCATGTGCGAACGCACGCAGGTGGATCTCATCCTGCTCGACATCATGATGCCCGGCATCGATGGTTTCGAGGTCTGCGAACGGTTGAAGGCCAATCCGCGCACGGCCCATATCCCTGTTGTCATGGTGACGGCGCTCGACCAGCCCTCCGACCGCGTGCGCGGCCTCAAGGCCGGCGCCGACGATTTTCTCACCAAGCCGGTCAACGACCTGCAACTCATGTCACGGGTGAAGAGCCTCGTGCGGCTGAAGACGTTGACGGACGAGCTGCGCATGCGCGCGGCCACCGCCCGCGCCATTTCCCTGGAGGAGGGGCTGGACAGCAATCTCGGCGACGAGCCGGGCGATATCCTCCTCGTCGATGGCCGCGCCAGCTCCCAGGAGCGCATCACCCGCGCGCTGAAGCCGATCGCCGAGGTCACCTCGATGTCCGATCCGCAGGCTGCACTCTTCCAGGCGGCCGAAAGCAATTTCGAGCTGGTGATCGTCAACGCCAATTTCGAGGACTACGATCCGCTGCGCCTGTGCTCGCAGCTCCGCTCGCTGGAACGCACCCGCTTTCTGCCGATCCTGCTGATCGCGGAGCAGGGTGACGACGACATGGTGGTGCGCGCACTTGATCTCGGCGTCACGGACTATCTGATGCGGCCGATCGACCCGAACGAGCTGATCGCCCGCAGCCTCACCCAGATCCGCCGCAAGCGCTGCAACGACCGCCTGCGCGCCAGCGTGCGCCAGACGATCGAATTGGCCGTCACGGACGGCCTGACGGGTCTGCACAACCGTCGCTATCTCGACAACCACATGAAGCTGCTGATCGACCGCGCGACGGCGCGGGGCCGGCCTCTGTCGGTCTGCATCACGGATATCGACCGCTTCAAGCTGGTCAACGACACCTATGGCCATGATGCCGGCGATGCGGTGCTGCGCGAATTCGCCAGCCGCGTGCGCTCGGCCGTGCGCGGCGCCGACCTTGCCTGCCGTTACGGCGGGGAGGAGTTCGTTCTGGTGATGCCGGATACCTCTGCCGACATGGCGGCAGGTGTCGCGGAGCGCCTCCGCACGATCGTCGAACGGGAACCGTTCCGCGTGCCCGGCACGGACGTCTTCCTGTCCATCACCGCTTCGCTCGGCCTTGCCAGTGCGCTGTCGGCCGGAGACAGTCCGGAAGCCCTGTTGAAGCGCGCCGATACCGCGCTTTATGAGGCGAAGCGCTCCGGCCGAAACCGGGTCGTGGCTGCCGCAGCGTGAGGCGGCCGATTCGCCGCGAGGTTGTCCACAGGCGAATTCATATTTCGGGCATTTGACTTGGAAATCCGCAGGTTGCACGGTTCGTGCCGGTTGCTGACCGTACGTGAACCGTGTCGCCCCCGGAATCCGGTCACGTGGTGAAAATTGGCTATAAGTCGTACTATTCGACTTTGGTGAAGCCTATCAATGGGTTGTATCGTGTATCGCCTTCCCGTACGTCAACCGGGTATTTTGCCATGGTTGCACATTTCTCTTGCTATGGTTGAAATTGATGTTGCCAACCATTGTTGCGATCCATGACGGAACCGCTGCTCAATGGCACACGTCTCCTCGGCGCGGTTAACTATGAGACAAGGCTCCGGCGGGGGAGCGTTAAGAATTCGTTGATTTTTTTTCTTTTTCGCGCGATGCTCAACTCATGCGCGGCAAACGAGGCCGCACAACCGGTTACCCCATGATGCTAGGTCCGCCGCATCTCCTGGGTCGTGGGGTCGGTCGGTCAGCTACGACAAATACGGAATCCTCGTGCCGTCGTCGTGTCTGACCGACCCCCATTCAACGCCGCTCCCTCAGGGGAGCGGCGTTTTTGATTCGGGGCAGGAGACACGAAGGCTGCCGACAAAAAGAAAAGGCGCCGGACGTTTCCGTCCAGCGCCTTTGCGAACCGAAGCGGCTCCCAAGATTACTTGATCTTGGTTTCCTTGAATTCGACGTGCTTCTTGACGACCGGGTCGTACTTCGTCTTGGTCATCTTGTCCGTCATCGTACGGCTGTTCTTCGTGGTCACGTAGAAGAAACCGGTGTCGGCCGTCGACAGCAGCTTGATCTTGATGGTGGTAGCCTTGGCCATGGTCGTCCTGCCTTTATCAAAAACGAAGCCGCGGACAGCCAGTCTGCTCTACGGCTTAAATCTGGGCGGAAACTACAAATCGCGCCCGAAAAGTCAACCCCGTTTCGGCCGGAAAACCATCCGGGCGAGAGAAAGTACGAGGTAAAACCCGAAGAAGCCGACGATCGCCCAGGCAAAACCGTCATTGCCGGAAACATCCATCGCCGCGCCGATGGCCTGCGGACCGACGACGGTGCCGACGGCATAACAGAAGATGAAGGCGGCATTGGCCGCCGCGAGGTCCGCGCCGACGAGGCGCGAGCCGAGGTGGCTGAGGCCGACCGTGTAGAGGCCGGCGACGCAGCCGCCCCACAGGAACAGCACGGTCGCCATCAGCACCCAGCTGTGCGAGATGAGGGGCAGGCAGAGCGCGCCGACGAGGCCGATGACCGCCATGATCGTCAGGAGGCGCCTGCGGTCCTTCATGCGGTCGGAAAGCATGCCGAGCGGGATCTGGAACGCCATGTTGCCGATACCCATCACGGTCAGCAGCAGGGCGGCCTGCGGCTCGCTGAAGCCGGCCCGCGTCGCGTAGATGGGGAAGAGCGAAAGGCCGCCGACCTCCACCGCGCCGAAGATGAAGACCGCCGCTGTCGCCGTCGGTACGAGAAGGATGTAGCGCATGAAATGCAGCTCGGGCTTCTCGTCGATATCAGGGCTTTCGCCGCGGGCGATGAAAATGGGAACGGCGGCCAGAAGGATGATGGCGGCACCCACCGCGAAGGGCAGCACGCCGTCGCTGCCCAGAAGTGAGAAGAGCAGGGGACCGGCGGCGAAGCCGAGCGACAGCACCGTGGCATAGATGCCCAGCACGAGACCGCGCCGGCGGGGCGGGGCAGCGGCGTTGATCCAGAATTCGGAGAGGATGAAGAGCGTGGTGATCGCGCCGTGGAAGACCAGGCGAAGCGGGAACCACAGCCAGAAATTCTGGATGTAGTAGAAGCCGAGGCCGCTGATCGCCGCCAGAATGATGGCGGCGATCATGATCGTCGAGGTGCCCCAGGCATGCGCAAGGCGCGTGGTGAAGGGGGCGGCAGCCATGGCGGCGACGCCGGCCATGGCAGAGTTGATGCCGATCATGGTGGGGGAAATGCCGCGCTTCTCCATGATGATGGAGAGCAGCGGAAGACCGAGGCCGATGGCGATGCCGACGGCGGAAATGGCGGCGACGGCTGCAAAGAGAGACCGCCAGTGGATGCTCTCCACCGGGCCCGAGGTGCCGGATTGCGGCTGCGTCATATGCGATAGATCCTCAAAGAAGGTCCCGAAGGAAGCGCCCGCGCTGGGTGTGATACAGCGGCACGGTTCTTCCGAAGGGCAGAGACTTGTCTTCCTGAAGGCTTTTTTGAAGCTCTTCAAGGATCAATACGGTTATGTCGGGCATCTCGATGCCGCCGCGGTCAAAAATATTCACCCAGCGCAGGTCTTCCAGCTCATGGCTCGCCGTTGCGCCGGCGGGGTCGATGCCCGCCTCGTCGGTAAAGAGCGCGAAGAAGCGCGTATCGAACCGCCGGACCATGCCGGCCGGCGTGATGGCGCGGGCAAGGAAACGCAGGTTGGAAAGGTCGGGGCGGAAGGGCAGGGCGTTTTGTGAGGCAGCCTCGATCGACGTGCCGACGGAAATACCGGCCTCTTCGTAGAGTTCCCGCAACGCGGCAACGCCCAGCGCTCGCAGGCGCGAATCGGAGCAGCGGGTGCCGCTGCGCAGCGCCAGCCGTTCGCAGGCCAGCGGGTTCAATGGATGGGAGACGGGAACGAGGCGGTCCGTCGCATCGCGCCGGCCACCGGGAAAGACATAGACATCCGGCATGAAGACATGCTTGCTGCTGCGCCGGCCGACGAGCACCCGCATGCGCTCGCCCGACCGGTCGAGAAGCAGGATCGAGGCTGCATCGACGGGTCGGACGGGTGTCATGCCGTCCGGTCGCCGTAGGCGGACGCCGTGTCCACTTCCCTCTCTTCCGGCTTGTCGCCGAAGCCGTGCATCTTCAGCGCCCATTGCAGGCCGATGGCGCCGCCCTTGATGGGCTGCAGCAGAAGGAGCGACAGGATGAGCGTGATCGGGGTCCAGATGGCGAGGTGCTGCCAGGTGGTGAGCGGCCAGACGAGGTCCGTCGCCATGTAGCCGCCGACCACGATATGACCGACGATGGTGATGACGAGATAGGGCGGCAGGTCGTCGGCACGCTGGTGCGTGTAGTCCTCGCCGCAGGCGGCACAGTTTTCCACGGGCTTGACGAAGGACTTGAACAGGCGGCCTGAACCGCAGGCGGGGCAGCGGTTCAGCATGCCTCGCTTGATGGCACGGCCGAGCGGGCGCTCCACCGGCCGGGCGGCCGGGCTGTCGCCGAAATGCTGCGTGTTGCCGCTGGTTTCGTTCGCCTGCATGTCCTGTCCTTCCCGCCGGCACTTCGCGCCGGCCATTTCTCTTCGCGCCGGGGGCGGCGCGATACCGCTCAGCGTCTGCCGCGGGGCGGGCGCGTACCCGGCTGGTGCCGCGGCGCGCTGCCCTTGCGCCGGCCCGACTTGTGGAAGGAGCGCACCGCCGTCGGCATCTTGCGTCCCTCGCTGATCATGTCGAACCGGAGCGAACCGGCAAGCGGCACCGCTTCCGCGAGTTTGACGCGCACCTCGTCGCCGAGTCGATAGCCGAGCCCGGTTTTTTCGCCGGACAGGGCCTGATGCGCCTCGTCGTAGATGAAGTAGTCGCGTCCGAGCATAGATATAGGCACGAAACCATCGGCACCATATGCCGGCAGGGTGACAAAAAGTCCCGCCTTGGTGACGCCCGAAACACGCCCGTCGAATTCCTCGCCGATGCGCCCGGCCAGGTGATGGGCGATCAACCGGTCGACCGTGTCGCGCTCGGCCGCCATGGCGCGCCGCTCGAAGGTCGAGATCTCGGCCGCGATATCGTCGAGCACCGCTTCCTCGTCCGGCGTGATGCCGCCCTCGCCAAGGCCGAGCGAGCCCACCAGCGCCCGGTGCACGATGAGGTCCGCATAGCGGCGGATCGGTGAGGTGAAATGGGCATATTTCATCAGGTTGAGGCCGAAGTGGCCGATGTTTTCGGGGCTGTAGATCGCCTGGCTCTGCGAGCGCAGCACCATCTCGCTCACCATCTGCTCGAACGGCTTGTCCTTGGCCTTCGCCAGGATGCCGTTGAAATGGTTGGAGCGCATGTTGCCGCCCTTCACCAGGGATATGTCGAGCGTCTGCAGGAACTCGCGCAGCACCTCCTGCTTGGCGAGCGAAGGCGCGTCGTGCACGCGGTAGATCAGGACCTGCTTCTTCTTTTCCAGCGTCTCTGCGGCCGCGACGTTGGCCTGGATCATCATCTCCTCGATGAGCTTGTGGGCATCGAGCCGCGGCGGCACGACGACGCGGTCGACCGTGCCGTCCTCCTTCAGGAGGATCTTGCGTTCGGGCATGTCGAGTTCGAGCGGCTGGCGGCGGTTCCGGCCGACCGTCATGATGCGGTAGGCTTCCCAGAGCGGCTTCAGGATCGTCTCGAGGATCGGGCCGGTCTTGTCGTCGGGCGCGCCGTCGATGGCGGCCTGCGCCTGCTGGTAGGAGAGCTTTGCCGCGCTCTTCATCATGATGCGGTGGAAGGTGTGGCCCGCCTTGCGGCCCTCATGCGAGAAGACCATGCGCACGGCGAGCGCCGGGCGGTCGACGCCTTCCTTCAGCGAGCAGAGGTCGTTGGAGATGCGCTCCGGCAGCATGGGCACGACGCGATCCGGGAAATAGACCGAGTTACCGCGTTTCAGCGCCTCGCGGTCGAGCGCCGATTTCGGCCGCACATAGTAGCTCACATCGGCGATAGCGACGGTGACGATCACGCCGCCGGGATTGTCGGGCGACGGGTCGGGCTCTGCGAAGACAGCGTCGTCATGGTCCTTGGCGTCGGCCGGGTCGATGGTGATGAGCGGCAGGCTGCGCCAGTCCTCGCGGTGCGCCATGGTGGCGGGGCCGGCGGCCTCCGCCTCGCGGATGACGGCATCGGGGAAGATGTAGGGAATGCCATGCGCATGGATGGCGATCATGGAGATCGCCTTTTCCGAGGCGACGGAGCCGACCACGCCCTTGATCTGCGCGCGTGGCAGGCCGTAGCGGCCCATGCGCACGACGTCGATCTCGACGAGGTCACCGTCCTTGGCGCCCGCCGTGAAGTCCGCGTCGACCTCCATCTCCTCGCCGCGCCGGTCGATCGGCATGATGCGTCCGCCGCCGCCTGCCATGGAGCGGAACACGCCCATGCCGGAATTCTTCTTCTTGTCGAGCACCTTGATGATGCGCGCCGTATAGGCCGGGCCGCCGCGCTCCTTCGCCGGGAAGATCTTGGCCAGCACCCGGTCGCCGAGCCCGGCAACGGGCGCCTTGTCCTTGCGCGCACCGCCCGACTGACGGATCAGGACGGCGGGCGCGACGCCGGCATCGTCGAGCCATTCCGCCGGGCGGCCGATCAGTTCGCCATCGACGTCCCGCGTGGTGATGTCGAGCACGGTGACCGGAGGAAGGGCGCCGGGCCGCACCAGCGACTTGCGGCGCTTTTCCAGAAACCCGTCTTCCTCGAAGGATTTCAGCAGCGCCTTCAGCTCGACGCGCGCCTCGCCCTTCAAGCCGAAGGCCTTGGCGATCTCGCGCTTCGAGGCCTGTTCCGGGTGGTCGGCGATGAAGCGCAGCAGCACGTCGCGCGGCGGGATGGCACCATGGATAATCGGGGTATCGTCTGCCGGCGGCAGGTCATGGCCCGCGCGGCCCGGCCGCATGGATCGTCCTGCCCGGCCGCGTGGTTCTCTCGTCATGCCGTCAGGCCTTCTTTGCCTTGGTTGCGGTCTTGGCCTTGGGCGCTGCCTTCGGCTTTGCGGCCTTGGCATCGTCCGACTTCGCCGCCTTGGTGGTCTTCGTCGCCTTGGCCTTGCCCTTGGCGGGCGTCTTGCCGGCCTTGTCGGCGATCAATACGAGGGCCTCTTCCAGCGTCACGCTGTCAGCGGCCTTGCCCTTGGGCAGTGTGGCGTTGACCTTGCCCCAGTTCACGTAGGGGCCGTACTTGCCGTCCCGCACCGTGATGGGGCCGCCGTCCGGATGGTCGCCGAGCGTCTTCAGGGCCGCAGGCGTGCCGCGCGAGCGGCCGCCGGGGCCCTTCGACTGCTTGTCGGCAATGACCGAAACGGCGCGGTTGAGGCCGATCGAGAACACGTCCTCGACACTTTCAAGGTTCGCATAGCCGCCGTCATGCAGCAGGAACGGGCCGTAGCGACCGATGCCGGCGGAGATCATCTTGCCGGTTTCCGGATGCTGGCCGATATCGCGCGGCAGCGAGAGCAGGGCGAGCGCCTTCTCGTGGTCGATGCTCGCCGGCGTCCAGCCCTTGGGCAGGCTGGCGCGCTTGGCTTCCTTGCCGTCACCGCGCTGCACATACGGCCCGAAGCGGCCGTTACGCAGCGTGATCTCTTCGCCCGTATGCGGATCCTTGCCGAGGCTCTGCGGCTCGTTGGAGGCAGCGGCCTCCGCATCCGAACCGTTGTCGGCGGAAAGCTGACGGGTGAAGTTGCATTCCGGATAGTTCGAGCAGCCGACGAAGGCGCCGAACTTGCCGAGCTTCAGCGAGAGCTTGCCGGTGCCACAGACCTGGCAGATCCGCGGATCGCTGCCGTCCTCGCGCTTGGGGAAGACGAGCGGGGCGAGCTCCTCGTTGAGGGCATCGAGCACGTTGGTGACGCGCAGTTCCTTCGTGTCCTCGATCTGCGCGAAGAAGTCCTTCCAGAAATCGCGGAGAACCTGCTTCCAGTCGAGTTCGCCGGCCGAGATCTTGTCGAGCTTTTCTTCAAGGCCCGCGGTGAAGTCGTATTCGACATAGCGGGTGAAGAAGCTCTCGAGGAAGGCCGTGACGAGGCGGCCCTTGGCCTCCGGGATCAGCTTGCGCTTGTCGATGATGATGTATTCGCGGTCGCGCAGCGTCGCAAGCGTTGCGGCATAGGTCGACGGACGACCGATGCCGAGCTCTTCCATCTTCTTGATGAGCGAGGCTTCCGAGTAGCGCGGCGGCGGCTCGGTGAAGTGCTGGCTGGCATTCACCTTCTGCTTGGCGACCGTCTCGTTGGCGTTGATCTCCGGCAGGCGGCCGTCGTCGTCACCGTCGTCCGACTGTTCGCCATCTTCCTTCTGGTCGGTATAGGCGGCGATGAAGCCGTCGAAGCGGATGACCGAGCCGGTGGCGCGCAGGCCTGCCTTGCGCCCGCCATTGTCCGCCTCGATCTCGACCGTCGTGCGCTCGATCTCGGCCGAGGCCATCTGGCTGGCGATGCCGCGCTTCCAGACGAGATCGTAGAGTTTCAGCTGGTCCGGATCGAGATAGCGCTTCACCTGGTCGGGTGTGCGGTCGAAGGAGGTTGGGCGGATCGCCTCGTGGGCCTCCTGGGCGTTCTTCGCCTTGGTGGAGTAGATGCGGGCCTTTTCCGGTACATAGCGTGCGCCGAACTGCTCGCCAACGGCCTTGCGGGCGGCGTCGATCGCCTCCGGCGCCATCTGCACGCCGTCGGTACGCATATAGGTGATGAGACCGACCGTCTCGCCGCCGATGTCGATGCCCTCATAGAGCTTCTGCGCCACCTGCATGGTGCGGGAGGCGGAGAAGCCGAGCTTGGAGGAGGCGGCCTGCTGCAGGGTGGAGGTGGTGAAGGGTGGCGAGGGATTGCGCTTGGTGGGCTTGGCCTCGACGCTTTCGACGCGGTAGGCCGCACCGTCGAGCAGCGCCTTGAGGCGGTTCGCCTCCTCGCCGTTGCCGATCGCCTTTGGTTGGAGACGCTTTCCTTCGGCCGAAACGAGGCGCGCCTCGAACTCGTCGCCGCGCGGCGTCTTCAGGAGGGCGGAGAGGTTCCAGTATTCCTCCGAGACGAAACGCTCGATTTCGGATTCCCGGTCGCAGACGAGGCGCAGCGCCACCGACTGAACGCGGCCGGCCGAGCGGGCGCCCGGCAGCTTGCGCCAGAGAACCGGCGAGAGGTTGAAGCCGACGAGATAATCGAGGGCACGGCGGGCGAGGTAGGCATCGACCAGCGCGATGTCGATGTCGCGCGGGTTGCGCATGGCATCGAGCACGGCCGACTTGGTGATGGCGTTGAAGACGACGCGCTTGACCGGTTTGTCGCCGATGACACGCTTCTTCTTCAGGACGTCGAGTACGTGCCAGGAGATGGCTTCGCCTTCGCGATCCGGGTCGGTCGCGAGAATGAGGCCGTCGGAGGATTTCACCGCGTCTGCAATGTCCTTCATACGCTTGGCCGAGGCGCTGTCCACTTCCCAGGACATCTCGAAGTCCTCGTCCGGGCGCACGGAGCCGTCCTTGGCGGGCAGATCGCGCACGTGGCCAAAGGAGGCGAGCACCGTGTAGCCGGGGCCGAGATACTTGTTGATCGTCTTGGCCTTGGCAGGCGATTCCACAACTACAACATTCATCGTCATTTTTCTCTGAGTACGGGCGCCGCACCCTTGGACGCACGGCGAAACGGGCGCCTTGCGCCGAAAAGTCGTGTCTCGACATGAACAGACAAAGCGTTCCGGTCAAGAGGTAGGGGTGAAATTAGTGGGATGCAACGCGATGCAACCATTACGAGATTAATCGGAGATTGCAATTATGAATAATCATTGTATCTTTTCCTAGGTCTAGGAATTGCAACCTTTGGGCGATTCCGAAATGTAGATGCAACGGAGGCGCTATGAGCCCGAAACCAGCCAAGTCCGCCCTCCCGCCCCATACCGCAGAGGAGAACCTTGCCTACACCCGGCAGATGCTGGGCGAGCTGCGCACGGTCGTGAACGCCGAGGGGGCGGACATGCTGGGCTATCTGATCGAGATGGCCTATGTGGAGGCGGGGGACATTCTGGCCGGTCTGCGGCCGCTTTCAGTCCGGGGTCATCGAGACCCGGCCATCGGCATGCCGTTGAAGCCGGCCGGCAAGATCAAGCTCTAGAAGAACGAGATAGACGGTTGCCGCGGTGATGCCGGTATGGCGGATGATCTCGTCGATTTCGGCCGGTACCTGGCTCAATGCATTGGTGATGCGTTCCCGTTCGCCGTCGCCCGGCGGCAGACGCAGCGCGGGCGGCGTGTCCCCTGCGGGTTCGCCGGCGCCGGGGCGGGGAGTGAAAAGGTCGGGCTCGGACAGCGGGCGCAGGCTTTCCAGCACATCCTCCGGCGTCGTGGTGATCGTCGCCCCATCCTTCAGGAGGCCGTTCGTGCCCTCGCAGCGCGGATCGAGCGGGGAGCCCGGCACGGCGAAGACCAGCCGGCCGAAATCCGCCGCATTGCGCGCGGTGATCAGCGAGCCGGAGCGCACTGCCGCCTCCACCACCACCAAGCCGAGTGACATGCCGGCGATCAGCCGGTTGCGGCGCGGAAAATCCCGCGCCCGCGGCTCCCAACCGAAGGGCATTTCGCTGATGGCAAGGCCGTGCCCCTCGGTGAGTTCGGCAAGAAGGCCGATATTTTCCGGCGGATAGGGCTTGTCGAGACCGCCTGCCATGGCCGCGACGGTGCCGGTGTCGAGGCTGGCGCGATGGGCGGCCGTATCGATGCCGCGGGCAAGGCCCGAAACGATCGTGTAACCCGCCCGCCCGATCTCGCGTGCCAGCAGGCCGGCGAACTTGGTACCCGAGAGAGACGCGTTCCGCGCTCCGACGATGCCGACGGCCGGTGCCGCCGCGACAGCCCGGTTGCCCTTGACGGCGAGCAGCGGCGGCGCGCCGTCGATCTGGCGCAGGAGAAAGGGATAGTCGGGTTCGCCGATGCCGACAAAGGCGGCGCCGTGCCGGTCGGCAATGGCAAGTTCGCGCTCGGCCTCCGCCTGGCTGGCGACGCGGATGGCGCGCGAAGCGCCGCCACGGCGCGAGAGTTCCGGCACCATCTCCAGCGCCGTTTCGGCGCTGCCGAAGTGATTGATGAGCTCGCGAAAGGTGACCGGCCCGACATTGTCGCTGCGGATGAGGCGCAGCCAGGCGATCCTCTGTCGTTCCGTCAGCGCAATTCCTCGTGTCCTTGCGCTGTGGTCGTCCATCGCTATCCCTTGCTGCCGATCTTGCTTTCCGTGCCGTTCAGGAGACGACTGATGTTGGCACTGTGTTTCCACCAGGTGATGAGCGTCAGCAGCAGGAAGAGGACCGCCACCTTCTCGTGACCGAGGAACCACAATACAACCGGAGATACGGCGGTTGCAACCAGGGCCGAGAGCGACGAATAGCGCGTCAGATAGGCAAGGCCGATCCAGACGACGGCAAAGACCGCGAGCATGACGGGCACGAGGCCGAGCAGCAGCCCGACATAGGTCGCGACCCCCTTGCCGCCCTTGAAGCCGAGCCAGACGGGAAAGAGATGGCCGAGAAAGGCGGCAAAGCCCGCCGCAAGGCCGGCATCCAGCCCCCAGCGCGACGCGATGGCGGTGGCAGCGGTGCCTTTGAGGGCGTCGAGCAGCAGGGTGGCCGCGGCAAGCTTCTTGTTGCCTGTGCGCAGGACGTTCGTCGCGCCGATATTGCCGGAGCCGATCTGGCGCACGTCGCCGAGACCGGCCATGCGGGTGAGGATCAGGCCGAAGGGAATGGAACCGAGAAGGTAGCCGAAGGCGAGGGCGGCGAGCGTCGGCAAGGCGCCGAGCTGCCAGGTGAAGATGTCGGACACGTCAGTTCCCCCGTTCCGTTATTCTGCATCCATGGTGGTGGATCCTCGGGCTTGGCCTGAGCATCCACCCATGGGCTCACAGGACCGACATCCCTTTCAGTCCAGCGAATAGACCCGTTTTCCGGCAACATAGGTGCTAATCGCGCGTCCCGTAAAGCGGGCATCTTCGAAGGGCGTATTCTTCGAGCGCGAGACGAAGCGGTCCTTGGTGGCAAGCCACGGCTCGTCGGGGTCGATCAGCACGATGTCGGCGCGTGCACCGGGCGCAAGCGTGCCGGCGTCGAGGCCGAAGATCTGCGCCGGGCGCGTCGAGAGCGCATCGAGGAGCCGCATCAGCGGAACCTCGCCGCTGTGGTGCAACCGGAGCGCTGCCGCCAGCATGGTCTCGAGGCCGATCGCGCCGTCGGCGGCATCCGCGAAGGGCAGGCGCTTGGTGTCGACGTCCTGCGGATCGTGCGAGGAGACGATGATGTCGATCTCGCCGCGGGCGAGCGCATCGACCATGGCCTTGCGGTCGTCCTCCCCGCGCAGCGGCGGGGAGAGCTTGAAGAAGGTGCGGTATTCGCCGATGTCGTTCTCGTTCAGCGTCAGGTGGTTGATCGAGGCGCCGCAGGTGACGTTTGCACCGCGTTCCCTGGCGGTCTTCACGGCCTCGGCCGATTCCGGCACGGAGATCTGTGCGGCATGGTACTTGCCACGCGTCAGGCCGGCGATGCGCAGGTCCCGTTCGAGCGGGATCAGTTCGGCCTCGCGCGGGCTACCGGAAAGGCCGAGCCAGCTGGCGAGCAGCCCCTCGTTCATCACGCCGCCGGCGCCGAGATGTTTGTCGCGGGTTTCGAGCGCGATGACGCTGCCGAATTCGCGGGCATAGGTCATCGCCCGGCGCAACACCTGCGCATTGTGCAGCGGGTTGCGGCCATTGGTGAAGGCGACGGCGCCGGCATCCTTCAGGAGGCCGAACTCGGTCATCTCTTCACCTGCAAGGCCCTTGGTGAGGGCTGCGGCCGGATGAATGTTGACGATCGCCTTGTCGCGCGCGTTCTTCAGCACGAATTCGACAAGCGCGATGTCGTCGATGACGGGATCGGTGTCCGGCATGGTGATGAAGGTGGTGACGCCACCGGCCGCCGCTGCGCGCGAGGCCGATTCGATCGTCTCGCGGTGCTCGGCGCCCGGCTCGCCGACGAAGACGCGGGCATCGACAAGGCCGGGAGCGGCGATGAGGCCGCGGCCATCGACGATTTCGGCGCCCTCGGGCGCGCCCTGGTTCTGCGCGCCGCTGCCGATGGCGGCGATCTTGCCGTTCTCGAGGACGATGGAGCCCATTTCATCGAGGTTGCGGGAGGGATCGAGGATGCGGAGGTTCTTCAGGACGGTGGTGCGGGTCATGCGCGAACACCCTGGTTCTGCGAAACAAGAAGCGTTTCCATCACGGCCATGCGGACGGCAACGCCCATCTCGACCTGCTGCTCGATGACGCTCTGCGGCCCGTCGGCGATCTCGGAGGCGATCTCCACGCCACGGTTCATCGGTCCGGGATGCATGACGAGCGCATCCTCCTTCGCTGCCTTCAGCTTTTCCGCATCGAGCCCGTAATAGTGGAAATATTCGCGCACCGACGGCACGAAGGCGCCGGACATGCGTTCACGCTGCAGGCGCAGCATCATCACGACGTCGGCATCCTTCAGGCCTTCCGCCATCGAATGGTAGACCTCTGCGCCCATGTCGGCGATGCCCGACGGCAGCAGCGTTGCGGGCGCCACGACGCGCACGCGGGCACCCATGGCGTTGAGCAGCAGGATGTTCGAGCGGGCGACGCGCGAATGCAGTACGTCGCCGCAGATGGCGACGATGATGCGCGAGAGCTTGCCCTTGGCGCGGCGGATGGTCAGCGCGTCGAGCAGGGCCTGCGTCGGATGCTCGTGCTGGCCGTCGCCGGCATTGACCACCGAACAGGAGACTTTTTGCGCGAGAAGCGCGGCGGCGCCGGCGGAGGAATGGCGCACGACCAGCACGTCCGGGTGCATGGCGTTCAGCGTCATCGCCGTGTCGATCAGCGTTTCGCCCTTCTTCACCGAGGAATTGCCGACTGACATGTTCATCACGTCGGCGCCAAGGCGTTTGCCGGCAAGCTCGAAGGAGGATTGCGTGCGGGTGGAGGCTTCGAAGAACAGGTTGATCTGTGTCAGGCCCCGGAGGGTCGACGTTTTCTTCTCCCTTTGCCGGGAGATTTTCACCGCCTCGTCGGCGCGGTCGAGCAGGTGTGTGATCTCCTGCTCGGTCAAACCCTTGATGCCGAGAAGGTGGCGATGCGGAAAGAAGTCCATGAAACTCCGCCTCAACTGTCGTGGATACGCGGGGTCTATAGAGTGTCGGTTCCCCCGCGGCAAGGCGAAGCGGCGGCAAGGCCGCGCATTCCCACGCTTTTGTGAAGCCGAGCGCGCCGGCAACCGCACGGCCCCGTTTCGCCCCGCCGCGACTTGGGCTAGAACCCGCTCATGACTCGCGACAAGACGACCGAACAGAAACTCGCCGATCTCAACCAGCCGCCGCTCTGGTCGGGCATCAATGCCTATCGCTCCGACCCGCTGCTGGTCGATGCAACCGACGCCATGCCCAAGGGGCTGCGCGACGAGTTCGACGCGATCGGCCGCTACGTGACCTCGCCGGAAGCGCAGGAGCTCGCCCGCATGGCGAACGAGGGCGTGCCGCAGCTGCGCACCCACGGCCCGCGTGGCGAGCGCCTCGACGTCGTCGATTATCATCCCGCCTGGCACGCGTTGATGCGCCGCTCCATGGCGAGCGGCCTGCATTCCTCGCTCTGGGAGAATGTGCCGGAGGAGAAGGGCAGGGCGCACAAGGCGCGTGCCGTGCGCTTCTACCTGACCGCTCAGCTCGAATGTGGCCATCTCTGCCCGCTGACCATGACGAGCGCCTCGGTCGCGGCCCTGTCCGTCTCGCCGCAGGTGCAGCGCGAATGGGGCCGGAAGATCCTGTCGCGCAAATATGACAGCACGAACAAGCCCGCCATGCAGAAGAGTGCCGTCACCATCGGCATGGGCATGACGGAAAAGCAGGGCGGCACGGATGTGCGCGCCAACACCTCCACCGCCGAGCGTGTCGGCGAGGGCATCTACCGGCTCTCCGGCCACAAATGGTTCATGTCGGCACCAATGAGCGACGGGTTCGTCATGCTCGCCCAGACCCGCGAGGGCGTCGGCTGTTTCCTCGTGCCGCGCCTGCTGGAGGACGGCTCCAGCAACGGCCTGCGCTTCCAGCGCCTGAAGGACAAGATCGGCAACCGCTCCAACGCCTCCTCGGAGGTCGAGTTCTCCGAAACGTTCGGCTTCCTGCTTGGCACGCCCGATGCCGGCATCCGCACCATCCTCGACATGGTGACCCTGACGCGGCTTGACTGTGCGCTGGCCTCGTCCGGCATCATGCGCGCCTCGCTCGCCGAAGCGGTGCACCATACGCGCGGCCGCAGCGTCTTCGGCAAGCCGCTGGTCGCCCAGCCGATCATGACGCGCGTGCTCGCCGACATGGCGCTCGACGTTGCGGGCGCGACCGCGCTCTCCCTGCGCCTGGCGGAGGCCTTCGACAAGGCGCGCGACAGCGCCGAGGACGCTGCCTACGCCCGTATCATGACGCCCGTGACGAAATACTGGTGCTGCAAGATCGCGCCCGCCCTGATCTACGAAGCGATGGAGTGCATCGGCGGCAGCGGCTATGTCGAGGAGCGGCCGATCGCGCGGCATTATCGCGAGGCGCCCGTCAATGCGATCTGGGAAGGCTCGGGCAACGTCATGGCGCTCGATCTGATGCGCGTCACCAGCCGGGGCAGGGACCTGTTCGAGATGCTGTTTGCCGGGCTTGCCCGCGATCTCGGTCCGGCTGGCAAGAAGACGGTCGACGTGCTGCGTGCTGCGCTCTCGCTCTGCGAGCGCGACGAGGGAGCGGCCCGCATGCTCGTGGAGCAGCTGGCGCTCGCCGCTGCCGCGGCCGAACTCTATCGCGCCGGTGCCGGGCGCATCGCCGATGCCTTCCTCGAAACGCGCCTCGCCTCGGGCTGGCGCTCGACCTACGGCATGCTCGATTCGCGCTTCGATTCGGCCTACATCGTCGACCTGCTCTATCCGCCGGCAAGATAGGCGGTTGCCGCCAATACGACCGGGATCGTGAAGAACGAGGCGATCGTTTGCAGCGTGGCGACGGCGGCATAGAGCGGCGCGTCGCCGCCCATCTGCTTGGCCAGCACGTAACCGTTCATCGCTGTCGGCACGCTCGCCCCCATGGCGATCGTCAGGAGCGGCTCGCCGCGCATGCCGAGCGCATAGGCCGCCGCCGTCATGACCAGCGGCATGAACAGGAGCTTCAGGGCGACCGGCAGCAGCGCCAGCGGCCGGGGTTTCAGCGCATCGGCCAGCTTCAGTCCGGCGCCGACCATGATGAGGCCAAGGCTGAGCGAGGTGTCCGCGACGAGTTCCGTCGCCTGCATCAGCGGCGCGTAGATCGGGATTTCCAGAAGGTTGACGGCGACACCGAGCACCGAGCCGATGATCATCGGGTTGGTGACGATTTTCTGGGCGAAGGTCTTCAGGCTGCGCGTGCCGCCGCCGAACCAGACGAGAACGGCGATATTGTAGAAATTCAGGGGAATGATGATCAGTGTCGCCACGAGGGCGACGAGGGCAAGGCTGCCCGGGCCGTAAAGTTTTTCACCGATGGCGAGTGCGATGAAGGCGTTCCAGCGTGTCGAGGTCTGGAAAACCGAAGTAAACGACGCGCCTGAAACCTGCGCGGCGCGAAAAAGCGGCCAGGAGAGCGCCAGAATCGCTGCGATGAGCGTCACCGAGCCGATGGAGCCGAGCGCCACGCTGCCGGCGGCAATGCCCGAGAATTCCGCCTTGGCGAGCGTCGTGAAGAGCAGGCAGGGAAACAGCACGAAGAAGCCGAGCTGCTCGAGCCCGTTCCACATGTCGCGGTCGATCAGCCGCCAGCGCTTGAGGAAGACCCCGAGCACAACGAGCAGGAAGACGGGGAGAATGCTTTCGAAGATGGCGAGCATGGGAACCGGGCGGGCGAGGAATGGTGGCTGCTCATTCCACGCCTTGCGCAGGCTTGCAAGCCTGCGCTGCCGTGCGGCCCGTGTGGAAATTAACCTTAATGGAGGGTTTACGTTGCGTGCACAGAGTTAACGGGCGAAGGTTCCGTTTACCTGGTGTTAACCATGCGAGCGAGTGCAGCCTATGGCCAGAACGGCCCGGATTTCGGTCATGACGACCCTGTTTTGTTTTGCGGCGGTGGATATCGTCGTCCCGCTCCTCGTCATCGCCACGGGCGTGGCGGTCAGCGAGATCGTCTTTGCAACCGGCGATCTTCTCGCGCCGAAGAGGAGGGTGGCATGAAGTGGTTCCTGATCCTCTGGGCCGGCCCGATCGCGCTGCTCGGCAGCTGGTACGGGCTTTCCTACTACGACATGAGCTTCGGCATCTTCATGCTGACGCGCGATGCGCATGACCTGGTGTTCCAGATCTACGGCCATATCCTCGGCATTCCGCCGGAAGACCTGCCGCCGCTGGTGCTGCGCGCCATCGTCGTGGACAGCTTCCTGGTGCTGGGCCTCATCGCCTTCCGGCGCCGCAAGAGGATTTTTGCCTGGTGGCAGGCGCGCCGTCAGTCCGCGTCCGCCGCCCTTGCCAGGGACGAAAGCCTGTCGAGAGCCCCCTGAAGAATGAAGGAGGCGGCCGCCGAATCGATGCGTTCGGCGCGCTTCTTGCGCGACACGTCCATCTCGATCAGCGTGCGCTCCGCCGCCACCGTCGATAGCCGTTCGTCCCAGAAGACGAAGGGGATGTCCGTCTTGTCGGCCATGGAGCGCACGAAGGCGCGCGTTGCCTGGACGCGCGGCCCGGCACTGCCGTCCATGTTCATGGGCAGGCCGATGACGAAGGCGACGACCTTCTCCTTCGCCGCGAAGGCGAGCAGCAGCTCGGCATCCTGGGTGAACTTCACGCGCTTCAGCACCGGTCGCGGCGTCGCCAGCCGACGGCCGAGATCGGACACCGAAAGTCCGATGGTCTTGGTGCCGAGGTCGAGGCCGGCGATCGGCTGGCCGGGGGCGAGGGTTTCGGCCAGGTCTTCCAGTGTCAGCGTTGCCATGGGGTAACCTCTCAGCGCTTGCGCACGAATTCCGTGCGCAGGACCAGACCCTTGATCGTCTCGTGCCGGCAGTCGATCTCGTCCGGATTGTCGGTGAGGCGGATGGACCGGATTACCGTACCCTGCTTCAGGGTCTGGCCGGCACCCTTCACCTTCAGGTCCTTGATGAGCACGACCGAATCGCCATCCGCAAGCACGGTGCCGCTGGCGTCCCGCACCTGGCTCCGGGCGGCCTTTTCCGCGGCGATTTCCGATGCCGGCCGCCATTCGCCGGTTGCTTCGTCATAGATATAGTCGTCGTCGCTCATGACGGCTCCTTGCATGTTGCTCCATCTCGAAAGCCACGCTTATAACGATCCGGCGATGGATGGAAACGGCCTTCGCCGGTTCTATATTGCGCCAAGGACCCCAACGGGAGAACAAGCATGAAAATCACCTGGCTCGGCCACTCCGCCTTCCGGATCGAAACGGCGAAAGCCAGAATCCTGATCGACCCGTTCTTCACCGGCAATCCCGCGTTCGACGAGGCCACCCGCAAGGACGCGGTGGCGGGCCTCACCCATGTCCTGCTGACCCACGGCCACGGCGACCATGTCGGCGATACGATCCAGATCGCGAAGGAGACCGGCGCGACCGTGCTCGCCAACGCGGACCTTGCCGCCTGGCTCGGCGCCAAGGGCGTGGAGAAGGTCGATATGGGCAACACCGGCGGCACCGTGCATTTCGACGGTTTCTCCACCACCTTCGTCAATGCGCTGCATTCCTCCGCGCAGATCACCGAGGACGGTGTCTCCCATTCGCTCGGCAACGCCAATGGCCTTGTGCTGCATTTCGAAGACGAGCCGGCGCTCTATCACATGGGCGATACCGACATCTTCTCCGACATGGCGCTGATCCACGAATTGCACCAGCCGGAAATCGGCCTTGTGCCGATCGGCGACCGCTTCACCATGGGCGGCGCCGTCGCCGCGCTCGCCTGCCAGCGCTTCTTCAATTTCGATACGGTCATCCCCTGCCACTACGGTTCCTTCGGCATCATCGCGCCGACGGCCGATCTTTTCGTGCAGGCGATGGACGGTGCTTCGGCCAAGATCGAGGTGCCGGGCGCCGGCGGTGTCGTCTCGCGCTGAGCGGCCGGAAAACGGGCGAGGGGGCGTGGAAGGGACCATTCCCCCGTTGCGCCCCTTGGGCTTGGTCAGTATAGCGGGTAGAAATTTCTGAGCGGAGACCACCCATGTCCGTAGATCTAGCCACCGTGAAGCGCGTCGCGCGTCTTGCCCGCATCGCCGTCAGCGAGGAAGAGGCAGACCGCATGACCGGCGAGCTGAACGGCATCCTCGGCTTTGTCGAGCAGCTGTCCGAAGTCAATGTCGACGGCGTCGAGCCGATGACCTCCGTCACGCCGATGGAGATGAAGAAGCGCGAGGATGTCGTCAATGACGGCAACAAGGCGGATGCCATCGTTGCCAATGCGCCGGCCACCGACCGTAATTTCTTCCAGGTTCCGAAGGTGGTGGAGTAATCCTTGGCCGTCACCCTCGCCATCGAGAGCCCGCTTAGCGATGAGGTTCGCGCGCTGGTCGCCGAGCTGAACACCGTGCTGCTCGCGCTCTCGCCGCCGGAGGCCTGCTACCACCTGACCGTCGAGCAGATGGCCGAGCCGGCCGTGACGGTCTGGATCGCCCGTGACGAGGGAACCGTCGTCGGCTGCGGTGCGCTGAAGCGCCATTCCGCGGCGGTGGGCGAGGTGAAGCGCATGTTCACCCGGCCGGACTGGCAGGGGCAGGGCATCGGCCGGCGCATCCTTGGCGAGATCCAGGCTGCCGCCGAACGGGAGAAGCTGGAAACGCTCGTGCTCGAAACAGGCGACCAGCACCCGGCTGCCTGGGCGATCTACGAGAAGGCCGGGTTCACCCGCTGCGGCCCCGTGCTCGACTATCCGGATTCACCCTATTCCATATTCTATCAAAAGCAGCTTCGTGCTGCCTGACCCGAAGTGACCGCACCCATGACCGATCTGACCCGCCTGACCATTGCCGAAGCCCGCGAAAAGCTCGGCGCCAAGGAGATCACCGCCGTTGAGCTGACGGACGCCTATCTTGGCGCGATCGAGGCGGCGAACCCTGTCATCAACGCCTATGTCGCCGTGACGCCGGAAAAGGCGCGCGATATGGCGAAGGCCTCTGATGGCCGCATCGCTGCCGGCAAGGCAGGTGCGCTTGAGGGCATCCCGCTCGGCATCAAGGACCTGTTTGCGACCGAGGGTGTGCATACCCAGGCCTGCAGCCACATCCTCGACGGCTTCAGGCCGGAATACGAATCGACGGTCACCGGGAACCTGTGGGCCGATGGCGCCGTCATGCTCGGCAAGCTGAACATGGACGAGTTCGCGATGGGCTCCTCCAACGAGAGTTCCTATTACGGCGTGGTCAAGAACCCGTGGCGCGCGAACGGATCCAACGCCGATCTCGTCCCGGGCGGTTCGTCCGGTGGTTCGGCCGCGGCCGTTGCCGCGTTCCTGTGCGCCGGTGCGACGGCGACGGACACCGGCGGCTCGATCCGCCAGCCCGCCGCCTTCACCGGCACCGTCGGCATCAAGCCGACCTATGGCCGCTGCTCGCGCTGGGGCATCGTCGCCTTCGCCTCCTCGCTCGACCAGGCCGGCCCGATCGCCCGCGACGTGCGCGATGCGGCGATCCTCTTGAAGTCCATGGCAAGCGTCGATGCCAAGGATACCACCTCCGTCGATCTGCCGGTGCCGGACTACGAAGCCGCGCTCGGCCAGTCGCTGAAGGGCATGCGTATCGGCATACCGCGCGAATACCGCGTCGAGGGCATGCCGGAGGAGATCGAGGCGCTCTGGCAGCAGGGCATCGCCTGGCTGAAGGAGGCCGGTGCCGAGATCGTCGACATTTCCCTGCCGCACACCAAGTACGCGCTGCCGGCCTATTACATCGTCGCGCCCGCCGAAGCCTCGTCGAACCTCGCCCGCTATGACGGCGTGCGCTACGGCCTGCGCGTCGACGGCAAGGACATCGTCGACATGTACGAGAAGACGCGCGCTGCCGGTTTCGGCCAGGAGGTCAAGCGCCGCATCATGATCGGCACCTACGTGCTGTCGGCCGGGTATTACGACGCCTACTACCTCCAGGCGCAGAAGGTTCGCACGCTGATCAAGCGCGACTTCGAGCTCGCCTTCAACGCCGGTGTCGACGCGATCCTGACCCCGGCGACGCCGTCCTCCGCCTTCGGCATCGCCGACGAGGACCTCGCATCCGACCCGGTCAAGATGTACCTGCAGGACATTTTTACCGTCACGGTGAACATGGCCGGCCTGCCGGGCCTTTCCGTGCCCGCCGGTCTCGACCACAAGGGCCTGCCCCTCAGCCTCCAGCTCATTGGCAAGCCCTTCGAGGAGGAGGTCCTCTTCAAGACGGCGCATGTCATCGAAAAGGCCGCCGGCCGCTTCACGCCGGCCAGGTGGTGGTAAGGGGCCTTCAGCCCCTTCTGCCTGCACTGCGGGCGTACGGTTTCAATCGCCAGATCGTGTCGTAGCGGCAACACCTGCCGTTACGACAGGCGTGTCCGCGTCTTTTTTGCTTGATCCCTTCCGAAGTCGAGAATAAACGCGCCTTCCCGGTCGTTCAGCCGGTGCGGATGTCAACGGATGGAGTTTTCCGCTCCTCCCGCGCGAGGCGGCCCTGCCGTCGTCGTGTACGGATGCCGCACCGAGAAGACTGGTATTGCGGACCTAGCTCAGCGGTAGAGCACCGGATGTTCCTCCGGAGGTCGCGGGTTCGATTCCCGTTGTCTGCTCCATTGGATAGCTCAGTGGTAGAGCATCAGATTGTTACTCTGACTGTGGAAGGTTCGAATCCTTCTCCAAAGCGCTGACTCAAAATCAGCGACAGCCTTCCAAGCTGTCTTACCTCCGGTCCGGGGACCGGACTGCGGACGGTAGACCGCAAGTGGGCCGAAAGGCGCGTTTGTGGAAAACCCGACGCCGGACATTCGCGGTCCGGTTCGCGGTGACGGTCAAGCCGCCTTCCGGCCGGCAAGGGTGCCGCGGCATCCAAGCCCGCTTGAAGGCCGCGCGGCCCTCTCCCGAAAACCCGCCGCCGATGGCCGTCAGCCGGTTCCCGGATCATGCCTGTTGAAACATACCCCGCCCGCAGGTTCCCCGGGCGAAAAGGGGCTCACCGGGAACTGGCAAGGGAAACGGAACCGGAACCGTGTTTGTGGTCCGCACCATCCCGCCGCCGATGCCAACAGAAACCAACGACGAAAGGACGATCGGTTCATGACGTAGCGTATGACCGAAGGAGCAGAACGATGACGATATTTCTCGATACGATCCTGGGGCGCACACGCGTCCTCGTGAAGGCAAACGAACGGGTGCTCGCCCTCTACAGGGGAGAAGTCCTCGGCATATTCGGCGCCGGTGAACACAGCCTGCCGAACCGCCGTGGCATGCTGGAGCTGGAACGTCACGACGTGAACCGGCCGACCTTCGTCTCGGCCTACGAGAAGCCGTTGTTCGATGGGCTCCCGGCGGTCGCGCAGCGCGAGCTGACGGTCTTTCGCACGAATGCCCGCGAGGTGGCTGTCGTCGAACGTGACGGTGAGCTTCACGCCGTTCTTGCACCGAACCAGAAGCTTGTGGTCTGGAACGCGGCAGGTCCGTGGACGGAGACGCGTGTCGACCTGGCCGGCGGGCTCGATGTCGATCCGGAGCTGATGCGCCGGTTGACGCGGGCGCGTCGCCTGGAACTCGTCACGGCCTTCCTGGTCAATGACGGGCAGGTCGGCCTGCTTGTCATCGACGGGACGCACCAGCGCATGCTGGAGCCGGGCGTCCACGCCTTCTGGAATGTCGGCCGGACGATCCAGGTGCGCGTGGTCGATCTCAAGCGCCAGTCGCTCGACGTCACCGGTCAGGAGCTGCTCACCCGCGACAAGGTCACGATCCGGGTGAACATCGCTGCCGAATACCGCGTCGTCGAACCGCTGAAGGCCGTCTCGGAGGTCAAGGATTTTGCGGATGCCCTCTACCGGGCGCTGCAGTTCGCCTTCCGCCAGACGCTTGGCACGCTGACGCTCGACCAGATCCTCGAACGCAAGGTGACGGTCCATGCGGAAGCGGCCGAGAAGGTCCGCACCGACATGGCCGCGATCGGGGTCGAGGTCTCGGCCATCGAGCTCAAGGACGTGATCCTGCCGGGCGAGATGCGCGACATCCTCAACCAGGTTGTCGCCGCTGAAAAGCAGGCCGAGGCCAATGTCATTCGCCGCCGCGAGGAGACGAACGCCACCCGTTCGCTCCTCAACACGGCGAAGGTGATGGCGGAGAACCCGGTCATGCTGCGGCTGAAGGAGCTGGAAGCGCTGGAGGCCATCGCCGGCAAGGTCGAGCGCCTGACGATCCACAACGGAACGGCGGGCCTGATGAACGACCTCGTCCAGCTTCGCGACAAGTAGGGGATCGCCCGGCCGGAAGGCCGGGCGGTTCCGTTTCGGCGGGTATTCGCTTCCCTCTCTCCATCATCTCCGTGGATAGTCTTTCGTCTCCCTCGCCAAGCCTTTCCGGCAATGCTTTCATGGTGTCGGAAAGGGCCGCCCGCATGATCGCCGTTCGCAATGCCCGTGAGGACGATGTTCCCGCTCTCGTCGAAATCGGCGTTCGGGCCTGGGAACAGGCCGTCGTCGGCGTCGCCGACCTGCAGGTGCGGCGCGACTATGCCCGCAACGCCTTCCAGCAGTTCCTTGCCCGCCACTGGTTGCGGGTGAGCGTCGCTGAAACCGAGGGCCGGACGGCCGGATGGGCGGCGCGCGAGGCGCTGGACGACGAGATCAGCGACCTCTGGATCGACCCGCCACAGCAGAAGAAGGGGCTCGGCTCCGCCTTGCTCTCCGCCATGGAGGCGGAGATCGTCGCAGCGGGTTTCGAGGCGGCGCGGTTGCAGACGCATGCCCGCAACACGGCCGCCGTCGGCTTCTTCCAGAAGCACGGCTATAGCGTGAACTGGCTGTCTATCGACTATTCCGAACGCCTCGACCGCGATGTCGAGTCGGTCGGCCTGCGCCGGCAGCTCGTTGCGGACGAGCCGCCCGGCTACGGGCCGGGCGGGTTCTGAGGGGAGGCGGGCTTTCGCCGCGCCTCCCGCCGGTTCACTGGTTGTCCAGCTGGGCCCGCACCAGCTCCAGGCCGCGTTGCGTGATGCGGTAGGGCCTGCCGCCGGAGGAGGCGATGCACCGCCGGCGCTTCAGTTTCCGGAAGAGGTCGATGTCGAGGCCGCTCGCTCGCCAGCCGTCCCGCGTGATGCAGGCGACCGTCATGACCTTCCGGTTGTCGTCTTTTTCGATGTCGATCCTGCCGCCCTGGGCGAGCAGATGGAGAATGCGCTGTTCGGCGCGCGAAATGTCCATTGTCTTGAGAATCCGTCCGGCGTTCGAATGAACGCGAAAAAACGTTCCGCCACCTACGAGGTGGCAGGGCTCATCGTTTTTCCAGACCCTGCGCGCAAGCTGTCGCGGGCAGGGTCTTCAGCAGGTCTCAGACGAGTTAGACATCAAAACTCCATTTGCGGATGCCCCGGAATAGCCGGGGCATCCGCAAAGGTCAATGCATCGGCCAGATCAGGGAATGGTGCAGGAAGACGGCAGTCTTCACGCCGTTGGCCGAGGCGAGCGAGATGTTGGCCGCCCCGAGCGCGATGTCGCCGGCTGCATAGAGGCCGGGCAGGGAGGTCTGGCCCGTGTCGTCTGTGTGGAGGATGCTGCCGATCGGCGTTTCCTTCAGCGTCAGGCCGCGCCCGGCCGGGATGGTGCTGCGCACCCGCGCCTCCGGCATCACGAAGAGCGCCTTCACGAGGGTCGGGATGCCCGGCCCGGTTTCGACGGACAAGAGGCCATCCGGCCCGTCGGCGATGGCGGTGACGCGGCCCGGCCGGAGCTTCACATTGCGCTCGGCGAGCACGGCAAGGGCCGCGTCGTCCGGCTCCGGCGCCATGTTGGTAAAGAGCGTGACATTGCCCCAGTCGGCGACCACCGCCGCAAAGCGCGCCGCCTCGGCCGTGCGCGCCAGCACGCCGACCGGTCCACCGCCCACCTCGTAGCCATGGCAATAGGGGCAATGCAGCACCGTCTTGCCCCAGCGCTCGGCAAGGCCCGGGATATCGGGCAACTGGTCCTCGAAGCCGGTGGCAAGCAGCACGCGGCGCGCCGCAATCCGCCCGTCGTCGCCGGTGACGACGGAGAAGGCGTCCTTCTCCCCGTCCAGCCGTTCGGCCGGCACGTCACGGAAGGTGACCGTCGCGTAGGCGGCCAGCTGTCGGCGGGCATCGGCAAGGATGTCGCGGCCCGGCCGGCCGTCCTGGGCGAGGAAGCCGTGCGAATGGGCGGCGAAGCGGTTGCGCGGCTCGCCGGTGTCGAGAATGGTGATGCGGCGCCGGGCGCGGGCAAGCTGCAGGGCGGCGGAAAGGCCGGCAAAGCCCCCGCCGATGATGATGGCATCTTCGGTCATGGTTCATCCTTTCTGTGGAGCGCGCGGCATCGTTCGCCCGATGGGTATCGGTCGTTCGATGCGGAGTATCGGGAAGGCGTTCCCGTTTAGCCGGTATCGGTCCGACGGCGTTTCGCCGCCACCCGGTAATCGGCGGCGAGGTCGGCAAGCGTCGTGCCGGCGAAGCGCGCCATCAGGATCGCCTCGGCGTCCTTCAGCGCGTCACCGATCACCCGGTTGACGGATTGCTCGATCACGCAGCCCGGCATTTCCGTCGCCGGGCCGATCTGGAAGACGATCGGCTCGCCGAGCGCGTTGTAGATGTCGAGCAGCGAGATGTCCGCAAGCGGCCGGGCAAATTGCCAGCCGCCGCCATGGCCGCGGCCGGATTGCACGATACCGGCGTCGCGAAGGCCTGCCATGGTGCGCCGGACGACGACGGCATTGGTGTCGAGGCAGAGTGCAAGGTCGTCCGAGGTCATCGGCGCCTCGCGTTCGGCCATGTGCATGAGTGCGTGGAGCACGGCGGAAAGACGGCTGTTTCTTTTCATGTAACAATAATAGTTACGAATCTTGCTTTCTGTCAACATGCCGGCGATGCAGGTGTCAGCCGGCGCGCAGTGTGCGGACGAGGGCAGGGCCGAAAATCAGCGCCGCCGGCACGAGCGCCGCGTGCAGAATCAGGATCGCCATCAGCTGCGTGCGAAAGGGCTCCTTGCGCGTCTTGTGCCGCAGCAGCTGTTGCGCGGCGACGGCGCCGAGGCTGCCGCCGAAGAGGGCGAACTGCAGCAGCCGCGCTTCGGAAACGCGCCAATGGCCGTCACGCGCGGCCTCCTTGTCCCACCAGTAGAGGCAGAACGTCACGACGTTGAGGAGAAGGAAGATGATGAGAAGCGTTGTCGTCGTACCCATGGCATCAGTTTAGTCGATCATCCTTGCGGCTTGGCTAACGAGGGTCGGCCTCATGCGCTGAAAACCTTGCACCGCCTGCCCATATGTTCTACCGAGACAGCACCGAAGACACCACAGCAAGAGCCGAAAATGACCCTCGTCGACGTCCGTACCCCCGATCCGAAACGCTTCATCCCCGGCGCCACCGGCGATTGGGAAGTCATCATCGGCATGGAGGTGCACGCGCAGGTCCTTTCGAATTCGAAACTGTTCTCCGGCGCCTCCACCGAATTCGGCAAGGCGCCGAATGCCAACGTCTCGCTCGTCGATGCGGCCATGCCCGGCATGCTGCCTGTGATCAACGAGGAATGCGTCCGGCAGGCCGTGCGCACCGGCCTCGGCCTCAAGGCGCAGATCAACCACCGCTCGATCTTCGACCGCAAGAACTACTTCTATCCGGACCTGCCGCAGGGCTACCAGATCTCGCAGTTCAAGGACCCGATCGTCGGCGAGGGCAAGATCGTCATCTCGCTCGGCCCCGACCGCCAGGGCAATTTTGAAGACATCGAGATCGGCATCGAGCGCCTGCACCTGGAGCAGGACGCCGGCAAGTCGATGCACGACCAGCATCCGACCATGTCCTATGTCGACCTCAACCGTTCGGGCGTCGCGCTGATGGAGATCGTCTCCAAGCCGGACATGCGCTCGTCGGACGAGGCCAAGGCCTATATGACGAAGCTGCGCTCCATCGTGCGCTATCTCGGCACCTGCGACGGCAACATGGACGAGGGCTCCATGCGCGCCGACGTCAACGTCTCCGTGCGCCGCCCCGGCGAAGGTTTCGGCACGCGCTGCGAGATCAAGAACGTCAACTCCATCCGCTTCATCGGCCAGGCGATCGAATACGAAGCCCGCCGCCAGATCGG
Organism: Shinella sp. SUS2; assembly: GCF_001262505.1. Classification (GTDB taxonomy): domain Bacteria; phylum Pseudomonadota; class Alphaproteobacteria; order Rhizobiales; family Rhizobiaceae; genus Shinella. The sequence goes on from NZ_KQ410724.1 coordinate 357,261, forward strand.
CATTCTGGAGGATGGCGGTTCGATCGACCAGGAAACCCGCCTCTTCGATCCCGGCAAGGGCGAGACGCGCTCCATGCGCTCGAAGGAAGACGCGCACGACTACCGCTACTTCCCCGATCCGGACCTGCTGCCGCTGGAGTTCGACAACGAATTCGTCGGCAAGCTGCTCGCCGACCTGCCGGAACTGCCCGACGACAAGAAGATCCGCTTCGTCAAGGATCTCGGCCTTTCGGTCTACGACGCCTCGGTGCTCGTCTCGGAGAAGGCGATCGCCGACTATTACGAGGCCGTGGCTGCCGGCCGCGACGGCAAGACGGCCGCCAACTGGGTCATCAACGACTTGCTCGGTGCCTTGAACAAGGACGGCAAAGCCATTGAAGAGACTCCGGTTTCGCCCGCCCAGCTCGGCGGCATCATCGATCTCATCAAGGACGGCACCATCTCCGGCAAGATCGCCAAGGACCTCTTTGAAATCGTCTGGACCGAAGGCGGCAACCCGGCCGATATCGTCGAATCCCGCGGCATGAAGCAGGTAACGGACACCGGCGCCATCGAGAAGGCCGTCGATGAAATCATCGCCGCCAATCCCGATCAGGTCGCCAAGGTTCTCGCCAAGCCGACGCTTGCCGGCTGGTTCGTCGGCCAGGTGATGAAGGCGACGGGCGGCAAGGCCAACCCGCAAGCCGTGCAGGCCCTCGTCAAGGCCAAGCTGGGCATCGAGGACTAGGAAGCAATTCCAGGAAAAGTGTGAAGCGGTTTTCCGTCTGGAACTGCTTCAAAACAAAGGAACTTCCCATGTTCTTCGTCCGCACGGCCTCCGAACGCGACCTGGCGAAGGTCAGCGCGCTTCTGGCCGAGACGTGGCACGCCACCTATGACGCGCTCTACGGCGCGGACAAGGTGCGCGAGATTACCGCGCGCTGGCATTCCGTGCCGGCGCTGAAGGCCCGGCTGGAGCGCAAGGACAGCGAGTTCGTCGTCGCCGACAACGGCAAGGAGCTTGCCGGCATGGGCTATGTCGCCATGGCGAAGGATCGGCCGAAGGTGGCGTTCCTGCACCAGCTCTACGTGCTGCCGCGCTATCAGCGCCAGGGCATCGGCCGCGACATGTTCGCGGAACTCGAAACCTGCTTCCCGGATGCCACGACGATGCTGCTGGAGGTCGACCCGCGCAACGATGCGGCGGTCGCCTTCTACTACGCGCACGGCTTTGCCAAGGTCGGCGAGGCGCAGCACACCGCGGACAACATCTCCGGCGTGCCGCTGGATGTCTATGAGAAGCCGCTCGGCGGCTGATCCGCGGCGAAAAGCCGTGGGCGAAGGGGCGGGAATCGCTGGACATTCCAGCGCTGCCGCGCCATAAGCGGAAGAAAGATCGCCCGCTTTCTGCGGGCGGCCCAACAGTCTCGGGCCGCGCTTCCGGCACGGCCCTGCCAAGGACGCCAGCCCATGAACCTTCTCAAGCAGATTTTTACCTGGTGGAACGGTCAGACGATCGGCACCCGTTTTCACACCTGGCGCTTCGGCACCCGGGTCGGCCAGGACGAACTCGGCAATGTCTACTACCAGGGCGGCGCGAAGGATTCCGAAGGGCGCACGCGCCGCTGGGTGATCTACAACGGTTATGCCGAAGCCTCCGCCATCCCGCCGGGCTGGCACGGCTGGATGCACCATCGCACCGATGTTTCCCCGGCCGATGAAAAGTATCAGGCCCGCGACTGGGAAAAGCCGCACCGCCAGAACCCGACCGGCACCGCCCAGGCCTATCGTCCGCCGGGCTCGCTTGCCGCCGCCGGCGAACGTCCGCGCGTGACGGGCGACTACGACGCCTGGACGCCGGGCAACTGATACCGATTTGGCCACATTTCGCCGCTAGCTCCAAGCGACCGGCGAACGCCGGAGCGGTTCGCAGGAGACGGCATTCATGACATCAGGGTTTTTCTCGGCAAACGCCGGACGGCGGCTTCTTGTCGCCGCGCTTGCCGTGGCCGCCGCAGGCGCGGCGCTGTTGCCTGTGGCTGCTGAAGCCGCCCGCGTCGAGAACCCGGTCGCCGTCTTCTCCGGCATCGACAAGATCACTGGCCGCATCACCAATTTCGACGTCTATATCGGCGAGACCGTGCAGTTCGGCGCGCTCCAGGTGACACCGAAGGTCTGCTACAGCCGCGACGACACCGAGGCACAGAAGGTGACGTCCTTCGTCGAGGTCGACGAGATCACTCTCGACCGCAAGATCCGTCGCATCTTCACCGGCTGGATGTTTGCCGACAGCCCCGGTCTCAACGCCGTCGAACACGCCGTCTACGACGTGTGGCTGACCGAGTGCAAGGCGAAGTCTGACGTGCCGCCGCCGGAAGACGCGAAGGCGAAGACCCAGTAAATCGCTCTCCAGGGACGTTTTGCCTGCCCTCGTGGATCCCCGGGCCAAGCCCCGCGCCACATCTTCTCCGTCAAAACGGCAAATGCGGCGACGCCAGCGCGTTGGCCAGCATGTCCTCATATTCGATCTTCGGCACATCGATCGCGCCGAATGTCTTCAGGTGCTCGGTGGTGAACTGCGTGTCGAGCAGGCGGAAACCGTTTTTCTTCAACCGCTCCACCAGATGCACCAGACAGATCTTCGAGGCGTCCGTGCGCCGCGAAAACATGCTCTCGCCGAAAAAGGCCGCGCCGAGCGAGACGCCGTAGAGGCCGCCGACGAGTTTTTCCCCCTCCCATGCTTCCACGGAATGGGCATGGCCCATGCGGTGTAGCGTGCCGTAGAGCGACTTGATCTTCGTGTTGATCCAGGTGGAGGGCCGATCGGGCGCGGCCTCGGCGCAGGCGGCCAGCACCGCGTCGAACGCGGTGTCGAAACGGATGTCGAAGGGCTTTTTGCGGATCGTCTTGGCGAGGCTGCGCGAGACGTGGAACGTATCGAGCGGGATGACGCCCCGCATATCCGGCTCGACCCAGAAGAGTTCCGGGTCGTCGGCCGAATCAGCCATCGGGAAAAGCCCGATGGAGTAGGCGCGTAGAAGCAGGTCCGGGTTGATTTCCGGGTGCCGGCTGCGTCGCCCTGCCATGACCGACGCCCCTCAGGCGTCGGTTTTGCCGGCCAGATAATTCTCCAGCCAGTGGATGTCGTAATCGCCGTTGGCGATGTCCTGATTGGCGATCAGGTCCTGGAAGAGCGGCAGCGTCGTCTTGATGCCGTCGATGACGAACTCGTCCAGAACGCGCCGCAGGCGCATCATGCATTCGACGCGGGTGCGGCCGTGCACAATGAGCTTGCCGATCAGGCTGTCGTAGTAGGGCGGGATGCGGTAGCCCTGATAGGCGCCCGAATCGACGCGCACGCCAAGGCCGCCCGGCGCGTGGAAATGCGTGATCGTACCCGGCGAGGGAACGAAGGTGCGCGGATCCTCGGCATTGATACGGCACTCGATGGCATGGCCGGAGAAGACGATGTCTTCCTGGCTCACCGAAAGGCCGGCGCCGGAGGCGACGCGGATCTGCTCGTGTACGAGGTCGATGCCGGTGATCGCTTCGGTGATCGGGTGCTCCACCTGAAGGCGGGTGTTCATCTCGATGAAATAGAACTCGCCGTTCTCGTAGAGGAACTCGACCGTGCCGGCGCCGCGGTATTTCAGCTTCTTCATGGCGTCGGCGCAGACCTGGCCGATCTTCATGCGCTGCTCGACGTTGAGGGCCGGAGAGTTGGCCTCTTCCCAGACCTTCTGGTGGCGGCGCTGCAACGAGCAGTCGCGCTCGCCGAGATGCACGGCATTGCCCATGCCGTCGCCGACGACCTGGATTTCGATATGGCGCGGCTTGCCGAGGTATTTTTCCATGTAGACGGCGTCGTTGCCGAAGGCAGCGAGCGCCTCGGAGCGGGCCGTCGAGACGGCTTCTTCAAGGTCCGCCTCGGTCTTGGCGACCTTCATGCCGCGGCCACCGCCACCGGCGGTCGCCTTGATGAGCACGGGAAAGCCGATCTGGCGGGCGACTTCGAGCGCGTTTTCCGGCTTCACCTCACCGTCGGAGCCAGGAACGACGGGGATGCCGAGTTCCTGCGCCGTCTGCTTGGCGGTGATCTTGTCGCCCATGATGCGGATGTGCTCCGCCGTCGGGCCGATGAAGGTGATGCCGTGCGCATCGAGGATTTCCGCGAACTTGGCGTTTTCAGACAGGAAGCCGTAGCCGGGATGCACCGCGTCGGCGCCGGTGATCTCGCAGGCGGCGACGATCTGGTGGATGTTCAGATAGCTCTCGCGCGACGGGGGCGGGCCGATGCACACGCTCTCGTCGGCGAGGCGCACATGCATGGCATCGGCATCCGCCGTCGAATGCACGGCGACCGTGGCGATGCCGAGCTCCTTGCACGCCCGAAGGACGCGAAGGGCGATTTCGCCGCGGTTGGCAATGAGGACTTTGGAGATCATGGGGGCCGCCTTATTCGATGATGACAAGCGGTTCGCCGTATTCGACCGGGCTTGCATCCGAGACGAGGATTTCGGTGACCTTGCCGGAGCGCGGCGCCGGGATCTGGTTCATCGTCTTCATGGCTTCGATGATGAGGATGGTCTGGCCTTCCTTGACCGTGGCGCCGACCTCGATAAAAGCACGGGCGCCCGGAGCAGGCGACAGATAGGCCGTACCGACCATCGGCGCCGTGACGGCGTTCTTGTTGTTACGGGCGTCGGCAACGGGGGCTGCGCCAGCCGTGGCTGCGACGGCCGGTGCGGCATAGGCGGCAGCCGGTGCAGCGATCGGTGCCTGGACATATTGCGGCGTGCCGGCGCGCGAGACGCGGATGCGCAGGTCGTCCTGCTCCACTTCGATCTCGGTGAGGTCTGTCTCGTTGAGGATGTTGGCGAGATCGCGGATGAGCGTCTGATCGATGCCGTGTTTCTTGTCAGCCATGGAAATGAGCCTCTTGTTTTTCTTATTTCGTGATGGACGAAAGCGCGTGAAGCGCGAGGATGTAGCTGTGCGCGCCGAAACCGCAGATGACGCCCTTGACGGCGGGCGCGATCATCGACGTGTGGCGGAATTCTTCGCGGGCATGCACATTGGAAAGGTGCAGTTCGACCACCGGCACCTTGATGGCGCGAATGGCGTCGTGCAGGGCGATCGAGGTGTGGGTATAGGCACCGGCATTGATGGCGATGCCAGCGGCGGCATCGCCGCCTTCGTGGATCCAGTCGACCAGATCGCCTTCATGGTTGGACTGGCGGAAATCGACCGCAAAGCCCAGCTTCTCACCCTCCGCCTTGCAGAGCGCCTCGATATCCGCAAGCGTGTGCCCGCCATAGATGCCGGGTTCACGTTTGCCGAGGGCGTTCAGGTTGGGACCGTTGAGCACGAAAAGGGTGGAAGCCATTCACAATTCCGCATGCTGGAAAGACAATTACCTATAGACCGGCGGTTTCCACAGGGAAAGCCCCAAGGGCAGGGGCTTTGCCGGTCGAATGGGGCGATGTCCACAAGCAGCAACGGCTGAACACGGCCAGCGTGGCAGGAAGATGGCGGTTTTAGCAGGTCGCCTTGCCGCACGCCCTGACATTGGCGATCTTTTCGCGAAGGTCGTCCGCGCCCACCGCGCCGAAGATCATCTCCTGGCCGAGCACGTAGGACGGCGTGCCGGTGATGCCGAGCTCGTTGGCCAGCGAATAGGCTTCGCGCACCGCCTCGTCATGCGGCTTGTCGGCCATCGTCTTGCGGAGGTCAGCCTCGGCAAGGCCCATCGTCGCGGCAAGGGCGATCGCGCTTTCTTCCGTCGCGCGGCCCTCGTTGCCGAGCAGCGCGCGGTGGAACTCGCCGTACTTTTCAGGGGCGAGTTCCCGCACGGCTGCGCTCACCTTGTGGGCGGCGAGCGAATCGGGGCCGAGGATCGGCAGTTCCTTCAAAACGAAGCGGATGTTCTTGTCTTCCTTCAGCAGCGCATCCATGTCGGAGAGCGCGCGCTTGCAGTAGCCACAGTTGTAGTCGAAGAATTCGACGATCGTGACGTCGCCCTTCGGATTGCCGAGTGCGATGTCATAGGGCGAGGAGAAGATCGCCTTTTCGTTGTCGGTGATGGCGGACTGGGCTTTCGCCTGCTGCTGTTCTTCCTGCTTCTTCTGCAGGGCCTCCTGCACCTCGATAAGGATTTCCGGGTTCTCGACGAGGTATTCCTTGATGAATTCGCCGATTTCCTTCTTCTGCGCATCATCGAGGGCAAGGGCGGGCAGGGGGGCTGCGACCGAAAGGGCAAGTGCTACCGTGGCCGCGAGCTTCGTCTTGAATGTCATGTCTTTGCTGTCCTCGTCGTGATGCGCCGGAGAAGTGCCATTGGCGGCCCCTCAACGTCAATGCGGGTCGTGGCGCTTTCAACGACCTTATGGTCGGGCAGGCGCAAACGATAGGGTAAAAGCGGCGGATTTTCGGCCCTCGCGGGATTGTGAAGACGGGCATCTTGCGGCAGGAAGACGCGACCCGAAGAACCGGAAGGCAGTCCCATGAAACTCTCCCGCCGCGGCGCCGTCGAACCCTTTCACGCCATGGATGTGCTGGCTGAGGCGACGAAGCGTCGTGCGGCCGGCCGGCCGGTGATTTCCATGGCCGTCGGCCAGCCCGTGCATCCCGCACCGCAAGCGGCGCGAGACGCCGCCCGCCGGGCGCTCGAGATCGGCCGCATCGGCTATACGGATGCGCTCGGCCTCCTTTCGCTGCGCCGCGCCATATCCGATTTCTACAAGCGCCATCACGGCGTCTCCGTCGATCCGGGCCGGATCGCCATCACGACAGGCTCTTCGGCCGGCTTCAACCTCGCTTTTCTCGCGCTGTTCGATGCCGGCGACCGCGTTGCCATCGCGCGTCCCGGCTATCCGGCCTACCGCAATATCCTTGCGGCGCTCGGCATCGAGACGGTGGAAATCGAGGTGAATGCGGAAAACGGCTTCACGCTGACCCCGGCAGCGCTGGAGGCCGCCGTCGCTGCCCATGGCCGCATCGACGGCGTGCTGCTCGCCAGCCCCGCCAACCCGACGGGCACCGTGACCGGTCGCGCCAATCTTGCGGCGCTCTCCGCCTATTGCCGGGACAACGGCATCGCCTTCATCTCCGACGAGATCTACCACGGCCTCACCTTCGTCGGCGAAGAGGCGACGGCGCTGGAGTTCGGCGATGACGCGGTGATCATCAACTCCTTCTCGAAATACTATTGCATGACCGGCTGGCGCATCGGCTGGATGGTGCTGCCGGAGGCGCTGGTGCGCCCCGTCGAGCGCATCGCCCAGAGCCTCTACATTTCCGCGCCGGAGCTTTCGCAGATCGCGGCGGAAGCTGCGCTCGGGGCGGAGGCGGAACTCAACGTCTATCGCGACGCCTACAAAGCGAATCGCGACCTCCTGGTGAAGCGGCTGCCGGAACTTGGCTTTGCCATCGCCTCGCCGATGGACGGCGCCTTCTACGCCTATGTCGATGTCAGCCGATTCACCAATGACAGCATGGCCTTCGCTCGCCGCATGCTCGCGGAAACCGACGTCGCGGCGACGCCGGGTGCCGATTTCGATCCGCAGGACGGGCACCATACGATGCGCTTCTCCTATGCGGGCGCCTACGAGGAGATGAGCGAGGCGGTCGACCGCCTCGCGCGCTGGCTCGCCTGAAACGGGGAAAGCGGTACCGTTTCAGGCGCTTGTGGCGGGAAACGGATTCAATCCCGCAAGCCCCTGAATCGCCTTGTGAGCATCAGACCCGGTTGATCGACACACCGCCGTCGACGAGCATCGCCGTCCCGGTCGTGAAACTTGCGGCATCCGAGCACAGGAAGAGTGCGGCCTCGGCAATCTCCTCCGGCGCGGCGATGCGCTTGAAGGCATTGAGGCCGGCGATGAAGTCGCGCGCCTCCGGCGTGTTTGCCACCGCCCGCCCCATCGGCGTATCCGTCGCGCCCGGCAGTAGCGCGTTCACGCGAATACCTTTCGGCCCGTATTCCGAGGCGAGCACCTGCACGAGGCCGACGAGGCCGGATTTCGAGGCGGCATAGGCTGCGAGCCCCGGAAAGCCGGCCGTGTAGCCGACGAAGGTCGAGGTGAAGACGAGGCTGCCGCCGCCGCGTGCTTCCATGGCCGGCAGCTGGTGTTTGGCGGCGAGAAAGCCGCTGGTCAGGTTGATGGCGACGACGTCCTGCCATTCGGCCAGGGAAAGGGCGGTGAGGGGGCCGACCGGACCTGTTGTTCCGGCATTGTTGAAGGCGATGTCGAGGCCGCCGAATTCGGCCCGCGCCGCCTCGACCAGCGCCTGGTGGTGGGCCTCCTCGCTGACGTCGCCTGGCACCGCGACGGCGACGCCGCCTGTTCCACGGATCTCGTCGGCAAGCTCTTCGAGCTGCTCGCGCCTGCGGGCGGAGAGCACGAGCCGTGCGCCCTGGCGGGCGAAGAGAAGCGCGGCGGCGCGGCCGATGCCGGAACTGGCGCCGGTGACGATGGCGATCTTGTTGTCGAGACGGGGCATGAATTTCTCCCTTGCTGGTTTCCTGCGGCCCGGATGTCGCAGAAGGGAGCGACGGGAGCCACCCGAAACCCGCGCACGAAAAAGGCCCGGACAATGCCGGGCCCTTCTCAATTCCTGGATATTAGCGGCTTCTTAGAAGAAGCCGCGGCGCTGCCACCAGCCGCCCTTCTTGGGCTTTTCCGGTTCGTCGTCCGGCGCTGCTTCTTTCGTCGTCGAAGACTTCACCACCGGCTCGGAGGCAATCTTGGAGATGTCGCGGTTGGCGCGGCCGGGCTTGGCCGGTTCGTCGAGAGCGGCAGAGGCTGCTTCGACTTCCGGCTCGACCGGGGTTGCCTCTTCGGCGGCAGAAGCCGGCTGGGCCTCGATCTCGCTGCGGGCAGCTTCATCGGTGGCGACCTCTTCTACGGCCTTGGCACGGCTGCGGCGAGCGCGCTTCGGCTTGGCCGCCGGCTCTTCAGCCACCACTTCGACCGGCGCTTCCTCGGCCGCGACGATCACTTCGGCGACCTCTACCTCGACGGCGACGGCCTCTTCGGCGTCGTCCGCATCGCTATCGCCGTCCTCGGAGCCTTCGGCGCCAGCCTCGAGCGAGCCGTCCTCGGGACGGTTGCGGCGGCCGCCGCGCTTGCCGCGGCGGCGGCGCTTGCGGCGATCGGACGTGTCGTCAGCCTGCGCCTGGGGTGTGTCTTCCGCACCCTCGTCGCCATCGGCCTCGTCGTCATCGAGCGCGTCGTCATCACCGGCCTGTTCGCCACCGAAGGATGCGGTGTCCGTGCCGTCACCGTTTTCGCGGCGGCCACGACGACGGCGGCGGCGCTTGCGCTTGTTGCGGCCGTTCTCATCGGATGTCGCCGACGAGGACGAAGCCTGCGCGGCCGCGGCCGGACGCGCTTCTTCCTCGTCTTCGTCGATCTCGTCTTCGACTACGATGTCGTCATCTTCCGGTTCGGGTTCGAAGTGCAGAATCTGCTCGATCTTGACCGGGTTCTCGACGGGCTCGCCGCGGTCGATCGCAAAATGCTGCGCGCCGACATGGGCATCCGCCTCGATGATGATCTGGACGCCGAAGCGGGTCTCATAATCGATGATCGTGCCGCGCTTGTGGTTGAGCAGATAGAGCGCGATATCGGGCGTCGTGCGGACGACGATGTTGTGCGTCGTGTTCTTGAGCAGGTATTCCTCGATGCCGCGCAGGACATGCAGCGCCACCGACGACTGCGAGCGGATATGGCCCGTGCCGTTGCAATGCGGGCAGGTCTGCATGGTCGATTCGAGAACTGAAGCGCGGATGCGCTGGCGCGACATTTCCAAGAGGCCGAAATGCGAGATGCGGCCGACCTGGATGCGCGCGCGGTCGTTCTTGAGGTGGTCCTTGAGGCGCTTTTCGACCGACCGGTTGTTGCGCTTCTCCTCCATGTCGATGAAGTCGATGACGACGAGGCCGGCAAGGTCGCGCAGGCGAAGCTGGCGCGCCACTTCCTCGGCGGCTTCCAGGTTCGTCTGGAGCGCGGTCTCCTCGATCGAGTGTTCGCGCGTCGAGCGGCCGGAGTTGACGTCGATCGAGACGAGCGCCTCGGTCTGGTTGATGATGATGTAGCCGCCGGACTTCAGCGTTACCTGCGGCTGCAGCATGCGGTCGAGCTGGGCTTCGATACCCGAGCGCGAGAAGATCGGATGCACGTCGCGATAGGGCTGCACGACCTTGGCATGGCTCGGCATCAGCATCTTCATGAAGCCCTTGGCTTCACGGTAGCCTTCCTCGCCGGCGACGATGATCTCGCTGATGTCCTTGTTGTAGAGGTCGCGGATCGAGCGCTTGATCAGCGAGCCTTCCTCATAGACGAGGCAGGGCGCGGTGGAGGCGAGCGTCAGCGTGCGGACGTTCTCCCACAGGCGCATCAGGTATTCGAAGTCGCGCTTGACCTCGACGCGGGTGCGGTTTGCGCCGGCGGTGCGCAGAATGACGCCCATGCCCTGCGGAACCTCGAGGTCGCGGGCGATTTCCTTCAGGCGCTTGCGGTCCTGCAGGTTGGTGATCTTGCGCGAAATGCCGCCGCCGCGCGCCGTGTTCGGCATCAGCACGGAGTAGCGGCCGGCGAGCGACAGGTAGGTGGTCAGCGCCGCGCCCTTGTTGCCGCGCTCTTCCTTGGCAACCTGCACGAGCAGGATCTGGCGGCGCTTGATGACTTCCTGGATGCGGTACTGCTTGCGCGGCTTGCGCACGACGCGATCCGGAACCTCTTCCATCGCGTCTTCGGCGCCGACGGATTCGATGACTTCCTTTTCCTCGCCGTGATGATCGTCCTCGTCATCATCGTCATCGCGGCGACGGCGGCCGCGCGAGCGTTCGGCGGGCTCGGAAACCTCGTCGGTATCGACGGCCATGGCCATCGCGCCGCCGGGGGTCTCGTCGTCGCTGCTCTCGGCGGGGGCGGCGGCCTCTTCGGCGGCCGGTGCATCCTCGGCTTTCGCCTTGGGCTTGCGCGGGCGGCGCGGCTTCTTCGGCTTTTCGGCCGGTGCCTCTTCCGCAAGGGCGGCCGCGGCTTCGACGACTTCGGCCTCGACAACAGTCTCGGCGGTTTCTGCCTCGACGGGCGCAACGGCCTGCACTTCTTCTTCAACGGCGGCTGTTTCCGGCGTTGCCGCGTCTTCGGAGCGATCGCCCGCGGTCTCGACATGCTCGATGTCGTCGTCGCGGCGGTGCTCCTCGGCCTCGGCCCTCAGCAGGGCCTGTCGGTCGGCAAGCGGGATCTGGTAGTAATCCGGGTGGATTTCGGCGAAGGCCAGGAAGCCGTGGCGGTTGCCGCCGTAATCGACGAAGGCCGCCTGGAGCGACGGTTCGACGCGTGTGACCTTGGCAAGGTAGATATTGCCGCGGATCTGTTTCTTGTGTTCGGATTCGAAGTCGAATTCTTCTATGCGGTTTCCGCGCACGACAACGACGCGCGTCTCTTCAGAGTGAGACGCATCGATAAGCATTTTCTCTGCCATGTAGATTGAGCTCCTCGGCGCAGCCGCGATCCTGGCGGCGAACCGTTCCCATCTAGGGAGGTGCCGGGGGAGGAGGGGGATGCGCCGGATATGTAAGTTCTCGTCGGGCCCCGGTGCGGGGTTAGCGGACGGAGGGTGGCCGGTGCGCGAGCGCCCCGGTGCCTGTTACCCTCTGGTAGTATCCGCTGTGACAACATCAACGTCCAACGAGAATGCCTGTGCCATAGACCTGAGCGGTCCGATGAAATTGCCCTTGGGTAAGGGCGTTTGGTGGAAATCCACCTTGACTGTCCCGGCCACCGCCGGTTTACGCGATCTTATCGGCCGGGAAAAAGCGGTGCGACGGCGGATGAAGGCCCGGTTCGGCGCCAAGCCCCGAAGGAGTGGCTGCCTGCTCTAAGCGATTCTATCCCGTCTATTCTTTTTCCCTGATTTTGCTTTTATGGCGGATATGTCACAATGGCAAGGGAAAAGCCAAAAGCGTCATAATCTTGATCGATTTGCCCCTATGGCTGCGCAAGTGCTGCGGCAACGCCCCTTGGCAAGCTTTGGTTAACCATATGGGGGCATCTATGGACCTCGTCCTGTGCCGCATCGCGCGGTTTCCACGCGTTTGAACGGACTGCCAGTGGTGATGCTACGCCTTCTGACCGAAACCTTTTTCCGCGTTGCCGCCGGTGCGATCGTCGCCGTGCTCAGCCTGTCGCTCGTCACGCCCGCCCTTGCCGTTTCCGCCACGGCTGCACCGCTGCTCGCCTTTTCCGCGCGGATCGCCGGTGACGACGCCCGCACCCGTCTCATCATCGATTTCGACCGCAAGCCGGATTTCAAGGTCCATTACGTCGCCAATCCCTATCGCGTGCTGATCGACCTGCCGGAGACCGCTTTCGGCCTCAAGGCGGAGGAGCTGGAGGCGCGCGGCATCTTTTCCGACATCCGCTACGGCACGATGGCCGCCGGCCGTTCGCGCATCGTCCTGACGGCATCGCGTCCCGTCGGCGTCGTGCTGGCCGAGGTGCAGGAAGAGCAGGGGGCGGCGAGCTACCGGCTGGTCATCGACACGGCGATCGTCACCGACCAGGCCTTCCAGGCGCTCATGGAAAAGCAGAGCTGGCAGGAAGCTGCCGCCCCGGCCAGCGCCGAGCAGACGCCCGTCATGCTGCCCGGCAGCCGGGCGGACGGCCCCTTTGTCATCGCGGTCGATGCCGGGCATGGCGGCATCGACAACGGCGCACGCGGCGGCGTCACCAAGACCGAGGAAAAGCACGTCACGCTCGCCTTCGCCCGCCAGTTGACCGAGGCGCTGAACGCGCTGCCCGGCACGCGCGCCATCCTGACGCGCGACAAGGACGAGTTCCTCTCCCTGTCGCAGCGTGTACAGCTTGCCCGCAACGAGGGAGCGAACCTGCTGATCTCGATCCATGCCGACACGCTGAAACAGAAGGACATTCGCGGCGCGACGGTCTACACCATCTCCGACAAGGCCTCCGACAGTCTGGCCGCGAGCCTTGCCGAGCGTGAAAACCTGTCCGACCAGATCGCCGGCATCTCCTTCGTCGACGAACCGGCGGAAGTTGCCGATATCCTTTTGGACCTGACGCGCCGCGAGACGCAGGCCTTCTCGATCAATCTCGCCCAGAGCATCGTCAGCAATTTCAAGGATCAGGTGCTGCTGATCAACAATCCGCACCGCCATGCCGGCTTCCGCGTGCTGACCGCGCCGGACGTGCCCTCGATCCTGCTCGAACTCGGCTTCATGTCGAACAAGGACGACGAGAAACTGCTGGTCGATCCCGCATGGCAGAAGAAGGTCGCGGGCCTCGTCGCCAAGGCGGTGGAACAGTATCGCTCGACGGTCGTCGCCAACGGCGGCTGAGGTTTCTCGGTGCGCGGACGCGGAACGTGCTAGGCTCGCATGTGCCGGAAAAGTGACAGCAGCCGCCATTGTGCGGTGGCGAAGCCGGGATGCATGCTGTAAGCCCTATTTTCCTCACATTCCGCTCGCTAGACGGGATCGAGAAAATGGATGACTCGTCCTCGACGGGAGAGCGCAGCGGCCGGATGAGCCGGGGCGTGCAAGGCCGGGCAGCAGGTCTGCCTGATGACATGACAAGCATAAGGCATCGGTAACTGGCTCATGATCAGACTGATTGGATATTTCTTCGGGATTGGCGCCGTCTTTTTCCTCGGCGTGGCGGGCGCGGTTGCGCTCTATCTCGGAAGTGTCACCAAGGATCTTCCCGATTATGAGGTCTTGAACAGCTATGCGCCGCCGGTGACGACGCGCGTGCATGCCGGCAACGGCGCGCTGATGGCCGAATATGCCCGCGAGCGCCGCCTCTACCTGCCGATCCAGGCGATTCCCGACCGCGTGAAGGCCGCGTTCCTTTCGGCCGAAGACAAGAACTTCTACCAGCATCCCGGTGTCGACGTGACCGGCCTTTTCCGCGCCATCGTGGTCAACGTCCAGAACATGGGCTCCGGCCGCCGCCCGGTCGGCGCGTCGACCATCACCCAGCAGGTGGCGAAGAACTTCCTGCTCTCCTCGGACCAGACCATCGACCGCAAGGTCAAGGAAGCGATCCTCTCCTTCCGCATCGAGCAGGCCTATTCCAAGGACCGCATTCTCGAACTGTACCTCAACGAAATCTTCTTCGGCCTGAATTCCTACGGCATCGCCGGTGCGGCGCTGACCTATTTCGACAAATCCGTCACCGAGCTGACGATTGCCGAGACCGCCTATCTCGCCGCCCTGCCGAAGGGACCGTCGAACTACCATCCCTTCCGCCGTGCCGAGGCCGCCATCGAGCGCCGCAACTGGGTCATCGACCGCATGGTCGAGAACGGCTACGTCACCCAGAGCGACGGCGCAGAGGCAAAGGCCCAGCCGCTCGGCGTGACGCCGCGCCATCGCGGCTCCTATCTCTTTGCCTCGGAATTCTTCTCCGAAGAGGTTCGCCGGCAGATCATCGAACGTTACGGCGACAATGCGCTTTACGAAGGCGGCCTGTCCGTGCGCACCTCGCTCGACCCGCGCATCCAGGTCGCCGCCCGCAAGTCCTTGCAGAAGGGCCTGCTGAGCTATGACGAGCGTCGCGGGTTCCACGGGCCTATCAAGACCATCGAGATCGGTGGCGACTGGGGCGTGGAGCTGGCCAAGGTCGAAGCGCTCTCGGACGTGCCGGAATGGAAGCTCGCCGTTGTGCTCGCCGTCGATGACGGCGGCGCCGATATCGGCCTGCAGCCGAGCAAGGAGGCCTCTGGCAAGGTCGTCGAGGAGCGCGTGACCGGCCGTATCGAGGCGAAGGCCATGACCTGGGCCTATCGTTCGGCCAAGGGCGACCGTAAGACGGCAAAGTCGCCGGCCGGTGTCTTCACCGTCGGCGATGTCGTCTATGTCGAACCGCTGGAGGGCGGCACCTACCGTCTTCGCCAGCCGCCGAAAGTGCAGGGCGGCCTCGTCGCCATGGACCCGCATACCGGGCGCGTGCTCGCCATGGTCGGCGGCTTCTCCTACGGCCAGTCGGAATTCAACCGCGCCTCGCAGGCCATGCGCCAGCCGGGCTCGTCCTTCAAGCCCTTCGTCTACGCCGCCGCGCTCGACAACGGCTATACGCCGGCCTCCGTCATCATGGACGCGCCGATCGAGATCGTTGCCGGTGGCCAGGTCTGGCGTCCGCAGAACTACGGCGGCGGAGCGGCCGGCCCGTCGACGCTGCGCCTCGGCATTGAGCGCTCGCGCAACCTGATGACCGTGCGCCTTGCCAACGACATGGGCATGAACCTCGTCGCCGAATATGCCGAGCGCTTCGGCATCTACGACAAGATGTATCCGGTGCTCTCCATGTCGCTCGGCTCGGGTGAGACGACCGTGCTGCGCATGGTCTCGGCCTATTCGGTGCTTGCCAACGGCGGCAAGCAGATCAAGCCGTCGCTGATCGACCGTATTCAGGACCGTTACGGCAAGACGATCTTCCGCCACGAGGAGCGTACCTGCGAGAACTGCAATGCGACCGACTGGGAAAACCAGGAGGAGCCTGTTCTCGTCGACAACCGCGAGCAGGTGCTGGATCCGATGACGGCCTACCAGATCACCTCGATGATGGAAGGCGTCGTGACGCGCGGCACCGCGGCCGGCAAGATCAAGCTTGACCGCCCGACCGCCGGCAAGACCGGCACGACCAACGACGAGAAGGACGCCTGGTTCGTCGGCTACACGCCGGATCTCGTCGCCGGCCTCTATATCGGCTTCGACAACCCGGCCCCGCTTGGCCGCGGTGCGACCGGTGGCTCGCTTTCTGCGCCGATCTTCAACGAATTCATGCAGGCGGCGCTCGAAGGTACGCGCCCGACCAAGTTCATCGTGCCGGAAGGCATGCAGTTCATCGCCGTCAACCGCAAGACAGGCATGCAGGCCTCCGAGGGCGAGCCCGACACCATCATGGAAGCCTTCAAGCCCGGCACCGGCCCTGCAGATGTCTTCTCGGTCATCGGCGGCGAGGAATTTGCCAGCCCCGAGGAAATCCTCAAAAGTTCGCCGCAGGCCAATCAGGCGGTGACGGGCGGCAGCGGCGGCCTGTTCTGATCACGGGATGAGAGCGAGCGAGGGCGGGCGCGGGGCTTTACATCCGCGCCCGCCCTCTCTATTTCACGGCCACCGAAATAGCATTGAAGAAGAAGGCGGTTATGCGCGCGGAAATCGAGAACGTCGTCGACGAAATCAAGCAGGCCATAAGCCTGCTGAGGAGGCATCTTTGACTGGGATCAGGCGGTAAGACGACTGGACTGGTTGAACAACAAGGCAGAGGACCCGAACCTCTGGAACGATGCCCAGGAAGCCCAGAAGCTGATGCGCGAGCGCCAGCAGCTGGACGAGGGTATCAATGGCGTCAAGGCCATCGAGCAGCAGCTCAAGGACAATATCGAACTCATCGAGCTTGGTGAGGAAGAGGGCGATGCTGCGATCGTCAAGGAAGCCGAGGACGCCCTGAAGGCTGTCCGCACCGAGGCCACGCGCAAGCAGGTCGAGGCGATGCTGTCAGGCGAAGCCGACGGCAACGATACCTATCTCGAAGTACACTCCGGCGCCGGCGGTACGGAAAGCCAGGACTGGGCCAACATGCTTCTGCGCATGTACACCCGCTGGGCCGAGCGCTCGGGCTACAAGGTGGAACTCCTGGAAGTCCATGACGGCGAAGAAGCGGGCATCAAGTCCGCGACGATGCTCGTCAAGGGCCACAATGCCTATGGCTGGCTGAAGACCGAATCGGGCGTGCACCGCCTGGTCCGTATCTCGCCCTATGACAGCAACGCGCGCCGCCACACCTCGTTCTCGTCCATCTGGGTCTATCCGGTGATCGACGATTCGATCACCATCGACATCAACGAGAGTGATTGCCGCATCGACACCTACCGCTCGTCGGGCGCTGGCGGCCAGCACGTCAACACGACGGATTCGGCGGTGCGCATCACGCACATCCCGACCGGCATCGTGGTTGCCTGCCAGCAGGAACGCTCGCAGCACAAGAACCGTGCCAAGGCCTGGGACATGCTGCGCGCCCGTCTCTACGAGGCGGAGCTGAAGAAGCGCGAGGAAGCTGCCAACGCCGAAGCCGCATCCAAGTCGGATATCGGCTGGGGCCACCAGATCCGCTCCTACGTCCTCCAGCCCTACCAGCTGGTCAAGGACCTGCGCACCGGCGTTGAAAGCACCGCTCCCTCGGATGTGCTCGACGGCGAGCTCAACGAATTCATGGAAGCCGCACTCGCCCACCGTGTCAACGGTGGCGCCGATTCGGTGGTGGATGACTTGAACTAATTCTCATTCAAAGACGAAATGGAAACGGGCGCCGCGGCGCCCGTTTTTCGTTCATCTACCCACAACCTCTCCTCGTCGCACTCGGCGCAAGCTCGAGGATGACGAGGAGAGGGGACAGGGCAGCCGTTCTCAATTGGTCGCACGCTCGATCTTGATCTCGCCGAGATCGTCGATCAGGACCGTCCAGCTCTCGGGTTCCGCCGCCTTCGGATCGGTCTTCAGATAGACGGTCGCGAACAGCCCCGGCTGCGTGGTGATCCCCGACGAGTTTTCCGGTCGGATGTCGGTGACATAGGGTTTCATCGCCGAGAACTCCTCCAGCACGGTGGAGGAGGCGATCTTCGGGCCGTTGGCGGTCGCCTCGATCTGCTGGAGATGGACCTGTGCCGTGCCATCCGGCTGGCGCACTGCGATCAGCTTGTAGTAGCCGCGGCGCAGGGCGGCAGGCGCCTTCGCTTCGGCCGTCTCAGGCTTTGCCGCGGCCGCATCCTCCGCGCCATCCTCTGCCTGCTCTTCCCAGAAACCGGTGCTGACGACGAAGGTGATGGTTTCCGCCACCGGTGGTTCCTGGCCAAGGGCAGGGGATCCGGCGAGGAGAAGCAAGGCGAGGGCGGTGGCAAGTGCGTGCCGCGTCATGGCGAAACTCCTGTCCCTGGTCTGGTGAACCTTGTCAGTAGTCGAACTGTTCGGCGAGAATCCGGTCGGACCAGGAATGATCGGGATCGGAGAGGATGCGGGCCGAAAGCCCGGCCGATTCGGCGATGCGTACCGACGTGACGGATTTGACCTCGGTATTGTCGGCGACCGCGTTGACCGGACGCTTCTCCGCTTCCAGGACCTCGATCTCCACTTTCACCTTGTTCGGCAGCAGCGCACCGCGCCAGCGCCGTGGCCGGAAGGCGCTGACCGGTGTCAGCGCCAGCAGCGGTGCCTCCAGCGGCAGGATCGGCCCATGGGCGGAGAGGTTGTAGGCCGTCGAGCCGGCAGGCGTGGCAAGCAGGAGCCCGTCGCAAATCAGTTCCTCCAGCCGCACGCGCCCGTCGATGCTGACCCTCAGCTTCGCCGCCTGGTAGGATTGGCGAAAGAGATAGACCTCGTTGATGGCAAGCGCCCGGCGCTCCTGGCCGCTCGCATCGCTGGTGACCATTTCCAGCGGCCGGAAAGCGTTCTCTACCGCGCCCTCGACACGATCGGGCAGGTCCGCCGGATCGTAGCGGTTCATCAGGAAACCGATGGAGCCGCGGTTCATGCCGTAGACGCGCTTGCCCGAATTCATCGTGGTGTGCAGCGTCTGCAGCATGAAACCGTCACCGCCGAGCGCGACGATGACGTCGGCCTCTTCCGGATCGGCATTGCCGTAGATCGAAATCAGTTCGTTGCGCGCGTCCTGCGCTTCGGCTGCCTGCGAGGCGACGAAGGAGAGGGAATTGAAATTACGCGCCATGCCACCGATCCGCATCCTCGAAGCAAGCCCTGCTGTGTGCTGCACACAGGGCCGGTCTTTGTCGCATGCCTTTACGGCACGCGCATCTGAAAAATATGACAGAACGTCGTGAGGGCGGAAGCGCTCAGGCCTTCGCCGCTCCCGCCCGCTCTTCCAGCTTTTTCAGCACGGCCTGCCCGTTGGCCGCCGCTTCCATCGGATTGCCGAACGGCCCCTTCACCGGATAGGTGACGCCGCGAAAGGTGAGGGCGTAGAAGTACTTCCCGTCGATCCGCTTTTCGACCACCACCTTCGAAATCGGTCCCTTGTCTTCCGCCACCTTCGTTCCTCCACCATGGGTCTCGCAGGGCAGCCGATGCCGGCCGCCGCCGCAAAACGGGAATGCGGGCGCCCGAGGCGCCCGTCGATCAATCGCCTATAGGCCAGTCCATGCTGGACGGCAATGTGGAAGGTGGCGGAGCGAAGCGTGCGCCGCTGGAATCACAAAAGCGGAGGGCAGGCTGCGAGAACGACATGCGGAAAGTCGCAAAAGGGCGCGGAGAATTTGAGGGCTGCGTTGAACGACGAGCAACCAACCGGTCCGGTTAGCGCAAGAAAACGCTATTCTTTCGTCATGTCTGCGCTTTTGGAAAAATGGTGCCCCCACCAGGACTCGAACCCGGGACCCCCTGATTACAAATCAGGTGCTCTACCAACTGAGCTATAAGGGCACTCAGCGAGGGAGTTAGCATATTCTCCGCCGCTGTAAAGGGAAAAGGCGGCTTCAGATCGACCAGTTGCTGTCGAGGGCGGTTCTGGGGATGATTTCCTGGCAGCGCACCATCGAGCGGGGCAGGTTTTCGGCGAGGTGATCGATGAGGGCGCGCACGGCCGGCAGCATGCCGTGGCGCGAGGTGAAAACGGCGTGCACGGTCGATTCTGCGCTGGTCCATTCCGGCAGGACCGGTGTCAGGAAGCCGCTGCGGAAGCCGCGTTCGACGATCATGTCGGGCAAGAGGGCAAGGCCGATGCCTTCGATCGTCGCCCGCTCCAGCACGCTGAAATCCGAGCAGAGCAGCACGGGGGAATGGGAGACGTCGTGGACCTCGCCGTTCTCGTGAAAGAGTGTCCAGATCGCCCGCGGGCTGTTTTCCTGCATGGAGAGCGTGGGTACGCGGCCGATCGTCTCGAGATCGACCGGGCCGTGCTGCTCCAGAAAGCGCGGGCTTGCAGCAAGATAGCGCCGCGTGCCGGCAAAGCGGCGCACGATCAGCGACTGGTCCGTGTCGTAGCCGTCGCGCACGCGCAGGGCGATATCGATGCGCTCCTCGATGAGATCGACCGCGCGGCCGGTGGTGAGGATGGAGAGGCGGACGCCGGGATAGCGCTTCATGAAACCCGGCAGCACGTCGGCCACCATGGGGGCAAAACCCGGCGGCATCGACAGGCGCACGGTGCCTGCCGGTTCCGCCTTGGCGACTGCGATCACGGCCTCGGCCGCCTCCACGCCGGAGAGCACGGCCTCGCAGCGCTCATAGAAGGACTGGCCGATATCGGTGATGGCGAGCTTGCGGGTGGAGCGCTCGATGAGGCGCACGCCGAGCTGTTCCTCCAGCGCCGCAATGCGCTTGCTGATCTTGGACTTGGGTACGGACAGGGCGTTCGCCGCGGCGGTAAAGCCCTTGTGGCGCACCACGGCGGCGTAGAGCGCGAGATCGTTCAGGTCCTGCATGGGCGTCTCCAGGCGATTTTGCGAATTATTGTTTCCTCAGTGAAACAGTCAATTGGATTTTTGCTGTCTAATCGCGTGATTGTTTTCGGAACATATGTATCGCACCCAAACCGCAACCAAGGTGCTGATCCATGAACATCCTCCATATCGATTCCGGCATTCTCGGCGATCATTCCGTCTCCCGCCGCCTGACGGCCGCCGTTGCCGCCCAGATCAAGGCCGAACAGCCTGCCGCCACCATCACCTACCGCGATCTCGTCGCCAATCCGCTGCCGCACCTGTCCGGTGCGCATCTGATGGCCGCCAATGCCAAGCCGGAAGAGCTCGACGCACAGATCGCCGCCGACGTCGCCGAAAGCAAGATCGTGCTCGACGAGTTCCTCGCGGCCGACACGGTCATTCTCGGCGTGCCCATGTACAACTTCTCCCTGCCCAGCCAGCTGAAGGCCTGGATCGACCGCGTTGCCGTCGCCGGCAAGACCTTCCGCTACACGGCCGAGGGGCCGGAAGGCCTCGCCAAGGGCAAGAAGGTCATCATCGTCTCCACCCGCGGCGGCCACTACTCCGCCGGTCCGGCCGCCGCCATGGACCACCAGGAAAGCTACCTGAAGGTCGTGCTCGGCTTCTTCGGCATCACGGATGTCGAGGTGGTGCGTGCCGAAGGCCTGAACCTCAGCCCCGATTCGAAGATCGAGGCGATTTCCGAAGCCGAGCGCACCATCAACGGTCGCGGCGTGCTGAAGCTTGCCAGCTAGGCGCTGCCCTCCGAAACGCAAAAGGCCCGCCGGTGAAAGCCGGCGGGCCTTTTCGTTTGTCAGCGGCCGGTTCAGCCCAGAAGGTGCCGCTGTGTGGCGTAAAGCGCGATCGCCGCGGCGTTCGAGACGTTGAGCGACTTGATTGCGCCGGGCATATCGAGCCGGGCGAGCGCCTTGCAGGTGGCGCGCGTCTTCTGCCGCAGGCCCTTGCCCTCCGCGCCCATGACGAGGGCGATGCGATCGCCCGAAAGCGTGCCCTCCAGCGGTTCCGGGCCTTCCGAATCGAGGCCGATCGTCAGGAAACCGAGCTTGTGCAGCTCGTCCAGCGCGTCGGCGAGGTTGGTGATCTGGATATAGGGAATGAGCTCCAGCGCGCCCGAGGCCGTCTTGGCGAGCACGCCCGATTCGGTCGGCGAGTGGCGCTGCGTCGTGATGACCGCGCCGGCATTGAAGGCGACGGCCGAACGCATGATGGCGCCGACATTGTGCGGGTCCGTCACCTGGTCGAGCACCAGCAGCAGCGGACTGTCCTTCAGCGCTTCCAGCCGCCGGACGGGCAGGGGGCGCGTCTCCAGCATGACGCCCTGATGGATCGCATCGGGGCCGAGCACCTTGTCGAGGTCGGACGGCAGCACGGTTTCGACCGGATAGGGCAGGGTGGAGATATCGGGCAGCTCCAGCCGCTGGGCGGCGTTCTGGCTCACCGAAAGCTTGATGATCTTCCGTTCCGGATTGTCCAGCGCGGCGCGCACCGTGTGCAGGCCGTAGAGGTAGACCTGGTCGGGTGAAGCCGCCGGGGCCTTCCAGCCCTCCGCCGGCTTGCGACGACGGTCGTCCCGGGGTGTCGGAATCTCGCCGCGCTCGCGCCGCTGGTCGCGATGCGCCCGGCGCAATTTGGCATAGTGGGTGTCTTTTGCGGATTTGCCGCCGGTATCGTCTTTGCTCATGCGGCCTTATAGACCAAGTCGCAGCGAAGTGTGCAGCGGTTTTGCACAAGGGACGGGCGAAAAACAGAAAAACATCGGCCGGAGGGCGGGATGCTCCGCTTCCGGCGGAGTGCCGGCGGCTTGCGAACCGTGCCGGCCCACCGCCGATTGGGGACGATGACGTTTTTCGCAATTTTTTCCGTGGCCTCGTGTTGACAGGACGATTTGTGCCCGTCATATACGCCGCCAGATCGAAGGCGCCGCCCACAAGGCACTGCCCGCCGGTCGACACTGGTCGCTTGATCCCGACGGAATATGGAGGGATGCCCGAGTGGTTAAAGGGGACGGACTGTAAATCCGTTGGCTCAGCCTACGTTGGTTCAAATCCAACTCCCTCCACCATTGCGTTGCACGGATCAAGACCCCCGCGGGTATAGCTCAATGGTAGAGCAGCAGCCTTCCAAGCTGAATACGCGGGTTCGATTCCCGCTACCCGCTCCAAAAAATCCATTACTTTACGGGTTTGCGCAGGTCATCTCTTTTGGTTGGCCGACAAGGCCGATTCGCTCTAGCCGCGTTCCAGATAGATCTGGCAGTTCTGCCGGTTGGCTTTCCCGGTGATCGTATTGCCGTCGATTTTGACCACGTAGTCGTAGGTATCCGGTCGCGCGGTAACGATGGCATAGGTGTTTGGAGTATCCTCCGCCGCCATCGGGCTGATCTGAGCCTCGTCGGTTCCTCTCGCTGCACCGCTATAGGCCCATTTCCCCTTGCCGACCCGGCCGAACTGTTCGTCGACGGAGAAGGTGATTGTGAACTGCCGCCGCCCGCAGGCGACGTTGCCCAGCCACATGCCGATGAGATCGGTTTTGCCGGCCGGTGCCCCCTCTTGCGGTGCCGCGTCGCGCAGGTTCGAAATTTCGGTCTCGAGCTCGCGAATGATGGCGCGCAACCGGTCGATTTCCTGCTGGTCATCGTCGTGACCCGTCCGTGGACCGCTTGGACCGCTTGCATCGAAATCCTGCGTGGAAGCCGGCATCGGTGCTATCCCGACAAGCAGAAGCGCGATGAGGCAGAGAGGCGGGGAGGATGCTCGTTTCAAGGTGGAACACACGCGGATTCGCACGGAGATCCTCCAAGTTAAAGTCGTGGCTTTTCTTTTTTCTCAGGTGCCCTGCTTCTAGAGAAACCAGTCGGCGCTCACGTCGGTCATGTCGGTGCCGCGGAGCGTGATAGTGCCGCCGCCGGAAAGGTTCAGCACAGCGAAGCCGCTCTTGTCTTCGGTGGCGGTGAAGGTTTGCCCGCGCAGATCGATGAGGTCGGTCCCATCCTTGAAGTCGCGGATCGTGTCGTCGCCCTCCGCCTTGCCGAACACGAAGGTGTCGATACCCGTACCACCGGCAAGGGCATCGTCGCCCTGGCCGCCTCTGAGGGCGTCCTTTCCGCTTCCACCCGACAATGTATCCGCTCCTCTGTCGCCGAAGAGCTTGTCGTCCCCGGCGTCGCCGGAGACGGTGTCGTTGCCTGCGCCGCCCTCGACCTTGTCCGCGTCTGCACCGCCGGCCAGTTTGTCGTTTCCGGCGTCGCCCTTGATCTTGTCTTCGCCCTTGCCGCCCTTGATGCTGTCGTTGCCGGCCTCCCCACGCAAGGTATCCGCGCCGCTGCCGCCATCGATGCTGTCGTTTCCTTTTCGGCCTTTCACGACGTCGTCACCGCCAAGGGCGCGGATAATGTCGTCATTGTCGCCGCCGTTCAGCTTGTCCGCACGGTCCGTGCCTTGAATATTCCTGCCCTTCGCCCAGGCAAGGTCCATGGCCTCGCTCCACATCATCGCCATCGTCTCCTCTCGGTGGTTGAGAATGAGCCGCTGAATCTAGAGCACGCGTCCTGGGGGAACGCAGTCAAGCAAAGGGAGTGGCGGCGGCATCCGTTCGGCGTAGGAGCGGCGCGGAGATGCTTGGGAAACGGGATTGTTTGGGTGAAATCCCGCTGTAAGAGGCAAGGCATCGCCCAGGTTGGGGCTGAGGAGCAATGCGGGAGCGAAGCGAACGTGCTTCCCTTCGAGTGGTCAACGCATGCAGCTCCCCTAAGGCCCTGCCTTGAAAAAGCGATTCCGCGTCATGATCTAAGGGCTATCCGGCTTCCCCCAGCCCGTTTCCGGCGGATTTTCCCGTGCATTTAGCGCTTGCGCATTCGTTGCGAAAGCCTTAAACGCCTGCCAAACCGGACGGGCCGGTTAGCCCAACTTTCGTTCAGTAGGAATAAAAACATGGCAAAAGGTAAGTTTGAGCGCAACAAGCCTCACGTAAACATCGGCACGATCGGCCACGTTGACCATGGCAAGACGTCGCTGACGGCAGCGATCACGAAGTATTTCGGCGAGTTCAAGGCGTATGACCAGATCGACGCCGCACCGGAAGAAAAGGCCCGTGGCATCACCATCTCGACGGCGCACGTCGAGTATGAGACGCCGAACCGTCACTACGCGCACGTCGACTGCCCCGGCCACGCCGACTACGTCAAGAACATGATCACCGGTGCTGCCCAGATGGACGGCGCAATCCTGGTCTGCTCTGCCGCTGACGGCCCGATGCCGCAGACCCGCGAGCACATCCTGCTCGCCCGCCAGGTCGGCGTTCCCGCGATCGTGGTGTTCCTGAACAAGGTCGACCAGGTCGACGACGCCGAGCTTCTGGAACTCGTCGAACTGGAAGTTCGCGAACTTCTGTCGTCCTACGACTTCCCGGGCGACGACATTCCGATCGTCAAGGGTTCGGCTCTGGCCGCTCTCGAAGATTCGGACAAGAAGATCGGTGAAGACGCGATCCGCGAGCTGATGGCTCAGGTCGACGCCTACATCCCGACGCCGGAGCGTCCGATCGACCAGCCGTTCCTGATGCCGATCGAAGACGTGTTCTCGATCTCGGGCCGTGGTACGGTTGTGACGGGTCGCGTCGAGCGCGGTATCGTCAAGGTCGGTGAAGAAATCGAAATCGTCGGCATCCGCCCGACGACGAAGACGACCTGCACGGGCGTTGAAATGTTCCGCAAGCTGCTCGACCAGGGCCAGGCCGGCGACAACATCGGCGCGCTTCTGCGCGGCGTCACGCGTGACGGCGTCGAGCGTGGCCAGATCCTGTGCAAGCCGGGTTCGGTCAAGCCGCACAAGAAGTTCATGGCAGAAGCCTACATCCTGACGAAGGAAGAAGGCGGCCGTCATACGCCGTTCTTCACGAACTACCGTCCGCAGTTCTACTTCCGCACGACGGACGTGACCGGTATCGTTTCGCTGCCGGAAGGCACGGAAATGGTCATGCCGGGCGACAACGTCACGGTTGAAGTCGAGCTGATCGTTCCGATCGCGATGGAAGAAAAGCTGCGCTTCGCAATCCGCGAAGGCGGTCGTACCGTCGGCGCCGGCATCGTTGCCTCGATCGTCGAGTAAGCTTCGGGTCTCAGACCTGGTGAGAGCCCCGCGGGAAACCGCGGGGCTTTTTGTTTGTGTCGTATGAGTGGGCGGATTTGCCCCTCACCCTAACCCTCTCCCCGCAGGCGGGGAGAGGGGACACGGCCCGCGAACGCTCGCTGGTTGGGGGGAGCCGGCGCGGCCTGTGTCCTTCGCCCCGTTTGCGGGAAGAAGGTGGCCGGCAGGCCGGATGACGGGCCTGTACTCCTCTCGCCGGGATAAGCACTGATTTGTTGTAAAAAATGCATTTTTCGGGCTTGCCAAGTCGGCCCCCGCGCCGTAAAGACGCCATGCCTTGCCGGTAACGGGCGGTTCGCTTCGGATGCGGCAGGCGTATAGGGGTATAGCTCAGTTGGTAGAGCGGCGGTCTCCAAAACCGCAGGTCGGGGGTTCGAGCCCCTCTGCCCCTGCCATTCTCGCCGGACAGCGCGGACGACTTGCAGCGACGGGGACGGATGGCGTGACGGTGTTTTCCGTCATAATTCGTTAAAAGTCCGGTTGCCTCTTGTTAAAAAGAGAATCGGGCTTTATGTAGGGCAAAACAGACACGCGGTGCGTGGGGCTGATAGTTCAGCTTTACGTGCCGTAATGGCGTGGACATTCAATGGCATCGAAAACGAATCCGATTGCGTTTCTGCAGCAGGTACGCTCCGAGACGGCGAAAGTGACTTGGCCCTCGCGGCGCGAGACGATGATCTCGACCGTCATGGTTTTTGTCATGGTCTTCCTGGCTGCAGTGTTCTTCTTCGCTGCGGACCAGCTGATGGGCTGGCTGATTGGCCTCGTCCTCAGCGCCAGCGCCTGATTGGTTGGAGATGAACATGGCTTCCCGTTGGTACATCGTCCACGCCTATTCGAATTTCGAGAAGAAGGTCGCTGAGGACATCGAGAACAAGGCGCGTCAGAAGGGCCTTGATCATCTGTTCGAAAAGATTCTCGTGCCGACCGAAAAGGTCGTCGAGGTGCGTCGCGGCCGCAAGGTCGATGCCGAACGCAAGTTCTTCCCCGGCTACGTGCTGGTGCGGGCGAACCTGACGGACGAAGCGTATCACCTCATCAAGAATACGCCGAAGGTCACGGGTTTCCTCGGTTCCGACAACAAGCCGGTTCCGATCCCGGACAGTGAGGCCGAGCGCATCCTGTCGCAGGTCCAAGACGGTGTGGATCGTCCCAAGCCTTCGGTCTCGTTCGAGATCGGCGAGCAGGTCCGCGTTTCCGACGGCCCGTTCGCCTCGTTCAACGGCACCGTGCAGGATGTCGACGAGGAGCGGTCGCGCCTCAAGGTGGAAGTGTCGATCTTCGGCCGCGCCACCCCGGTCGAGCTGGAATACGCCCAGGTCGAGAAAATCTGATTTTGGCGGGCGCTTCCGGGCGCCGCCCATTTGAAATCCAATTCTCTCACGAGGATTGGTGGCGGAAGTTTCCGCCAACCGCGTGGAAGGGAAGGCGGCCTTTAGCCGGGCGCCCGGACCGCACCACGCAACCGCAGCCGCCGATCTTGCGATCGGCATCACGGGCCGGGCAACCGGCCGCATTCTGAAAGGCAGAGAAAATGGCTAAGAAAGTTGCAGGCCAGCTCAAGCTTCAGGTCAAGGCAGGATCGGCAAACCCGTCCCCGCCGATCGGCCCGGCGCTTGGTCAGCGTGGTATTAACATCATGGAATTCTGCAAGTCGTTCAACGCAGCGACGCAGGAAATGGAAAAGGGTATGCCGATCCCGGTCGTCATCACCTATTACCAGGACAAGTCCTTCACGTTCGTGATGAAGCAGCCGCCGGTGACCTACTTCCTCAAGAAGGAAGCCAAGATCACCTCGGGCTCGAAGACCCCGGGCAAGGGCGCGACGGTCGGCAAGCTCACCAAGGCTCAGATCAAGTCGATCGCTGAAGCCAAGATGAAGGATCTCAACGCCGCCGATATCGAAGGCGCGATGGCAATGGTCGAGGGTTCTGCCCGCGCCATGGGCCTGGAAGTGGTAGGTTAAGACCATGGCCAAGATTGCAAAGCGTCTCCAGAAGATCCGTGAAGGCATCGACCCGACCAAGCTCGTCGCCCTCTCCGACGCCATCGCTCTCGTCAAGGAGCGTGCCGTTGCCAAGTTCGACGAAACCATCGAAGTCGCCATGAACCTCGGCGTCGACCCGCGTCACGCAGACCAGATGGTCCGCGGCGTGGTCAACCTGCCGAACGGCACGGGCCGTGACGTTCGCGTTGCCGTCTTCGCACGTGGCGCCAAGGCTGACGAAGCCAAGGCTGCCGGTGCAGACATCGTCGGCGCCGAAGACCTCGTCGAAATCGTCCAGGGCGGCAAGATCGAATTCGATCGCTGCATCGCGACCCCGGACATGATGCCGCTCGTCGGCCGCCTCGGTAAGGTTCTCGGCCCGCGCGGCATGATGCCGAACCCGAAGGTCGGCACCGTCACCATGGACGTTGCAGGCGCCGTCAAGGCATCCAAGGGCGGTGCAGTCGAGTTCCGCGTCGAGAAGGCTGGTATCATCCATGCCGGTATCGGCAAGGCCTCCTTCGACGCCAAGGCTCTTGAAGAAAACATCAAGGCTTTCGCCGACGCGGTCATCAAGGCCAAGCCGACGGGTGCCAAGGGCAACTACGTCAAGCGCGTCGCCATCTCTTCGACGATGGGCCCGGGCGTCAAGATCGACCCGTCGACGGTTGCCTGATCTGGGCGTTTAATTCACGGCTCGGCTCAGGCCGAACCGCAACAGAATTCCCGGCCTTGTCTGGCCGGGGATTTCCGGGGCAACCCGGAACTCCTGTCCGAGATTGCAGGTGGTTATCCCTTAATCACTTTAGCCTGCATGAGACGGGGTGAGACCTGGATTTCTTCCGCGTCGGATGACGCCGAAATTCGGTTCGAACCTACCTTACCTTGTGTCGCGGCCATCCGGTCGAGCGCGGGGGGACAGGATCCTCGAGCGTCGCTCGGGATCCCTTTTGAAGCGGATCCCTGGCGGCAAAGGTAAACCCGGCAGGTCCCGTGAGAAGTCACGGTCCTGTCAACTGGAGATAGGCACAGTGGAAAGAGCGGAAAAACGCGAATTCGTCACGGAGCTGAACGAAGTCTTCAAGGCTTCCGGTTCGGTTGTCGTGGCCCGCTACGCCGGTATCACCGTCGCACAGATGAACGATCTTCGTACGAAGATGCGTGCGGCCGGTGGCACCGTCAAGGTCGCGAAGAACCGCCTGGCCAAAATTGCCCTTCAGGGTACGGAGTCGGAAGGGATGTCTGATCTCTTCCAGGGTCAGACGCTCATTGCTTACGCAAATGATCCGATGATTGCTCCCAAGGTAGCCATGGATTTCGCCAAGACCAACGACAAGCTCGTTGTTCTCGGTGGCGCCATGGGTGCGACCACGCTCGACGCTGAAGCAGTCAAGTCGCTTGCGACCCTGCCTTCGCTCGACGAGCTTCGTGCAAAGCTGCTGGGTCTCATTGCAGCCCCGGCCACGCGCGTCGCTACGGTCGTTGCAGCACCGGCAAGCCAGCTTGCCCGCGTGTTCGCAGCCTACGCCAAGAAGGACGAAGCCGCTTGAGGCGGTTTTTCGCTGTAATCAAACAATACCAGTTCGAACCGAATATAAGGAACTATCACAATGGCTGATCTCGCAAAGATCGTTGAAGACCTCTCTGCTCTGACCGTTCTGGAAGCTGCTGAGCTTTCCAAGCTGCTCGAAGAGAAGTGGGGCGTTTCGGCTGCTGCTCCCGTAGCAGTTGCTGCTGCTGGCGGCGCTGCTGCTGCTGGCCCGGTCGAAGAAGAAAAGACCGAATTCGACGTTATCCTGGTTGACGCTGGCGCCAACAAGATCAACGTCATCAAGGAAGTCCGCGCCATCACCGGCCTCGGCCTCAAGGAAGCCAAGGACCTCGTCGAAGGCGCTCCGAAGCCGGTCAAGGAAGCCGTCTCCAAGGGCGAAGCTGCCGACCTCAAGAAGAAGCTTGAGGAAGCCGGCGCCAAGGTCGACGTCAAGTAATACCGGAATGCGATGGGAGAGGGTTTCGACCCTCTCCCATTGATGATTCCCCTGAACTGATTACCCAAAAGCCGCGAAAACCGGCTTTTGGGTAATGGGTTCTTCAAGAGGATGGTCTTCCACCGAGCGACTGGCAATCCGGCCCGTCAACCGGCAGTGAGACGAGATTGAACCAACCCATTGGTCGACGGGATCGACTGGCCAGCGAACCCCGTCCGTTGCAGGCCCGGATGCAAATTTGAAGGAGCGACGATGGCTCAGACCCTTTCGTTTAACGGTCGTAGGCGCGTACGCAAGTTTTTTGGAAAAATCCCCGAAGTAGCAGTCATGCCGAACCTCATCGAGGTTCAGAAGGCATCCTACGACCAATTTCTGATGGTTGAAGAGCCCGCCGGCGGTCGCCCGGACGAGGGCCTTCAGACCGTTTTCAAGTCGGTCTTCCCGATCACCGACTTCTCCGGCGCTTCCATGCTCGAATTCGTTTCCTACGAGTTCGAACAGCCGAAGTTCGACGTCGAGGAATGCCGCCAGCGTGATCTGACCTATGCAGCGCCGCTCAAGGTGACGCTGCGCCTCATCGTGTTCGATATCGACGAGGATACAGGCGCCAAGTCCATCAAGGACATCAAGGAACAGAACGTCTACATGGGCGACATGCCGCTCATGACCGACAACGGCACGTTCATCGTCAACGGCACCGAGCGCGTCATCGTCTCCCAGATGCACCGTTCGCCGGGCGTGTTCTTCGACCACGACAAGGGCAAGAGCCACTCGTCGGGCAAGCTGCTCTTCGCAGCACGCGTCATTCCCTATCGCGGTTCCTGGCTCGACATCGAGTTCGACGCCAAGGACATCGTACATGCGCGTATCGACCGCCGCCGCAAGATCCCCGTCACCTCGCTCCTCATGGCGCTCGGCATGGACGGCGAAGAGATCCTGTCGACCTTCTACACGAAGTCGCTCTACCAGCGCGACGGCGAAGGCTGGCGCGTACCCTTCAATCCGGACGCGCTGAAAGGCCAGAAGGCCGTCTCGGACATGGTGGACGCCGACACCGGCGAAGTCGTGGTGGAGATCGGCAAGAAGCTGACGCCGCGCCTCCTCAAGCAACTGTCCGAAAAGGGCCTCAAGGCCCTCAAGGCGACCGATGACGAACTCTACGGCAACTACCTTGCCGAAGACGTCGTCAACTATTCGACGGGTGAGATCTATCTCGAAGCCGGCGACGAAATCGACGAGAAGACCCTGCCGATCATCCTGGCGGCTGGCTTCGACGAGATCCCGGTCCTCGACATCGACCACATCAATGTCGGCGCCTACATCCGCTCGACGCTTGCCGCAGACAAGAACGAGAACCGCCAGGACGCGCTGTTCGACATCTACCGCGTCATGCGTCCGGGCGAACCGCCGACCATGGATTCGGCCGAAGCCATGTTCAACACGCTGTTCTTCGATGCGGAGCGTTACGACCTCTCCGCCGTCGGCCGCGTGAAGATGAACATGCGCCTCGACCTCGACGTCGCCGACACGGTGCGCACGCTGCGCAAGGACGATATCCTTGCCGTCGTGAAGATGCTGGTCGAACTGCGCGACGGCAAGGGCGAGATCGACGACATCGACAACCTCGGCAACCGTCGTGTGCGTTCGGTCGGCGAGCTGATGGAAAACCAGTACCGCCTCGGCCTCTTGCGCATGGAGCGTGCGATCAAGGAACGCATGTCCTCGATCGAGATCGACACGGTCATGCCGCAGGACCTGATCAACGCGAAGCCGGCGGCTGCCGCGGTTCGTGAATTCTTCGGTTCCTCGCAGCTCTCGCAGTTCATGGACCAGGTGAACCCGCTGTCGGAAATCACCCACAAGCGCCGCCTTTCGGCTCTTGGCCCGGGTGGTCTGACCCGCGAGCGCGCCGGCTTCGAAGTCCGCGACGTTCACCCGACGCACTACGGCCGTATCTGCCCGATCGAGACGCCTGAGGGACCGAACATCGGTCTGATCAACTCGCTCGCCACCTTCGCCCGCGTCAACAAGTACGGCTTCATCGAGAGCCCGTACCGCAAGATCGTCGACGGCAAGGTCACGAGTGACGTGGTCTACCTTTCCGCCATGGAAGAGGCGAAGTACCACGTCGCCCAGGCCAACTCGGTGCTCGAAGCCGACAACTCGTTTGCTGAAGAGTTCGTCGTCTGCCGCCACGCCGGCGAAGTCATGCTCGCCCCGCGCGACCAGATCAACCTGATGGACGTTTCGCCGAAGCAGCTCGTTTCGGTCGCGGCCGCGCTCATTCCGTTCCTCGAGAACGACGACGCGAACCGCGCGCTCATGGGTTCGAACATGCAGCGTCAGGCCGTGCCGCTTCTGCGTGCCGAAGCCCCGTTCGTCGGCACCGGCATGGAGCCGGTCGTCGCCCGTGACTCGGGCGCTGCCATCGCGGCCCGCCGCGGCGGTGTCGTCGACCAGGTCGACGCGACCCGTATCGTTATCCGCGCCACCGAAGACCTCGATCCGTCGAAGTCGGGCGTCGATATCTACCGGCTGCAGAAGTTCCAGCGTTCCAACCAGAACACCTGCGTCAACCAGCGCCCGCTGGTCACCGTCGGCGACGTTCTGAACAAGGGCGACATCATCGCGGACGGTCCGTCGACCGACCTCGGCGACCTCGCGCTCGGCCGCAACGCGCTCGTCGCGTTCATGCCGTGGAACGGCTACAACTACGAAGACTCGATCCTGATGTCCGAACGCATCGTCTCTGAAGATGTGTTCACCTCGATTCATATCGAGGAATTCGAAGTCATGGCTCGCGACACGAAGCTCGGCCCGGAAGAAATCACGCGCGACATTCCGAACGTTTCGGAAGAAGCGCTGAAGAACCTCGACGAAGCCGGTATCGTCTATATCGGTGCTGAGGTTCAGCCGGGCGACATCCTGGTCGGCAAGATCACCCCGAAGGGCGAAAGCCCGATGACGCCGGAAGAAAAGCTCCTGCGCGCCATCTTCGGTGAAAAGGCCTCCGACGTTCGCGACACCTCCATGCGCATGCCGCCCGGCACCTTCGGTACGGTCGTCGAAGTTCGCGTCTTCAACCGCCATGGCGTGGAGAAGGACGAACGTGCGATGGCGATTGAGCGTGAAGAGATCGAGCGTCTCGCCAAGGACCGTGACGACGAGCAGGCGATCCTCGACCGCAACGTCTACGGCCGTCTGGTCGACATGCTGCGCGGCCACGTCGCCGTTGCCGGCCCGAAGTCCTTCAAGAAGGGCACCGAGCTGTCGAACGCCGTCGTCTCCGAATATCCCCGCTCGCAGTGGTGGATGTTCGCCGTCGAGGACGAGAAAGTCCAGGGCGAGATCGAAGCGCTCCGTGGCCAGTACGACGAATCCAAGTCGCGCCTTGAACAGCGCTTCATGGACAAGGTCGAAAAGGTCCAGCGCGGCGACGAAATGCCCCCGGGCGTCATGAAGATGGTCAAGGTCTTCGTTGCTGTGAAGCGCAAGATCCAGCCGGGCGACAAGATGGCCGGCCGTCACGGCAACAAGGGTGTCGTCTCGCGCATCCTGCCGATCGAGGACATGCCGTTCCTCGAAGACGGTACGCATGTCGACATCTGCTTGAACCCGCTGGGCGTGCCCTCGCGCATGAACGTCGGCCAGATCCTCGAAACCCACCTTGCCTGGGCTTGCGCCGGCATGGGCAAGAAGATCGGCGACCTGCTCGACGAGTACCGCAAGACCATGGACATCTCCGACCTGAAGCGCGAGCTGACGGAAGTCTACGAGAGCGAAGCCAAGGATGAAGTCGCGCACTTCAACGACGAAGCCCTGGTTAAGCTGGCCGAGCAGTCCCGCAAGGGCGTCTCGATCGCAACGCCGGTCTTCGACGGTGCGCATGAGCCCGACGTTGCCAGCATGCTGGAACGCGCAGGCCTCAATTCCTCGGGCCAGTCGGTTCTCTACGACGGTCGTACGGGTGAGGCTTTCGACCGCAAGGTCACGGTCGGCTACATGTACATGATCAAGCTGAACCACCTTGTCGACGACAAGATCCACGCGCGCTCGATCGGTCCGTACTCGCTCGTTACCCAGCAGCCGCTGGGCGGCAAGGCGCAGTTCGGCGGCCAGCGCTTCGGGGAAATGGAAGTCTGGGCGCTCGAAGCCTACGGCGCCGCCTACACGCTGCAGGAAATGCTGACCGTGAAGTCGGACGACGTGGCGGGCCGCACCAAGGTGTACGAGGCGATCGTGCGTGGCGACGACACGTTCGAGGCGGGCATTCCGGAGAGCTTCAACGTTCTCGTCAAGGAAATGCGCTCGCTCGGCCTGTCGGTCGAACTCGAGAACTCCAAGGTCGATCCGAACGCGGAAGCTGGCCAGCTTCCCGACGCGGCGGAATAAGCCTGACAAGGTGCGCGCCGGAAAGGCGCGCACCGCTCCCGCTCCCGCCGGAAGGCGAGGGGCGGCTCATCCGTTTCAGGCAGTCGTGCGGCACCCGGGTATCGCCGCATTTGACTGCTAAGCAGAGGGCCACTGGCCCACGAAGGAGATAGGCATGAACCAAGAGGTCATGAACCTTTTCAACCCGCAGGTGCCTGCGCAGACGTTCGACTCCATCCGTATCTCGATCGCGTCGCCGGAAAAGATCCTGTCGTGGTCGTACGGCGAGATCAAGAAGCCGGAAACCATCAACTACCGCACGTTCAAGCCGGAACGCGACGGTCTCTTCTGCGCGCGCATCTTCGGGCCGATCAAGGATTACGAGTGCCTGTGCGGCAAGTACAAGCGCATGAAGTACAAGGGCATCATCTGCGAAAAGTGCGGCGTCGAAGTCACGCTGTCGCGCGTTCGCCGCGAGCGCATGGGCCATATCGAGCTCGCTGCGCCCGTTGCCCACATCTGGTTCCTGAAGTCGCTGCCGTCGCGCATCGCGACGCTCCTCGACATGACGCTGAAGGATGTCGAGCGCGTTCTCTATTTCGAGAACTACATCGTGACGGAGCCGGGCCTCACCGCGCTCAAGGAAAACCAGCTTCTTTCCGAAGAAGAATACATGATCGCCGTCGATGAATATGGTGAAGACCAGTTCACGGCGATGATCGGCGCCGAGGCCATCTACGAGATGCTCGCCTCGATGAACCTCGAAAAGATCGCCGGCGATCTGCGTCAGGATCTGGCCGACACCACGTCGGACCTGAAGCAGAAGAAGCTGATGAAGCGCCTGAAGATCGTCGAGAACTTCATGGAATCCGGCAACCGCCCGGAATGGATGATCATGAAGGTCGTTCCGGTGATCCCGCCGGACCTGCGCCCGCTCGTCCCGCTGGACGGCGGTCGTTTCGCGACGTCGGACCTCAACGATCTCTACCGCCGCGTCATCAACCGCAACAACCGTCTGAAGCGCCTCATCGAGCTGCGCGCACCGGGCATCATCATCCGTAACGAGAAGCGCATGCTTCAGGAATCGGTTGACGCCCTGTTCGACAACGGCCGCCGCGGCCGCGTCATCACCGGCGCCAACAAGCGTCCGCTGAAGTCGCTGTCCGACATGCTCAAGGGCAAGCAGGGCCGCTTCCGCCAGAACCTGCTCGGCAAGCGCGTCGACTATTCCGGCCGTTCGGTCATCGTGACGGGTCCGGAACTCAAGCTGCACCAGTGCGGCCTGCCGAAGAAGATGGCGCTCGAACTGTTCAAGCCGTTCATCTACGCCCGCCTCGACGCCAAGGGTTTCTCCTCGACTGTCAAGCAGGCCAAGAAGCTGGTTGAAAAGGAAAAGCCCGAGGTCTGGGATATCCTCGACGAGGTCATCCGCGAACATCCGGTTCTCCTGAACCGCGCACCGACGCTGCACCGCCTGGGCATCCAGGCCTTCGAACCGATCCTGGTCGAAGGCAAGGCGATCCAGCTGCACCCGCTCGTCTGCACGGCCTTCAACGCCGACTTCGACGGCGACCAGATGGCCGTTCACGTTCCGCTTTCGCTGGAAGCCCAGCTGGAAGCGCGCGTGCTGATGATGTCGACGAACAACATCCTGCATCCGGCGAACGGCGCACCGATCATCGTTCCGTCGCAGGACATGGTTCTTGGCCTCTACTATCTGGCGATCATGAACCAGAACGAGCCGGGCGAGGGCATGGCCTTCTCCGACATGGGCGAACTGCACCATGCGCTCGAGAACAAGGTCGTCACCCTGCACGCCAAGATCCGTGGCCGCTTCAAGACCATGGATGCCGACGGCAAGCTGGTCTCGAAGATCTATGAGACGACTCCCGGCCGCATGATCATCGGCGAACTTCTGCCGAAGAACGTCAACGTGCCGTTCGAGACCTGCAACCAGGAAATGACCAAGAAGAACATCTCCAAGATGATCGACACGGTCTACCGTCACTGCGGTCAGAAGGACACGGTCATCTTCTGCGACCGCATCATGCAGCTCGGCTTTGCCCATGCCTGCCGCGCCGGCATTTCGTTCGGCAAGGACGACATGATCATTCCGGAAACCAAGGCGAAGATCGTCGGTGATACCGAAAACCTCGTCAAGGAATACGAGCAGCAGTACAATGACGGCCTGATCACCCAGGGCGAAAAGTACAACAAGGTCGTCGATGCCTGGGGCAAGGCCACCGAAAAGGTTGCCGAGGACATGATGGCCCGAATCAAGGCCGTCGAGTTCGACCCGGAAACCGGTCGCCAGAAGCCGATGAACGCGATCTACATGATGTCCCACTCGGGCGCCCGTGGTTCTCCGAACCAGATGCGCCAGCTGGGCGGCATGCGCGGCCTCATGGCCAAGCCGTCGGGCGAGATCATCGAAACGCCGATCATCTCGAACTTCAAGGAAGGCCTGACCGTGAACGAGTACTTCAACTCGACGCACGGCGCCCGCAAGGGTCTGGCAGACACCGCCCTGAAGACCGCGAACTCCGGTTACCTGACCCGTCGTCTCGTCGACGTCGCGCAGGACTGCATCGTCACGCATGTCGATTGCGGCACCGAAACCGGCCTCACCATGACCGCCATCGTCGATGCCGGTCAGGTCGTGGCGTCGATCGGCACCCGCGTGCTCGGCCGTACCGCGCTCGACGATATCGACCATCCGGTCACCGGCGCGCGCATTGTCGATGCCGGCAAGATGATCCTCGAGCCCGACGTCGTCGAGATCGAGAAGGCCGGTATCCAGTCGATCCGCATCCGCTCGGCACTGACCTGCGAAATCCAGACCGGGGTCTGCGGCGTCTGCTACGGTCGCGACCTTGCACGCGGCACGCCCGTCAACATGGGCGAAGCCGTGGGCGTCATCGCGGCACAGTCGATCGGCGAGCCGGGCACCCAGCTCACCATGCGTACCTTCCACCTTGGCGGCACGGCGACCGTGGTCGACCAGTCGTTCCTGGAAGCATCGTATGAAGGCACGGTGCAGATGAAGAACCGCAACATGCTGCGCAACTCCGACGGTAACCTCGTCGCGATGGGCCGCAACATGGCGGTCACCATTCTCGACGAGCGCGGCGTGGAACGGTCCTCGCAGCGCGTCGCCTACGGTTCGAAGATCTTCGTCGATGATGGCGACAAGGTGAAGCGCGGCCAGCGTCTCGCCGAGTGGGACCCCTACACCCGTCCGATGATGACGGAAGTGGAAGGTACGGTTCACTTCGAAGACGTGGTCGACGGTATCTCGGTTCTGGAAACGACCGACGAATCCACCGGCATCACCAAGCGTTCGGTCATCGACTGGCGTTCGACGCCGCGCGGTACGGATCTGAAGCCGGCCATCGTCATCAAGGACAAGAACGGCGCTGTCGCCAAGCTGTCCCGCGGTGGTGAAGCTCGCTTCATGCTCTCGGTCGACGCGATCCTCTCGGTCGAACCCGGTCAGAAGGTCTCCCAGGGTGACGTTCTTGCCCGCTCGCCGCTGGAAAGCGCCAAGACCAAGGACATCACCGGTGGTCTGCCGCGCGTTGCCGAACTGTTCGAAGCCCGCCGTCCGAAGGACCACGCCGTCATCGCAGAGATCGATGGCACGGTTCGCTTCGGCCGCGACTACAAGAACAAGCGTCGCGTGATGATCGAGCCGGCGGAAGACGGTGTCGAGCCGGTCGAGTACTTGATCCCGAAGGGCAAGCCCTTCCACCTTCAGGACGGCGACTACATCGAAAAGGGTGACTACATCCTCGACGGCAATCCGGCGCCGCACGACATCCTGGCGATCAAGGGCGTGGAAGCACTCGCTTCCTACCTCGTGAACGAAATCCAGGAAGTCTACCGACTGCAGGGCGTTGTGATCAACGACAAGCACATCGAGGTGATCGTTCGCCAGATGCTGCAGAAGGTCGAGATCACGGATGCCGGCGACTCGACCTACATCGTCGGCGACAATGTCGACCGTATCGAGCTGGAAGACGTCAACGACAGCCTGATCGAGGAAGGCAAGAAGCCGGCATACGGCGATCCGGTCCTCCTCGGCATCACCAAGGCGTCGCTGCAGACCCCGTCGTTCATCTCGGCCGCGTCCTTCCAGGAGACCACCAAGGTTCTCACGGAGGCTGCGATCGCCGGCAAGACCGACGGCCTGCAGGGTCTCAAGGAAAACGTCATCGTCGGCCGCCTCATCCCGGCCGGCACGGGCGGCACCATGACCCAGATCCGCCGCATCGCGACGGCCCGCGATGAGATGATCCTCGACGAGCGCCGCAAGTCGACCGGCGCCGGCGTTGCAACCCCGATGCTGGCGGACCTCGCCGGCGGCGAGAATGCGGCGGCCGAGTAATCGCCCGCATTTTGACGAATGAAAAAGCCGCCCGGATTATTTCGGGCGGCTTTTTGTTTATGCGCAAGGACAGGGCGGGGCCGCTTGATCTGGCGCAACTGGCCAGATTGGAGCGGTTCTAAAGTCCATTCGTGTCCCAACGAATGGAGGTAGCCATGAAAATTCTGCTGGCGACGGTCGCCCTGTCGCTCCTTGCGACTGCGGCTCTTGCCGCCGATCCCGTTCCTGCCGATCTGCGCGCGACGGCGCTCGATATCTTCAAGCCCTTGCCGTCCACCTATCCTGCGGTCAGCGACAACCCCATCACGCCGGAGAAGATCGATCTCGGTAAGGCGCTGTTCTTCGATCCGCGCCTGTCGGCCTCGGGCGTCTTCTCCTGCAATTCTTGTCACAACCTGGCGACCGGGGGCGATGACAATCTCGAAACCTCGATCGGCCATGGTTGGCAAAAGGGGCCGCGCAACTCGCCGACGGCCCTGAATGCCGTCTTCAACGATGCGCAGTTCTGGGATGGTCGCGCGGAAGACCTCAAGGCGCAGGCCAAGGGGCCGATCCAGGCGGGTGTCGAAATGGCGAACACGCCGAACCAGGTCGTCGCGACGCTGAAATCGATGCCGAACTATGTCGAATGGTTCACGGCGGCCTTTCCAGACGAGGCCGATCCGGTGACGTTCGACAACATGGCGAAGGCGATCGAGGCCTTCGAGGCGACCCTGATCACGCCGGCGCCCTTCGACGCCTATCTCAATGGCGACGACGGGGCGATGACGGCGGAAGAGCAGGCGGGGCTGGCGCTCTTCATCGACAAGGGCTGCGCTTCGTGCCACAGCGGCGTCAATCTTGGCGGCAACGGCTACTATCCGTTCGGCCTTATCGAGAAGCCGGGGGCCGAGGTTCTGCCGGAGAACGACAAGGGCCGCTTTGCCGTGACGGCGACGGCGGACGACTCCTACGTCTTCCGCGCTGCGCCGCTGCGCAACGTCACGCTGACGGCGCCGTACTTCCATTCGGGCAAGGTGTGGAACCTGAAGCAGGCGGTTGCGATCATGGGCACCTCGCAGCTCGGCGAGGATCTTGCGGATACCGACGTGGACCGGATTGTGGCCTTCCTCGGCTCACTGGAAGGCCGGATGCCCGACGTGGTCTATCCGGTGCTGCCGGCAGAGACGGATGATACGCCTCTGCCGAGCGGCGAAATCAAGTAAGGGAGAGGGCGGTCATCAGGCGAACCGGATGATCGCCACCTCGCCCTCCAGGGCACCCTTGTAGGCGGAGGCATGCGGCTCGTCCTCCGGCACGCCGGTCAGCGTACCGATCTGGTCGAGGTCGGCTTCGAGGAAACCCTCTTCGGAAAGCGCGTTCAGCGCCTCGCGCACGGCGGTGTCGTCGTCGGGCGCACGCAGCATGACATGGATGTCGATGCCCTCGTCGCCCTCGCGCTCATAGGCCTTGCCGATGATGATGAAGACCATCGGATCGTCGAGCGTGTTGTTGTCGTTATCGGCATTGGCCGCCATGGCGGGCTCCTTTCGGGTCTGTGATGCCGGTTCTATAAAGGGTAGGGCGGCAAGGCCCAAATGCAAAATGGGCGGGCGCAGCAAAAGGTGATTCCCGATTCTGTTGGATGTACCCGGTCACGCACCGACTCTCAGGGTTGATTCCATCTTTACGCTTCCTTAATGTTCTCCAGCGATGGCTGGTGAGCCCGGATGCTTCCCGAAAGGGGCAGGGGAGGCCGCCGAAAGCCCCGCTTTTCAGGCAGGCCAGCCATTCCGCACCGGGATTCTTTCGCCTCGCCCCTTGACCTTTTGCCCTTAAGTCAGTAGACCGCACGCCATCAGAGCCTATGTGAGGCTGGCTGGTTCGGAATGACTCGTTCTGAAGTTCGCCTCAAACAGGGCTCGACGCA
This sequence comes from Shinella sp. SUS2, assembly GCF_001262505.1. GTDB lineage: Bacteria > Pseudomonadota > Alphaproteobacteria > Rhizobiales > Rhizobiaceae > Shinella. Next base: position 397,513 of record NZ_KQ410724.1, read on the forward strand.
CGTTGAGAACATGAATGCTGCACGCATGACGCGGTTATATCGCGTCCTCTGCCTATCAAAGGTCATCCGCTCAGGCGGATCGGCCTTTTATTGCGCATGAACACGCGTGTGGCCACCTATCGCCCGCAAGGGTAATGAGACACGATAAGGGATGGGTCTATGCCTACCGTAAACCAGTTGATCCGCAAGCCGCGCCAGGCGTCGGTTAAGCGCAACAAGGTTCCTGCCCTGCAGGAAAACCCCCAGAAGCGCGGCGTTTGCACCCGCGTCTACACGACGACCCCGAAGAAGCCGAACTCGGCTCTGCGTAAGGTCGCCAAGATCCGCCTGACCAATGGCTTCGAAGTCATCGGTTACATCCCGGGCGAAGGTCACAACCTGCAGGAACACTCTGTCGTCATGATCCGTGGCGGCCGCGTGAAGGACTTGCCGGGCGTGCGTTACCACATCATCCGCGGCGTTCTCGACACCCAGGGCGTCAAGAACCGCAAGCAGCGTCGTTCCAAGTACGGCGCGAAGCGTCCGAAGTAATACAGTAACCAGCGCCATTTCGCTGGCCAGATCATTCAAGATTGAGAGACAAAAAGTATGTCCCGTCGCCATAGAGCAGAAAAGCGCGAGATCAACCCGGACCCGAAGTTCGGCGACCTCGTTGTCACCAAGTTCATGAACGCCATCATGCTGGACGGCAAGAAGTCCGTCGCCGAAACGATCGTTTACGGCGCCTTCGATGTCGTTCAGGGCAAGGCAAAGGCCGATCCGCTCGGTGTTTTCCATTCGGCTCTCGACAACGTCGCTCCGCACGTCGAAGTGCGTTCGCGTCGCGTCGGTGGTGCGACCTACCAGGTTCCGGTCGACGTTCGCCCGGAGCGCCGTCAGGCTCTCGCAATCCGTTGGCTGATCGCAGCTGCCCGCAAGCGTAACGAAACGACCATGGTCGAGCGCCTTTCCGGCGAACTCATGGACGCAGCGAACAATCGCGGCAGCGCAGTGAAGAAGCGCGAAGACACGCACAAGATGGCTGACGCCAACCGTGCATTCTCGCACTACCGCTGGTAACCGAAACTAACGTCTCGAAAGGAGTCCGAAATGGCTCGCGAATACAAAATCGAAGACTACCGTAATTTCGGTATCATGGCGCATATCGACGCCGGCAAGACGACGACGACCGAACGCATCCTCTACTACACCGGCAAGTCCCACAAGATCGGCGAAGTCCATGACGGCGCCGCCACCATGGACTGGATGGAGCAGGAACAGGAACGCGGCATCACGATCACGTCGGCTGCCACCACGACCTTCTGGAAGGGCCGTGACGGCAAGACCCGCCGCTTCAACATCATCGACACCCCCGGCCACGTCGACTTCACCATCGAAGTCGAGCGTTCGCTGCGCGTACTCGACGGTGCGATCGCCCTTCTCGATGCCAACGCCGGCGTAGAGCCGCAGACGGAAACCGTCTGGCGTCAGGCTGAGAAGTACAACGTTCCGCGCATGATCTTCTGCAACAAGATGGACAAGACCGGCGCGGACTTCTACCGCTCGGTGTCCATGATCAAGTCGCGTCTCGGTGCGACCGCCGTCGTCATGCAGCTGCCGATCGGCGCTGAAAGCGACTTCAAGGGCGTCATCGACCTCGTCGAGATGAACGCTCTCGTCTGGCGCGACGAATCGCTCGGCGCCCAGTGGGACGTCGTCGAGATCCCGGAAGACATGAAGGCCAAGGCCGAGGAATACCGCGAGAAGCTCATCGAGACCGTCGTCGAGATCGACGAAGCCGCGATGGAAGCCTATCTCGAAGGCAATTACCCGGACAACGACCAGATCCGTGCGCTCGTTCGCCGCGGCACCATCGACGTGAAGTTCCACCCGATGTTCTGCGGTACGGCATTCAAGAACAAGGGCGTTCAGCCGCTGCTCGACGCCGTCGTCGACTACCTGCCGTCCCCGGCAGATATCCCTGCGATCAAGGGCATCGACGTCAAGACGGAAGCCGAAATCGAGCGTCATGCCGATGACGCCGAGCCGCTTTCCATGCTCGCGTTCAAGATCATGAACGACCCCTTCGTCGGTTCGCTCACCTTCGCCCGCATCTATTCCGGCAAGCTCGAAAAGGGCACGTCGGTCATGAACACGGTCAAGGAAAAGCGCGAGCGCGTCGGCCGTATGCTGCAGATGCACTCCAACTCGCGTGAAGACATCGAAGAAGCCTTTGCCGGCGACATCGTTGCTCTCGCTGGCCTCAAGGATACGACGACGGGCGATACGCTCTGCGATCCGCTGAAGCCGGTTATCCTGGAGCGCATGGAATTCCCCGAGCCGGTCATCCAGATCGCGATCGAGCCGAAGACCAAGAACGACCAGGAAAAGATGGGCCTCGCGCTCAACCGTCTGGCTGCCGAAGACCCGTCCTTCCGCGTCAAGACCGACGAAGAGTCCGGCCAGACGATCATCGCAGGCATGGGCGAACTTCACCTCGACATCATCGTCGACCGCATGCGTCGCGAGTTCAAGGTCGAAGCCAATGTCGGCGCGCCGCAGGTTGCTTACCGTGAGACGATCACGCGCAAGACCGAAAAGGACTACACGCACAAGAAGCAGACCGGTGGTACCGGCCAGTTCGCCCGCGTGAAGCTCGTGTTCGAACCGAACCCGGATGGCGAAGATTTCCTCTTCGAATCCAAGATCGTCGGCGGTGCTGTTCCGAAGGAATACATCCCGGGCGTTCAGAAGGGTATCGAAAGCGTTCTGTCCTCGGGTCCGCTCGCAGGCTTCCCGATGCTCGGCGTCAAGGCGACGCTCATCGACGGCGCCTTCCACGACGTCGACTCCTCGGTCCTCGCCTTCGAAATCGCATCGCGTGCCTGCTTCCGTGAAGCCTCGCGTGAAGCCGGCGCCCAGCTGCTGGAGCCGATGATGAAGGTCGAAGTCGTGACGCCGGAAGACTATGTCGGCGACGTCATCGGCGACCTGAACTCCCGCCGTGGCCAGATCCAGGGCCAGGAATCGCGCGGCGTCGCCGTCGTGATCTCCGCCAACGTGCCGCTGGCGAACATGTTCAAGTACGTGGACAACCTGCGCTCGATGTCGCAGGGTCGCGCCCAGTACTCGATGGTCTTCGACCACTATGCGCCGGTTCCGTCGAACGTCGCGCAGGAAATCCAGGCAAAGTACTCCGGTCAGAAGTGACCGGGGTACGCCCCCAAAAGCAATTTGTATGAATTTCCCCTTACGGGATCAGGAACGGAGAGCCGGAAATGGCAAAAGGTAAGTTTGAGCGCAACAAGCCTCACGTAAACATCGGCACGATCGGCCACGTTGACCATGGCAAGACGTCGCTGACGGCAGCGATCACGAAGTATTTCGGCGAGTTCAAGGCGTATGACCAGATCGACGCCGCACCGGAAGAAAAGGCCCGTGGCATCACCATCTCGACGGCGCACGTCGAGTATGAGACGCCGAACCGTCACTATGCGCACGTCGACTGCCCCGGCCACGCCGACTACGTCAAGAACATGATCACCGGTGCTGCCCAGATGGACGGCGCGATCCTGGTCTGCTCCGCCGCTGACGGCCCGATGCCGCAGACCCGCGAGCACATCCTGCTCGCCCGCCAGGTCGGCGTTCCCGCGATCGTGGTGTTCCTGAACAAGGTCGACCAGGTTGACGACGCCGAGCTTCTGGAACTCGTCGAACTGGAAGTTCGCGAACTTCTGTCGTCCTACGACTTCCCGGGCGACGACATTCCGATCGTCAAGGGTTCGGCTCTGGCCGCTCTCGAAGATTCGGACAAGAAGATCGGTGAAGACGCGATCCGCGAGCTGATGGCTCAGGTCGACGCCTACATCCCGACGCCGGAGCGTCCGATCGACCAGCCGTTCCTGATGCCGATCGAAGACGTGTTCTCGATCTCGGGCCGTGGTACGGTTGTGACGGGTCGCGTCGAGCGCGGTATCGTCAAGGTCGGTGAAGAAATCGAAATCGTCGGCATCCGCCCGACGACGAAGACGACCTGCACGGGCGTTGAAATGTTCCGCAAGCTGCTCGACCAGGGCCAGGCCGGCGACAACATCGGCGCGCTTCTGCGCGGCGTCACGCGTGACGGCGTCGAGCGTGGCCAGATCCTGTGCAAGCCGGGTTCGGTCAAGCCGCACAAGAAGTTCATGGCAGAAGCCTACATCCTGACGAAGGAAGAAGGCGGCCGTCATACGCCGTTCTTCACGAACTACCGTCCGCAGTTCTACTTCCGCACGACGGACGTGACCGGTATCGTTTCGCTGCCGGAAGGCACGGAAATGGTCATGCCGGGCGACAACGTCACGGTTGAAGTCGAGCTGATCGTTCCGATCGCGATGGAAGAAAAGCTGCGCTTCGCAATCCGCGAAGGCGGCCGTACCGTCGGCGCCGGCATCGTTGCCTCGATCGTCGAGTAAGACTTAAGGCTTCAGGCCGCTGAAATAGGAAGGGCAGGATGTCATCCTGCCCCTCCGGTCTTTGAAAATTTAGCGGACTGGCCTTTCGGCAATTGTATTTTCGCGTGCGTTCCGTTATGGGAACCGCCAGAATCAAAAACGCGCATTTCCCAAGAGAATCGCGCGAGTAACGAACTAAGGAAAAGTCGTATGAACGGCCAGAACATCCGCATCCGCCTCAAGGCGTTTGACCACCGGATCCTTGATGCCTCCACGCGTGAAATCGTGTCGACGGCAAAGCGCACCGGCGCAAGCGTCCGCGGCCCCGTTCCGCTCCCGACCCGTATTGAAAAGTTCACTGTCAACCGTTCGCCCCACGTGGACAAGAAGAGCCGTGAACAGTTCGAGATGCGCACGCACAAGCGCCTGCTCGACATCGTAGATCCGACGCCGCAGACCGTTGATGCTCTCATGAAGCTCGACCTCGCGGCCGGTGTAGACGTAGAGATCAAGCTCTAAGTCCGGCGCAAGCCGAAATAACAAGGAAGGTACGTGGCATTAAGCCGACGTCTTCTAAAAACGGGAAACCCGACGGCCGTAAGGCCCGAGTGGAATCCTTAAACCAAGAGGCATGACGGGACGTCACGATCCCGCCAGGACTTCTAAGAGGATTGAACCATGCGTTCAGGTGTGATTGCACAGAAAGTAGGGATGACTCGCGTCTATAATGACGCAGGTGAGCACATCCCTGTAACAGTATTGCGACTGGACAACGTCCAGGTCGTTGCCCAGCGTACGCAGGACAAGAACGGCTACACGGCCGTCCAGCTCGGCGCCGGCTCTTCCAAGGTGAAGAACACGGCAAAGGCGCTCCGCGGCCAGTTCGCCGCTGCAAGCGTCGAGCCGAAGGCCAAGCTCGTCGAATTCCGCGTTTCGGAAGACAACCTCATCGAAATCGGCGCGGAACTGACCGCGAGCCATTTCGTCGCCGGCCAGCTCGTCGACGTTACCGGCACCACGATCGGTAAGGGTTTTGCCGGTGCCATGAAGCGCCATAACTTCGGCGGTCTTCGTGCAACGCACGGCGTTTCCGTTTCGCACCGTTCGCACGGTTCGACTGGTAACAACCAGGACCCGGGCAAGGTCTGGAAGGGCAAGCGCATGGCTGGTCACATGGGCCAGACGCGCGTCACCACTCAGAACCTCGAAGTCGTCTCCACCGACGAAGAACGCGGTCTCATCCTCGTCAAGGGCGCTGTCCCGGGCTCCAAGGGCGCCTGGATCGTCGTTCGTGACGCCGTCAAGTCCGGCACCCCGTCCGACGCACCGCGTCCGGCCGCCGTGCGCGCCGCAGCCAAGTAAGGGAGCCTGATCATGGATCTCAAAGTCACGACCCTCGACGGGAAGGACGCCGGCAAGGTCTCTCTTTCCGACGCGATCTTCGGCCTCGAGCCGCGCGAAGACATCATTGCCCGCGTCATCCGCTGGCAGCTCGCCAAGAAGCAGCAGGGCACGCACCAGTCGCTGACGCGCGGCGAAGTGTCCCGCACCGGCTCCAAGATGTACAAGCAGAAGGGTACGGGCCGCGCTCGTCACCATTCGGCGCGCGCTCCGCAGTTCCGCGGCGGTGCCAAGGCTCACGGCCCGGTATCCCGCAGCCACGCTCACGACCTGCCCAAGCAGGTTCGCGCGCTCGGCCTGCGTCACGCCCTCTCGGCCAAGATCAAGGCTGACGACGTCATCATCGTTGACGACCTCGTTGCCGCAGAAGCAAAGACGAAGGCTCTGGCCGGCGCGTTCGCTTCGCTCGGCCTCACCAATGCCCTCTTCATCGGCGGCGCAGAACTTGACGGCAACTTCAAGCTCGCAGCCCGCAACATCCCGAACGTGGATGTGCTTCCGATCCAGGGTATCAATGTTTACGACATCCTGCGCCGCGGCAAGCTCGTGCTCTCCAAGGCTGCTGTAGAAGCCCTCGAGGAGCGGTTCAAATGACGGATCTTCGCCACTACGATGTGATCGTATCCCCCTCGATCACCGAAAAGTCGACGCTGGTCTCCGAAAACAACCAGATCGTCTTCAACGTTGCCAAGCGCGCTTCCAAGCCTGAAATCAAGGCTGCCGTGGAAGCTCTCTTCGGCGTCAAGGTCACGGCTGTGAACACGCTCGTCCGCAAGGGCAAGATCAAGCGTTTCCGCGGCTTCGCCGGCCGGCAGGGAGATGTCAAGAAGGCTATCGTCACGCTCGCTGACGGTCAGTCCATCGACGTCTCCACCGGGCTCTAATCGGGCAGTCGGCTAAAGAGGAAACAAGAAAATGGCATTGAAACACTTCAATCCGACCACTCCGAGCCAGCGCCAGCTGGTCATCGTCGACCGGTCGGGCCTTTACAAGGGCAAGCCCGTCAAGGCTCTGACCGAAGGTCTCTCCAAGAGCGGCGGTCGTAACAACCTTGGTCGCATCACGGCCCGCTTCATCGGCGGTGGTCACAAGCGCACCTACCGTCTCATCGACTTCAAGCGTCGCAAGTTCGACGTCGAAGGCACGGTCGAGCGTCTGGAATACGACCCGAACCGTACGGCGTTCATCGCTCTGGTGAGCTATGCCGACGGCGAGCAGGCCTATATCCTGGCCCCGCAGCGCCTGGCAGCCGGCGACAAGGTCATCGCTTCCAACAAGGCTGTTGACGTAAAGCCCGGCAACACCATGCCGCTGCAGTACGTTCCGGTTGGTTCGATCGTTCACAACGTCGAAATGAAGCCGGGCAAGGGCGGCCAGATCGCCCGCTCCGCCGGCACCTTCGTTCAGCTGGTCGGCCGCGATCAGGGCATGGCGATCCTTCGCCTGAACTCGGGCGAACAGCGCCTGGTTCACTCGTCCTGCCTCGCAACGGTCGGCGCCGTCTCCAACCCGGATCACGGCAACATCAACGACGGTAAGGCTGGTCGTACGCGCTGGCGTGGCAAGACCCCGCACAACCGCGGTGTCGTCATGAACCCCGTCGACCACCCGCACGGTGGTGGTGAAGGCCGCACCTCTGGTGGTCGTCACCCGGTTTCCCCGTGGGGCAAGCCCACCAAGGGCAAGCGTACCCGCTCGAACAAGTCGACCGACAAGTTCATCATGCGCTCGCGCCACTTGAAGAAGAAGTAAGAGAGGTTAGTCAGAAATGGCTCGTTCAGTATGGAAAGGCCCGTTTGTTGACGGCTATCTTCTCAAGAAGGCTGAGAAGGTTCGTGAAGGCGGTCGCAGCGAAGTTATCAAGATCTGGAGCCGTCGCTCCACGATCCTGCCGCAGTTCGTTGGTCTGACTTTCGGCGTCTACAACGGCAGCAAGCACATCCCGGTGGCCGTCAACGAAGACATGGTTGGCCACAAGTTTGGTGAATTCGCTCCGACCCGGACCTACTACGGTCACGGCGCGGACAAGAAGGCGAAGAGGAAGTAACGATGGGTAAGGCTAAAGCCGAACGTCGGCTGAAGGATAACGAGGCGCAGGCTATCGCGCGCACGATCCGCGTCAGCCCCCAGAAGCTCAACCTGCTTGCTGCGCTCATCCGCGGCAAGAAGGTCGACCGGGCTCTCGCCGAGCTTGAGTTCTCGCGCAAGCGTAGCGCCGAGACCGTCAAGAAGACGCTCGAGTCTGCGATCGCCAACGCAGAAAACAACCACGACCTCGACGTTGACTCGCTCATCGTCGCTGAGGCGTATGTCGGCAAGTCGATTGTCATGAAGCGCTTTGCCGCTCGTGGCCGCGGCCGTGCATCGCGGATCGAGAAGCCTTTCTCGCATCTGACGATCGTCGTCCGTGAAGTCGAAGCCAAAGGGGAGGCCGCATAATGGGCCAGAAGATTAATCCGATCGGTTTCCGCCTCGGCATTAACCGTACCTGGGACAGCCGTTGGTTCGCCGACAACGCCGAATACGGCCAGCTGCTCCACGAAGACCTGAAGATCCGCGCTTTCGTCATGGAAGAGCTGAAGCAGGCCGGTATCGCCAAGGTGGTCATCGAGCGCCCGCACAAGAAGTGCCGCGTCACGATCCACTCGGCTCGCCCGGGTCTGATCATCGGCAAGAAGGGTGCGGACATCGAGAAGCTTCGCAAGAAGCTCGCTTCGATGACGAACTCCGAAACGCACCTCAACATCGTTGAAGTGCGGAAGCCCGAAGTCGACGCAACCCTCGTTGCCCAGTCGATCGCCCAGCAGCTCGAGCGCCGCGTGGCTTTCCGCCGTGCGATGAAGCGCGCTGTTCAGTCGGCCATGCGTCTTGGCGCCGAAGGCATCAAGATCACCTGCGCTGGCCGTCTCGGCGGTGCGGAAATCGCCCGTACGGAATGGTACCGCGAAGGTCGCGTTCCGCTTCACACGCTGCGTGCAGACATCGACTACGGTACGGCTGAAGCCGAAACCGCATTCGGCATCTGCGGCATCAAGGTCTGGATCTTCAAGGGTGAAATCCTTGAGCACGACCCGATGGCCTCTGAGCGTCGCGCCAGCGAAAGTGACAGCCAGGGCCCCGCAAGCCGCGATCGCGATCGTGGCGACCGCCGTCGTGAAAACGCGTAACAGTCGCGTTTGGCAGCCAATATCGGAGAAGTAAAAAAATGTTGCAGCCAAAGCGTACCAAGTACCGCAAGCAGTTCAAGGGACGCATCAAGGGCGTCGCCAAGGGCGGCTCCGAGCTCGCCTTCGGCGAGTTCGGCTTGAAGGCTCAGGAACCGAACCGCGTGAACGCACGCGAGATCGAAGCGGCCCGCCGCGCGATCACCCGCTACATGAAGCGTGCCGGCCGCGTGTGGATCCGCGTGTTCCCCGACGTTCCGGTCACCGCGAAGCCCACGGAAGTCCGCATGGGTAAGGGTAAGGGTTCGGTCGAATACTGGGCAGCCAAGGTCAAGCCTGGCCGTATGATGTTCGAGATCGACGGTGTTTCCGAGGAAATCGCGCGTGAAGCGCTTCGCCTCGGCTCGGCCAAGCTCTCGGTCAAGACGCGCTTCGTACAGCGCATTGCAGAGTAAGGAGCGAGCGCCATGAAAGCCGCAGACGTCAAGGCGCTGAGCGCCGATCAGCTCAACGAAGAGCTTGCCAAGCTGAAGAAAGAGCAGTTCAACCTGCGCTTCCAGAAGGCCACCGGCCAGCTCGAGAAGACCTCGCGCATCAACGAAGTCCGCAAGGATATCGCGCGCGTCAAGACCATTGCCCGCCAGAAGGCGGCAGAAGCCAAGGCCTAAGGACCAAAAAATATGCCGAAACGCATTCTGCAGGGCACTGTTGTCAGCGACAAGAACGACAAGACCGTTGTCGTGCGCGTCGAACGCCGCTTTGCCCATCCCCTGCTTCAGAAGACCGTTCGCCGGTCCAAGAAGTACAAGGCGCATGACGAAACCAACCAGTACAAGGTCGGCGACGTCGTTTCCATCCAGGAATGCGCCCCGATTTCCAAGGACAAGCGCTGGACCGTCGTATCGGCCCACGCTTAATAATACCGGATTTTGCGCCGAGCCCTTGTGTTTGGCGCAAAACTCTGTATGAAGCAGCGCAAGGACGCTCGGAATCACGAGCGTTCTTTTGCTTTGAGCGCACGGAAGGTCCATCGGTTCGCCGACGTGGAAACCACCCTGGCAAACGACCATCCCGCGCGAAAACATGAATTTCCATAAGCTGGAACAGGGGGCTAACACCCAACCGGTCCGGTAAAACAAGAAGGCGACCTGACATGATTCAGATGCAGACTAACCTCGACGTCGCGGATAATTCCGGCGCACGTCGTGTCATGTGCATCAAGGTGCTGGGCGGCTCCAAGCGCAAGTACGCTTCGGTCGGCGACATTATCGTCGTCTCGATCAAGGAAGCGATCCCGCGCGGCCGCGTGAAGAAGGGTGACGTGATGAAGGCGGTCGTCGTGCGCACCGCCAAGGACATCCGCCGCCCCGATGGCAGCGTCATTCGTTTTGACAACAACGCAGCCGTCCTGATCGACAACAAGAAAGAGCCGATCGGCACCCGTATCTTCGGACCGGTTCCGCGCGAACTTCGCGCCAAGAACCACATGAAGATCATCTCGCTGGCTCCGGAAGTACTGTAAGGAGCGATGGCTATGCAGAAGATTCGTAAGGGCGACAAGGTCGTCGTGCTCACCGGCAAGGACAAGGGCCGTACCGGTGAAGTTGTACAGGTCATGCCGAAGGAAGACCGTGCGGTCGTCAAGGGTATCAACCTGGTGAAGCGTCACCAGCGCCAGACCCAGACCCAGGAAGCCGGCATCATCACCAAGGAAGCTTCGATCCATCTGTCGAACATCGCGATCGCCGATCCCAAGGACGGCAAGCCGACCCGCGTCGGTTTCAAGGTCGAAGGCGACAAGAAGGTTCGTGTAGCAAAGCGTTCGGGAGTGTCGATCGATGGCTGACACCAAGTATGAGCCGCGCCTCAAGAAGGAATACGTCGAGCGTATCCGCAAGGCGCTTCAGGAGCAGTTCTCCTTCGCCAACGAGATGCAGATCCCGCGCCTCGACAAGGTCGTCATCAACATGGGTGTTGGCGAATCTACGGGCGACTCGAAGAAGCCGACCGTAGCGGCCGGCGACCTCGCAGCGATTGCCGGCCAGAAGCCGGTCATCACGCGCGCCCGCAACTCCATCGCCGGCTTCAAGCTGCGCGAAGGCATGCCGATCGGCGCGAAGGTCACCCTGCGCGGCGCCCGCATGTATGAATTTCTGGATCGCCTCGTGAACATCGCGCTGCCCCGCGTACGCGACTTCCGTGGTCTGAACCCGAAGTCCTTCGATGGCCGTGGCAACTTCGCCATGGGTATCAAGGAGCACATTGTGTTCCCGGAGATCAACTACGACAAGGTTGATCAGATGTGGGGCATGGACATCATCGTTTGCACGACGGCAAAGACGGACGACGAAGCACGGGCTCTTCTGAAAGAGTTCAACTTCCCGTTCCGCGCCTGACCGTAACGACAAGCGTAAAGAAGGATAACAACTGTTATGGCTAAAACCAGCGCAGTCGAGAAGAACAACCGCCGCCGCAAGCTGGTCGCCGCCCAGGCGTCCAAGCGTGCCGCTCTCAAGGCGATCATCCAGAACCAGTCTCTTCCCATCGAAGAGCGCTTCAAGGCGACCCTGAAGCTTGCCGAACTGCCGCGCAATGGCTCCAAGACCCGTATCCGCAACCGGTGCGAAGTCACGGGCCGTCCGCGCGCTTTCTATCGCAAACTCAAGATGTCGCGTATTGCGCTTCGCGAACTGGGCAATCTCGGCAAGGTGCCGGGCATCGTCAAGTCGAGCTGGTAAGGAGACGGGCACATGGCAATGACTGATCCCTTGGGCGATATGCTCACCCGTATCCGCAACGGCGCCGCACGCCGCAAGTCCAGCGTTTCGACGCCGGCTTCCAAGCTGCGCGCCCGCGTTCTGGACGTCCTTCAGTCCGAAGGTTACATCCGCGGATATTCGGAAGTCGAATTCGGCAACGGCAAGTCCGAGCTGAACATCGAACTCAAGTACTACGAAGGCGCGTCCGTGATCCGCAAGATCGACCGCGTCTCCAAGCCGGGCCGCCGGGTCTATGTCTCGGTAAAGTCCATTCCGCAGGTCGCGAACGGCCTCGGCATCACCATCCTTTCGACCCCGAAGGGCGTGATGGCCGATCACCAGGCACGCGAACAGAACGTTGGTGGCGAGATCCTTTGCTCGGTCTTCTAAGACTGGGCAAGGAACTCCATAACGAACAGACAGGATAAAACAATGTCTCGTATCGGTAAGAAGCCCGTTCAGGTTCCCGCTGGTGTCACCGCGACCGTCGATGGTCAGAAGGTCACCGCAAAGGGCCCGAAGGGCGAACTGTTCTTCGTCGCAAACGACGAAGTTTCGGTAAAGCTCGAAGACAACGCCGTTGTCGTTCAGCCGGTCAACGATAGCAAGGATGCTCGCTCCAAGTGGGGCATGTCCCGCACGATGGTCGAGAACATCTTCAAGGGCGTCAAGGACGGCTACGAGCGCAAGCTCGAAATCAACGGCGTCGGTTACCGCGCGTCGCTGCAGGGCAAGAACCTGCAGTTGGCACTCGGCTTCAGCCATGACGTCGTCTACCAGACGCCGGAAGGCATCTCGATCGCTGTTCCGAAGCCGACGGAAATCATCATTTCCGGCATCAACAAGCAGCAGGTCGGTCAGGTCGCCGCGGAAATCCGCGAATACCGTGGCCCCGAGCCCTACAAGGGCAAGGGCGTCAAGTATGCCGAAGAGCGGATTGTCCGCAAAGAAGGCAAGAAGAAGTAAGGATCACGCGAAATGGCTAGCAGGAAAGAAGCTCTCCAGCGCCGCGCCAACCGCGTGCGCCGTTCCATCAAGGCGGTCGCCAATGGCCGTCCGCGCCTGTCTGTTCATCGCTCGTCGAAGAACATCTACGTACAGGTCATCGACGACGTGGCCGGCACGACGCTTGCGTCCGCCTCCACGCTCGACACCGATCTGCGCTCGTCCTTGAAGACGGGCGCCGACACGGCAGCTGCCGCTGCCGTCGGCAAGCTCATTGCTGAGCGCGCCGTCAAGGCAGGCGTCAAGGAAGTCGTTTTCGACCGTGGCGCCTTCATCTATCACGGCCGCATCAAGGCTCTCGCCGAAGCGGCCCGTGAAGGTGGTCTGAACTTCTGATCATTCGGCCGGGCGCGTCCAAGCGCCCCGCCGATCCTCAGCAGGGTATCGGTCGCTTCCATTGCTGAAATGGAGGCGACTTTCGTCAATCTGCCGATTGCACCCGGAAAAGAAAAAGGAAAAGGACAATGGCACAGGAAAAGCGCGGTCGCGATGACCGCCAGAACCGCGAAGAGCGCGACAGCGAGTTTGTCGACAAGCTCGTCGCGATCAACCGCGTCGCGAAGGTCGTCAAGGGCGGCCGTCGTTTCGGTTTCGCAGCTCTCGTCGTCGTCGGCGACCAGAAGGGCCGCGTCGGCTTCGGCCACGGCAAGGCACGTGAAGTTCCGGAAGCAATCCGGAAGGCCACCGAAGCCGCCAAGCGCGACCTCATCTTCGTTCCGCTGCGCTCCGGCCGCACGCTGCACCACGACGTGCACGGCCGCCACGGCGCCGGCAAGGTTCTGCTTCGTTCGGCCAAGGCCGGTACCGGTATCATCGCCGGTGGTCCGATGCGCGCCGTTTTCGAAACGCTTGGCGTCCATGACGTCGTAGCGAAGTCGACCGGCTCCTCGAACCCGTACAACATGATCCGTGCGACGTTCGACGCTCTCAAGAGCCAGATGCACCCGAAGGACATCGCGGCACAGCGCGGCATGAAGTATGCCACGCTGCAGGCCCGTCGTGCGTCCGCCGGCGTCGCTTCCGAAGAATAAGGAGCTCTGAGCCATGGCTAAGAAAGAAACCGCAAAGAAGACGGTGACTGTCGAGCAGATCGGCAGCCCCATCCGCCGTCCGGCCGTTCAGCGCGCAACGCTGGTCGGTCTGGGCCTCAACAAGATGCACCGGGTTCGCACGCTGGAAGACACTCCGTCTGTCCGCGGCATGATCCGTGCCGTCCAGCACCTCGTTCGCGTCGTCGAAGAGAAGTGAGGGGATAGATCATGAAACTCAACGAAATCAAGGACAACGAAGGCTCTTCGAAGAACCGCAAGCGCGTCGGTCGCGGTATCGGTTCCGGCAAGGGCAAGACCGGTGGTCGCGGTGTCAAGGGTCAGAAGGCTCGTTCGGGCGTCGCCATCAACGGCTTCGAAGGCGGTCAGATGCCCATCTACCGTCGCCTGCCGAAGCGCGGCTTCAACAACATCTTCGCATCCGACTTCGTCATCGTTTCCCTGGAGCGCATCCAGAAGGCAATCGATGCCGGCAAGCTCGATGCCAAGGCGACCGTTGATGCAGCGGCCCTCAAGGCTGCCGGCGTCATCCGCCGCGAAAAGGACGGCGTGCGCATCCTCGCCGACGGCGAATTCAAGGCCAAGGTGGCCTTCGAAGTCGCCGGTGCCTCCAAGCCGGCGATCGAGAAGATCGAAAAGGCTGGCGGCTCGATCAAGCTGCTCTCGGCCGCTGCGGAAGCCGCCGAATAATTCGACAAAATTATCGCCCGGTGTGCTTCACACCGGGCGATTTTGCTCCCATATGTGAGCCTCACGACGATGGCCGGGATTCTCTTCCCCGCCGTTGCCCGAAAAGAAGCTGGAGCGCCGCGTATCGTCTCAAGGTGCGCAAAGGTCGCGATAGTCTTTTGAATCTGCCACATAATTCCTGAGTTCACTTTCGATCTCAGGAATTATGTGGTGCGGTGAGGCCGGGATTGCTTGACAATCCGCGTTTCAACCGGTTTAGGCTCCATCCGCCCGCTTTGCTGCACCGGCAGAGGGGCAAGACGAATTTCAGCATGTGCCGTCGGTCCGAGGAGGGGCGAGGGGACGTGCCAACGGATCAGCCAATCCGGACCTGGCCGGGCTTACCGCCGCCGGATCGGCTTCGCGGAGAAATGCATGGCTTCGGCAGCGGAACAACTTGCCTCTAATCTCAACTTCTCGACCTTCTCGAAAGCAGAAGATCTGAAGAAGCGTCTCTGGTTCACGCTGGGCGCGCTGCTCGTCTATCGCCTCGGCACCTATATCCCGTTGCCGGGTCTCAACCCCGAAGCCTTCGCGCAGGCCTTCCGCGGCCAGGCGAGCGGCATTCTCGGCCTCTTCAACATGTTCTCCGGCGGCGCCGTCGAGCGCATGGCGATCTTCGCGCTCGGCATCATGCCGTATATTTCCGCCTCGATCATCGTGCAGCTGATGACCTCGGTCGTTCCGTCGCTGGAGCAGCTGAAGAAGGAAGGCGAGCAGGGCCGCAAGATCATCAATCAGTACACGCGCTACGGCACGGTGCTGCTCGGCACGCTGCAGGCCTACGGCATCGCCGTTGGCCTTGAGAGCGGGGCAGGGCTCGTCAACGATCCGGGCTGGTTCTTCCGCATCTCCACCGTCATCTCGCTGCTCGGTGGCACCATGTTCCTGATGTGGCTGGGTGAACAGATCACCTCGCGCGGCATCGGCAACGGCATTTCGCTGATCATCTTCGCCGGTATCGTTGCGGCCCTTCCGGGCGCGCTGGCTGGCACGCTCGAGCTCAGCCGCACCGGTGCGCTCTCGATCGGCGTCGTTATCGCCGTCGTGGTCATGGCCGTCGGCGTCATCGCGCTCATCGTCTTCGTCGAACGTGCCCAGCGCCGGCTTCTGATCCAGTATCCGAAGCGACAGGTCGGCAACCGCATGTTCCAGGGCGATACCTCGCACCTGCCGCTGAAGCTCAACACCGCGGGCGTCATTCCGGCGATCTTCGCCTCCTCGCTGCTGCTGTTGCCGGCAACGCTGGCCGGGTTCTCGAACACGTCCGAGCTGCCGTCCTGGGCAACGACGGTCATCGCCGCCCTCGGCCACGGCCAGCCGCTCTACATGCTGCTCTATGCGGGCATGATTGCATTCTTCGCCTTCTTCTACACGGCCATCGTCTTCAATCCGAAGGACACGGCCGACAATCTGAAGAAGCATGGCGGCTTCATTCCGGGTATCCGCCCGGGCGAACGCACCGCCGAATATATCGATTACGTGCTGACCCGCATCACGGTCATCGGCGCGCTCTATCTTGTCTTCGTTTGTATCCTTCCCGAAATTCTCATCGCGCAGACCGGGGTCCCATTCTACCTTGGTGGTACGTCGCTTTTGATTGTTGTCAGCGTGACCTTGGATACTGTAGCACAGATACAGGGCCACCTGATTGCTCAGCAGTATGAGGGGCTGATCAAGAAGTCGAAGCTGCGTGGAGGTAAGAGGGGACGATGAGACTGATTTTTCTGGGACCGCCGGGCGCTGGCAAGGGGACACAGGCCAAGCTTCTGACGGAGAAGCACGGTATTCCGCAGCTCTCCACGGGTGATATGTTGCGGGCGGCTGTCGCCGCCGGCACGGATGTCGGCAAGCGCGCCAAGGCCGTCATGGATGCCGGCCAGCTCGTCTCCGACGCCATCGTCAACGAGATCGTGTCCGACCGAATCGATTCGGCCGACTGTGCCAAGGGCTTCATCCTTGATGGCTATCCGCGCACGGTTCCGCAGGCTGAGGCTCTCGACCAGATTCTCGCCGGCAAGGGCCTCTCGCTCGACGCCGTGATCGAGCTGAAGGTCGACGAGGATGCGCTGGTCAAGCGCATGGAGAATCGCGTGGCCGAGACGATCGCCGCGGGCGGCACGGTCCGTTCCGACGACAATCCGGAAGCCTTCAAGCGCCGCTTGACGGAATACCGCGAAAAGACTGCGCCGCTGTCGACCTACTACGCGTCGACCGGCAAGCTCCAGACGGTCGACGGCATGGCCAATGTCGACAAGGTGACGGCGGAGATCGCCGGAATCCTGGAGAACGCCTGAGATCAGGCGAAAAAGGACCGGCCGGGAGTTGACTTTTTCGGCCGATTCCCCTTATGACAGCGCCAACTCGCGACATACCATTGCGATCGGCGCGGATTTCACAAGAACGAAGTCCGGGTGCGGTCGTTTTCGACATGTCCCGAACCTCAATTGAACAGCGGCCTTCCCGGTCGTATCGAATGAAGAAAACCACTTGCCGGATGGCAACTGGAAGCAAGGAGAACAGGCGTGGCACGTATCGCTGGCGTCAACATCCCGACCGCGAAGCGCGTAGTCATCGCGCTGACCTATATCCACGGGATCGGCCCGAAGTTTGCACAGGAAATCATCGAGAAGGTCGGTATTCCGTCCGATCGTCGCGTACACCAGCTGACGGACGCAGAAATCCTGCAGATCCGCGAAGCCATCGACCGTGACTACCAGGTCGAAGGTGACCTGCGTCGCGAAACCTCGATGAACATCAAGCGCCTCATGGACCTCGGTTGCTACCGCGGTCTGCGTCACCGTCGTGGCCTTCCGGTCCGCGGTCAGCGCACGCACACCAATGCCCGCACCCGCAAGGGCCCGGCAAAGGCCATCGCAGGCAAGAAGAAGTAATTTCCCGGAAACGGGGAGTGGGAGGCTGGCGCTTCGCGCCGGCCTCTTTTGAGTTTCGAGCGGGACCTTGCTTTTCATTGAGGTCGAGGCCCCGGTCGGTGGAGCTGCTGGTATTACGGCAGTGACGATATCGCCGCACGCGATGCCTTCGGGCCGGGTGCAAATTTTATTCAGGGCCAAGGGTTTCGACCCGGCCCGGTGGAGCCGCTGGAACTACGGCGGTGTCGAGATCAACGAAAGGACTATCCATGGCCAAGGAAGCCGCACGCGTCCGCCGTCGCGAACGCAAGAACATCACCTCGGGTGTTGCTCACGTCAATTCTTCGTTCAACAACACGATGATCACCATCACCGACGCACAGGGCAACGCCATTGCCTGGTCGTCGGCCGGTGCAAAGGGCTTCAAGGGTTCGCGCAAGTCGACCCCGTTTGCCGCCCAGATCGCTGCTGAAGACTGCGCCAAGAAGGCCCAGGAACACGGCATGAAGTCGCTGGAAGTCGAAGTCTGCGGTCCGGGTTCCGGCCGCGAATCGGCTCTGCGCGCCCTCCAGGCTGCCGGCTTCATGATCACGTCCATCCGCGACGTGACCCCGATCCCGCACAACGGTTGCCGCCCGCGCAAGAAGCGTCGCGTCTGATCACCGCATTCGAATTGCCGCGGAAGCCGGGTGACGGCTTCCGTGGATCTTCAGGGCTCGGCCGCCACGATTGGATGGTGGCGGCGAACGGAAGGCAAAACATATGATCCAGAAAAACTGGCAGGAACTGATCAAGCCGAACAAGGTGGAGTTCTCCTCCTCCGGCCGCACCAAGGCAAGCCTTGTTGCCGAGCCGCTGGAGCGTGGCTTCGGCCTGACGCTCGGCAACGCGCTGCGTCGCGTTCTCCTGTCGTCGCTGCGCGGTGCGGCTGTTACCGCCGTGCAGATCGACGGCGTGCTGCACGAGTTCTCGTCGATCCCGGGCGTCCGGGAAGACGTGACCGATATCGTGCTGAACATCAAGGAAATCGCCATCAAGATGGATGGCGACGATTCCAAGCGTATGGTCGTGCGCAAGCAGGGTCCGGGCGTCGTGACGGCTGGTGACATCCAGACGGTCGGCGACATCGAGATCCTGAACCCGAACCATGTCATCTGCACCCTCGACGAGGGCGCGGAAATCCGCATGGAGTTCACGGTCAACAACGGCAAGGGTTATGTCCCGGCCGACCGCAACCGTTCCGAAGACGCGCCGATCGGCCTCATCCCGGTCGACAGCCTTTATTCGCCGGTCAAGAAAGTGTCCTACAAGGTGGAAAACACCCGTGAAGGCCAGGTTCTCGACTACGACAAGCTGACGATGACCATCGAGACCGATGGTTCCGTCACGGGCGAAGATGCGATCGCGTTTGCGGCCCGCATCCTCCAGGACCAGCTCTCGGTCTTCGTCAATTTCGACGAGCCGCAGAAGGAAGCCGAAGAGGAATCGGTCACCGAACTGGCGTTCAACCCGGCACTCCTCAAGAAGGTCGACGAACTGGAACTTTCCGTCCGTTCGGCGAACTGCCTGAAGAACGACAACATCGTCTATATCGGCGATCTCATTCAGAAGACCGAAGCCGAAATGCTTCGTACTCCGAATTTTGGTCGCAAGTCGCTGAACGAAATCAAGGAAGTTCTCGCTTCCATGGGCCTGCACCTCGGCATGGAAGTGCCGGCATGGCCGCCCGAGAACATCGAAGATCTCGCCAAGCGCTACGAAGACCAGTATTAACACCATCAAACGGCAGGCAACTGCCTGCATGTGAAGGAGAATAGAGATGCGCCACCAGAATTCCGGTCGCAAACTCAACCGTACCGCCAGCCACCGCAAGGCGATGTTCGCCAACATGGCTGCTTCGCTCATCCAGCATGAGCAGATCGTCACCACTCTGCCGAAGGCGAAGGAAATTCGCCCGATCGTCGAGAAGCTCGTCACCCTCGGCAAGCGCGGCGACCTGCACGCTCGCCGTCAGGCGATCTCGCAGATCCGCGACGTCGCCGTCGTTTCGAAGCTGTTCGACGCGATCGCAACGCGCTACGCCAGCCGTAACGGTGGCTACCTGCGCATCATGAAGGCCGGCTACCGTCATGGCGACAACGCCCCGCTTGCCGTCATCGAGTTCGTTGACCGCGACGTCGACGCCAAGGGCGCAGCCGACAAGGCTCGCGTTGCTGCTGAAGCAGACGCTGCCGAAGCCGCCTGATCGAAAAAGCGTCCTCACCGGACGTCTTGAAGCCGGACGCGAAAGCGCCCGGCTTTTTCTTTGCGCAAATGCTGCCTGCAAGGTTCCGGAAACCATGTCCCTAGGCATTGTCTTCAGCCCTCGGCTCTAAACTTTTCGCGAAGTTTAATCGAGTTCGAGTGATGGCCGAGAATTTCGCATTCCTGCTGCCGGTGGTTCTTACCCTGTTCGGCGTGGCGTTTTTCATCGTCGCGCGTTTCGGCAACCGCGCCGCCCTGTTCTGGGCCGGCGGTTATCTCTGTGCGGCCCTCGGTTTCCTTGCGCCGCTTCTGCAGGCTGTCGCGCCCGTGCCCATGGTCGCGATGACGGCAGATGCTGCGTTCCTCAGCGCCTTCCTCTTCTACAGCCATGGCCTGACCACCCATTTCGACGCGCCCCGTCATCTCGTTCTCCGCCTCGGCATTGCCGCCGCCGCCTACGGCGCCATCGCCTACGCCGTGTTCGTCGCGCAAAGCCTGCGTGTCGAACTCTTCGTCAGCGACATCGCCTGCAGCCTTCTGCTCGCAACAGCCTTGCTGTCCTCCTGGCGCCGGGCGGCCACATGGGTGGACCGCGCGCTGCTCGGCGCCGTTGTCTTCGTCATGCTTGAGACGACGGTGCGCACGATCGTTTTCTTCGTCATGGCGGGCAGTCTTGCCATGGATGCCTTTATCGGCTCGCCCTACGCCTTCGTCATGCAGGTCACGGCGACGATCGGCGCATTGCTTCTGGCTCTGACGGCGCTTGCCTCGGTGGCGTTGCGGATCGTCGAGCGGTACCGCAAGGCGTCGGAGGAGGATCCGTTGACCGGTCTCCTCAACCGTCGCGGCTTCGAGCAGCTTCTTGGCGCAAACGGGCACGCGGGCAAAAACGAGGCCGCCATCGTCGTCGCCGATATCGACTGGTTCAAGTCGATCAACGACCGGTTCGGACACGCAGCCGGGGACGAGGCGATCCGCGAGGTGGCCGACCTCCTGCGCGCGCTCGCCTGGCCGGGCGTGGCGGTCGCCCGCTTCGGCGGAGAGGAGTTCATCGCCCATCTGCCGAACTGCCGCCTGCAAGACGCCCATATGCTTGCAAACACGGTGCGTCTGGCCTTGTCGGAGCGCGATCTCGGCCGTATCGGTATCGACCGCTCGATCACCGCGAGTTTTGGCGTTGCGGTCACGGCTGCCGGCGATCATACGATCCATGATGCGATCAGCCGCGCCGACCGCTTGCTCTATCTTGCCAAGAGCAATGGCCGGAACCGCGTCGTCAGCAGTCCGGCGGATGTCCCGCAGCAGGCTGGACCGAAGCTCTTCGTGATCAGGGACGAGGCGAGCGGCCCGGGGCGCGCGTCCTAAGGCAATGTCACACGGCAAGCCTCAAGCCGAGCGCTCCTGCCCGCGAAATGCGGAGGCGCGTGCCTTTCCGCCTCTGCCGCCGCGGATCATCGGCCGCACCAGCCGATAGAGGAGAAGCAGCGCCACAAGTCCGATATAGGTCCAGGGCTCCAGCCCCACGACCTTCACCGACATGGCGAAATGCAGCGCACCGGCGGCGGCGATGACATAGACCAGCCTGTGCAGCTTCACCCAGCGCATGCCGAGCCGACGGATTGACCAGTTGTTGGACGTCAACGCCAGTGGAATGAGCAGCACGAAGGCGGCCATGCCGATGGTGATGAAGGGCCGCTTGGCGATGTCGACGAGGATCGCCGGGAAATTCAGATACTGGTCGAGCAGCATGTAGGTGAGGAAGTGCATCAGCACGTACCAGAACGCCAGGAGCCCGAGCGCCCGGCGGTAGCGCACCCAATTGATGGCGAAGAGATCGCGGATAGGCGTGATGGCGAGCGTGGCGATGAAGAAGCGCAGCGCCCAGAGGCCGAGCAGGTGCTCGAATTCCTTGACCGGATTGCCGGGCAGGCGCCCCGTTGCGCCGAGCCAGAAGCCCCAGGCCGCCGGCATGAGACCGACGGCGTACAGCAGCCAGATCGAGGCCGCGTGGTATTTGCGGGGCAGGGTGGGCAGGCTCGCCATCAGTAGTTCGCCCTGAGATCCATACCGCTGTAAAGACCGGAAACCTCCTCGGCATAGCCGTTGAAGGGCAGGGTCGGCCGCCGGTTGGCGCCGAAGAAGCCGCCTTCGCCGATGCGGTTTTCGCTTGCCTGGCTCCAGCGTGGATGATCGACCTCCGGGTTCACATTGGCATAGAAGCCATATTCACTCGGCGCGGCGAGGTTCCAGGTGGAGGGCGGCTGCTTGTCGGTGAGCGTGATCTTGACGATCGACTTGATGCCCTTGAAGCCGTACTTCCACGGCACGACGAGGCGGATCGGCGCGCCGTTCTGATTCGGCAACGTCTTGCCGTAGACGCCGACGGAGAGGATCGCCAGCGGGTGGCGTGCCTCGTCCAGTCTCAACCCCTCGACATAGGGCCAGGGCAGCGACTGGAAATAGCCGGATTGGCCGGGCATTTCCTCCGGCCGGACGATTGTTTCGAAGGCGACGTATTTTGCGTCGCCAAGCGGCTCCACCTTGTCGAGCAGCGCGGAGAGCGGAAAGCCGACCCAGGGAATGACCATCGACCATGCCTCCACGCAGCGCATGCGGTAGACCCGATCTTCCAGCGGCAGGGAAAGCAGCTCTTCCAACCCGAATTCCTTCGGCTTGCCGACGAGCCCGTCGACCTTCACCGTCCAGGGCGTCGGTTTGAACTTTTCCGAGTTGGCGAGCGGGTCGCCCTTGCCCAAGCCGAACTCATAGAAGTTGTTGTAGCTGGTCACATCCTTTTCGGGCGTCAGCGCCTCGTCCACCGCATAGGGCGACTTCGACGCCTTCAGCGCTTCCGCGAAAGCGGGGGCGCCGGATGCCAGGAGCGCTCCGCCCGCCGCCGCCAGAAACGAGCGGCGCCCGAGGAAACAGTGTTCCGGCGTGATCTGCGACGCGGGGATGCGGGGCGGGCGGTAGAGAGACATGGCGGGGCTCGATCTGTTGCGTTGTTTTCCCTGGTACCTACGTAAACGCGGTCCGTGTTGTTTCAACGGCGGCGAAAGATTTGCAGTGACCACATTTTCGTGCGCGCTGCGTGAGATCGCCGCGATCGACGCGCCGCCACGCGGTTTGCCTTTTTTCCCGCGAAATCCTATCTGATCGTGACGCAGAAACGAAGGAGACTCGTCCATGCCGAACGTCCGCATCCTGCTTGCCGCCCCGCTTGCCTTTGCTCTCGCCCTTGCGGCGCCCGCAAGGGCCGAGGAGCGCGCCGTGCCGCAATCGCGCACGGAAATGCAGCTCTCCTTCGCGCCGCTGGTCAAGCAGGTCGAAAACGCGGTGGTCAATGTCTACGCCGAGCGCGTCGTCGAGCGCCGCTCGATCTTCGACGGCGATCCCTTCTTCGAGGAATTCTTCGGCCAGCGCATGCCGAATCGCAGCGAAAAGCAATCCTCGCTCGGGTCGGGCGTCATCGTCGGGGCCAAGGGCATCGTCGTGACGAACAACCATGTCATCGAGGGGGCGAGCGATATCAAGATCGCGCTCGCGGACGGCCGTGAATATGAGAGCACCGTGGTGCTGAAGGACGAGCGCGTCGACCTTGCCGTCCTGAAGATCAAGGCGGATGTGGATTTCACCGCGCTGCCGCTCGGCGACAGCGACGCGGTGCAGGTCGGCGACCTGGTGCTTGCCATAGGCAATCCGTTCGGCGTCGGCCAGACGGTGACGAGCGGCATCGTCTCGGCGCTCGCCCGCAACCAGGTCCGTTCCGGCGATTTCGGCTTCTTCATCCAGACGGACGCTTCGATCAATCCCGGCAATTCCGGCGGCGGCCTCATCAACATGAACGGCGAGCTGATCGGCATCAACACCGCGATCTTCTCGCGCGGCGGCGGCTCGAACGGCGTCGGTTTCGCCATTCCGGCCAACCTGGTGAAGACCTTCATCGCCAGTGCCGAAAACGGCAGCGCCACCTTCGACCGCCCCTTCATCGGGGCCACCTTCGATCCCGTGACCTCCGAGGTGGCCGAGGCGCTTGGCCTCGATCGTGCCCGTGGTGCGCTGGTTTCGCAGGTGCAGGCCGGCAGCCCGGCGGAGAAGGCGGGCATGAAGCCGGGGCAGGTCGTCACCGCCGTCAATGGTGTTCCCGTCGAACATCCCGACGCCCTCGGCTATCGCCTCACCACGGTCGGCATTGGCGGCACGGCGCGCATCACGGTCGTCGCCAATGGCAAGGAGGAGGAGCTGACGCTCTCGCTCGACCGTGCGCCCGAGACGACGCCGCGCGACGAGCGGCTGATCGAGGGGCGCAACCCCTTCTCCGGCGCGATCGTCGCCAACCTTTCGCCGCGCGTGGCCGAAGACCTGCGCATGCCGACCAACCGGACCACGACGGGCGTCGTCGTTACCGAGGTCAATCGCGGCTCGCCGGCAGCGCGCATCGGTCTCCAGCCGCGCGACATCATCATTGCGCTCAACGGCACCGAAGTCGGCTCCACCGAAATCCTCGCCTCGCTCGTCACCGAGGACCCGTCCATCTGGCGCGTCGAGATCGAGCGTGACGGCCAGCGCATCCGCCAGTTCTTCCGATGAGCGACCTCTTCGCCCCGCGTGAACCCGAGGAGATGGCGGCAAAACGGCCGCTGGCCGATCGGCTGCGTCCCCGCACGCTGGGCGAAGTCTCCGGGCAGGACCATCTGACGGGGCCCGACGGCGTGCTGTCGCGCATGATCGAGGCCGGCTCGCTCGGCTCGATGATCTTCTGGGGGCCGCCCGGCACCGGCAAGACGACGGTGGCGCGGCTGCTTTCCGGCGAGACCGGTCTCGCCTTCGAGCAGATCTCCGCCATCTTCTCCGGCGTCGCCGATCTCAAGAAGGTTTTCGAATCCGCCCGGCAACGCCGTATGGGCGGGCGCCAGACCCTGCTCTTCGTTGACGAGATCCATCGCTTCAACCGTGCCCAGCAGGACAGCTTCCTGCCGGTCATGGAGGACGGCACGATCGTGCTCGTCGGCGCGACGACGGAGAATCCGTCCTTCGAACTCAACGCCGCGCTTCTCTCCCGCGCCCGCGTGCTCACCTTCAAGCCGCATGACGAGGAGAGCCTCGAAGAGCTGCTGAAGCGCGCCGAGGTGGTCGAGGAGAAGCCGCTGCCACTCGACGGGGAAGCGCGTGCCTCGCTGCTGCGCATGGCCGACGGCGACGGGCGGGCGGTGCTGACGCTTGCCGAGGAGGTATGGCGCGCCGCGCGTTCCGGCGAGACCTTCGGGCAGGACGATCTCTTCCGTATCGTCCAGCGCCGCGCCCCGGTCTATGACAAGTCGCAGGACGGCCACTACAATCTCATCTCCGCGCTGCATAAGGCGGTGCGTGGTTCTGATCCGGATGCGGCGCTCTATTATCTGACCCGCATGCTGGATGCCGGCGAAGATCCATTGTTCCTGTGCCGCCGCATGGTGCGCATGGCGGTGGAGGATATCGGCCTTGCCGATCCGCAGGCACTCGCCGTCTGCAATGCCGCCAAGGATGCCTATGATTTCCTCGGCTCGCCGGAGGGAGAGCTGGCGCTGGCGCAGGCCTGTATCTACCTCGCCACCGCGCCGAAATCGAATGCGGTCTATGTCGCCTACAAATCGGCGATGCGTGCGGCAAAGGAGAACGGCTCGCTGCTGCCGCCCAAACACATCCTCAACGCGCCCACCAAGCTGATGAAGGGCGAAGGGTATGGCGATGGCTATCGCTACGATCACGATGAACCGGATGCCTTTTCCGGGCAGGACTATTTCCCGGAGAAGATGGGCCGGAAAACCTTCTACGACCCGCCCGAGCGCGGCTTCGAACGCGAGCTGAAGAAGCGGCTGGAATGGTGGGCGAAGTTGCGCCGGGAGCGGGGCTGACGACCGCAGCGCCCGTCAGGAGGCGGCGCTGAAGCGCTGCACGGGCTTTTGCGGTGCGGCCGGCACGACCTTGATCGACGATTCGGCCTTGCCGGGATGCCCCTCCATGTCGACCACCACATGCCAGTGGCCGTTGTCCGGAATTTTCAGCCGGACCGGGGACTGCTTGGCGACGCCACCCAGGAACTTGTGCTGGCGGGCATTCTTGAACAGGTCGAAATTGCCGTGGCTCATCAGTCGCACATTGGCGATGGCCGAAAGCGTGATCTCGATCACCGTCCCGGCACGCTGCATGTCGAGATCGTAGTGCGTGTAGGAGAAGCTGTGTGCCATGGTCTGCCCGGGTGTATCTGGTTTGGCGCTAATGTTTGCATGCCCGGGTTAACGTTCCCTTCCGCGGCAACCCGGTACCTCTTCCAAAAATAAAGAAGCTTTTTCAAATCGTTGACGCCGAAAGCGGATTCAATCCGGCAGGCACTTGAATCATCCTCTCAGGCATCTTCCGAAATTTTTTTTGTGCTGTCGGGGTGAAGCATCCCGCCGCGTCCTTGGTGCATGACGCCGGCGGGGCCGCCGGCGGGAACCCGAGGAGACAGACATGCCGAAGATGACCATCATCACCCTTCTGACCGCCGCCCTTGCCGCCTTCGCCCCCCTTGCGGCGCAGGCGGAGACGCTATCCGAAAACCCGCTGCAGGGCGAAGCCGGCAAACCGGACAAGGCCGGCCACCTGACCGTGAACGGCATCGACTACTATTACGAGATCCGCGGCGAGGGCGAGCCGCTGCTCCTGCTGCATGGCGGCCTCGGTCAGATCGAGATGTTCGGCGCCAACCTCAAGACGCTGCAGGAGAAGCGCCAGGTGATCGGCGTCGATCTGCAGGGCCATGGCCGCACGCCGCTCGGCACGCGGCCGATCGATCTTCCTGCCATCGGCGCCGACATGGCCGAGCTTGTCGAAAAGCTCGGCTACGACAAGGTCGATGTGCTCGGCTATTCCTTTGGCGGCGGCGTCGCGCTGCACATGGCCGCCGTCGCGCCGGACAGAGTGCGCCGTCTCGTCATCGCCTCCGCACCCTTCGCCAGGAACGGCTTCTTCCCGGAAATGCTGCCGCAGCAGGCGGCGGTGTCCGGGGTCATGGCCGAGATGATGAAGGAGACGCCGATGTACAAGTCCTATGCCGCCGTTGCGCCCGATGTTTCCGCGTTCCCGAAACTGCTCGATGCCATGGGGGCGGCGATGCGGGTGGACTACGACGCATCGGATGCGGTGGCCAAGCTCGCCGTGCCCGTCATGCTGGTCTTCGGCGACAGCGACATGATCCGCCCGGAACACATCGTCGAATTCTACCAGAAACTCGGCGGCGGGCTGAAGGATGCGGGCTGGATGCGGGAGCACATGTCAAAGAACCGTCTCGCCATCCTGCCGGGGCTGACGCATTACGAGATCTTTGCAGCACCCGCACTCGTCAGCACGGCCCTGCCTTTCCTCGACGGTCAGAGTAACACGCAAAGCTGGGCCGGGCAGGTGAACGGCGAATAATCGAAGACGAGAAGCCCGGATGCATGGGAACGCATCCGGGCTTCTTCGCGTCCGTGAGGCCGTCTGCCAGCGGCGGCCGCACATCGATCGACCCCAGATCGGGGGCGCCGGCTAGTGGCAGACGCGGACGCGTTTGATGATCAGGTTGCCGTAGTAGTCGTAGGTCTTGATCTTCTTGATGAAGCAGGTCGGCTGGTAGTCGTAGCCGTAGTAACCGGCCTGCGACGGAGCTGCGAAGCTTGCGACGGCGGTAAAGGCGATGGCGGCGGCGAGGAGGAGGTTGCGCATATCGGTGTCCCTTCTGGTTCGGTTGGGATGGTTCGTTCCATCCAGTGACCGAACCTTCGCATGGGACGGTTCTGCGCGCTGTTCCATGCGGAACAGGACCTATGCCAGCGTCTCCGTGAAGGCCTTCACGGTCTTCGCCATGGTGGCGAGGTGGTCGGCGGCGGAAAAGCCGGAAACGCTCTTGCGCGGCTTCAGGTCGTGGTCGCCGTCCTCCAGCCAGAAAAGGCGGATGCGCTCCGGAAGATCGTAGGCGGCAACCTCGTCCCGGGTGCCGAAGGGATCGCGCGTGCCCTGGCAGATCAGCGCCGGCGTTGCCAGCGTCATCAGATGCGCCGTGCGCAGTTGCGCAGGTTTTTCCGGCGGGTGGAACGGATAACCGAGGCAAACGAGGCCGGCGATTCGGCCCCCGGCGAAAAGATCATCCGCCACCATGCTGGCGATGCGTCCGCCCATCGATTTGCCGCCGATGACCAGCCGTCCCTTTGCCGCCAGATCGGCGACGGCGGCGCGAAATTCCGGGTTCAGCGTTTCTGCCTTCGGTGGCGGCCGGCGGCTGCCCTGGCTGCGGCGCGCCGCCATGTAGGAAAATTCGAAGCGCGCGACGCGCAGGCCCTCGGCGGCGAGGGCATCGGCTGCCGCATTCATTGCCGCCGAATCCATCGGCGCGCCGCTGCCATGGGCAAGAAGCAGGGTAACAGCAGCGTCTTCCGGGCCCGTGAAGAGAAAGGGTGTGCTCATTGCTGTTCGGGTCTTCCTGGTCGGGGCGGGGCATGGACGCCACGCCGTTCACTTGGCGTGGTCCCTTGCGTCGCCCGGAGCGATGGGATCGCTGGCGGGAAAGGTCTCTTCCAGCGCCTCTTCCAGATAGTCGTCCTGCTCGGCTTCGGCCGTCTTCCGCTTCTGCCGGGCGCGCTCTTCCTCGAGCGATGCTCTGGGACTGTCCTTTTCCGTCGGCATGGTTGGTCTCCCTCAAAGTGGCCTGCGCCTAAGATAGGGTGTTTTTCCACCCGGGCGAGGGGTCAGTTTTCCGGTAGCGCCAGTTCGGCGATGACGGGCAGGTGGTTGGACCCGAAGTTAGGGCCGACGCGGCGCGCCCGCACCGAGATATCCGGGGAGACGGCGATATGGTCGATCGACGCCCCGATATAGGCGACCGTCTCGATTCTCTGGCTGAACCGCGTGGCGGGCTGCAGCCAGCCGCCCGCGGTGGAGGCAAGGCCGGCCTGCTTGAGGAAGGTGCGGAAGAAGGGCGACCAGGTCGGCGTGTTCCAGTCGCCAGCGACGATGACCGGCGCTCTTTCGAGATCGCCGCGCACCGCATCGGCAGCGGCCGAAAGATAGGCATTGCGATCGCGCCACTGCCAGAGCCGGCGCGGTGTTTCGGGATGGAAGGCATAGAGGAAGAGCGGCTTGCCGCGCATGTCCAGTTCCATTCGCAGCGGCTGCTTGTAGGCGCGCTCCTCGGTAAAGGCACGTTTCAGCTCGGTCTCCGCGCGGATCGGCAGGCTGGAGAAGACCTTGATGGCATCGCGCTCGCGCGCATCCGAGCTGCTTTCGTAGGGATAGAGGCCGGCCGCGGACAGGGCCTGCTCCCAGCGCGCGGTCGTCTCTTCCAGAACGACGATATCGGGCTTTTCCGCGCGCAGCAGTGCGATGAAGACGGCCGGATCCTCTTCGTTCTCCACGAAGAGATTGGCGGTCAGCACCTTCAGGCCGCCGGTGGCGGCAGAGGTGCGGGCGGTCGGCACGTCGGCGGCGGGGATCAGCGCCACCGCAAGGCCGACCCCGGCGATCACGATCGCCTTCATACGGCGCGTCACCAGCGCCGCAACGACAAGCAGGCTGCCGGCGGCGATGATATAGGGCCAGGCGAAGGTGAGGAGATCGACGAGCCAGAACCGGTCGGCGGCCAGCACGACGATGCTGACGGCGAAGAGATAGGCAATGACGCCCGGCAGGACGAGCACGCGGTACGTCAGGGCAATCGGCCCACGGCGCGGTGCTATCGGCATCGACTGTTCCTTCTGCATCACGGGATTCGGGTCAGGTCGATTCCCGTAACGGGAGGATTGCATGTACCCTGCGCATCCCGTGACGGCAATGATATCGTGGAAGGCGGCGCGTACAGGCGCGGAAAAGTTTGCGTCGGCGGCCAGCGCTCGCGCGAAAACGCACGTCGGCATTCCCGCGCATGGGAGCCGGGTTTTGCCTGGTGTTTCGGACGGGGCGCTGGAAGGTGCCGCATCTGAAAGTATGTGTATGGCGCCTTTCAGCGCCCCGTTCAGCGGTTTTTGCCCGCAACTCCGGTCCCTCTGCAAAGGCCGGGATGGTGGATGGTGCTCGTCGGTTTCCGGAAGGAGGCTGTTTCCGTTCTGTCATCCGCCATCGCGCGCCATGGCGATGGCGGACGGAAGGTTTTGCCTTCCGGGCGGTCTCATCCCGGCGGACGATGCCGACGCATCCGCCAGACCGGCCCCCTTGTGTGCCGCACAGGCACGCCCGGCGCGCCGTTCGGGGCATGAAGCGGAAGGCTCGGTCCGACGCCCGCCGCTTCCCCCGTGTCGCCGGAGGGAGACCATTTTCCGCAGGCCCCTTGGGCGACGGCCTACGTCCGTCCCTCGCCAAAAGCGCCGACCCCGCCTCGCCACGACGCCTCGCGGTGTATCCGTGGCGGGATCGGGGATTGTAGGCACGAATGAAGGAGGCGGGGAAAATGCGGGGGCGGGTTTTCTGCGAAGGTCGGGCAAAAAAATACCCCGGCAAACTGCCGGGGTACCGTGTTTCGTTATTGGCCTGTGCCGGCAGCCTTAGCTGCAGCCGCTTGTCGCGCCGCAGGTGTCGCACTTCTCGCAGGTGCCGTTGCGCACCATCGTGAAGTTCTGGCACTCCGAGCACATGTTGCCGGTGTAGCCCTGCGCGATGGAGCGCATGCGGCGTTCGTTTTCCAGCTTCTTGGCATCGGCCTTGGCGCTGGCGGCTTCGGCGGCGGCCTTGTCGGAGAAGAGGGCGGTGACGCTCTGGGCGCCTTCATCCGCGACCTCTTCTGCGATTTCTTCCGCAAGCTCAGTCGCGCGCTCCTCGTAATCGCGCTTGAAGGCGACGATTTCGTGGGTGGAGATCGCCGTCGTCGGCTCGATCTTGCGGGCGGCATTGCCGGCGAACGAGGTGACGTTGCTGCCGGAAGACGCCTTGGCGGGGGCGGCGGTGGCCGCGCCCTTCGGCTCGGAGAGCTGGCGCTCGCCGCCCTGGCCGCCCTGGATCAGCGTCGGCTTGTGGCCGCGCGTCCAGCCGGTCGAGAACGGGTTGGTCTTGCCTTCCTGGATGCCCTTGCCGAGCGCCGTGTTCGAGAAGTCCGACTGGTCGACATGCGCGAGGTCGTGACGGCCGAGATAGGAAACGGCGAGTTCGCGGAAGACGTAGTCGAGGATCGACGTCGCGTTCTTGATCGCGTCGTTGCCCTGGACCATGCCGGCCGGCTCGAACTTGGTGAAGGTGAAGGCCTCCACATATTCCTCGAGCGGCACGCCATACTGGAGACCCAGCGAGATGGCGATGGCAAAATTGTTCATCATCGCACGGAAGGCGGCGCCTTCCTTGTGCATATCGATGAAGATCTCGCCGAGGCGGCCATCGCCGAATTCGCCGGTGCGCAGATAGACCTTGTGTCCGCCGACGACGGCCTTCTGGGTGTAGCCTTGGCGACGGTTCGGCAGTTTTTCCCGGTCGCGCACGACGCGTTCGATGATCTTCTCGACGATCTTTTCCGTGACCGTGACAGCCTGGGCAGCCGCCGGAGCGGCGACCAGGGCTTCCACTGCATCGTCCTCGTCGTTCTCGTCCTCGATCAGCGAGGCGTTGAGCGGCTGGGAGAGCTTGGAACCGTCGCGGTAGAGGGCGTTGGCCTTCAGCGCGAGCTTCCAGGACAGCATGTAGGCGTTTTTGCAATCCTCGACGGTCGCCTCGTTCGGCATGTTGATCGTCTTGGAGATGGCGCCCGAGATGAACGGCTGGGCGGCCGCCATCATGCGGATGTGGCTTTCGACCGAGAGGTAGCGTTTGCCGATCTTGCCGCAGGGATTGGCGCAATCGAAGACCGGCAGGTGCTCCTTCTTGAGGAAGGGTGCGCCTTCGAGGGTCATCGCACCGCAAACGTGGATGTTGGCGGCTTCGATGTCCTTCTTCGAGAAGCCGATATGCTCCAGGAGGTTGAAGGACATGTCGGAAAGCTGCTCGTCCGAGACCTTCAGCACGTCCTTCAGGAAGTCGGCGCCGAGCGTCCACTGGTTGAAGGCGAACTTGATGTCGAAGGCGGACTTCAGGCCGGCATTGACGGCTTCGATCTTGTCATCCGGAAAACCCTTGGCCTTCAGAGAGCCGGGGTTGACGGCGGGCGCCTGATTGAAGTTGCCATGGCCGACCGCATAGGCCTCGATCTCGGCGATCTGGCTTTCCGAATAGCCGAGCGTGCGCAGCGCTTCCGGAACGGCGCGGTTGATGATCTTGAAGTAACCGCCGCCGGCGAGCTTCTTGAATTTCACCAGCGCGAAGTCGGGCTCGATGCCGGTCGTGTCGCAGTCCATGACGAGGCCGATCGTGCCGGTCGGCGCGATGACGGTCGTCTGGGCGTTGCGGTAGCCGTGCTTTTCGCCGAGGTCGACGGCCTTGTCCCAGGCAGCCTTGGCGTGGACGATCAGGGTCTGGTCCGGGCACTCGCCATGAATGAGGGCGACCGGGTTGACCGAGAGGGCCTCATAGCCGGTGGTTTCGCCATAGGCGGCACGACGGTGGTTGCGCATGACGCGCAGCATGTTGTCGCGGTTCGGCTCGAAGTTCGGGAACGGGCCGAGCTCGCTCGCCATTTCGGCGGAGGTCGCATAGGAGACGCCCGTCATGATGGCGGTCAGCGCACCGGCAATGGCGCGGCCTTCCGTCGAATCGTACGGAATGCCCGAGGACATCAGGAGGCCGCCGATATTGGCGTAGCCGAGGCCGAGCGTGCGGTACTCGTAGGAGCGCTCGGCGATCTGGCGCGAGGGAAACTGCGCCATCATGACCGAGACTTCGAGCACGATGGTCCAGAGGCGGACGGCGTGTTCGTAGTCGGCGATGTTGATGTTCTTGGTGGCCGCATCCTTGAACTGAAGCAGGTTCAGTGAGGCGAGGTTGCAGGCGGTGTCGTCGAGGAACATGTATTCCGAGCACGGGTTCGAGGCGCGGATCGGGCCCGCGGCCGGCGAGGTGTGCCAGTCGTTCATCGTCGTGTTGAAGTGCAGGCCCGGATCGGCCGATGCCCAGGCGGCGTAGGAGATCTGCTCCCAGAGGTCGCGGGCCTTCAGCGTCTTCATGACCTTGCCGTCCTTGCGGGCGGTGAGGTTCCAGTCGCCGTCATTCTCCACGGCGCGCAGGAAGTCGTCCTTCAGCGAAACCGAGTTGTTGGAGTTCTGGCCGGAGACG
Organism: Shinella sp. SUS2; assembly: GCF_001262505.1. GTDB lineage: Bacteria > Pseudomonadota > Alphaproteobacteria > Rhizobiales > Rhizobiaceae > Shinella. The sequence continues at coordinate 430,328 of NZ_KQ410724.1, forward strand.
GTGAGGTAGGCTTCCGAATCCCAGTCCGTATCGTAGGTCTTGAACTCGAGGTCCTTGTAGCCCTGCTTGGCGAACTGGATGACGCGCTTGATGTAGTTTTCCGGAACCTGGCTCTTCTTGGCAGCGCGGATTTCGCGCTTGAGGGCCGGGTTTTCCGCCGGGTCGTAGCAACGGTCGCCCTCGGCCGAGCAGTTGACGCAGGCCTTCATGATGGCCTTGAGGTGGCCGGCGACGATCTTGGAGCCGGTGACGAGGGCCGCCACCTTCTGCTCTTCCTTGACCTTCCAGTTGATGTAGGCCTCGATATCCGGGTGGTCGATATCGACCACGACCATCTTGGCCGCACGGCGCGTCGTGCCGCCGGACTTGATGGCGCCCGCCGCACGGTCGCCGATCTTCAGGAAGCTCATCAGGCCGGAGGAGCGGCCGCCGCCCGACAGCTTTTCGCCTTCGCCGCGCAGATGGGAGAAGTTGGAGCCGGTGCCCGAGCCGTACTTGAACAGGCGGGCTTCACGCACCCACAGGTCCATGATGCCGTTTTCGTTGACGAGGTCGTCCTCGACCGACTGGATGAAGCAGGCATGCGGCTGGGGATGCTCGTAGGCGGACTTGGACTTGACGAGCTTGCCCGTGAAGGGGTCGACATAGAAATGGCCCTGGCCGGGTCCGTCGATGCCATAGGCCCAGTGCAGGCCGGTGTTGAACCACTGCGGCGAGTTCGGGGCGACGCGCTGCGTGGCGAGCATATAGGCGAGTTCGTCCTTGAAGGCGGCAGCGTCTTCTTCGGAAGCGAAATACTTGCCCTTCCAGCCCCAGTAGGTCCAGGTGCCGGCGAGACGGTCAAAAACCTGGCGCGCGTCGGTTTCCGAGCCGAAGCGCTCACCCTCGGGGAGCGCCTTCAAGGCTTCGGTATCCGGCACGGAGCGCCACAGGAACGAGGGAACGTCGTTTTCCTCGACCTTCTTCAGGCGCGCAGGCACGCCCGCCTTGCGGAAGTATTTCTGCGCGAGGATATCGGCGGCGACCTGGGAGAACTGGGCCGGCACGTCGATATCCGCGAGGCGGAAGACGATGGAACCATCCGGGTTCTTGATTTCGCTGGTGGCCTTGCGGAATTCGATCTCCGCATAGGCCGACTGGCCAGGTTTGGTGAAACGACGTTCTATGCGCATTGTCCGTTGTCCTTCGCTGCCGCATCCTGCCTCAAAACAGGGCGCAAATTATCCCCGTCCGGCCGCAACTGCTTGCAGCCAGCCCAAATCGTCCAGTCCGTGCGGGAAAGCCGATCGATCTCGGCCTCCTGTATCTTGTGCTGAGTATGGCTGCAAATACTAAATATAGTATCAACAGGTTCTTTTTTCCAGCCCAGTCGGCTGCGTTGGCGTCTCAGGAAAACGAGCGCGAAAAAACCCGTGCAGCGAGCGGATCATCCACCCGGCCACATGCGCATGATACGCGATTTCATGATGAGAACCGACCTCGTAACACTACGGTCCAGTCGCCGCCGCAACTTGGATTTCATTAACCTCATCTGGCCGATTCCCGTCAAGGGCTGGTTTATGAAGGAAGTTTGAACGCTACATCTTGTGCCTGCCGGCTGTGGAAAACGGGGACGATGCCGGACGCCTGAAAAATCAGCGGGTTCGGGGCAAAAGCATAGGCGGCGCTGCACGCGACTGTGGAAAAGCGAGAAAAATTACAGGTAAATTTAGAGGGTCTTTTCCATCCCACGACTTCAGGGAATAGCCATCCGGGCGGAGTTGTGATCCGTGGATAAAGTGATTCCCTTCCGTAACGTCAAAGCGCGTCGAGATTGACCCCGACGGTGATGGCGCCGATGACGGTGCCGGTCGCCGGATCGCGGATCGGCAGGCTCGCCTGGGACTGCATGAGCTGGGTGGAGTCGTCCCGGTCCGGCTCATCGATGTGAAGATGGCCGGTGCGGAAGCTCTTCTGCCACTTCGCCTCGTCGCCCTGCCAGTAGTCGGAGGTGATGTCGCTCTGGCCGACATTCAGGCCGCGGTTGTCCATCACGAAGATTTCGGTGATGAGGCCTTCCGCCGCGCGCTGGCGGCCCTTGAGATAGAGCGAGAGGGGATTGGAGAGCTGCGCCTCGATCATCGGGCGGTCGGCGCGTGAGAGCTCGCTGCGCCAGCGGGCGTCGAGATCGTCGATCTCCGCCTGGCTGAGCCCGGCATGGGCGGCATTCTGGGCGATGATGGCATTGAGGATCGCCGGCTCGTCCAGCCAGGGGCGGACGCTCTCGTCGATGAATTCGGCGACCGCGGTGGTCCGCACGTCCTGCTGCGCGACGGCCTTTGCGCCGAAGACGAGCGCGCCGGTGAGAACTGCCGCGAATGCCGGCCTTGCGTAGCGCATCCGTGCCATGCCTCCCGTCACCGCGCCGATGCGGTGAACATAAGCACTATCTTTGGCAGGAATTGCGGAAAGATTAAGCCGGCGGGTACGCTTGCGCATCCACCGGCCATCGACGAAAAAAATGCCAAATCAGTATGTTGTGTCGCAACCTGAAGGACGTTTCACGCTGCCGCGGATAGAGGGCTCAGCCGCGCGTGCCCTTGGCGATCGGCTCCTGGTAGGTGAAGCCCATGTCCCAGGGGAAATAGATCCAGGTGTCCTGGCTGACCTCGGTGACGAAGGTGTCGACCAGCGGGCGGCCCTTCGGCTTGGCATAGACGGCGGCAAAATGCGCCTTCGGCAGCATGGCACGCACCTGCGCCGCGGTCTTGCCGGTATCCGTCAGGTCGTCGACGATGAGAATGCCTTCGCCGCCTTCCTTGGTCAGTTCCGGCGAGATGCCCTTCAGCACATGCATGTCGCCCTGCGAGACATAGTCGTGATAGGAGGCGACGCAAACGGTCTCGATGAGGCGAATATTGAGTTCGCGCGAGATGACGGCGGCCGGCACGAGGCCGCCGCGGGTGATGCAGACGATCGCCCGCCATTCCCGTCCGCCGTCCGCCAGCCGCCAGGCAAGCGCGCGCGCGTCACGATGAAACTGATCCCAGGATACGGGGAAGGCTTTGTCGGGCAGCGACATGGCGGGCTCCTGATAGGCAGAAAAAGAAGATTCATCCTCTGTACTGCAACTCGCTGCCCAAGAAAATCGCCATGGCGGCAACGGGACCGGGGCATCCACAAGGAAGTCGGGCAGGGTGGCCGCCAAAAAGGGGCGCTCTGGAATTGCACTGTCACTATGCCACTCCCATCTGTTTGCTGCATGACACAGGAGAACGACATGGAGCGCGACAGTGAGGATGGCGGCCAATTCCGCATCGAGCCGGGGCTGAGGCCGGAGCATCGCGGGATCGCCGCTTCAGGATATTGGGAGGCCTTTTCCCGCAAGCTGCGTTATCCCCTCGGCCCACGGCAAAAAGCGGTAGCCTTCATCGAGCGGATGCTCAATCCCAGCCATGCGCTGAGCGCCGTTTCGGTGGATGGCGGTTTTCTGGGCGTTGCCGGGTTCAAGACGCCGGACGGCGCCTTTGTCGGCGGCGGCCTGTCGGATATGGCGAAGGTCTACGGCTGGCTCGGGGGATCTGCCCGGGCGCTGCTGATCAGCCTGCTGGAGCGGCCCTGCGAACCGGATACGCTTCTCATGGACGGCATCTTCGTGCGGCCGGAGGCGCGCAGCCTCGGTGTCGGCTCGGCCCTGCTGGATGCGCTGGAGCATCGCGCGGCAGAGGCGGGATTGAAACGGGTGCGGCTCGATGTCATCGACGAGAACCCGCGGGCCCAGGCGCTTTACGCCCGGCGCGGGTTCGAGGCCGTCTCGACCGTCTCGCTCGGATTCCTGAAACCGGTCTTCGGATTCGGAGCGGCGACGACGATGGTCAAACCGGTCGTTTGAGAGGCGGCAAGGAAGGCAGGCCCGCCTCCTTCGTCTCAGCGTGACATCAGCGTCGGCACGCGGGCATAGCGCATCATGGCGCTGGTGACGCCGCCGAAAAGGCGCTGGCGCAGCCTCGAATGGCTGTAAGCCCCCATGACGATGAGGCCGGCATCGATTTCCGTCGCGCGCCGGTTCAGCGCCTCGGCCACCGAGTGGCCATCGGAAGCACCCGACGTGACCGTGGTCTTGATGCCGTGACGGGCAAGCGTTGCCGCAAGCTCGGCGCCGCAGAAGTCGCGCGACTGCATGACGTTCTCCGGCGGATCGACGGTAAAAATCTCGACCTCCTTCGCGCCCGTCAGGAAGGGCAGGGCGTCGAAGGCGGCGCGCGCCGATTCGCGCGAGCCGTTCCAGGCAAGCAGCACGCGGTCGATCGGCGCCGGGCCGGCCGGGGCATTGGAGACGAGGTAAACCGGGCGGCCGCTCTCGTAGAGCAGGTCCTCGATGTCCTCGCGCGCCGGGCCGTCGAGATCGGGGTCGAACTGGCCGGCAATGACGATGTCGGCGCCGCGCGCGCTGTCGATGATCCCGGCGGAGGCATAGCCGGCGGTGCCGGTGAAGAGGCGCCACTCATAGGAGATGTCGTCGCGCTCGCAGCGCGACTTGAAGGCCTGTTCGACCTCCCGGGACTGTTGCTGCGCCCGCTCCTGCAGGTCGAGAACGGCGTTCGGGTCGGGATATTCCATCGGCGCGATCAGCGTGACCACGACCGGCGTTTCCGCATGGATGCCGATGACGTGAGCGCCGGTCTTGCGCGCAAGGGCAAGCGCATGATCCGTCACCTTGCCGGCGTCCTCGGCGGCGCTCAGCACCGCCACGATGGTCTTGTAGGTCATTTCGGCCTCCTGTTCTGGGTCGATGGAAGCATGCGCCTGCCGCTTTCGTCAAACCTTGATCGGGATCAAGACGCGGCCTTGGCCGCGGCGATTTCGGCAATCATCTGAAGTATATCACGTTCGGCGGCTTCCGCCGGGGCTTCTTCGCGGCTGCGGATGACGATTTCCGTCGAGAAGCGGTTTTCGCTGAAGCGCGGATAGGAGCCGATGCTGGTTTCGGGATGCTTCTTCTGGATGCCGGCCAGCGCGCTGCCGATGTCGCCTTCGCCGAAGGGCGAAGCGACCGAGCGCGAGAGCATCGGAACGCCGCCCTCAAGGGTCGGCACCACGGTGCCGAGCATGGCGGTGAAGACCTGCGGCACGCCGGCCATGACATAGACATTGCCGATGTGGAAGCCCGGCGCCGTCGAGACGGCATTCTCGATATGGACAGCGCCTTCCGGCATGCGCGCCATGCGCTGGCGCGCCTCATTGAACTCGACGCCGCGGCGCTCGTACATGGCGCCGAGCAGCTGCATGGCGAGCGGGTCGTGCAGGCAGGGCACGCCGAAGGCCTTGGAAATGGCGTCCGCCGTGATGTCGTCATGGGTCGGGCCGATGCCGCCGGACGTGAAGACATAGGTATAGCGGGCGCGCAGCGCATTCAGCGCCTCGACGATCGCGTCCTCGTCGTCGCCGACGATGCGCACCTCCTTCAGGTCGATGCCGGCGAGGAAGAGCATGTCGGCGAGCTGGCCGATATTCTTGTCCTTGGTGCGCCCGGAGAGCAGTTCGTCGCCGATGGCGAGCATGGCGGCGGTGGCGATAGGACGGGAACTCATGGGCGCTCTCTGTAGTTCGGACAGAAATGCCGACCGAAGGCGCGGCATTGTCAATGGTGGGTGAACAGTCTGTCGACCGGGCAACCGCTGGGGCATTGCCACCCCGAAGTGCTACATCCAACGCGACGCCGCGATCAAGCGGAAAGGCATCATCGAAACAGGAGACGACGATGGCAAAAGTACTGGTTCTCTACTACTCGGCCTACGGCCATATCGAAGCCATGGCCTATGCGGTCGCGGAAGGTGCGAAATCGGCCGGTGCCGAGGTGACCGTCAAGCGCGTTCCGGAACTGGTGCCGGAAGACGTGGCGAAGGCTTCGCATTTCAAGCTCGACCAGAAGGCCGAGATCGCCACGGTGGCGGAACTTGCCGACTATGACGCGATCATCGTCGGAGCCGGCACGCGCTTCGGCACGGTCGCCTCGCAGATGCGCAATTTCTGGGATCAGACCGGCGGCCTCTGGGCGCAGGGCAAGCTCGTCGGCAAGGTCGGCTCGGTCTTCACCTCCTCGGCCACGCAGCACGGCGGCCAGGAATCGACCATCCTCGGCTTCATCCCGACGCTGCTGCATCATGGCCTCGTCGTCGCCGGCCTGCCTTACGCTTTCCAGGGCCAGATGGGCGTGGAAGCCGTCAAGGGCGGCTCGCCTTACGGTTCCTCGACGATCACCGACGGCGACGGCTCGCGCCAGCCTTCGGAAATCGAACTGGACGCCGCCCGCTTCCAGGGCGCCCATGTCGCCAAGATCGCGGCAAAACTCTCGGCCTGATGTTCTCCTGAAACATCGCCGATGAAGAAGGGTGCGGCCCACATCAGGTCCGCGCCCTTTTTTGCGCGCCGCGATATGCTCGCCTCAGAAACCACGCGAATCGGCGGTACCGATTTGCGGCAGGACGAGGGGGGCCTGGTCAGAATGGAGCCGGCTGATTTCAAGGGTGCGAAGATCGCCCTTATTTGCGACGGTCACCTTATCGCCTATCAGCGCGACGACAAGGCCGACATCCCGTTTCCCGACATGTGGGACCTGCCCGGCGGCGGCCGGGAAATGGATGAGACGCCGATGGACTGCGCCCTTCGCGAAACCTGGGAGGAGTTCGGCATCAGGGTCGATCGTTCGTCGGTCGTATGGGAGCGCTATTATCCGGCCGAGCGACCTGACGCGCCCGGCAGCTACTTTCATGTCGCTCATCTCGACGGTGGTTTCGGTACGGTCGCTTTCGGCGACGAGGGTCAGCGCTGGGAGATCATGTCGATAGCCCGTTTTCTCGACCATCCCCATGTCGTCGGACACCTGAAGGTCCGGCTGCGCCACTATCTATCCGAGATGGAGGCCAATTGAGAAGCCGGAGCCGTTTGGTGCGGGCGGCGGGGATCGAACCCGCACAGCCAAGGCCGAGGGATTTTAAGTCCCTTGCGTCTACCAGTTTCGCCACGCCCGCGTAGCTCGCTTTTCGGAAAGTCGGGCCGCTTCGTCAATAGGGTGAAGTGGAGAGTCTTAGCCAAAATGATTCGCACCTTGCCAGGGAGGGAAAGACAATGCCGATTCCCGTTTCGGTCGCCTGCTGCGCCTTTTCCGGCAAGCGTTCTCGGGAATGTGCCGGCCCTGCAACACATCGTCGTTTCCGGTCACGCCCGCGAGGCGCAATCTAGGGGCGATCTCTTGCCTTGTAGAAAAACTTTCGCTTTTTTAGCGTCCAATGTTTCAACGCGGGGCACATTGGGGGCGTAAATGAAATTTCCAAAATATCTGACGAAGGCCTATCTGCAGAAGACCTACGGTTCGCTGAACGGCATCGGTGATTTCACCGTCAAGCTGACCAAGTACAGCCTGACGTCCACGACGCTGAAGGCGACCGTCGAGATCGACAGCAGCTTCGGCGACAGCACGACCGATATCCTGATGAAGATCGGCAAGACGACGACGAGCCTTTCGGTGAAGGTGCAGGGTGAAGGCTACAGCAGCACGCTGGCCTACTCCACTGCGCAGACGAAGGCCGGCTTCACCATCAAGGGCACCTATACCGACAGCTTCAACACCAAGATGAACTACAGCCTCAACCTCGAGAAGGATGGGGATTTCAGCAAGTTCAAGCTGGTCTATGCACTCGGCACTGAGAAGATGACCATCACCTCGACGAAGGTTTCCGGCGACGTGGTGACGTTCAAGGCGGTGGACGGCGACGGCGACGTGATCGGCACGGCCAAGCTGAACCTCAAGTCCTATGGCGATTACTACGACAAGAGCGACAAGTACTTCTTCGAATCGGCCAAGACCGCCGAACTCTTCGCCAAGCTCCAGCTCAAGTTCACCGGCGTGAAGAAGGCTGGCGAGCCGGCGGACGAGGATCACGGGGGTGGCGATGCCTTCGTGTTCAAGAAGGCGGCGGCAGCCGGCAACGATCACGCCGATGCGGGTTTTGCCGCCCGGCCTTTTGCCATCGATGACGCTTCGGCGACGTCGGGTTCCGACGATTTCGATTTTGCGGCGTCCGACTTCGGGCAGCCGGTCCATGCGCTCAAGCACGCGCCGGATCTCTTCTGATCCGGATTTGAAACGGCAGGAACAGGAACGGCGGAAGCGGCAACGCTTCCGCCGTTTTCGTTTGGAGCGGCCTCAGCCGGTGATCGCGTCGATCGTGAGGTAGAAGAGGGCGGAGATCGCGGCGGCCGACGGCAGTGTGACGATCCAGGCGATGACGATGTTGCCGGCAATGCCCCAGCGCACCGCGGTGACGCGGCGGGCGGCGCCGACACCGATGATCGCGCCGGTGATCGTGTGTGTCGTCGAGACCGGGATGCCGAGCCAGGTGGCGGCGAAAAGGGTGATCGCGCCACCGGTTTCCGCGCAGAAACCCTGCATCGGGTTGAGGCGGGTGATCTTGGAGCCCATCGTGTGCACGATGCGCCAGCCGCCCATCAGCGTGCCGAGCGCCATGGCGGCCTGGCAGGTGATGACCACCCAGAACGGCACATGGAACTCGCTGCCGAGATAGCCCTGCGAGAAGAGCAGCACGGCGATGATGCCCATGGTCTTCTGCGCGTCGTTGCCGCCATGGCCGAGCGAATAGAGTGAGGCCGAGATGAACTGCATGACGCGGAAGGTGCGGTCGACGGCGAACGGCGTCTGGCGCACGAAGAGCCAGGAGACCGCGAGCACGAGGATGAGGGCGAGGAGGAAGCCGATGGCGGGCGACAGGAAGATGGCGCTCGCCGTCTTGATGAGGCCGCTCCACACGACGGCGTCGAAGCCGGTCTTGGCAAGACCCGCGCCCACCAGGCCGCCGATGAGGGCGTGCGAGGAGGAGGAGGGGATGCCGAAGATCCAGGTGACGACGTTCCAGATGATCGCGCCCATCAGCGCCGCGAAGATGACGAGCGGGCTGACGATGCCGGGATCGATGATGCCCTTGCCCAGCGTTTCGGCGACATGCAGGCCGAAGAACAGGAAGGCGATGAAGTTGAAGAAGGCCGCCCACATGACGGCATATTGCGGACGCAGCACGCGCGTCGAGACGATCGTGGCGATGGAATTCGCCGCATCGTGCAGGCCGTTCAGGAAGTCGAACAGCAGCGCGATGCCGACGAGGCCGACGAGCAGCGGGAAGGCGAGGGTGGCGTCCATCAGACGTTCTCGATCACGATACCGCTGATTTCATTGGCGACGTCCTCGAAGCGGTCGACGACCTTTTCGAGCTCGCCGTAGATCTCGCTGCCGATGATATAGGCCATCGGATCGGTCTTGCCGTATTGCTTGAAGAGGTCTTTCAGCCCCTGGTCGTGCAACTCGTCCGAGCGGCCCTCGACGCGGGTGACTTCCTCGGCGATCGCGCTGAGGCGGCCGGCATGCACGCCCACCTTGTCGAGCAGCGGAATGGCCTCGGCGACGAGATGGGCAGCCTTGACGACGGCTTCGCCCATTTCCTGCATGCCGGGCTGGAAGCTCGTCTGCTCGTAGAGGCGGATGGTCTTGACCGTCTTGTGCATCATGTCGATGGCATCGTCCATCGACTGGATCAGGTCCTTGATGTCGCCGCGGTCGAACGGCGTGATGAAGCTGCGGCGCACGGCAAGAAGCACTTCGCGCGTGATGTCGTCGGCCTTGTCTTCCAGTTCGACGATGCGGTTGCAGTGTTTTTCCATGTCCGGCCCGCCGGCCAGGAGCAACTGGAGGGCTTCGGCAGCGCCGACGACGGTGCGGGAATGCTGCTCGAAGAGGTCGAAGAAACGGTCCTCGCGCGGCATGAGTTTGCGAAACAGCGAAAGCATGGGTGCCCCTTACGTGGCTGGGGTTGTCATGCCGCTGTCATAATTGACCGCCAACCCGCTGGAAAGCGCGGATTCCGGCTTGTCACAATTCTCTGCGTGCCTGTGGAAAAGTCGGTCAGGGAACGATCTTGAACGGCTGCTCGCTGATCGCCACGGCACCGCTTGCAGCATCGCGGAAGCGATAGCGCAGCACATAGTCGCCCACCGGCGGGCCGCTGAGATTGAGCGTCAGCTTGGCGAAGACCTCCTGGTTGCGCACGCTGCCCTTGAAGTCGAAGGAGCCGAAGGCCTTCTGCTCGGCAAGCACCGTACCCTTCGGGTCGAGCAGCTCCAGGTCGACGGTGAAGTGCGATTCGAGCAGGCCCCCGTCGCCCGGCCGCCAGGTGAGGCCGACCGGCTCGACATAGGAGATCAGCGCCTCGCCGACCTTGAAGCTCGCCTCAGGCCGAACAGCATACATGCCGTAGCCTTCCGGGGCGGCCGAAACGAAGACGGCTTTGCCGATCGAGAAGGGCAGCGTGGCGGCAAAGGCGCCGAAGGCATCGCGGATCGTATTGTGCGCACCGACCGTGTCGCCGGCAGCCGCCTGCTCCTCGGCCTTCCTGGCCGCATCCGCAAGGGGGCCGGCAAGGGCGAGCGTGGGCGCGAGCGCGGCGACAAAGGTCATGCGCAACAGGGACTTCGACACGAACATTCCGTCTTCCTCCGGGCGGTTGGCGGCAGGATGCGAAGAAGCATGGCAACAGTCAAGAACGCCGCGCGGCTCGTCCGCAATCAGCTCTTCCAGAAGAGCGGGGTGAGGATGACCAGCACGGTCAGGATTTCGAGGCGGCCGAGCAGCATCAGCAGGGAGAGCACGTAGAGCGCCGCATCATGGAACCCGGCGAAGGTGCCGGCCGGCCCGATCGCCTGCGTCACGCCCGGACCGACATTCGACAGCGAGGTCGCGGCCGCCGAGATCGCCGTCAGCACGTCGTAGCCCATCAGGGCGAGCAGGATCGCGCCGACGGCCGAGATCGCGACATAGGTGATGAAGAACAGGAAGACGCTGCGCTGGAAATCGGCATCGACGGTCATCGATCCGTAGCGCACGGCGTGGATGCCATTCGGATAGATCAGGCGGTAGAGGCCGGTGCGGATGAAGTTGAAGAGGATGATCAGACGGTAGGCCTTCAGCCCCCCGGAGGTCGAGCCCGAACAGCCGCCCATGAAGGTGGCGACGAAGGCGAGCGCCACGATGAAATGGCCCCATTGCGTATAGTCGTCGCTCGAAAAGCCTGTCGTCGACAGGATGGAGGCAACGGTGAAGAAGGAATGGGCGAGCGCCTCGTGGAAGCTGACACCGTTTTCGAGCCGCTGGAACACGCTCGCCGCAATGGAGAAGAGCACGAGATAGCCGAGGAAGACGCGGATCTGCGGGTCGCGCCATGCATCGAGCCGCCCGCGCACGACGAAGAGGATCAAAACGGAGAAGGGCAGGCTGGACAGCGTCATGAAGAAGGTCGCTGCCCACAGCAGCGGCAGGCTCTTGTAGTAGCCGAAGGAGGCGTCATGCGTCGAAAGCCCGCCGGTCGCCACCGTCGACATGGCATGGTTCAGCGCATCGAACCGGTTCATGCCGAGTGCGGCATAGACGACGGCACAGAGCAGGGTGATGCCGACATAGAGGGCGAGGAAGGCGCGGGTGTAGCTTGCGATTCGGGCGAAGGGCTTGTCCGCCGTATCCGAGGATTCCAGCTTGAAGAAGGACATGCCGCCGACGCGCAGATAGGGCATGATGAACAGGCCGAGCGCCAGGATGCCGACACCGCCGAGCCAGTGCAGCAGCGAGCGCCACATCAGAACGCCCGGCGGCGCGTTGTCGAGGCCGGTAATGACGGTGGAGCCGGTCGTGCTGATCGCCGAGACCGACTCGAAGAAGGCCTGCGCGAAGGTGAGGTTCAGCGAGGAGAGCCAGAGCGGAATGGCGCCGATGATGCTGCCGGACAGCCAGAGCATGTTGACGACGAGAAAGCCCATGCGCTTGTTGAAGGGCGGCGGGCCGGACCGGGTGGCCGCGGCCGTTGCCAGAGACAGGCCGCCGGTCATGAAGGCGGAGAGGAAGAACACCTCCGAATCGGGATGGCCGTAATAGACGTCGATGAAGGCCGGGATCAGCATCGCGACGGAAAGATAGATCCCGCTGATGGCTGCGATATTGATGGCTGATCGGAAGATGGTGGCGTTCAAGTTCTGGTCTCGAAGAGGCCATGCTGGCCAGGGCGGGTGGTAACCGTCGCGTCGATATGCCATAGCCTTTGCATCGTCCAAACTCAAGGATGGCGCCCCGGCGCGGCGCCATTCCGGTTCGGACAGGTTCTGTCGCGCGGCTCTCGCGGCCGCGGGGCATCGGAAAGGTTTGAAGAATGATCGGCTTTGCCTGCCTCTGTCCTTTTCCGAAGGCAAGAAACGCAGTTTTTTGAACCCAATCTATCGAACACGGACCAGAGCATGACACCTGACGTCGACACGGCCATGGAGGCCCTGCGCGGCCTCTTTCCCGAAACGCCGCTTCAACTGAACGAACATCTTTCCGCCCGCTACGGTGCGGACATCTATCTCAAGCGCGAAGACCTTTCGCCGGTGCGCTCCTACAAGATCCGCGGGGCCTTCAACTTCTTCCGCAAGGTGCTCGCCGATGCTTCCGGTGCCCGCAGCTTCGTCTGCGCCTCGGCCGGCAACCACGCGCAGGGCTTTGCCTTCGTCTGCCGCCATTTCGGCGTGCCGGGCGTGGTTTTCATGCCGGTGACGACGCCGCAGCAGAAGATCGACAAGACGCGCATGTTTGGCGGCGACTTCGTCACGATCAAGCTCGTCGGCGACTTCTTCGACCAGTGCTACACGGCGGCCCGCGCGCATGCCGAGGCGACCGGCGCGCTGATGGTGCCACCGTTCGACCATGCCGACATCATCGAAGGACAGGCGACGGTCGCGGCGGAGTTCGTCGCCCAGCTGCCGGACGGCATGCTTCCGGACCTCGTCGTGTTGCCGGTCGGCGGCGGCGGTCTCGCCTCCGGCATAACGGGTTACCTTGACGGCCGGATCGGCCCGTCGAGTTTCATCTTCTGCGAGCCGGCGGGTGCGCCGAGCCTCCGGCGCAGCCTCGAAAGCGGCGCGGTGGTGACGCTCGACCAGGTCGACAACTTTGTCGACGGTGCCGCGGTCGGCCAGATCGGGGCGCTGAATTTCGCTGCGCTGAGCCGCTTCTCAGCCGACCAGGTGATGCTGCTGTCGGAAAATGCGATCTGCGTGACGATGATCGACATGCTGAATGTCGAGGGCGTGGTGCTGGAGCCGGCCGGCGCGCTGTCGCTGACGGCGCTCGATGCGCTTGGCCGCGAGGCGCTGGAAGGCAAGACGGTCGTTGCCGTGGTTTCCGGCGGCAATTTCGATTTCGAGCGCCTGCCCGATGTCAAGGAGCGCGCGATGCGGCATGCGGGACTGAAGAAGTATTTCATCCTGCGCCTTGCCCAGCGTCCCGGCGCGCTGCGCGACGTCCTCAACCTGCTCGGCCCGGACGACGACATCGCCCGCTTCGAATATCTCAAGAAATCCGCCCGCAACTTCGGCTCGATCCTCATCGGCATCGAGACCAAGGCGCCGGAGAATTTCGCTGCCTTGAAAAAGGCCTTCGACGGGGCGGGCCTGCGCTACCAGGACATCACGGAAAACGAGATCCTGGCCAATCTCGTTATCTAGGTCGCGTTGCCTGCTGCCCGCGCCAGTCTTCCATCAAGAGGACGTCGCGGCGGCGGGTGATGCTATCCACAGCTCTCCCCTTGGAGCGCGCCGCGGCCTGTGTTAGCAATCGGCCATGGCATCGTTCTTTTCAAAACTCTTCGGTCGCGGCGGCGACTCGGCAACTCCCGCGAAAATCGCGGAGGAAACCGAGGCTTACAACGACCTCACCTTCGTTGCGGCTCCCATTCCGGAAGGCGGGCAGTATCGTCTGGCAGGCCGGATCGAGAAGCGGGACGGCGACCGGGTCCTGACCCGCAGCTTCATCCGCGCTGATCTCTTCTCCTCGCGGGACGATACGGTCGCCTCGACCTTCCGCAAGGCGAAGCAGATCGCCGACCAGCATGGCGCCTCGCTCTTCGGCGACGGCATCGACAGCCGGCAGGTCTGAGGACCCAGGCGGATTTTTCGTCCGCCCCTGTGAAAAGTCGTACACAATTGCACGAAGGCGCTGGAGAACCGGCGCGATTGCCTGTATCCGCGGGAAAACAACTTGTTGCGACTCTCTCGGTGCGGTTAGCTGCCGGGCAGTCGAAGATGCTGCGGACAGCCCATGGGTATTGAAAACCTGATTCTGCTTCTCATCGAGGCCGGGTTCTATTTCGTCTTCATGGTGGGCCTTCTGCACCTGCGCCATCAGCTGGGCATCGGCGTGTTCATTGCCGCGCTCGGCGTCATGCACTTCCTGGAAACCTATCTGGCCGCGGTCTTTTACATCGAATTGCCCTTCGGCGTCATTTCGCCGGGCTCCTCGGTGCTGTTTTCCGGCAAGCTGATGATGATTCTCCTTCTTTATGTGAAGGAGGATGCGGCGGTGGTGCGCGCGCCGATCTACGGCCTGCTCGCCGGCAATTTCCTGACGGTCGGCCTCAGTTTCTTCCTGCGCCATCACCAGACCATCGGCGTGGTGCCCGGCCGCATCGCCGACCTTGCCTTCATCGACGAGATGGGCTGGCTGATGCTGTGGGGCACGACGCTGCTCTATCTCGATTCGTTGGCGATCATCCTGCTCTACGAGCGGCTCGGGCGAGTCTTCAAGAAGAACACGGCCCTGCGCTTCTTCGTCTCCGGCATCGTGGTGCTCACCTTCGACCAGATCGGCTTCTTCGCCGCGCTGCATTTCCTCAACGGCGCGCCGACCGAGGTGTTCTGGGGCGGCTGGATTGCTAAGATGCTGGCGGCGAGCGCCTATGCGGTGCTGATCACCGTGTACCTGCACTATTCGCGCATTTCCGCCATTCCCGTTTCACCGCGTCCGATCTCGGACATCTTTGCCGATCTCACCTTCCGCGAGCGCTACGAGGACCTGCTCGACCGTTCCGGCCGCGACGCGCTGACCGGCGTCTACGATCGCAGCCGCCTGGAGTTCGAGGCGCCGCGCATGCTGTCGGCCATGTTGGCCGAGGGAAAGCCGATGACATTGATGATCATCGACGCCGACCATTTCAAGGACGTCAACGATCGCTTCGGGCACCTTGCCGGCGACGGCGTTTTGAAGGATATCGCCGCCAGCCTGCAGCGGGCCCTGCGCACCAGCGACCGGCTGTTTCGTTTCGGCGGCGAGGAATTCGTGGTCATCTGCGAGGACATTTCCCCGGCGGTCGGCACCGAGCGGGCGCAGATGCTGCGCCAGGCCGTCGAGGCCGAAATCCGCCGGCCGGACGGCGTGCCGGTGACGGTCAGCATCGGCATCGCCAACAGCTACAGCGACGGCACGACGCTGAATGCGCTGCTCTCCGCTGCCGATGCCCGGCTCTATGCCGCCAAGAACGGCGGGCGCAACCGCGTCATCTCCAGCGAAAGCGTCTAGCGGTTTTGCATCCGGAACCGCGTGAAACCGGAACGACCTAGACCCCGACATTCGGCCGATCGATGATCTCGCGCAGGGCGAAGCTCGAATTGATCTTCACCACATGGGGAAAGGCCGACAGCCAGTCGCGGTGGATGCGCTCGTAGTCCTCTAGGTCCTTTGCGGCGACGCGCAGGATGTAGTCGTATTCACCCGACATCAGGTAGCAGACCAGCACGTTGGGACAGAGTTTGACCGCCGCCTCGAATTCCGCGAGCGTCTTGGCGAACTGGCCGGACAGCGAGATGTGCACGATGGCGATCATCTTGTAGTCCAGCGCCTTTGGCGAAATGCGGGCGTGGTAGCCGGTGACGGTGCCGGATTTTTCGAGGATGTCGAGGCGGCGTGAACAGGCCGATGGCGACAGGCCGACACGCTCGGCAAGCTCGGCATTGGAGATTCGCCCGTTCTGCTGGAGAGCCTTGAGGATCGCAGCATCGATTGCATCCAAGTGCGCCATTCGAATTTCCTTCGAAAATTCCGCTAATATCAGGAGAATATTCGACGTGTGGCCGTTTCGCAAACCGGCTTTGCAAGGACATTGCGTGCGTCCTCTGCTTCCATGGTGATCCCCGCCGGGAGCGGCGGCAATGAAAACGGGAACACACTGGGAAAGGAACGCGCATGCGTGTCGGTTGTCCGAAGGAAATCAAGAATCATGAATATCGGGTGGGTCTGACGCCCGGTGCCGTGCGCGAATATGTGGCCCACGGCCACGAGGTTCTCGTCGAGACCAAGGCCGGCGCCGGCATCGGCGCAGACGATGACGCCTATCGCGCCGCCGGCGCGAAGATTGCCGCCACCGCCGCCGATATCTTCCAGAAGTGCGACATGGTGGTGAAGGTCAAGGAACCGCAGCCCGCCGAATGGGCGCAGCTCCGCGACGGACAGATTCTCTATACCTACCTGCATCTTGCGCCCGATCCGGACCAGACCAAGGGCCTTCTCGCCTCCGGCGTCACCGCCATCGCCTATGAGACGGTGACGGACGAGCGCGGTGGTCTGCCCCTCCTTGCGCCGATGTCCGAGGTCGCCGGCCGCCTGTCCATCCAGGCGGGTGCGACGGCGCTGCAGAAGGCCAATGGCGGCCGCGGTATCCTGCTCGGCGGCGTGCCCGGCGTGCTGCCGGCCAAGGTCGCGATCATCGGCGGCGGCGTCGTTGGCCTGCACGCGGCGAAGATGGCCGCGGGCCTCGGCGCAGATGTTTCGATCCTCGACCGCTCGATCCCGCGCCTGCGCCAGCTCGACGATCTCTTCGGCGGGCGCATCCATACCCGCTATTCGACCATCGACGCGCTGGAGGAGGAGGTCTTCTCCGCCGATCTCGTCATCGGCGCAGTGCTGATCCCCGGTGCCGCGGCCCCGAAACTCGTCACCCGCGAAATGCTCTCGGGCATGAAGAAGGGGGCGGTCATCGTCGACGTCGCCATCGATCAGGGCGGCTGCTTCGAGACCTCGCACGCGACGACCCATTCCGACCCGACCTACGAGGTCGACGGCGTGGTGCACTACTGCGTCGCCAACATGCCGGGCGCCGTGCCGGTCACCTCCGCCCATGCCCTGAACAACGCAACGCTGCACTACGGCCTGCAGCTTGCCGACAAGGGCCTGAAGGCGATCGCCGAGGATCGGCACCTCCGCGCCGGTCTCAACGTGCATAAGGGCCGCGTGACGAACCGCCCGGTCGCCGATGCGCTCGGCTACGAGGCCTATGCGCCCGAAGCGGTGCTCAACGTCGCCTGATCGGGGTCACGGTACGGATAAAGGAGGCCCGGAGCGATCCGGGCCTTTTTCATGCCCGCTCGACGCGGCACTGGTAGCAGTTGTTGCGGGCCGAGCGGATGTGCAGATAGGCGACGTCCTGCCGGGCGAGCAGCACTGCGGCATAGGCCGGGATGCCGGATGTCGGCACCACGGCGCCGGTGCCGTAGAGGATGCGGTCTTCCGCCGAATAGCCGCGCACGATGTAGTCGCGGCTGGTCAGCATTGGCGGCGGGCTTTGCGAGGGCTGATGGGCCGGACAGGGCTCGGCGTGGAGGAAGATCGGTCCGGTTTCCGCATAGGGCTGCATGGCCGGGAAGGGGCGGTGCGCCAGGACGAGATAGGGCTCCCCGGCGCCGACCAGCCGCAGGCAATGGCGGCAGGGCACGCCGGTACCGTCGGAAACATGCCGTTCCGGCTCAAGGCCGTAGGCATCCTTGCCGCCGGTCCAATAGGCGGCGGCGGTTTCGGTCGGCATGGGCAGGAAGCGGATGGACATGGCACAGGGCTCCGGTTGACGTGCCGGTAGCCTCCCGTTTTTGCCACGATCGCGACACCCGTTTCCTGCGGTTCAGCCCGGTTTGCGGAAGAGTTTGTCGCAATGTTCCAGGAGATGCACGGGGTCGATCGCCGGCTCGGCGAGGCAGAGGCCGACCATGGTCCGGGCGATATGCAGATAATAGGCCTCGTTCTCCCGGGCAGAGGCGATGTTCTTGGCGATGGCCGTCCGCCGATCCTTCACCCGCTTGCGCATCGACGACGGCAGCACGCGTTCGCCGGCCGCCAGCAGGCGATCACGGATGGTGAGGTGACGAATGCGCCTCTGCCGCGCGGCAAGCAGTCGCGTCGCTGCGGCAAAGACGAAATCGGGCGCATGGCGCCGCCAGATATCGGCAAGGGCCGCGGGGCAGGCCGCGAGGTAACCCTCAAGCAGGCTCCGCCGCTGCGCGCCCTGGCGACAGAAGGGGCGCATCAGCGTGGCTGCAAGCTCGATGCCCGACACGTCATAGGTCATCAGCTCGTAATCGATGAGGCCGATCGCGTGGTGGTCCTGCTCGATGATGTTGCTGCCGTAGAGATCGCCGTGGGTCAGCTGGTTTGCGGGCAGGCGGCGCATGCGGGCAAGGCTTTCCTCGATCCAGCGCCGCTCCTCGGGTGTATGCGCCGCGCCGGCGAAGGAAAGATAGGCCTCGTGCGGCAGGACGGGCTGCCGCCGCTCGAAGAGCGCGCCCGAAGCGGCGCCTTCGATCGCGTTCAGCTTCGCCAGCGTTCCACCGAGCGCGGCGAGGGCCTTCGGATGGGCTTTCCGCGACAGCGGCGTGCCCGGCAGGAAGGAGAGCGCCAGCCAGTGGCCGCCGGCCCGCAGGGCCTCGCGCCGCGAGCCGGTGCCGGCACAGACATGCTGGGCGGAAATGCCCGACTGCTGGAGCTTGCGCACCGCCGCCTCGAAGCGGTCCTTCGTCGATTTGCGCAGGAAGAAATGCAGCACATAGGTTTGCTGCTCGAACTCTACGATGCGTTTCTGGATGCTGAGGCGCCGCTTGGTGTGCAGGACGCGCACCCGCTTGCCGAGCAAATCGCGAAGGTCGGGCGTGCGGCTGTCCATGCGAGCGAGAAGTTCCGTTTGTCTGCCGATCGATCCGTCCAGCGGATCCATCGCCCCCGGAATTGCGCGTGACAGTCATATGGCACAGCTGTGACAGCGTTTCCAGCGGCGAATTGGTCCGGACCAGTTGCCCGGAAGGCGATCACCGCGGTGTCCGGACGGCCGGTCCGCGGTGATTTTCATGTGTTTCCAGCGGGCTTCAGCGCACGAACTCATCGATGCGGCGCAGCGTCACACGCCGGTTGCGCCATTCCTCGTTCAGCGTCTGGACGAGCAGGTAGTCCTCGCCATAGCCGACGGTTTCGAGCGCACGGGAGGGAATGCCGAACTCCTGCACGAGCACCCATTTCAGCGATTCGGCGCGACGCTCCGACAGGATCTGGTTGGAAGCGGCCGACCCGACGGCGTCCGTATGGCCCTCGATCAGAAAAACGGCGCGGCGGCGGCGGTTCAGCAACTGCTCCATGGCGCGGGCGATCTGGCGCACCTTGCGGTATTCCGAGCGCGGGATATCCGCGGAGCCGAAGGCGAAGTTGATCGACTGGATGTTGATCGACGGTGCCGCGCTGCGCAGGTCCGGCCGGCGCTTGAGTTCTCGCACCGTCACCCGTTCCTCTTCGCGCAGGCGGCGTGCCGGCGCCGCATCGAGCCGGCGCAGGATGATTTCCGAGGACGGGGTTTCCTGTGCGACGGCGAGGCCTGAAAAGGCGGGAACGGCGAGGGCGGTGGCGAACGCGGTCAGAAAGGCGCGGCGTTGCATGGCGGTGTTTCCTTGCTCGGTTGATCGTCTGTTGGCTGGAAAGTGCCACAGGCGATCTGAAGCGGACCTGAACCGCCTGTTAGGTTCCGTTCAGAGTGATTAACGCACCTCGCCGGGCAAAAGACAGTCGCGCTTGGCAAGCGCAAGCAGCTCGGCGTCCGACAACGGCACGAGGTCGGTGTCCCGCGTGCCGACCGGCGAGAAGCCGAACATCTGGTAGAGCTGCAACGCGCGCGGATGATCGAGATTGTTGGTATCGACCGTGACGCGCGTCGGGCCGGGCGCCCAGGCGGCATAGAGCGTCTGCAGCAGGAACCACTTGCCGATGCCAAGACCGAGCGCCCGCTCGAACAGGCCGAAATGCGACAGTTCCACCACCGTGTCGTCCACCTGCAGAAGCTCGAAGAAGCCGGCCGGCGCACCGTTCACATAGAGCACCGTGACGCTGTTGCGCTTGTCGTGCAGCGTCGCGGCAAGCGTTTCGTCGTCCATGCGCAGCCGGTCGACCCAGTGCCAGCGCCCGCCGACCTGCCGATAGAGGAAGCGGTAGAAGGCGAGCGGGATGTCGGGCGCGCTGAGGATGGCAGTGTGCACGTTGACCGGCACCGGCAGGCTCTGCTTCGGCGGCGCGGTCATTTCCAGCGTGGTGACATGCACCGCGATCGGCGCGGGCCGGGACTTTTTTGCCATCAGTCTTTCCCCGTCGCCACGGGCGTGTCGTCCCGGCCGCCCCATTCGGACCAGGAGCCGTCATAGAGCGTGTTGTTCTCATGGCCGAGCGAGTGCAGGGCCAGCGTGATGATGGCGGCGGTGATACCCGAACCGCAGGTCGTGACGACCGGCCTGGAAAGGTCGATGCCGGTTTCCTCGAAATGCCGACGCAGACTGGCGAGATCCTTGAACCGGCCACCCTCGGAAAAGGTGCCCGACGGCATGCTTTTTGCGCCCGGCATGTGGCCGGCGCGCATGCCGGCGCGCGGCTCGGCTTCCTCGCCGGTGAAGCGGCCGGCGCCGCGCGCGTCGGCGATCTGCCTGGCGCCGGTCGTGACGATCCCGCGCATCTCCTCGAAGGAGGTGACGGCATAGGGATTGAAATTGGTGTGGAAGACGGCCGGTGCCGGTTCGGGCAGGTCGGTCTCAAGCGGCCGGCCCTCCTTCTTCCAACCGTCAAGTCCGCCGTCGAGAACGAAGACGTTCTTTGCGCCCATGGTGCGGAGCAGCCACCAAACGCGCGGTGCGGTGAAGATGCCGGGGCCGTCATAGACGACGATGGTGTCCGTATCGGAAATGCCGAGCTTGCCGACTTCGGCGGCGAAGAGTTCCGGCGAGGGCACGGTGTGCGGCAGCGTGCCCGAATGATCGGCGATCACGTCCTGGTCGAAGAACACGGCGCCGGGAATGTGGCCTGCCGCATACTCGGCCGCGCCGTTGCGGTTCTGCGCGGGAAGATACCAGGCGGCATCGACGATGCGGAACTGCGGCGCGCCGAGCTGCTTTTCCACGAAGTCCGCCGAGACGACGAACCGGCTCTTGTCGTTGGACATGGTCTTCTCCCTGTCAGGCTGGCAGTGCCCGGCAGGTGTACTCTGCGTGATGGGCACTGCAATAAATTGAATATGCTGGAAAATATCCTAGATCGATTTTGCCGCGGAGCCTATCCCGTCAGGCCTCCGGCGCCCCGAATCGGATGCGGAACCGGCGGTTCTCCTTGCCCTTCTTCTCGATCTTGGCGATGTGGATGGCACCCACTTCCTGGGTTTCGGAGACATGGGTGCCGCCGCAGGGCTGGCTGTCGATGGCGGAGTTCTCGCCGATACACACGAGGCTGACCCGGCCAAGGCCCATCGGTGGGCGTACATTCTTCGATTTCACGATGCCGGGATTGGCGGCAAGCTCCGCGTCGGTGATCCACTGCACGAAGATTGGATGGTTCTCCGCAACGAGCGCCATCAACCGGGCCGTCACCTCGTCCTTGTCGATCGTCTCCGTCATGTCGAAATCGACACGGCTGTCGTCCTCGCCGACGGCCGCGCCGGTGATCGGATAGGGGCAGACGACGGAGAGCAGGTGGCAGGCCGTGTGCATGCGCATCAGCTTGTAGCGGCGCGCCCAGTCGATATGGGCGACAACAGCCTCGCCGACGATCGGCAGCGCCTCGCCCTCCAGCGGCCGGTGGAGGATGATGTCCTTGGTCGCGCCGGTCACCGCCGGACCGAGCGTGATGCGGCTGCCGTCGGCGCGCTCCAGGAAACCGCTGTCGCCGGGCTGGCCGCCCGACGTCGCGTAGAAACAGGTCTGGTCGAGCTCGATGCCGCCGTCCTGGTGCACCGCCGTCACCACCGCCTCGTTCGTCGAAAGATAGAAATCGTCGCGGAAGAGGGCAGTGGTGGTGAGGGACATGAGACCTATTCGACCGGCTGGTAGGGGACCTTGATCCCCGATTTCGCCTTCAGCCATCCCGGAACGGGCAGGCCCTTCGAATCGAGGAAGTCCGCGTTGAAGAGTTTCGACTGGTAGCGGTTAGCATAGTCGCACAGGATCGTCACGATCGTGTGGCCGGGGCCGAGGTCGCGGGCGAGCCGGATCGCGCCGGCAATGTTGATACCCGAGGAGCCGCCGACGGCGATGCCTTCGTTCTCGATCAGGTCGAAGACCAGAGGGACGGCCTCGGTATCGGGGATCTGGTAGGAATAGTCCGGCGTAAAACCTTCGAGATTGGCCGTGATGCGGCCCTGGCCGATGCCTTCGGTGATGGAGCTGCCGGAGGATTTCAGCTCGCCATGCGCATAATAGTTGTAGAGGGCGGCGCCATCCGGATCGGCAAGGGCGATCTTGATGTTCGGATTCTTCGCCTTGAGGCCGGCGGCGACGCCAGCAAGCGTGCCGCCCGAGCCGACGGCCGAAACGAAGCCGTCGACCTTGCCGTCGGTGTCGCGCCAAATTTCCGGCGCCGTCGTCTCGATATGGGCGTCGCGGTTGGCGACATTGTCGAACTGGTTCGCCCAGATCGCACCGTTCGGCTCGGTCTTTGCGAGCTGCTCGGCAAGGCGGCCGGAGAGTTTTACGTAGTTGTTCGGGTTCTTGTAGGGAACGGCCGGCACCTCGACGAGCTCGGCGCCGAGCAGCCGCAGCGCGTCCTTCTTCTCCTGGCTCTGGGTTTCCGGAATGACGATGACGGTGCGATAGCCGAGCGCCTGCGCCACGAGGGCAAGACCGATGCCCGTATTGCCCGCCGTGCCCTCGACGATGACGCCGCCCGGCCGCAGGGCGCCCGAACGCTCCGCCGCCCGGATGATCGAAAGCGCCGCGCGATCCTTGACCGACTGGCCGGGGTTCAGAAATTCCGCCTTGCCGAGGATTTCGCAGCCCGTCGCCTCCGAGGCTCCCTTGAGCCGGATCAGCGGCGTGTTGCCGATTGCATCCAGAACGGACGGAAGAATTGCCATGGGACCCGAGCCTCGCTTCATGTGCCTAGATTGGAAAGCGTCTTTTCGGCCGGCAAGCCGCGCTTTGCAAGAAATCGTGTTCCCATGGAGCGACCTTCCAGAGGGATTTTTTCCATGTCTTGCCCTCAGGCGGCAGGCCGCGTGTAGACCACCTGGCGAACGTCGATGTTTCGGGCCCGAAAGCCCGCCTCGCAATAATAGAAGTAGAACTCCCAGAGCTTGCGGAAGCGCTCGTCGAAGCCGAGCGGGACGATGCGCTCCCAGGCGGCCCAGAAGCGGTGGCGCCATTCGGCGAGGGTGCGGGCATAGTCGTGGCCGAAGCCGATGTCGGAGGCCGTCGCGAGCCCGACCTGTCGGCCGAGGGAGGCAAGGTGCTCGCGGGTCGGCAACATGCCGCCCGGGAAGACGTATTTCTGGATAAAATCCGGATTGGCCCGGTACTCGGCATAGGCCTCCTGCAGAATGGTGATGATCTGCAGGCCCGCGCGGCCGCCCGGCTTCAGGCATTCGCTGAGTTTTGAGAAATAGGCCGGCCAGTAGCGTTCGCCGACCGCCTCGAACATCTCGATGGAGACGATGCGATCATAGGTGCCGGTCTCGTCGCGGTAATCCTGAAACTTAAGCTCGACCCGGTCCGCAAGCCCGGCCTTTGCCATGCGCTCGCGCGCGAAGGCGAGCTGCTGGCGGCTGATCGTCAGGCCCGTCACCTTGCAACCGATCTCGCTGGCGGCGAATTCCGCAAAGCCGCCCCAGCCGCAGCCGATCTCCAGCACATGGTCGTTCGGGCCGATGCCGGTCGCCTCGGCCAGCGCGCGGTATTTTGCGACCTGGGCCGAGGTGAGGTCGTTTGCGCCGCGGGAATAGAGCGCGGACGAATAGGTCATCGTCGGGTCGAGCCACTGCGAATAGAACTCGTTGCCGAGATCGTAATGCGCCGAGATGTTGCGCTTCGAGCCGCGGCGGGTGTTGGCATTCAGCCAGTGACGGAATTTTTCCGCGAGGAGGAAGAGTCCGCGCGGGCCGTTGGTGTAGCTGCGGCCGACAGTCGTATTGACGAGGAAGAGTTCGAGGAAGGCGCCGGCATCCGGGCTTTCCCAGTCGCCGTCCATATAGCTTTCCGCAACGCCGATCGTGCCGGCACTGACGGCGCGGTTGACGAGATTCCAGTTGTTGAGCCGGACAGCGGCGCTGGGCCCCTGTGTCCTGCCGCGGATCAAGAAGGTCTGCCCGCCGGGGACGGTCATCGCCAGTGCGCCGGTCTCGAGGTCCAAGAGGCCCCGCAACACCATCCTGGCGCGCAAGGGCAGCCGTCTGGTGCGTTCGGCAAAATTGGCGGACGTCAGTGCATCCTGGTCTGAAAATGCCTTTTCTGAAATCATTTCAGTCGTCATCGATTGCCCCTCTGCCAACCCGACGTTGGATGAAGGCTATCGCCAATGGCGGCGTACGCCAAGACGTGAATCATGACAGGCCGGATCAGGAAGAGGCCTGTCGCCGATCGCAAAAAGCGAGGGCTTTAACGACCTGTTAGCAAACATGGTTAATTTTGCGTCTATCCGGCGCGTCGGAGGGAACGCAAACCCCGATCGGCCGTTTGGAGAGAAACTGGAGACAGCAGGATGTTTTTCGGATTTTTTCAGGTGAGCCCGGCCACGCCCGAGGACGATATTGCAACGGGCACCTACGCGGATGGGGCGATCGGAACGCCGCTCGCCGACCTTTCGGCCCTGCCGCGCGACCGCAGCCAGACCTTCCGCCGCCCGCTGCAGGACCGGGATTACGGCCTCTCCCGCAAGGCTGGCCAGTCCGGCGCCGGAATGGTTGCCTGACACGACGGGCGCCGGGAACAAAGCCATGGCCCGGCGCATTCTTCCTTGGTTCGGCTACCGAACGGAGGAGGCATCCGATGACGCATCCCATCGACAATCGCCAGTTCACGCCCCGCCAGACCCGTCATGTCCTCGACGTCATCGAACATTGCCGCAGGAACGGGCTGGACAAGGCTGAGGAGCGCAAGCTGCTCCTGCTCTTCGGCCGCTTCGCCAGCCGCCACGAACTCCAGATGAACACGAAGCGCCCACCGCTCAGCCCACGCTAGGCTGTCGGGTTTCAACGGCTGAAAGTGTCTGGTGGCTGAAAAGCAGAAGGGCTGCGCTATTCAGCGCAGCCCCTCAAAATCTGGCTCCCCGGGCCGGATTCGAACCGGCGACCTGTCGATTAACAGTCGAATGCTCTACCGCTGAGCTACCAGGGATCATCCGCTCGCTGCGGAGTGAGCGCGTAATACAAACGCCTGATCGATTTGCCAAGCGCTTTTTGACAAAAAAATGCACGAGACTTGATTGATTGTGGACAAGTCTCCAACTGGGAGATGGAAGAGCCTTGGAAAACCGGGCGTTTGCGTGAAATGGACGACGAATGACGACGCGAAAAACAAATATGCATTTTGGCATCGACCCCCGCACGCGGGAGATCGTGATCGGCTCTTTCCGGATGAAACTGCCGGAATCGCGCTGGCTTCGCACCGTGATCGGCGTGCTTCTCATCGTCGGCGGCCTTCTCGGCTTCCTTCCGGTGCTCGGTTTCTGGATGGTGCCGCTCGGTCTTCTCGTGCTTTCGCACGATTCCCCCTTCGTCCGTCGCCAGCGCCGCCGCCTCGCCGTCTGGTGGGCGACCCGAAAGGCACGGCGCAATCCGCGCTGACGGGCTTTGTTGCGTCGCTCCTGCGGACCTGCTCTAACCGGGCAGGCAATGCTTGGGCGAGGGGACTATATGGAACTGCTGTTGAAGGGCGTGGCGATCGGCATCGGCGCCACGGTATTGATGGACCTCTGGGCCGTTCTGCTCTGGAAGGGCTTTCGCCAGGCGCGGCCGAACTGGGCGCCGGTTGGTCGCTGGTTCTGGCACTTGAAGAACGGCACCGTCTTTCATGACGATATCGGCAAGGCGGACCCTTTCGCGTCGGAGCTCGCGCTCGGCTGGATCGGCCACTATGCCGTCGGCATTCTCTATGGTGTGATTCTGGCGCTAATCGTCGGCGGGGCCTGGTTCGCCGCACCGACCTTCCTGCCAGCCTGGATTCTCGGCATCGTCACCGTCGGCGCCGGCTGGTTCCTGCTCCAGCCCGGCCTCGGGATCGGCGTGGCGGCGTCAAAGCTTCCGAATGCCAACATGGTGCGGTTCCTCAATCTGGTCGCGCACACGGTGTTTGCCCTGGGGCTCTACGGGACGGCATTGCTGTTGCGGTGAGTTCAGGGGCGCCGGATCAAAGCGGCGGGCCAAGCAATCGCTCTTGAGGATGGGTATGGGGACGGCCAGCGTGGTCTCGCGGCAGCAACGTGACGTCAATCGGTCGCCCGACCCCGATCTAAAGTTATCGGCAGTCGCGTCCCGCGCCGCTTCTGACAGGTCGCAGTGCGTTCGTCTACCCGTTTGGCGTTTTTCCGGATATCGAACCGTTTATCGTCCGTTACCGAACTCGATGATGTCGATCCTGCGCCGAGAGAGCAGCTCCAGCGACCGGTCCGGCGCGATCCGGTAGACTTCCACATAGTCATCGCCGAACTGATCGCGGAAGTGGTGTTCGAACGTGCTGCCGATCGGCGCCTTGGTCAGCTTCGTGCGCGGCTGGCCCTTGTAGGTGATGCTCCCCGGGACCGGCTCAAGCGCGGAAGCGGCTGTGCAGCCCACCAGGCCAAAGGCAAGGACGATCGCCGCGAAGGTTCTGAGACTGGGCATCGGATTCTCTCCTGTTGATCTGGCGTGCATCGGCCGTATGCCGCAATCCGGTTCCGGCAGCGCATGAGGGCGTGCCCAATATATACCTGGTATATTGGGCAGTGAAATCAAGAGAGTAGATTGACGAAAGAAAGCGATTGAAGGCCGCGACGGAGCCTTCAGATCGTTGCTCTCCAATATCCTACGTCTCTCCCCGCACTTTCTCCGCGCCTTCATCGCTTGCGAGAAGTTTCATGTCGGTGCCATTCCAATGGATTCTGGCGACCGTTTCCCTTCACGCCTTGTGTCGAACAACCGGCGCAAGGCCTCCAACCGCCCGTCTGCAGCGGAAGGGACGCTTGCATCAATTGCTACGGCAGCCATCAGCACGATCGGGGCCGAGGCGAGGGACCGGGTGGGTGAAGTCGATGCGGTTCATTCCCGCCGCTCCGGTGGCGAGGGTTTCACAGCCATCCCATGCGCAACGCAGAACAGCACATAGAGGTCTTCAATGCCGTGAGCGGTTTCGGCCTGCTCCGTCGCGAAGCTGGCCAGATCCTTGAAAATGGCCGAGCCCGGCCGGCACTTCCAGCCGTGGCGGGTCCTGAAGTAATCGATGAAGCTCTCGGTCTCAATCATGCTGCGGTTCCTTCTCCAGCGCAGCCCGGCCGGTGAGGGGGATACGATCGCACTCCCGCCGTTGAACGCGGTGCGAAGACGTTCTACAAGCCATTTTTCTCAAGAACCGAAATCTTGCCGGTAGACCATCGCGCAGTGTGCCCGAGGACCTTGCCGGTCTCGGCATGTGCCCTCCCATGCTGCGCCGCCAATCGAGACCGATCGGCATGCACGATCGCCAGCGGTCAAGCCGGGAGTGTGGCCCGGCATTTTATCGATGCGGAAAGGCCGAACGTCTTGCCAGATTCATGACCTGAAGGCCGCAGGTTCGAACCGATCTGGCATGGGCGTGATGGACGCGATTGCTTGGCATGGAACGTTTGGTGCGCCCCGCACAATCCCATCGGCGCGAGCCATGATCTGTTGCCACACCGGGAAAATACACTCGTATTTTCAATCCATTACGGTGATGGTTTGAAGGGGGTGGAGGCCTCGCCGAGAACCATCAAGTCCTTATTTTACCGTATCTTACCTCACTGTCTGCCACACTTTCCAGCAAATATTCTCCAAACGAAATCAATCAGCGGCGCCACACCCTGCCACACCTTCGGCCGCTTCATCACTCACGAGCAGCTTCGTGCCGATGCCATCCCAGTTGATCCTTGCTACCGTCTGGCGCGACAGCCTCGCCCGTTCGGCGTTGCGTGTGTAGATCTTCGACGTTTTCGCATCGCGCCAGCCGAACATTGCTTCCATCATGCTATCCGTCGCCTCATTGTGAGCAACGTCTGTGGCCAGCCCCTTGCGCACTGAGTGCGATGTCAGGTGCGGCATCCCGGCCTGGCGCCACCAATCCGACACTCGATTGCCGAGCCCCTTGATGGAGAACGGCTTTCCATATTCCGTGACGAGGTAGGTGAGGGCGGTTACCTTGTGACGCGCGAGGACGCCTTCGAGGATCGGGTGGATCGGAACCACGAGATCGGTCGGTGTCCGGTTGCGGTTTTTGAAGAGCCGGAGCCGAAATTCGTCGCCGCGGCGATGCTGCGGGCCAAGTACCGATAGGTCGGAAACACGAAGCCCGGTGTACATGCCGATTGAGAGATAGAGGACGGCCCTCGAATCCACGCCGTGATGAGCGATGAAGCGCTCAAGGTCGGACGGCGTGGCGGTTTCGTGGCCGTCGGAATGGACGCCGAAAGGTTCAACCGCGCGCGCGACGTTGCTCGTGATCGGTTTCCCTTCGCGCTTGGTGTCGAACACCTGGCGCAGCACCTTGAGCCGTTCGTCGGCGGCGAATGGGACTTCTTTCTTCCGATCGCGAAGCACCTCGACATGTGCGATGTTCATTTTCGACAAAGGGATGTCAGCGAAAAGCCGATGATCCTGGGTGCTTAAAGCTTCCGCCCACATCGATTCCATGATGCTGCGCCTGCGGGCCTGAGTGGTTTTGTCGAGGCCGGTGAATGCGTGCGACCGCATGTACTCCATGCAGAGCCAGCGAAATGTATTGGGCTTCACCATCGCTGAAATGGCTTTCGGCTCGACTTTTCGCTCAAGGAGCGCCTGAGCCGAGTTTCTGGCCTTCCAGTAGGCAGCGATGAATTCTTCGGAGTTGATATCGTCCGGGAGCCGGCAAATCCGCTTCCCGTCAATGCGCAGATAGTAGCGCACCGTCTTGTGCCGGCTTTTGTTGGTTTCGACGTATGGCAGATCGATGTTGGCCACGCCTGTCACGCAGACGCCCGCCAGTCATCCCCGTCGTCAGCGCCTTCCCTATGATTGAGTAGCCCGTCGTCCGGCCAATCAGCCATCGCTGCGACGATGTCGGACACGAGCCATACCTTACGAGTATGCCATCGTCTCGGCCTCGGAAGGAAGCCCTCCTGGACCATCTGGTCGACTGTGCCGACGCTGACGCCGATAGCAACCGCGACCTCTGCACGGTTGAGCCCGAGGCGAGGGACCGGACGGGTGAAGTCGATTTGGTTCACTCTCTCGGCTCCTTCTCCAGCGCAGCGCGGCCGGCGTCTATCTCCGCCAAAACACTCAACGCCTTTTCGTACCGAGTCGTGAGGTGGGGCGCGCCCGGGCGAAGGTTGTCTCGAAGATCGGCAATCTTGACCTGGCGGGCAATAGGATTTCGGCCGACACGTACGATGAAATCCTCATAGGTCTCGCCCGGCCGGCGCGTGAGAGCATCTACGGCGTTCACGATGCCCTGCGGTAAATGTGCGTCCAGATCGCTCAGGGTGAGCGCGGTGTCCTCGACCACGTCATGCAACACAGCAATCGTCTGCAATGTTGCATCCGAGAACGTTGAAGCTACCCTGAGCGGATGGAAGATGTAGGGCGCGCCTGCCTTGTCGGTCTGACCGTCGTGTGCAAGCGCCGCCATCGTGATTGCTTCACGCAGCATTGTCATGCTCGGTCCTTTTCGGATGTCGGGAGGGCGGCCGCAGCGCATGCCTGCGTGCAAAATCTAGCTATTGCAACTCTTTGGTGATCGTGGCACGATTTTCCACGCGCACCTTGGAGGGCTTGAGATGCGTAAACATCAAGAGCAGATTCGGTTTGCGCTGGTCGTCGTCCGTGAACTTGCGGCCCGAGACGGTAGGTCCCTTCTCGTACGCCTCGCTGAGGAGGCATTGTTAGAGAACGAGGTCGGCGACACCAATTCAATGGCGCAGCGACAGGCTGATAGCGACCGCATGCATTGAGGTGCGCCGGAGATCCTTGGATTTTACCCATCAGACCGAACCCTCCGCTTCGCTGGCGGCCCGGCCAGTATCATTCTCCAACATGGCTTTGATCTCATCAGCCGCCGCCTTCGCCTCGGAGATGCCGAGATGCATTGCATTCGCGTTGTCGGAATCCTCAAGCGACAGTGCGGCTAGCGCCAGCAGGCGCAGACGGTCGCGAAGGCGGTTGATGTGGTCGATCAGATCCGTACGGTTAACCATGGTTGTCTCCTGTTGCTGTGGTGGGGCCGGGCAGCGGAGAGTGCTTCGGCTTGGCGGCCTGCTTGGCGCGGATCGCCTCGACTTTCGTCCAGACGCGCGCCAGCTCGGTTTCGCCGGCCTCGTGCATGTCGAGCGCATTGGCGAGGCAGAGCGCGGCGAGCGTGACCATAACGCCGCCGGCCTCCTGATGGGGTTCGCCTATATCGCGGCCATAGACATAATCGACGAGCTGGTGCGCTTCGCTGGCGGTGCAGCCGCAGGACTGGACAAGCTCCAGCGCCTCTTCAAGGAAGCGGTGGTTCCGCTCCTCTCGATCTCCGGCGATCATAGGGCCGAAGCATTCCATCATCCACGGCTGAACCCGGTCTTGGAATGGCTCGGCGGCTTTCGGCTCTGCCGGCGAAAGCAGTTCGGCGGCCAACTCCTTGATCAGCGGGCCGGTATCGAGCATGAACCGGCGATGGTCTATACCGCCATGGCGCGGCTTCATGTCGGCTGCATAGGAAAGGTCGGTGCTGACGAAGATGGCCAAGCCGTTCAGCGAGCCGGAAACGCCCCACTTTCGACCATCACTCACGGTCAGCTCGCCGATGTGATCGGTCATATAGAGGCTGTTCGGGCTGCACTCCGTCCAGTGGCCAGCGAAAGCCGGGCCCTGCCGGTCAGGGTTGTTGGACATGTTCAATCCTTTCCGGATGTGTTTAGGGCGACGACGCACGAGCTGACCGACGTGCCGGCCGATTTGAACGACGCATCCGGCAGCAATTCGATGGTTCCGCCATGCTCGCCGACGAAGCGCCGGAAGTCGTCGGCGAGCTTGTTTGCCCGGAACATGGTGCTGGCCGACATGATCGAGACGAGGCGACCGCCCGGTTTCAGGAATTTGAAGGCGTGAAGGACGTGACGGATGTCATCCTGCTTCGCAAAGGGCGGGTTCATCACGACGCGGTCGAAGATCGGCTCCGGGTCCACCGCGAGGAAATCGACAATCAGGAAGCCGCCTTCGAAGGCGCAACGCCCCTTCGCAATGTCGCCGCGCCGTGGGTCAATCTCATAGCCGTGGACAACCGCGCCGAAGCCCTCGGCGGCAAAGGCCAGATTGCCTAGACCGGCATTCGGTTCAAGCACGATCGCACCGGGAAAGATATCGGCTCGCATGGCGATGTCTGCTGCCAGAAAGCCGGGCGTGTCGAACTGGCCGAAGTCCTGCTTGGTGCGGCTGTATTCGCCAGTCAGGATGATCGGCTCCAGCACCTCGGCTGCGTCACCGTCGAAGACATGGGCTTTTGCCGACCGGTTCCACTTGCCGCCGGCTGCCTGAAGCACCTTATCAGTTTCGCTATAGAGCTTGCGGTCGAGCTGGCCTGTGAGGATGACCTTGGAACCCTCGACAATGGCGGCGTCGAGCACCTTGAGTACGTCTGTCGCGATCTGCGGCATGGTGAAATCCTTATTTGTCGAGGGGAGTTGCGGCGCCCGGATCGGCGCCACTCGTGTCTAGGGCGACTAGCGCGCAATGCCGCCAAGTCAATCGCGTGGGTGGGCAACGCGACATGCTAATTTTCAATGGTGAGTTATGCTCTTGCGATGCAATCGATCCGAGCGCAGAATTCTCAAGCTTCAACTTTCGGGGGATTGCTGATGCCTGGGTCCAATAAGGCGATGATTCGTTACCATCTTGGTGTTGCCCTAGAGCTTGCGAAGGAAGCAGACCAAGGGATGCTGGAATACTTGATCGCAATGGCCGGCATAGAAAACGAAAAGCCGAGTGGCGCGATCGAGCGAGCGGCGGTGCGGAACATTCCACGCGAGAACATTGCTTCTCTCGAAGAAGCGTTGAAAGCTGGATAGCGATCATTCGCCACCCCCGGTGCCACTCGTGGATAGGGCGGAACCCACCTCGGCAGGGCGGAGGGAGCGAAGGGTGGCCCAAGCTGTTGAAGCCCCGCGGTCCGCGAAGAGCTTCGCACGCTCGAACTGGTCGTAGATGTCACTGGTCTCAGTAACGCGCGGCACGCACGATATTCGGTCGAGTTCTTCAGCGGCGGCCTTCAGCGCTTCCTTCAGCCTCTCCACCACATCCGCATCGGCTTGTGCATTGACGAGAGCGGAGAGGATACGGGTCTCGTAATCCTGCTGGGCGGCGGCTTTGGCTTCCGCGACGCTCGGGTAGCGTTTCTCGGCATGATCGCGATGGAGCCATGTCCCGCTGCTGCTGGTAATCTGACGGACGGTATAGACCCCGCCGATCGCCATAGCAGACCACGCGGTCTCATCATCGCTGCTATAGCTCAGAGACCACTCCAGTGCCTTCACCTTCACCGGCTCCGTCTGTTCGATAGAGAGAGCTGCGGAGAGGGCTGCGGCAATTCCGGCCCGCCTAGCGTCTTCCGCGACGGTCGCAATCTTGCTGTAATCGCTCATGGCGGCGGAAACGACTTCCTTGTGTGCAGCCACGTATGCAGTAAGCATACCGTTAGTTACCTGCATCGGAGCCTCCATTGAGGAGAGCGCGGGCGCGGCGGTCTTCGAGCCTCGCGATGAATTTCGAGAACTGGCTGCCGTTTCCAAGCCGGAAACCAATAGCGTCGGGCTCGTTAATGTGGATGTAGCAATCCTTGTAGAAGCTGCTCTCAACGCAGGTTAACTTGAAGGACGCAGCAAAAGCGCGAAGCTCCGCCAAGTCAGCCTTGAGTTCCGCAATCTCCCGCTTCATAGCCTCCGCCTTACGGGCCTCTGCGAGGAGGGCGGACATGGCGACGGGGTTGCAGGCCGCTATGTAGGCGGCGTTGGCGGCATGGGTGCCGTGCATGGTGCGCGGCGGAATGTCCGCCACGACCGGGTGGCCTCGATCTTCGATGTTCGGCCCAAGGATTGTTGCGGCGTAAGCAATCCCGCCCTGGCTATCATCGACACGATACGACCACGGCCCCGGCGTCACGCCTTCCATTGCTTTCTCGATAGCCTCGACAGCGGATATGTTGTCGGAGGTGGTCATGCTTCCGGTCCTTTGGCTGGAGCCGGCAGGAGACCTTGCGACATGATCCTGTCGTGCACGGTCTCGCCGGTCGGGAGGAGGATTTGGCCGAGAAACGCGCCCTCGAAACTGAGAATGCCGGTTTCGACTGCTGTCAGCTGGCCCTTGATCCAGTCGCGAAGGATCGACCAAACGGCGATCTGACCTTTTTCGAGAGCGCGTTTTTCGTGCTCGACCTTGGAAAGGCGCATGCGGCTGGAATACGGGTTTTCTCGAAGCCACGCCGCCGCATAACCCTTGGCGCTTGCTGTTACCTGCACCATCCGACCGCGGTACTCGAACTGGATAATGACCGTGCCGGCGGTGAAATCTTCCATCGGGGCGAACTTCGAACAGCCGAACGCCTGGATGGTCTTACGAATATCATCCATAGCCGACCGGCCCGACGTGCTGCTGGCGTAGGGAAGGGTCATGGCTGTTGCTCCCGATAGAAGGTGCACGGCCGGTAGACGACGGCCTTCTTCGGCTTGTCGGATTTCGGGAATGGGGCGGATTTCATCTTTCCGGCCGGGCGAGCGCTACCGTTGTGGCGCATGCGGATCTTCGCCACCTTTGCCTTCTCCGCGACGTCACGGGCCGTCTTTTCCTTGTGGCACTTGACATGCGCCGGCCTGAGATTGGTTTCCCGGTTCTCTCCGCCATTGATGAGGGCCGTGACGTGGTCAAGGTCCCAGCGCTGGCCTGCCTGGATGGGCTGGCTGCACAGGTGGCAGCGGTTGTCCCGCTCGATGATGCGGTCACGGACCTTCTTCGGGGCGCGGTGATCATCGGTCTTCCCGATCCATTCAGCGACGGTGCGGGCCATCAGATAAGGCCCTCCGTTGTGCCGGCGAGCATTTCGGGCCGGGCGGCAACCCGCTCTTGAAAGCGCTGCAGCGTCTCAACGGCCTGCATGACGTCGCGCTCGACGGCTGCCGATCGGCGCCGGGCGACGAGAAGCTGGATATCCTGGTGGAAGGGGTCGAGGGGCTTGTCGGCTGTTCGGCGGTCGTGTGCCTTGACGTGGGTGATGGTCATGCTGCGCTCCGCTTCTGCTCTTTCCGCTCTTCGGGAGTCGGCGCGACGAAGCCGAATTCCCGGGCGAGCAGTTCCGTCGCCGCGTTGAAGAACGCGATCATCTCGGGCTCTTCGCACTCGCGGGTGTTGATCGCGCGCGGAACGCCAACAAGGAAGCCGTTGGCGAGCCGGATCGTGTCGACGAAGTTGACGGCCGGCCGGATATACGCGTCCAGCGCCTCCTTGCTCGGCGCGCAGCCGGTTGCATCGATGCATTCCTGCAGCGTTGCCCAATAGGCTTTGAGCCGGTCCAGATTGCGCCACTGCTTGATTTCGAGCTTGACGCGCTGGCCTTGCTGGATTCCATCGAGCGCCTGCAGGTCGTATTGCATTTCCGGCACGAGCGAATGGCCACGGCGGATGAAGGCGTATATGGGCTTTTCGGTGCGCTTCGCCATGATCAGCCCCCGTTATAGGGTTCGAGCTTGGCATAGGCCCGATCTCGGATAGCGTAGGCGGCATCGATCATGTCGGCGTGACCATTACTTTCGAGGATGGCCGGCGCGTCATAGTCGTTCCAGATTTCGGCGGCCGACGCGGAATCCTTAGCCGTTGCCAGCGACGTCTCCAGCTCTTCGAGGAATGAGCCGAGGTCGAAATCGGGTTCGGATTGGTGCTCCTCCGTTTCCGGTTCCGGCGTCGGTGCGGCTTCGATTGTCTTGGAGGTCGGCGGCGCGGGCGGGGCAGGTGGCTTCGGCGGCGCGGGGCGCCCGGCGGGCGTTATGTCGCGCATCTCCTCGGCGTCGGCGATCTCGCGCGCCTCGAATTCATCCCGGATGCCGCCGAGAACGTCGCCGAAAAGTTCGCGCAGGCAGTAGCCCGCCGCGCGCCATGCCAGCATGCGCTTTGGGAAGCGAAACCAAGGGCTGTCGTTGTCCTTTTCGTAGGATCCGCCGCCCTTGTTGTACTTTGTCACCTTCGGGCTATCGGTCCAGAGCTTCGCGCGAACCGCGTCTTCCTGGCTGAACTCGACGCGCTTGTCCTCTTCGGTGTCGTTTCGCTTAGCCTCGCACCAGCCGATCAACTGTCCGCCGATCACGTCGCATCCAGTGCGCAGATAAGCGACCCGACCCGATTGCCGGACAACGTTGATCAGCCCGTCGCCATACAATGCCGGCCGCCCGTTGATCACTGTGAAGCTTCGCAAGCTCACCATCGGCTTCAAGCCAAGCTCGGCGCCCGACATGATCGCCACGGCAACAGCTGCTGCGGCGTCATCACCAACGAGATTGTTGATCAACGCGGCGGGTGCGAGCCCAGAGGCAACGACCGCGCGGGACACCCGCATAGTCTCCTCAAAGGTCTGCGGTACAATTGCGATGACATTGCCGCCGCCGGCGAGTGCAGGAACGTGAGCGTTCATCAGGCGGCCCTCTGCTCGGAGCGAATTGCCATGCCAGCCAACTGGACGCCGGAGCGTGCCGCGCGGTTGGCGAGCGTATCGACCAGTTCGCGGATCTCGGGGCGATCCTTCAGCGCCATCAGGAGCGCATCGAAGTCGGTAATCTCGGCGAAGGTGAAGGTGCGGAGCGCGACACGCGCACCGGTACGGCCGGCGCTGGCGTTGCGAGCCTGAGCGTCGCGCTCGGCATCGGCCGCCTCTTGCGCAAGGCGATCAACCTCGGCGACACGGTTATTGTGCTCGGCGATCGCCATCGCATTGGACATGCCGTCGGCGATTTTCTTGACGGCAGCCTTTTCGGCTGCAATGCGAGCCTCTTCAGCCTCGAGTGCCTTCCGCTGCGCTTCCTCGCGCGCCTTCCGCTGGCGCTCCTGTTCGAGGCGCTGCTGCTCCTGAAGGTAGGCGTCCAAGTGCCGCTTGAGCTTTTTGCTCAGGTCGGCCGGGTCATCTTTCAGCCCGCGCCACTTGTCGTCCACGC
Source organism: Shinella sp. SUS2 (assembly GCF_001262505.1). Lineage (GTDB taxonomy): Bacteria > Pseudomonadota > Alphaproteobacteria > Rhizobiales > Rhizobiaceae > Shinella. Next base: position 466,635 of record NZ_KQ410724.1, read on the forward strand.
GGCGGCCCTCGTCGAGCGACGGCTGTTTTTCGACCTTGTGCAGGTCGGTGGCCTTCCTGGAGATCGTAGCGAGCCTCTTCGACCAGATCGCGGCCTTGTCGGCCTGCTCCTGGGTCGTGATCGGCGTCTTCATGAACGCTTCGGCCTGCTCCTTTTCGGATTGATATTCGAGCGTGAGGGCTTCGAACGGATCGGACGGAAGGTTGTGGCCGATGGCCGGCGCCGGCGGCTCGTCGTCCCAACCCGCACCCTCGATGGCCTTCTGATAAGCCTCGTAGGATACGGGGTGCGTCCGGCAGAAGTTCCAGGCGTCGGCGGCGTCAACCATGCGCTCTCCGCGCTTCGCCAGCCACTCACCATCATCACCGCGCCACAGCGCCACCGGCTCCCACTGGCCGCCCTTGAAGCGCGTGCGGTAGTATCCCTGCTCGGGCTGGCCTTCGTGCATAGGGCCGAAATTGCCTTCCAGAGCGGCTTGCCACCAAGCCCATGGGTTTTCCTGAGACATGCGCTGCTCCCTAGATTGCGGCTGGCACGGCTTGCGTGCCGAAGCCGATGATGATTGCGAAAACGATGATGGAGAGGAGGATCAGCGCGCCGTTGAGATCGCGCGCCGTCTCGGGATACCCATCCAGCGGACCGGGGTGCTTCGTCCCGGTGAAGACGCCGAGATCAAGCGGGGCCTGAACCTTGCAGGGGACGTTGGAGGCGAGGCAGGAGCATTCGCCGTGGGCGTTGAGGTCGCAGCGGCTCATGCCACGTCCTCCAAATCAGCGCCGGAAAGCGTCCACTCAAGAAGGCAATCCTCGCAAAGAGCCTCGCCGTCGTCGTTGAACGCGACTGCATTCTCTGGGCATCCGCGCGCGTCGCAGACCATGTTGCCGGAGCCGCCGCAATCTTCGCAGGGGCCGACACGCCAGACGTCAGGATCGTTGCCGCCGTAGCGGCTGGCATAGATCGAACCTTCACCTTCGCACTTTGAGCAAGCCAGGATCATCGTGCGACCTCCAAACGGCGCGCGGCGTGAACCACCTCGCGATTGCGCTGGACGAAAACGCCCGTGTAGGTCTCGACGAGGAAGGCATCATCAGATGCCGACAGGATCGCGTCGGCGACGGCCTTCTGGTGTTCAGCGTGCGAGCGGATCATCGTGATCATTTCCTCGCGCGACTTCCGGCCGTGGTCAGCGAGGCCGACATGCTTAGAACCGGGGAGGCGGATGCTGGTCATACGGTCAGCCATGGCGGTCACTCCGCAGCTTCGAGGAAGCGAACCGGTTCGACAGCCGGGCGGTCGCGGAGGAAGTCAGAGACGCCGTACCACTCGCGCGCCTTGCGCCGGGTCTCGGACAGACCGACGAGGTCGGTGATGTACGGAAGGGGCGACAGATTTTCGAAGGCGGAGACATCCGCGCCAGCCAGCTTGCCGGCTGCGAGGTTCGCGTAGTTCCGGCGAAGCTCCTGGAGATATTTCGCAGCCGATGCGCTTGCGTCCCGGCCGCGACGGTTGTGACCACGCACGTTGCAGATGAGCGTGCCGATCTTGTTCGTCGTCAGCTGCAAGCCTTCGGAGATGCGGTCTGCTTCGGTCTGCATGGTGGGTGATCCTCTTCGGTCCCGGTGTCGTCCGGCTATGAAGAGAACGTACATTATGTACGATGCAATGTAAAGCCAAAATCGTACGATTTGTACGATAAGAGGGATTGTCCCGAATCGAAAGAATCGACTCGACTCACGTCCCCCATTCTGGCCTCATAAGAACGAAAGGAGAACAGAATGGGTTATGCAGTTCTGAAATCGACGGCGCCGTTCACGCTCCATCTGAGGTGCGACAACTGCATGAGGGAGAGCACGCGAGACATTGAATTGCCCGTCGGGGACGACATCCCGCGGGACGCTGACGAGCTTATCGAGAGCGCTTTCCTCGGAAGCCTAAAGTTCAACTGCCGCCCGTGTGGCGGCGTCATCGGCCGACTGATCGGCATCGAAGGAGGAAACCCCTATGGGTATTGAGCGGGAAGTTCTGGAATTCATCATCGTTCCGTCGTCCGCAAAGCGTGCGGAGGTGCTGGCGGCAAAGGAGAGGATGGAGGCCTATCTGGGCAACCGGTTCCCTGGCTATAGCTTCAAGGTTGCGCAGTTCGCACCGGTCGGCGACGAGGAGGAGTTTTGCATCCTGCCGGTCATGAACTTCCTTGACGGGGAGGGTGTATCAAGGATGTGCACGCCGCCCTAGTCGTGGTTCGTTGCCGAGATCGGGGCGGCGTGTCGTGAGTTTGATGCGGCGGGGCGGCGGTCATTCGCCGCCTGATAGGGCGCTCGTCAACCATTTACTAGCGTCCCGGCCTTTCGAGCCCCCCGGATCACGGCCGGATTGGCCGTTACCAATTCCAAGCCGCATGTCGAAAAGTCACCATCATCTGAAACGAGAATGTATCCACTACGAGCGCAATGCTCCCGGATAATTATGTCTGACAGATCAAGATCACCTAACGCCGCCTCTTTAATGTGCTTCGGTATTGGGCATTGCGCTGTAACTGCACTTTCGAATGTGCAGTCTGTCAGAATATCAATGCATATGTCACGAACAGCGCTCATGTATGCATTCAAAGCGCCAGCTTTTCGGCGTGACTTGTAGCGCTTGCCGCGATCTGTTTCAGTAGCATATTTTATGTCGTATTGAATCTTGCACGCTCTGTTAAAGTATTCTGATATGACATAGTCATTTGTGACTAGTTCGTTGTCGCTCTTTAATATTTCCCCGAAAAGATTGCTGTAGTTTATGTGGTGTGGACGTGGATCGTTGCCATCGATGGCGATCCATATATTTGTATCGAAAAGTATCTTACGCTTGTTGAATGCAACACCCTTCGACGCGTCGTATATTTTTGTCATCTACGCCGTCCTGCATGATCGCCGAGAATGCTTTCAACGTTCTCCTGATTACGGAAGTACACCTTTGCTCTATCAACTACCATTTTGAGTCTCGCGAGGTGCCATTCCTCAAAGTCAACTGGTGGGGCCAGCCTCTTTCGCAAAGTACCTTCGGAGAATTCACCGTATAGCTGTCCGACTGCCGCATTAAGAAATGCAGTGGTCATCCTTGATACGCCAGAAAAACTCAACGTAACCCTGTCTCCGGATTGCACGGCTTTCTGGACATGCTCATAAACTTTCTGGCCATCACTTGCGGAGACGCATATCCCGCCACCGACGATGCTTGAAATAGAAATCTTGGTTTCCTTCATTGTTCATCACCAAATGTTGCGAGGATCGGTAACCTGCTTGAGATCATACCGCTTTTTATCCGCTGTGTTTATCTCGAGAATGACCGAGGTGCCGGGAAAGGGGTTCCGCAGCGATCCTTTAACGACGTCGCTCCCGGATTGGATCCAAACGCCTTTCGTCGATGCGACCGTCAACTTCCCATTGTTGGCTTCCACAAACTCACGGAGGAGCCTCAGTCCGAGCCCCCCTGGTATGTCGCCCTTTCTTGATGTGTTATTCGACTGCATCGCCCAATCGATAGCGTCGGCCGCTCTTGCAAAATTGTATCCCGCGTTACGAAGTGAACCCGCGATACCAATGCCGCCATCCGATACGGTAAATGATAACTTTTCAGTCCGAGGGAAAAACTGCCCACATACGCATACCTCGACTGTAGATTTTGAGTGAAGTGAACAGTTCGCGAAGAGCTCATCAATCCCTTCGTAAAATTTACTTCTAAGTGGGCTGGACATATTAGGCATTTCTGGTCGGTCGATATGATCTCTCGTGTATTTTGCGAAATCCACCTCCTTATGCAGGCCGAAGCGAGTTAGAGGCATAGTTGTATGATGAGTGTCTTCTTCTTTTTTCTTAAGCGTGTTGTTCTTCCTAAGAATATGCCGAACTTTTTCGTTTAGTTTGTACATCTGATGATTGTTTCGTTTCGCCCTACTGTGCTCAATCACGGTCATAAGCGGTGCGGCCAGATGCGCGTCAAGCCAATTCAACGTACTGCAATCAATATGGATCTCTTCATCTTCATATTGCTCTAGAGCGTTGTGCAAATCGGAAAGAACTCGAAACCCGGCGAGGTTGGAGCGAAGCTCGTAACATCCAATGGGGAGAGTGATTGCCATTCTAAAAACCAGGCATCTCGTTGGTGATCCGCCGCACCAGCGCAATTACCTGAACCGTCACGCCATCGTCGGCATCATGGTCACGCTGGATGACGATCGGCTTGTGCTTCTGGTTCGTCGATCGCGGGTGGAATTCTGTCCGATCCGGGTAAAGCTCGATCTGCTTCACGGACCACTCGCGGAAATGTCCGCCGTCGCGCTCGCGCTGGACGACGACCACCATACCGGATTTCAGCTCAACCAGGTGCTCGACATCGTCATATGCGATGCAGACAAGGCGATCACCTTCCAGGATCGGCCGCGGCTTCAGGTCGTTCATGCTGTCGCCGCTGCAGTCGAAAAGAAGCTGGCGAGCGTTCGGGAATTTCTCGTCGCGCGGGATGGCGACCATTTCCTTTTCGGATTGATCGAATTCGTCTACCTCGCGGAAGATGCCGGCCGCGACCACGCCGGCGATGAGGCCGGCACCCATGCCGACGCGTGAGAGGACGACCTCGCTCGCGGCGGGCATCCCGTCGTCCTCGCCGTCATTGAACAGTATCCAGCCAGCGGCGACGCCAAACAGCTCGCCGTATTTCTCGGCGGCCTTCTTTGAGATCGGGCGGTTGCCGTTCTCGTGGCTGATCAGCGTGTTCTTGTTGATGTCCCTTGGGAACGCGGCGGCTGCCTCGGTCGGGCTTTCAAACCCAGCCGCTGCTCGCGCGCGCTTCAATCTGTCTTTAGGCATTTCCATTCGTACATTATGGCCGATAATCATCGTGCGAAGTGTACGAATAAGGCTTGCTCTTTTGTCGTACCTTTTGTACGATAGCTTTCATGAGCAAAACACCCACCTCCATTTCAGCCCTTATTGATGCATGGGAAACCATCGGCGAATTCGCGACCGACGTAGGTTGCGGATACGAGGCAGCCAGGCAGATGCGGCTCCGCGAGAGCATTTCGCCTCGGCACTTCGATGGCGTTATTGCGGCGTCAGCTCGGAAAGGGCTGAGAGGCATCGACTGGAAGTGGCTGTCAGCTCGCCATGCGTCCTCGCGGAAGGCGGTGTCCGCATGAGCGCCGATATCGTCGCCGCCGACCAGCTCAAGGCCATCGTTCAGCGCGTCGAGCGTCTCGAAGCCGAGATTGCCGACCTGAACGCGGACAAGTCCGAGATCTACAAGGAAGCCCGCGCCAACGGCTTCGACGTCAAGGTCCTCAAGAAGGTCGTCTCGAAGCGAAAGATCGATGAGCACGAGCGCGTCGAGCAGGATCATGTCTTCGACATCTACTGGGATGCGGTTCACGGGCTCAACCTCGTGCATGCACACGCACGAGAAAACATTGAGGAATTTGACGCGGAAACCGGCGAGGTGTTCGGCAACGACGTCAGCGCCAAGCTGGTCGCGACCGTCGCCACCGGCTTGCAGACCGAGACCGGTCGCAAGGCACTGGTGAAGGCTCTCGACATCATGATCGAGCGTGAAGAGGAAGATGAGCGCCGTTCCGACCTCGGCCTCAACATCCTCACCAAGCACGAAGACATCAGAACAGCGCCGGAGACGGCAGAAGAGATTAGCCGGCCCGCGGCCTCGGCCGTTTCCGGTGGCGAACGGAGCGTACCAAGTCCCGATGCCGGTAGCGTAAAAATGGATGGTTGCAGCCATCCTGGCCGGTCCGACGAACAGTCGGCTCATCTGAACGCCAAATCGGGGCAAGCCACCAACATCAATTCCGAGAAAGCCACCGTCGCCACTCAAGGCGAAGCGACGGCACCAACCAGCGACGAGCGCGTAAGTCTCCCGGTTGACGATAGGAGCGATGCCGCCGCCAACGCAGGAGGCGACGATGTAGAGAGCAGCGCACCGCGCGCGGGCATTGAGACCCAGACCTCGAACACAGGGGAGGGTGCCGCATGCGCTCTCCCCAATCCAGACCGGTTCATCGAAGACGTTCCGCCGACGCCAATGAAGCGGCTGCACTATGCCCATTGCTTCCCGGAACTCACCAAGGCCGAATACGGGCGCCTGGAATTCAGCATCATCGGCATTGGTGTCTCCAGACCGATCATTCGCATGGGCGATGTGATTGTTGACGGCTGGGCTCGATACAACATCTGCCGGGCTCTCGGCATCTCGTACCCGATCAAGAACTACAGCGGAAACGACGTGCTCCTCGACGTGATCGAGTGGCAGCGCGCCGCCCGCAATTTCACCCCGGCACAGGAAAAGAAGATCGCCGCCGAACTGGCGAAAGAAATCCCGCATCGTGCCGGCGACATCATGGCCGCCTTCGGGCTGGTCGAAGCTCTGGAGGCAGCAGAATGATCCGGAAATCTTCATGGTGGTCTCGCGCCTCGATTGAACAGAAGCTCGCCCAGATCGACGGCGGCATTGAATGCGGAATGAGCGGCCGCTTCATCGCGATGAACGTCGGCACGACGCGCGCGGCGGTCCTTGAGTTCGGGCGCAGGCATGGCCGGAGGTTCATCGCCCGTGCCTCCGCCGCGAACAACCGATGGGCCGGCCGGATCTCTGGCGTTGAGCGTGCTCGCCGCCTCGGAAAGATGGATTGCGAAATTACCTCAGCCTTCACGATCTTTGACGACCTGCCGGCCGAGCGTCCGTTCATTGACGAGGTGCCGGCATGAGCGCGCCTCGTTCCATCATCACCACCGAAGATGGCACCACCATCATCGTGGACCCTGATCTCGGCGCGGTCTCTGGCCGAAACCGCGAAGCCGCCGAACGCGAAATCGCGCGGCGGAAGGAGGCGAGGGAAGCGGCATGATTGAGATCGGCCTGGGCATCCTTGCCATCCTCATCGCTGGTGCCGGTGTCGCCTTGATGATCATCGCGCTCAACGCCGATCGCCGCTTGGAGGCGGCAGATCACGATTCCTGTTTCGGTCAGCCCGGTTCCCCCTCTTCAACCGGCTGACTGAACGGCCGGCGCGCTCGCACCTCCTCCCTCGGCGCGTCGGCCAACACTTTAACTCTCGGAAAGCCGCCTTGCAGCCGCAGGATAACCGGGCTGATGGCGCTTCCCAGGCTGACGAATGACGAGGACGCCGAAGCCGGGGGAACCCCGGCGTCCTCTCTGGCCCCAGCGAGTTTTGCGGCGGGGCTGGGGAACTGGATGATGGCTTCGCTCTGCGGCGGACCGAGCGGAGAGGTGGATACGCCGGCAAGCGCGCCCGTCTCTCCGCCGAATTTTGAAGGTCGCTTCATGTGCAACTCCTTCGGGCTTGAACAATCCGAAGATCACATAGAGGCGACGGAATGTACGGAAATAATATTGGCAAATCCGGAAAGAATGTCTCCGAGGATGAAATGAGCAGCGTCGCATTGATAGAGGCGAAGAACTGGGCAGATGATCTTATGTCGCGCGAATTTAAAGGCCGCGGCGACAAGGAGTATCTGGCTCGCTACCGCCTATCTGAGCGCACTGGCGTATCCGAGAGCTATCTATACCGTCTCCAATACAAGACGCGCGACATGAAGGACGTGGCCGGATCTGTCTACCGGGCGCTGAAACTCGCCTACGACGAGGCGTGCCGCAGGAACGAGGAAGCGGCGGACAGGCATCGTGCCGAACGCCTCAGCATGGACGGTCATCATGAAGCGGCTGACGAAAAGCTTGGCGCGGCGGCTGTGGGAGTGGCTTCGGCTTCTCTGGAAGCGCCGAAAGAGGCGGAGAGATAGGTGATGCAGCAACTGGAGCTCAGTTTTCGTCCTCTCCGTATTCTCGTCGGATGCGAGACGAGCGGAATAGCTCGCCGGGCATTCGCGGACCTCGGCCACGATGTTTGGTCCTGCGACATTCTCCCGGCGGAAGATCGCTCCAATAGACATATCATCTGCGACATCCGCGGCGGCGTCCTAAGAGACGGCTGGGATCTGCTCGCCGTCATGCATCCCCCATGCACCCGCCTTTGCCGATCCGGCCGGCGCTGGATGTCGGGCCCCGGCAAATGGACCGAACCGAAACAGCTCCCGAAGGGTCGCACCTGGCAGGACATGAAAGACGAGTTCGAGGAAGGTGTCTCGATCTTCGAAGCCTGCTGGAACGCGCCGATTGATCGTATCGCTGCCGAGAACCCAGGAATGAACGATCTGGCTCGCGAGCGGATGCCTGAAGACCTCCCTGAGCCTCAGATTGTCCAGCCGTTCTGGTTCGGCCATCCCGAGTACAAGGCCACCGGCTGGTATCTGCGGAACCTCCCGAGGCTTGAGCCGACTGATATGTTGCTGGAGCCCGAGCGGGGTTCTCCCGATTGGATTGCATGGAACCGTGTCCACCGGATGCCGCCCGGACCCGAGCGCGCCCGGCTGAGAAGCAGATCCTTCCCCAACATGATGAAAGCGGCGGCAGCTCAATGGGCTGGATATGCCGTGGAACACTTGAGGACTGCAGCATGATCGATTCCGCCGGGATGATCTCACGCCACGACGGCAACATTTGCCTCACGAGCGGCAGCAAGGAAGGCCAGCCTCGCACGCGACGGGGAGCATTTGCCCTCGATAGCACGAGCGCAGAAAGCAAGGGCTCGCTGGAAGGCCCGGCCGTATGTGACCGGCCATTTCTCAGCCAGGACGAACATGGCGTTTCGAACGTCTTTGATCTCCATCGCGCGGGGCATACCCGGAAGCAAAACGGCAAGAGCGCGGTCCCAAGTCACAGAAAGCATTTCGTATTTCCCTGTCTATCCGGGGCCATGAATGCAGATCGTGCGCGGGTGGTTCCGTGTCATTCCGATGAAATTTCGCCGTTCTCATTCTCGACGAGCGCTACCCATTCTAGGGAGTTAGCATAGCCATGGCGCAGCACCTGTTGTTCAGCGAGCACCTGACGGCGATGGAGGCCCACAAGCCCATTGCCGACACCTATCTTGGACAAGCGCATATCGCCGGCACAGGCCCGGAAGGCCGAACCTGCCGCGAATGCCGCTTCTGGCACGCCTGGAAATGGCGGAAGCTGGTAGGGGGGGGCAAAGAGCTTGTGGCCGGAGACCCCGGCTACTTCGGAAAGCGGCACAAGCTCCAGCCGCTCGGCCTCAAAAAGGCAAAGTGCAATCGACCTATTCTAAACAAGGCGAACCGGCTCATCCCGCACTGCGCCAAGGCGTGCCGCCTTTTCGAGCCGGCCGAGCGTCCGTTGCCAGAGCGGAGGCCGGATAATTGACCGACGCGGAACTTCTCCGAGAAGAAATCGCTGAGCTCGAGGCGCAGATTTTCCGCCTTAGGGGAAGCATGGGTAAGGCAGACAATGGCGTGAAGCTTCAGCGGCTCGCCATTGTCACGCGCCTTTGCAACCGCTGCAAACGCGCGCTGGCGAATCTGTCGGCGCGCGGGGAGGCGGCATGACCTCAGCGGATCATCTTCGACGGAATTTCCTCGCCCGGTATGGGCGTGACATCCGGTGCCTCTTCAGGAACGACATCTGGTCCCGGTTCCTCGATCGGACGTTCCGGAATGTCCGGCAGATCGTCTGGAGTCTCTTCCGGAGGAACTTCCAAGGGCTTCTTCGGATCGTTTGGGTCATTGGCCATATCGCTCTCCTCTACGCATGTGCAACCGGGGTAGGTGGTCGAATGTTCCGTGAGGTGACGACATGAGCCAGAACACCTCATCGGCCGTGATGCAGCAGCGCACCGAGGCGCATGACAGCCTCGACGATTTCCCGACCCAGCCGTGGGGTACGCGGGCGCTCTGCACCCATGTGCTTTCCGGTTGCTACCTCAAGAGCAAGACCGCGTGGGAGCCAACGTGCAATCGCGGTCACATGGTTGACCCTCTTGGCGAATTCTTCTCCGCGGTATGGGCGTCTGATATCCACGACTACGGCTTTGAAGGCGCATTCCAGCACGATTTTCTGATGCCGTTCCTGCCGCAGGTCTTCAAATGGTGTGGCGATGGTCCTGACTGGATCGTCGCGAACCCTCCATTCCGCCTCGCAGAGCAGTTCATCGCCCGCGCGCTGGACGTTGCCACCGAAGGCGTGGCGATGATCGTCCGCACCTCGTTCCTTGAGGGCGTCGGCCGATACGAAAACCTCTACAGCAAGCGCCCGCCGAACATCGTCGCGCAGTTCTCCGAGCGCGTCCCGATGGTCAAGGGCAGGTTGACCGCAACCGGCTCGACGGCAACGTCCTATTGCTGGCTGGTCTGGCTGACCGGCGTGACAGGCACGAAGCTGGTGTGGATCCCGCCATGCCGCAAGCAGCTTGAGCGCCCCGAGGACTACGCGGCCTATCGCAAGGTGGCGGCATGATCTGTCCAAATCGAAAGAGAGGCCGCAATCGCCGCCTCTCCAGATCGCTAGAGGTTCTACGCGGACAAGCGTCCGCCACCGGATCGCGAGCGGATCATCCACGGCATGATGCCAGCAGATTTCACCAGAATGCCCTTCTTCTCCCCAAAGGAGCGGATGGCGTCGCGTCCGACCTTTACAGGTTTGAGGCCGTCAAAGGCCATGTAGCAGGTCTTCAAGGTCGCATCGTGAATTATGTCACGATCGCGCTCAGGCCACTCTTCCAGAAAGTCGATGGCGTCTTCCAGACACGTTATCTCCCGGATCAGCTCTTTGCGTTCCTTCAGATATACGGGCCTATCAAATACCTTCGAGTTCATCTCTACCTCACTGAAAACGTTGGTGATCAACAAGGATGGCGTCGGAATCGGACGCCGACCACCAATCTATTTTCGAGGTTTTCTGGTTTCAAGAATGTACCGGCCGCCAACCTCAAAAAATTTGGTGAGGTGGCGGCATGACCATCACCTTCCTCGAGGCCTACGCCCTTCATGGCCGGAACAGCATGGCGATCGCCGAGGCTTGCGGCATCGACGAGAGCGATGCGTACAATCTCATGGCTGCCCGCGCTGATCTTGATCATGGCGTGACGCCCTCAAGCACCGCCGTTGGAAAACGTCGCAGCGCGCCGGCTTTGCTCCGTAGCGGCGGCGATACCGCGGCTCCCTCCCAATCGAACGCGAGAGGGGAGTTTCAGTGAGCCGTTGGGTGCGCATCCAGGTCGATATCCACGAGCATAGCGTTTTCGCGCCGGAACCCTTCACCGAGCGCGAGGCCTGGCAATGGATGATTTGCCGGGCAGCGTGGAAGGAGACCGCTCACCGGGTCGGCGCTTCGGTCCACAAGGTGCCCGTGGGCAGCTTCTTTGCGACCGTCCGCGAGATGCAGGCGGTGTGGAAATGGACGTCCACGCGGCGCGTAGCGCAGTTTCTCAACCTGCTTTCCGAGCAGAACATGATTGAAACACGCTCTGAAACAGGAAAGACGCTCGTAACTGTCTGTAATTACAACAGATATCAGAATGTTGAAACACCTTCTGAAACACCACAAGAGCCAAATCCGAAACAAGAACGAAACACTAAAGACACCAGTTTACCAGAACACCAAGGTTCTCCTGGGCTGCTTAGCGAGCGCGAGGATTGCGATCTCGATCCGACGACCCTCGAAAGCAAATTGCGGGATGCTGCCGGCGAGAAGATGCAGCCGCATGGCGGGTTCGTTGTCGGCCCGGTGATGGAGCTCGTCCGAGCCGGCGCCGATATCGACCTCGATGTCCTGCCCGCCATCCGCGCCGTCGCCGCCCGCCTTAACCGGCCAGCCCGATCCTGGGATTACTTCGTCCCGGCGATTCAAGACGCGATGGACAAGCGCAAAGCCGCTGCGACCTGGGAGCACCGCGCTCAAGCGCCGCCAGGGTCGAAGCCGCCCAGCGCGGCGATGCAGCGCCACGAGCGCCTACGGCAGAACTTCAAACGCGAAATCAACGGTGATGAAAATGCAGACAGCGCCAGCCCTATCATCGACCTTTCAGAGCGAGATTACCGCCCTCACTGAAAAGCTGTCCCCGTCCGGCGCCGACGAGGTGGCGAAGTGCATCAACGCCCTGCTCGACGCCGGCCTCATGATCCCGTCGGCGGTAAGCGAGAACGACGCGATCGACCTCTACCGCGAGGCGCTGTCAGCAGCGCCGATCGACGGCCTGCGCAAGGCGTTCATCAAGCTCAAGCGCGGCGGCTACTCGAAGTATCTGGCGTTCCTGCCGAACCCGTCGGAACTGGCCGCTCTGGCCAATGGTGAGGCCCAAAGCCTTCGCGACGACCGCGCCCGGATTTCCGAGCGGGCCAGGATGGTTCGCGAAAACGCGCAGATGAATATCAGATCGGGGAAGTATGCCCTGCTGAAGAACCTCGGCGACGACGCGCGCCGGAAAGCCGAGGAGCTTTCGCTCGACGGCTGGTATCTCTTCGAAACCTGCCCGTCTCAAGAGGCATGGGTGGGTCGCGTCAAGAAGGGCCTGCCGGTTGGCGCGATCTTCCTCTACGCCATCGGTGAAATCTGGGCGCCGCCGGCCGCCACCATGGCGGGGAGGGCCGCGGCATGAACATCCAGGTGTCGGCCAAGACTTTCACGAGCTCGGCCGCGCTTCTGGCCGACCACGCTGCGGTGCGGCGCCGGCTGTTTGGCCGGGCACCGGTCAGCCCTGTAGGTCCCGAGCCGGTGGACGCGGAACGTCTAATCACCGTTCGCCGCCGGCTGCCGGCCGTGAACCTGCATTTTCACGATGCCCATGTCAGGGCTTTCCGCCGGTGGCAGATGATCGCAGCAAACGGGCCCTGCACGGCGCATATCCTGAAACGCTGCGCAGAGGCGAGGGTGTCGTTCGAGGCTGTCATCGGTCCCTGCCGCAAGCACAGGGTCGCTCAGTTCCGGCATCTCCTCATGTGGGAGATCAAGACCATGGTGAAACCATCGATCAGCTACCCGGAACTTGGGAGGCTCTTCGGCGGGAGAGACCATACGACGGCGCTGCATGGCGTGAGGGCGCACGCGGAACGCATCATGAGCAAGGAGCGGTAGTTCAATGGCAAGACGAGGACGGAAGGCAAAGGTCGGCGCGATCACTTTGGCGGGAATCGGGCATTGCCGAGCCGAGCCAGCACTGAGCGAGATCGATAACCCGCTCTACAACCGGGCGCATGACGGCGAGACATGGAACCCGAAGAAGACCATGGCGGTGAAGAACATGAAGGAAAGTGCGCTCGTCGTGCTTGAGCAGCGGAAGCTTATCGACGAAGCGCAGGCCAAGGCCGGCGAGCGGTTCCGTCGGATTTGGGAGGCGCTTGGCGGCGCTGGCGCCGGATCGTTCGATTACAGCCGGGAGCCGGTTGATGGTGGCGGTCCGCGATCGGCGCTGTCCGACCGACAGATCCAAGCGGGCATTGACCTTGCCGATTGCCGGCGCGTCCTTGGCATCGGCTATGACGTCATGGTGAAGGTTGCGGGTGAGGGAAGGGCGGTTGCCGACCTGACCCAGAGCAAGAATCTTCAGCGCGCCTATGTAGAAATGCTGAAGCAAGGGCTTACCGCGCTTGCTATCCATTTTGGCTATGAAAATCACGGGAAACTGCGGAAAAGTGCTTGATCCGGGATTCCACTCGAAACCCGAATAAGCTATACGAAATCTATAGTGGTGATTTGCGCTCAAGGGCGACTTAACCATCAGGGCGCGGATGACAGTTAGAGCGTAATCGCTGCTGAAAGCCGGTTCGCACCGGTCGCGCCCGAAAAGAATTCAGCCATACGAGGGGAAGCCGCTGCGCCCCGCACTACTAGGAGCCATGGCCACCTGAGGGTGACGACGCCAAGGCCCAGCGGCCAAGCCGGGAGGCTAGCCCGGCATCTTGTCGGTGTAGAGCAGCCCGGTAGCTCGCTTGGCTCATAACCAAGAGGCCGCAGGTTCGAATCCTGCCACCGCAACCAATTCATCTTTCGCGGCAAATTGTGCCAGCGACCCCGTCGCGGTCTGTCACCCGAGGCGGGGCCGCTTCCCTCACGCAGTCGGCATCGGCGCCGCGCCATCATAAGACTTGTTGGCTAGCCATTCATCTCGGTGGTGGCTTGCTCCGCATTGGCACTCGACGACTTCATCATCGTCAGCGTCCCATACCGCCGGCTCTTCGGCTCGACAACTCGGGCAGCTAGGCAGGTAAATGCTCAGTGACACGCGCATAGGCTATCTCCTTCAATCAGATTGGGGGGGCGCCCGCTCCTGGTAGCGATGAAAGCGATAGCAGCTGATAGGCATGGCATCGCGGGCACAACAAGTGTGAGCCTAAGCGCGCAGATTTTCAACCCAGCAGAAAGGAACCAGCATGCGCATGATCCGAAGTCTTGTCTGTGCCGGCCTCGCCCTCGCGGCCATGGCCCTCACAATGTCGGCGCCCGCGGTCGCGGCCACGCCCACCGACCCCGGTATCTACGAAGCCGTCAAGGCATCGATCGACGCTCCGGCCATCCTCCAGGTTCACGAAGACGCCGTCGCGCTGACCTGCGAAGCCCCCGCCGCCACGCTGAGCCGCGCCGACGGGCGAAGTTCGTTCCCGGGCGAAACGATGAACGTTGCCGATGCCACCGGCGCCCGCCTGCACTTCGTCGAGGTGCGAAGGCGTTGCTGATCCCGCATGCCTGAAACGAGAGCCGGGCTTCGGCCCGGCTTCTCAAAACCAATGCCACGCGATCCAGAAGCAGGCGTAGGCAATCACCCCGATCACGAAGAGCCAAGCGATCTGTCGAGCGGCCATGAACGCCTCCTTCGGTTTGAACGACTGTTACCGGAACGCAACCATAGATGATAGGTTCAGATGCTTCCCTCTGTATCCTCGGTGAAGGGTAGAGGCAGGTCTTCAGTAGGTTTCGAGTTCTTCCTTGGTTTCGTAGCCACATTTATGGCAGCGCCAAGTGATGAAAGCCCCAACGGCCAATCCGCCCGCCTCCCATCCCGGCGAGCCATTTTGTTTCATTGCGCTGTCATGCCCAAAACGCTTGGTGACCATTTCCATCTCGCCATGTCCTTTTGGGCAACTCCGCTCGCTCATCAAATCCTCCCAAGGTTAGCCCATGCCAGTCCTGAAAAATGTCCGGCATGAGAAGTTCTCGCAGCGCCTATCCGAAAGCAAGCCATGATTGAGCGCCCACAGCCGCCAGAAAGCATGTTCGGTGTCGACGGCTCGCCGTTCACGCCAGCCCTCGACATGTCGGAGTGGGTGCGCGTCACTTTCCTCGATGAGGCGTCTCCCGTCTCTAATCCCGAGCATGCTCATCTGGCAGAAGCCCATATCGGCTATCTCTGGGCAGCCGTGGAGAACACTCGCAAGGGCAAGCGCGTCATAGGTCAGTGCGAGACCGGAACGCCACAAGGCGCCATGGGTAAGTGGGCAAAGGCTCGCGTCGAGCAGCAGATCACGGAATGGTTCGGCTCAGTGCCGGATTTCATCATCACGCTCGATGCCCATTACTGCGCCCAGTGTGGTGATGCCGAGTTCATGGCGCTGGTCGAGCACGAGCTTTATCACGCCGCCCAGGATTTCGATTCATTCGGCGCTCCGAAATTCAACAGCCAGACTGGTCGCCCGGTCTTCACCATTTGCGGGCACGACGTAGAGCAATTCATCGGTGTCGTCCGTCGCTATGGGGCAGATGCTGCCGGTGTTCGCGAGCTTGTAGACGCCGCCAGCCGGCCGCCGGAAATTGCCCGCGCGCACATCGAGCATGCATGTGGCACCTGCAATCTGCGAGTGGCCTAGCCGACGACGATCTGGCCTTTCTGAACTTGCTCCGTAACATCCAGATCAAAGCGTTCTGCCTTGGCGGGATCACGGCCAAAGCGCGGTGGTACGAAGTGCAAGAAGTAGGACGCATTCCGGCTCTTTGAGCGTTCGATCTCAGTGTCGGACAGCTTTTGCCCGACATAGATCCCGCCTCCGATATGATGGCCCTCGACCACAACCTCTCTTTTCAAGGTGAACTTCACGGGGGTGATGGTCATCGCTTTCCTCCATTTGACTGGACTTTGACACGGCCATGGCGAAAGCGAAACTCTCGGACGAGATAAAGACGTACATCGTGCAGGCTCTGGCATGCTTCGATAGTCCTTCGATCGTCGCTGCTGCGGTCAAGAAGGAGTTTTCCATCGAGGTCAGCCGGCAGCTTGTCGAGAGCCATGACCCGAACAAGAAGGCTGCTTCCGGCCTGGCGCCCAAGTGGCGCATTCTCTTCGAGGAGACCCGGAAGACATTTCTGGAGGATACCGCTTCCATAGGGATCAGCCATCGGGCCGTTCGCCTTCGCGCGCTTCAGCGCATGGCCGACAAGGCGGAGGGGCAGGGCAACATGGTCCTGGCATCCTCCCTCCTAAAGCAGGCGGCGGAAGAGGTCGGTGGGAGCTGAGAGCGGCGGTGGAAAAGTCGGCCACGGTAGCGGCGGAATAGTCCAGCCGCGGGCGGAGTAAAAACCGGCCACCT